>JAVFAS010000004.1:0-128838 GCA_034002405.1 Bacteroidota bacterium | reverse complement strand
GCTGTCAGAGCATGGAGGTGAAGTAGTCGGTTTTTTCGTGGGTGTGGATGGCGACGGCGCCGGCGCGGACGAGGCGGACGAGGAGGCGCGAGGCGCGGCGGTCGGAGACGTTGATCAGTGTTGCGTATTCCTTCACGGTGATGCGATCGTGCGAGTCGAACCAGGTGAACAGACGCTTTTCGGCTTCGCCGAAGACGAGGCGCACGGGATCGTCGTCGGCGGACTGGTGGCGCAGGACGCGGATCATCTCCCGGCTCGCGTGCACGCTGTGTTCGCCGACGCGCACATAGGCGTTGCGCTCGTCGGTGTCGTCGACGAGGAAATGCGGTTTTCTTTTGCTTTCAGGAATCTCGATGCAGATCACATCGCGATTGTCCATGTTGAAGATGGTCACGACGTATTCGATCGGCGGGTCGGATAGATGTTCCGCGGCCAGGGTGATCTCCTCGAGCTCGGCTTTCTCGCTGTCCACTCCCACGACGGTTTTGTCGTCGTCGATGCCGAAGAGCATCACGCCGCCCCGCGTGTTGGCGAACGCGATCATCTCCCGTGCAATTTTTCCGGCCGTGGAGACGCGGCGCTTGAACTCCGTCGTGAGTCCTTCGCCTTCCTCGATCCGGGCCAGGAGTTCGTGGTATTTCATGGCGCTGTGCCTGCGTGCCGGACGCTTCTTCGTTCGTGAGGGATTGTATCATCGCAGTATGAAAAAATCTCCGATGCGGATCAATGCGCATCGACGTCCTCCCCGTGCGGATGATGGCTCCTCTCCCCGCGGATCGGGGTTTCTCGCGTGCATCATGATCATTCGTGCCGTCGTGGAATTCCGGCGCCGCTTTTGTATCATGGTCCATCGCCGCATTGATGCTTTCATGAACGTTCGAAAGAAGTGTTCCCCCCATGCCGCTGCTCTGCAATTACTACCTGACCTATCGCTGTAACGCCTTCTGTGCCTTTTGCCATTTCGGTGACCACGCGGCCTTCCGCGACACGCGGCACGCGCGTACCGAGGATGTGATGAGAAATCTTGCCGCGATGCGTCGCCTCGGCGTGCGCTTCGTGGATCTGACCGGTGGCGAGCCGTTGCTGCATCCGGACATCGGACGCATCGCGGCGGAGACCCGTCGCCTCGGGATGCGGTCGAGTGTCACGACCAACGGACTTCTGTATCCGAAACGCGCGGCGGAACTCGCGGGGAACGTCGACCTGCTGCATTTCTCGCTCGACAGCGCGGATCCGGCACAGCACGACGCCATGCGCGGCATTGCCTGCTTCGACGCGATCATGGAAAGTATCGTGGTCGCGCGTCGTCTGGGCGAACGCCCCGACCTGCTCTTTACGGTCACCGATGACAATTACGCGCAGGTCGAGGGCGTCTATGCCATCGCGCGGGAACATGGTCTGATGCTGCTCCTGAATCCGGTGTTTCAGTATTTTCAGGAAGAGGGCCTGGGTGAAGCGGCCATGACCTTCATCGAAACCTTCGCGCGCCGTCCGATGGTGTACCTCAATCCATCCTTTCTCACGCTGCGCCGCCGTGGCGGCAACGACATCACCGCGCCGCTGTGCCGCGCGGTCTCGCGCGTGCTGGTGATCTCTCCGGAGAACGAGATTCTGCTTCCGTGTTATCACCTGCATTTCGAGCGGCTCCCGATCGGAGACGATCTCGACGCGGCGTGGAATAGCGAGCGGGTGCGCTGGCATCGCGAGCGCGAGGGCCGGCATGACTTCTGCCAGGGTTGCGCGATCAACTGCTATTTCGAACCATCGTTTGCTTTTCCCACCAACCGGCTTTCCCTTGCCGCGGTCCCGTCCAAACTCAAGTACGGGTATACGAAGTACATCGTCCAGCCTTTCCTACCCGCCGGCGCGCCGTCGCCGGGGAAATGATCCCCGGCGGGGAGGGCACGTCCAATGGGTTTGCACCCGATTCCTTCTCCTGTGTATTTTCATCAGATATGAGCTTTCTCAGGGACATGTCGCCGGTTGATGTACCGCGCCCCTGAAACCGATCACGCCCGTTATTCATCCGGATCAGTGGAGAATCGATGCAAGTCAACATCCAGGAAATCAACGAACGCATTCAACAGGAGAGCGCATTCGTCGATGCGCTGCGAATGGAAATCGGCAAGGTCATCATCGGCCAGAAAGGCATGGTCGACCGACTGCTGATCGGATTGCTCGGCGACGGACACATTTTACTCGAAGGTGTGCCCGGCCTGGCGAAGACGACGGCGATCAAGACCCTCGCGGCGGCGATGCACGCGGTCTTCCATCGCCTGCAGTTCACTCCCGACCTGCTGCCGGCCGATCTGATCGGCACGATGATTTACAACCAGAAAACCGGGGACTTCCAAACGAAGCAGGGTCCCGTGTTCGCGAATTTCATCCTCGCCGACGAAATCAACCGCTCGCCCGCCAAGGTGCAGAGCGCGTTGCTCGAAGCGATGCAGGAGCGGCAGGTCACGATCGGTGAGCAAACGTATCCGCTCCCGCGACCCTTCCTCGTGATGGCCACGCAAAATCCCATCGAGCAGGAAGGCACCTATCCCTTGCCCGAGGCGCAGGTCGACCGCTTCATGCTGAAGGTGAAAATCGATTATCCCTCGCGGGAGGAGGAACTGCAGATCATGCGCCAGCAGATCGCGCGTGAGATTCCGGTGCCGAATGCGGTGGTCTCGACCGACGATATCATCCGCGCCCGTGATGCGGTGCACATGGTGTACATGGACGAAAAAATCGAGCGCTACATTCTCGACATCGTCGAAGCGACGCGTCGACCGCGTGATTTCAAGCTCGAGCGTCTCGCCGGCTATATCGCCTATGGCGGCTCGCCCCGCGCCAGCATCAATCTCGCGATCGCCGGCAAGGCGCACGCCTTCATCCAGCGCCGCGGGTATGTGATCCCCGAGGATATCCGCGCGATCTGCTTCGACGTGCTGCGCCATCGCGTTGCCGTGACCTATGAGGCGGAAGCGGAGGAAATGAATGCGGAAATGATCATCCAGGAAATTCTCGATACAATCGAAGTACCCTGATCCACGGGCATGGATACGAAGCAGATTCTCAGGAACGTCCGTCAGATCGAGATCCGCACGCGCGGACTCGTCAACCAGCTCTTCTCGGGGGAATACCACTCCGTGTTCAAGGGCCGCGGCATGGAATTCTCCGAAGTGCGCGAGTACCAGTTCGGCGATGATGTGCGCACGATCGACTGGAATGTCTCGGCGCGTTTCAATCGGCCGTTCGTGAAGGTGTTCGAGGAAGAACGCGAACTGACCGTGATGCTGCTCGTCGACATGAGCGGATCGCAGGATTACGGCACATCGCCGCGCTTCAAGCGGGATATCGCGGCCGAACTCTGCGCCGTCCTGGCGTTCAGTGCGATCAAGAACAACGACAAAGTCGGCATGATCATTTTCACCGACCGCATCGAGAAATTCATTCCACCGAAAAAAGGACGCTCGCATATTCTCCGTATCATCCGCGATATCATCACGTTCGTTCCCGAGGGACACGATACCGACATTCGCGCGGGACTCGAGTATTTCCACCGCGTGACCAAGAAACGTTCGATCGCCTTTCTCATCAGCGATTTCCTGAATGACGGCTATGACAATCCACTGAAGATCGCGGCGCGCAAACACGACCTGATCGCCATTGAACTGTACGATCCGCGCGAGCGCGTGCTGCCCGATGTGGGATTGATCAAACTGCGTGACGCCGAAACCGGGGATGAACGGTGGATCGACAGTGCCCGGCGTGCGGTGCGCGAGGCATATTCGCGACACTGGGATGCCCGGCAGGCCGAGCGTGCCCGCCGCTTTCTGATCGCGAATGTCGACCGCATCGCCGTCGATGTGCAGAAGGGCTACATTCAACCCCTGGTCGAGTTTTTCCGCATGCGAGAGAGGCGCCTCTGATGAAGCGGTTGACGTGGATGTTCCTGTTCCTGCAGTTCGCGCTGGCATCGACGCTGGTCGCGCAGGATGTGCGGGTCACGGCGGCGGTCGATTCCACCCGTTACCTGATCGGGCAGTGGATCACCGTGCATCTCGGCGTCGATGCACCCGCGGCGGTGCGCCTGCATCTCCCTGCCTCGGATGACGACGTGGAGAACGGCGATTTCGTGTCCGCCGGTGACGCGGAAATTGAAGGCGATGGCGCACGTCGGACCTATCGACAGGATGTTGTCACCACGGTCTTTGACACCGGACGTATCGCCCTGCGCATCCGCGTGCGTTACACGAACCCCGGTGACACGACCGTGTATGAGGCGTTCAGCACCGTGCTGCAGTTGGAGCTGACCACCGTGGAGCTCGACACGTCCCAGACGTTCAAGGACATCACCGATGTGATCGATGTCTCCCGTCCGCTCTGGGAGTATCTGCTCTTTCTCGCCATCGCGCTGCTGGTCGCGGCGGCGGTGTGGTTAGGATACCGCCGGTGGAAGCAACGTCCCGCGCCACCCGTCGTGGATGCGGTGCCGGAGGCGCCGGCGATCCCGCCGCACGTCCGTGCCCTCGAGGCGCTGGCGGCGCTGCGGACGAAGCGGCTCTGGCAGAACGGAGAGCACAAGGCCTATCAATCCGAACTCACTGATATTCTCCGGACCTACATCGAGCAGCGCTATTCCATTCCGGCGCTCGAGCATCCGACTTCGGAAATCATGCCGGCGCTTGCCGTGACGGGAATCGTTCCCGCCCTGCGCGAGCGCATCGAACGCACACTGCGCACGGCCGACATGACGAAATTCGCCCGCTTCGTTCCCACGTCACTGCAGCACGAGGAAGCGATGGCCGCGGCGGAGGAGTTCATCCACCACACAGCCGCACCCGCGGGCGCCGCACCTGAACGTGGCACCTGGGCGGACGGAGCCCCGGCGGCGATTCCGGATGATGTGATCGACACCGATCAAGCAAAACAAGGATCAGGATCCGATACTCCGAATAGAGAGAACGGGAGGCGGGACGATGTTTGATCCGGTCACGCAGTTCGCGAATCCCGAATTTCTTTGGCTGCTGCTGGTCATCCCGCTCCTGGTCGCTTGGTACGTCTGGCGCCAGGGCCGTTTGAGCGCGGCGATCCGGCATTCCTCGCTCGCCGCGTTTGCCGGGGTGCCGGGGAGTTGGCGCGTCCGTCTGCGCGCTCTGCCCTTCGCGCTGCGCATGCTCGCGCTGGCCGCGCTCATCGTCGCGTTCGCGCGACCACAGACCTCCGCGAAGGGAGAGAACGTCTACCGTGAAGGCATCGACATCACCATCGTACTCGATATTTCCGGATCAATGCTCGCCGAGGACTTCCGTCCCAACCGCCTCGAAGCGGCGAAGAAAGTCGGGGAGGATTTCATCCTCGCGCGGGAGAGCGATCGGATTGGTCTTGTCATCTTCGCGGGGGAAAGCTTCACCCAATGCCCGCTGACCACCGACTATGATGTCCTCGTGGACCTTCTCCACCAGGTGGAGACCGGATACCTGCAGGATGGCACCGCGATCGGCGAGGGGATCGCCAACGCGGTCAACCGGATGAAGAGCAGCTCGTCCAAAAGCAAGGTGATGATTCTGCTCACCGACGGCGTCAACAACATGGGGTCGATCGATCCAGCCACGGCGGCGGAGATCGCGCGGACCTTCGGAATCCGCGTGTACACGATCGGCGTGGGGACACGCGGCATGGCGCCTTATCCGTTCAAGACCGTCTACGGTATACAGTACCAGCCCGTCCCGGTGGAAATCGACGAGGAAATGTTGCGTCAGGTCGCGGAAATTACCGGGGGACAGTACTTCCGTGCAACGGGAAACCGTAAGCTGGAGGAAATCTACGACGAGATCGACGCGCTAGAACGGACGAAGATCGAAGTCACCGAATTCCACCGATACACCGAGCTGTTCTATGCATACGTGTTCACCGGATTGGTGCTGCTCCTGACCGAGCTCGCCCTGTCCTGGTTTGTTTTCCGGAAAATTCCCTGACCATCACCACGCGATGCCATGATTAAATTCGCCCATCCCGAATACTTCGTGTACCTTTTCCTGCTGCCCGTGCTGGCCGCGGGGCTTTGGTATGCCTGGTGGCGGAAGTCCCGCGCCGTGCGCGGCTATGGGGACGTGCCGAGTGTCCATGCGCTCGTCGACGGACGCAGCCGTGTGAAATTCTGGCTGCGCGGCACCCTGATCCTGCTGGCGGTCGCGGCGCTCGTCGTCGCCTATGCCAACCCGCTCATCGGAACGAAATTCGAGGAAGTCTCACGCAGCGGCATCGATCTGATCGTCGCGATCGACGTGTCGGCGAGCATGCGCGCGGAGGATATCCAGCCGAGCCGCATCAGCGCGGCGCGGAAGGAACTACAGAATCTCATCAATAACCTCAAGGGTGATCGCATCGGTATCATCGTGTTCTCGGGCGACGCATACACCCAGTTGCCCCTGACCTCCGACTACAGCGCGGCGCTCATGCTCACGGATGTGATCGACGCCGGCATGGCGCCGACGCCGGGCACCTCGATCGGGTCGGCCATCGACCTCGCACGCGCATCCTTCGAGAAAGAGGAAGGGAAGTACAAGGCGATGGTGGTGATCACCGATGGCGAGAATCACGAGGATGATCCCGTCGCGGCGGCATCCACCGCCGCGGAGGAAGGCATTGTCGTGCACACCGTCGGCATGGGCTCGCTCGAAGGTGCCCCGATACCGGTCGGAAACGGCAACGGTCCGACGCAATACAAGCGCGACCAGAGCGGTGAGCCCGTACTGTCGCGGCTCGACGCGGAAACACTCAAGAAGATCGCCGCCGCGACGGGCGGGACATTCACGCAGGCCCACAGCGGTCGCGATAATCTCGCCACCGTGTTTGACGGCATCGAACGGATGGAAAAAAAGGAATTCGGCACCAAGCAGTTCACCGACCATGAGGATCGTTTCCAGTATTTCATCCTTCTGGGTCTGATTCTCCTGATCAGTGAACTGTTTCTTTCCGAAACACGCAATCGCTTTCTCTCGCGCTTCGCGCTCTTCGCGCCGCGGGAAGAGCGGAGGGTTGCTTGAGATGCGACAGATGATGTTTCTCTTGATCCTTTCCGGATACGCGCTCACGGCGTCCGCGCCGGCACAGTCCTATCGTGGCATGGTCAACGAGGGCAACGAGCGGTATCACGCCAAGGAATACGACGCCGCGCGTGAACACTACGAGAAGGCCGCGACGGCCGATCCCGAGCGCCCGGAAAGCCACTTCAATGCGGGAAACGCCGCGTACCGCCTCGATGACATCAAGACCGCACTCGCGGAGTATGAGAAAGCCGGATTGCGTTTCACGAAGCCGGGACAGATCGCGGGAACCCTCTACAACGCGGGGAATGTGTTTCTCAACGCCGCGGACAATGGCGCGGAGAACCCCGTGCTGCAGCAGTCCGCCGGCACGGAAGCAGCGGGTGCGCAAGGTGCCGACGTCCGCATGGAAGGGTACCGTCAGGCAATCGCATTATACAAGAAGTCGCTCAAGCTGAATCCCGACAACCAGGACGCACGCTACAATCTCACCTACGCCCGCAAGAAACTCGAGGAACTGCGAAAGGAACAGCAGCAACAGAACCAGAACAAGGATCAGCAGCAGAAGCAGGACAAGCAGGACAAGAAGCAGGATCAGCAGCAGCAGGACAAAAACAAGCAGGAAGAGCAGCAGAAGAAGGATCAGCAGGACCAGCAACAGCAGCAGCAACAGAATCAGAAGGGGGAGCAGCAGCAGGAGAAAGCCAAGCCGGAGCAGCAGCAACAACCGCAACCCGAGCGGGAGCAGCAAATCTCGAAGCAGCAGGCGGAGCAGATTCTTCGCGCGCTCCAGCGGGAGGAAAAGGATCTGCAGAAAAAGAAGCGGCAGCAGCAAGGCCGCAGGATTTCCGTGGAGAAGGACTGGTAGTCGATGTCATTCGCGCGTACCATACCGATCCTGATCGTGCTGCTGATGCACCAGACCGCATCCGCCCAGGATGCGCAGTTTTCCTGTGGTGTCGACCGGACGGAAGTGCCACTCGGACAGCAGTTTCAGGTGACGTACACACTGTCGGGTGGCACGCTCAAGCAATACCGTGATTTCAGAGCACCGGATCTGAATCGCAGTTTCATGACCATCGCGGGCCCTTCTTCCTCGCAGCAGATGCAGATTATCAACGGACGTGTTTCCACGAGTCTTTCCTGGACCTATGTCCTGCAACCGCGCGAGACCGGGACGTTCACCGTTCCCGCGGCGACCATCACGTACGATGGAAAGACGCTGAAAACGAATACCGTGACGATCAAGGTCGGCAAGGCCGTGCCGGGCGCGAGCGGCGGGCAGAAACGCGACAATACCGTCGATGTCGATCTCGGGGACAATCTTTTCATCCGGGCGATCCCGAGTAAAACCACCGTGTATTTCGGAGAACCGATCACCGTGGTCTACAAACTGTATTCCCGCGTGGCGTTCCAGATCGACAACCCGATCAAGCTCCCCCGCATGGTTGGCTTCTGGTCCGAGGATATCGAAACCCCGACCCGGCTCGAACCGCGTATCGAGGTGCACAACGGGAAACAGTACGAGACGTATCTGCTGCGCAAGGTGCTGTATTTCCCGACACAGTCCGGGGCGCTCACGATCGATCCGTTCGAGATCGGAACCACGGTCCGCGTCCGCAAGCGGAGACAGACCGGCAGTGACGTGTACGACCGGTTTTTCAGTGATCCCTTTTTCGACAGCTACGACAATGTCAAGAAAACCTTGCGGACCCAGACGGTTTCCGTGACCGTGCGTCCGTTGCCGGAACGGGACAAACCGCGGGATTTCTCGGGTGTTGTCGGCGTCTACGACATGGACGTCACGCTTGACCGTGCGAAACTCAAGGCGAACGAAACCGCCGCGCTGAAGGTCATCCTTCGTGGCCGCGGGAACATCCGCTTGCTGGACGAACCGAAGGTGACCTTCCCGTCGGGAATGGATCACTACGACCCGACGATCGATGAATCCGTCAAACCCGCGGATGGGACGCTCGTGGGAAGCCGCAGCTTCGAATACGTGCTCGTCCCGCGGTATGCGGGGAAGGTGACCATTCCGCCGGTGACCTTCAGCTATTTTGACCTCGAACAACGGAAATACATCACCCTCGCGTCGCAGAGCTTTCCGATGGATATCGCGGAAGGCGACGAGCGCAGGGAAGCAGGGGACCTGGCGCGGAGCAGCATCGACTATCTGACGATGGATGTGCGCGGACTCCGTGCGGGTGAGGTCCCGACACGTGCGGTGCGGACCGGGCTTTCCGTTGGATCGATGTTGCTTCTCTACACGATACCGTTGCTTCTGCTCGGCGTTGCCCTCGTCTGGAAAAAACGGCATGACACGCTTCATGGTGATGTCGCGGGGATGAAACGCCGACGTGCAACACGGGTGGCGGAACGCCGGCTTCGTGCATCGAAAAAATTCCTCGAGGATGGAAATACCGACGCCTATTATCTCGAAATCGCCCGGGCGTTGTGGGGCTATGTCCAGGATACCCTGTCGCTGCCGACATCGATGACCGCGATCGACACCGTCGTCGCGCAGCTCGCCGGCCGTGGTCTCGACGACGCGCTGGTCGACCGCATGCGCGTGGCGCTGGAATCGGTTGAATACGCCCGTTTCTCCCCGACCCGCGCGAGCGCCGACGAGATGCGCCGCCTGTACGATCAGACGCGGGAGGCCATTATCCAGACGGAACAGTCGATGAAGGAGAAACCATGAATCGCGTCCTAGGCGTGCTTCTCCTGCTGTGTTTCCTTCCGGTCGCCGCCATCGCGGGCGGGGAGGAGACTCCCGCCGTGCTGTATCGTGCGGGATTGGAATCCTATCGCAACGCCCGGTACCGGCAGGCGATGGATGCCTTCCAGCGTCTGCTTGATCGCGGATATTCCAGTTTTGATCTCCATTACAATCTCGGAAACGCGGCATACAAAAACGGCGATCTTGGGCTGAGTGTGCTCTCGTATGAACGGGCGCGTGTGCTCGATCCGGGAAATGAAGACGTGATCCACAATCTACGCGTCGTCCGCGCGCGGCTGCGCGATCGCATCGATCCGATCCCGCTGCTGTTCTTCCTGCAATGGTGGAATGATCTGAAGACAGGAGCGCGACCCGAGACGCTGGCGTACTGGTCCCTGGGATTTTTCACGCTGTTCGCGGTCTCGGCGTTCGTCTTTTTCGGGATCCCTCAGCTGACCGCGCGAAGGATTGCCCTCGTCATGGGACTCGTGTTCTTCGCGGGGTCCGCCACCACTTTGATAGTGTCACTCCAACGTTCCGCCGATATCCACGCGCATCGCGACGCGGTCGTCATGCGCTCGGAGGTCACGGTGCGCAGCGCACCGGATGCGACCGGCGTGGAAAGTTTTCTCGTACATGAAGGTCTGAAAGTCCGTATTCTTGAATCCCGCGACCATCATGTCCGCATCCGGTTGGATGATGGGAAAACCGGTTGGATCGATCAATCGGCGCTCGAACGGATCTAATCGCCGTCACGCACCACGCCCGCACGCCGGTTGTATATTTGCACCCGTGATCGTAATATGCCTGCTGTTCAATCACCCGATGGTCTCCATGCGAACACGAATGTTGATCCTGTGTATTGTCGTCCTCCCGGTGATGGTTTTCGCAGGGAACCCGCCTGGAGGGGAGGACGATATCCTTCGGCCTGTACCCTGGCGCTTCCATGCCGGACCCTATGGCGGTGCGGCGTATGTCCTCAGTTCGGGAAATTTCCGGACGCTCTGTGATTGTGAGTATGGCAGTGGAAGCGGACTCGGATTACAGATCGGCGGATTCATCGATTATCCCATCGCGCCGACCATTTCCATTCTCGGGACCCTCGGATACCGCCTGCTGCACCCCACCTACGAGAAAAGCCAGCGACGTCTTGAGTATGTCCCCGACGCCTCCGGGGGAAGATTCGAATGGGTGGATTTCGAACTGAACACCGCGCTTTCACTCTCGCTCGTCGAACTCGGCGCCGCGGTGAAATGGGATCTTCCGCTGCGCGGACTCTATGTCGCGGTCGGACCGGAGATCGGTGTGGTGATCGCCGACAACATCGAGGAAGTCGAGCATATCCAGACACCAGGATACACCTATGACAACTCCGGTCGGACGGATCAGACATTCATGGACGATGCGCTGGATACGTATTATTCGGACCCCTTGGCGATACGCCTGGGTGTGGCGGGGCGGTTGGGGTACATTGTCCCGATCCATGAGCGCATGTCCATTGCACCGGAATTGATGATGTCGATTCCCCTCACCCCCGTAACCTCCACGTATTCGGATTGGCGGCTGAGTGCGTGGCAATTCAACGTGTATCTCCGTTTTGCCATCTGACACGGATGCGATCATGATCGAACGGTCCACTCTGACCACTGTCCTCGTCCGTGCACTCGTCCTTGTCATCATCGCGATGGCGAGCGCAACGCCGACGCTCATCGCGCAGCGGATTCCGAGTGCTCATGGATTCCAACAGACCTATCCGGGCGCGATCGCGATCGGACTCAGCGCCGGGCCGAATTTCAACGTCGGCATGTCAGGACCCCGCGCGACGTGCGACTGCGAATTTGATGGAGGAACGGGTATCGGCTCCCATGCAGGACTCCATTTGGACGTTCACCTCAACCGCTGGTTTGGACTGCGGTTGCAGGGGTTGTATGAGGACTATTCGAGCGTGTACGAGTCCGATTTCGCGGTGGCTGTCTTCGATGAAACCGGAGCGACGGCCGACGCGACCGCACGACGCCGCGCGGATGTGTCGCTGCACTATGTCGGAATTTCGTTTCAGAGTGTCTGGTTTACCGGTCCCGCGGGAATGTATCTCCTTGCTGGCGCCGGCGTCGGATTTTTTGCCGGTGGCACGCTGCGGGACGAGGAATTCATCACGACGCCGGGATTCGTGTATCCATCCACGGGCACAAGCACACAGTTGTATGAGGATGGCGACCTCGATCAGGGACGTGATCCGGTGCGGCGTGCGTCGTTGATCGTCGGTGTCGGCTATTCTGTTCCTCTGGCCCGTGGCATCGCCATCGCACCGGAACTGCAATTCGACTACCCCCTGACATCCGTGATCGAGGGGAACGCGGATTGGAGCATCCCGACCATCCGGACCAGTGTCGGTCTGAGATTCGGCCTGTAGAACTTTTCAGCGAGCTCGGTCTTTCATGCATTCCACATCATTTGATGCGGCGCTTGCCGCCAAGATCGATCACACATTGCTCAGGCCCGATGCCCGGGAGATTGACGTGCAGCGGCTCTGCGACGAGGCGCGCGCGTTTGGCTTCGCCTCGGTTTGTGTCAATCCCAGTTGGGTGCGCCTGTGTCATGTCAATCTTCGGGACAGCGCCTCACGCGTGTGTACCGTGATCGGTTTCCCACTCGGATGTAACCGGACGGAGGTCAAGGTCCGCGAGACGGAGTTGGCGCTGCGGGACGGCGCCGGGGAAGTGGACATGGTGCTGCACATCGGAAGGCTCACGCAGGGAGATACCGCCTACGTCGAACAGGACATCGCGGCGGTGGCGCGAGCCGTGAAGAATGAATCGGAGGATGCCATCCTGAAAGTCATTCTCGAAATCAGCATGCTCACCGTGCAGGAGATCGAGACGGCATGCCGGATCGCGGTCGCGACGGAGGTGGATTTCGTGAAAACCTCGACCGGGTTTGGCGGAGGGGGCGCCACTCCCGAGGCCGTCACCCTGATGCGGCGGATCGTGGGCGCGGATATCGGTGTCAAGGCCAGTGGAGGAATTCGTACCCGTGCCGACGCGTTGAAGATGATTGAAGCCGGGGCCAACCGCATCGGCGCCAGCGCCAGCATCGCCATTGTTCGTACATGATAGATTGGAGGAGCGCATGTCCATCCGTTTGCTCGTGAATTTCGTTCCCGTATTGTTCCTCACTGGTTTTCTCGTTGCCTGCAGTTCGAGTGACGAACTCAGTGGTGGAGAGCAGCAGAAACAGGATGAGAGCGGGAGTTTCCAACGCATCGATCAGGAAGAACCAATCATTCCCGAAACCGATGAACCGGTCACGCTCGAGCCCGTGGAGGATGAGGACCTTCCGGTCACGGAAAAACCCGTTCCCGTCAAGCCCGCGGATGTTCCCGCCACGACGCCGTCGACCCCACCCGCACGGCAGGAGCCTGCCCAGGATCGCAGCGTCCAAACGCCACCAGCAACCGTGCCCGCCGCATCGCAAGAGCCGCCGCGAGCCGGCACGATGATGTGGAGCGTGCAGGTGGGCGCATTCAAAAGCGAGGCCGGTGCGTTTCAATTGATCGAGGAACTCAAGAAGAAGTTCAATCAACCGCTGTACAAGCGCTACGATCCGGTCACGGGATATTACAAGGTGACCTTGGGTTCCTTCCCGACGCGTGAACAGGCAACCGAGTACAAACTCGAGGTGCAATCGCGCGGCTATCCCGATGTGTTCACCGTGGAAGTTGCCCGTTAGGTGTCGATGCGCGCATTCATCATCACATGCGTTCCGTCCGGCAACCGTCCCTCGCGCGTCCTGTTGATCGTCTCCACCCTGTTGTTGACGATATACGGATGTTCTTCTCCTGAACAGGCGGTGGACGCCCCGGAATCGCGTCCGTTGCAAGAGCACGAACAGGAATTCGATCCGTCGAAGTACCGTCGGACACCAGGAGAGGAAGCTGGAGAGGATACTCGTTCGCGGACCACACCGGGCGAAACCACCTCGGACGATACGGCTACGGACGAGACCGTTACCGATTGGGTCGAGCGTCTCGAAAAGGCGATGGGCTATCGTGTGCAATTATATTCCACGACGAGTATCGATGCGGCCCAGCGCACACTGGCGCATCTGCGAACGCGTCTCGATTCGCTGCAGGTCGATCCAGGACGTCTCGATCTGGGGTATGACGCGCCGTATTACAAGGTCCGTGCCGGTGATTACGTGCGGAAAGCCGATGCGGACTCGCTACGGGAGCGATTGCATGCCGTCGGGCTCACCGACGCGTGGGTGGTGCGCGATAGTATCATCCGCATCGTCCGCGAGCGGCGAACACCATGACGATCACCTCCATCATGACAAACGGCGCCTGGAAATCCAGGCGCCGTTTGTGTACCACGGGTAATCGTGGTTTTTATTCATTGTGGACAAGCAGCTTGCGTCCGAGCTGCGCGGATATGGCTGCAAAGAGTTCGTCACCGTCGCCGATGCCGTCGGTCACATGGGTGTCGATGAGTCGGGGAGCCGCGAACACGGTGCTGGCGAGCATGGCTTTATAGCGGATCCCGGGCGTGGCACCGTCGAGCACGAGCCGATCGACCGCGCGCTCGAGCGCGGTGAAGGAGCGGTCGGGGTAGCGCAATCGGAGTTGCACGGCAAACGAGAGACTTGATTCCACCAGGCCATGATTCTCCGCGCACAGACCGCTGACATAATTGCATTCGGCATCGGCCAGACGTGTGCTGTCGCCACGGCCCAGGCACGGAATGTCGCGAGCATCGTGATTCATCTGTGCGTGAACGCTGGTCAGGAGGAAGAACAGCAGGGGGACAATGGTATACAGGCGCGTCGATTTCATGACATCCTCTCTTGATCAAATGTGCCGAACGATTGGACCACTGCATGTACGCCGGTGGCACCGGCGTGTTGTCCCACTCGCGTCAGGACATGTCATGAAATGTCATCAGACGGAGATGCGCCGCTATTCGGATCGAGGAGGGGTACCGGGAGGGATGGAATTCCGGATGTTGTGGTCAGGCTGTCCGTTCGACGATCGGAGAGGAATGATGATCCCGTCGGTTTCCCAGCGTGCGCGGACCCGAATCGTGTCACGGATCCGACCAAAGGGTTCGGGACGCTGCAGGGGAAACGCCTTGCCGGCGTCGTGACGCTGGTTGTGATTGCCATCGATGAACGCATCGAGCAGATATTGTCCCTCGGGCAATCCGTCGATACGGAAGTTGCGTGTCGCGTCGGTACGCAGCGTGCGGATCCTCGGTTGTCGCCCGACCGCACGCACGCGAACCACGGCGATTCCCGCCGTGTCATCGCTGCGCACCTGCCCGGAAATGCTGCCCACCTGGTCGCGAACGCCCGTCGTGAACCGGATGCAGCGAATCGTGTCACCGACGCTCCGGCCGGAAAGGGAGTCGCGCAGGAGCGATCCATCCATGCACAGCGTGTAGGCGGCTTCGGGGTGCAGGGGCGGATGCCGGACGTCGAGCACGCCCGCTTCGGGTGACGCGATCTCGAGATCGACTGTTCCACCGCTGGAATCGCGCAGACTCAAGGCACCGGAATACTGGAGGGGACGGTCGAAGACAAGGCGGAAACTGCTGTCCGGTTCGACCCCGCGGCTGTTCTCCGCCGGCCGCTGGTCGAGCAGCGCCGGTCGCGCGGTGTCGGGCACCGTGCTGCCGACGAAGGAGAGCGGGAGGAGGCGTGTCTCGACCATGTTGCCCGCGCCATCCTCGAGGGTATCGACCCAGAGGGTAAACATCCGTTCCGTCATTGGCGATGCCAGACGGAAGTCCCACGCATACCGCTCGCTCTCTGGCGCCACCGCGGATCGAATCGGCAGGACTTGTCCCGTCGACGAATCCCGGATGACCACGCGCGTGAGCGGGATGGGCTGCGGGTAGATGGTCTCGTTGAATTTCACGCGGACGAGATGGTCATGCAGCGCTTCCACGCGTTGGACGGACGGACGCGTCGTGTCTTCCGTGAACAATTGAAACCGAAGTGGCGGTGAGAGTGCCGATGAATCACCAACAAGGACATCATACTCCGGAATTCCGATTTCTTCGGATTCCGCATTGTAGAGAAAATCGTTGTTTTTGTCCCGCACGGCGAACACCCGGTACAATCCGGGACGCACATTGGAGAAATGAAACCCACCATCCTCGGCGGTCTGGACGGCATACTCGGGGCGATGGCGTGCGGGATCCAGCGTGTCTGCCCGGCCGTCGTGGAGCAGGTAGCCGAAAAGGCTCACGCCCGAGGGGGGATCCGTCAGGACGGTTCCGTCAAAGCGCCCACGATCGAGGCTGTCTCCCGTCGAGAAGGCCAGAATGACGGACTCGCGCATCGCATTTCCGGCGCGCAGGTCGCGGACTTTCGTCCCGACCGTGATCACGTATGTCCTGTTCTCCGTGAGCATTTCGGGAAAGACGATGCGTACCGTGCGACCGGACCATTCATAGCTGGGCGGGATTTCCGGCAGCGGAGAGATATGCACCGCTTCCTGAAAGGAAGGGCGCTGGATGTATTCACTGAACTCGAACGAAATTTCACGTCCCTCGAATCGCACCGTTTCGTTTGCTGGTTCCATCGCAACGATCATCGGGGGCTCGCTGTCGGGTGGACCGCCTTCCGGAGGACGTTGGGTGGCGCAGCCGGCGAGTGCGATCAGCACCATGGCCGGTATCCCGAGTGTGGTCACGATGTCGCGCATGTGTCGTTTCAGATGGCGCATGTCAGTCACGCTGAAGTTTTCGATACGCCGCGACCGCGCGGTTGTGCTCGTCGAGTGTGCGGGAGAACGTGTGGCCTCCCGTGCCGTCGGCCACGAAATACAGATAGTCGTGTCGTTCCGGTGCAAGCGCGGCGCGAATGGCCGCACGCCCCGGATTGTTGACGGGTCCGGGCGGCAGGCCCGCATACATGTACGTGTTGTACGGATTGTTGATCGAGAGATCCCGATAGTAGAGACGGCGCGGTCCGTCCGGGATGATGTATTGCACGGTCGGATCCGCTTGCAGCAGCATCCCGCGTCGCAACCGGTTGTAATAGACACCGGCGACGCGTGCGCGTTCGGCATCGAGCCGTGTTTCACCTTCCACCAGCGAGGCCATCGTCAGGATCTCATGTCTGTTCATCCGCAATTTCCGCATGCGTTCCGTTGCGTGCTGGTCGAATACCGCATCGTTCGCCCGGATCATCCGCAGGAGGAAGGCGCGGAGCGATTCGTCGTAGCGGATGCGATAGGTCTCCGGAAAAAGATAGCCTTCGAGCGATCTGTTGCCAACTCCTGCAGCGGAAAGAAATGCAGGATCGTCAAGCACCGCCGTGACACTGTCCGCGTTGAATCCGGCCTCTTCTTCCAACACGCGTGCGATCTGACGCATCGTCAATCCCTCGCGAATTGTCACATCGAACACCGCTTGATGACTTCCCGCCGCGAGGATTTCCAGAACAGCAACCGTCGATACGGGATCCGGAAAACGGTACAATCCGCTCTGCAGACGCGTCGCGTGGTCGGTGAGCTTTGCTGCGAGAAGGAAGAGATACCGATTCGCGATGACGTCGCGTTCCGCGAGGATATCCGCGATCCCGCGCAGCGACGTTCCGCGCGGGATTTCCACGGGTTCACGGGATGCGCGAGCATGCGGCGAGTAGATCGCGAACCCGATCCACACCATCGCGAGAATGACGGATCCCGCGACAATGAGCACGCCGTTTGTCCGTCGTAATGTTCGCGTGAAGCCCATGGATCACGACCCGTTCCGAAACAAGGTTTCTCCGATACGCGCGAACGCGGGAGCATCGAGAGTGCCCGTGTGCCCGTGATGAAGTTTCAACGCCGCAAGCCGCGCGATCATGGCGGCATTGTCGGTGGAGTAGATCAGGTCGGGGATGAACACACGCATGCCCTGGGCTTCCGCGTCGACACGAAGGCGTTGCTGCAACGCGCTGTTTGCCGAGACGCCGCCCACGACGGCAATGTCACGGATCCCCGACGCGCGTGCGGCCGCGAGGGTTTTTCCGGCCAACACATCGATGGCCGCCCGCTGGAAACTCGCGCAGACATCGGCGCGCTCGTTCTCGGTCAGCACCAGTGCACCGTTGCGTACGTGATCGCGAAGCAGATAGAGGACGGAAGTTTTCAGACCGGAAAAGCTGAAACGATAATCGCCGCTGTCCAGCAGGGGACGAGGAAACGCGTACGCGGTCGGATTTCCCTTTGCGGCGAGACGGTCGATCTCGGGTCCACCGGGAAAACCGAGCCCCAGCATCTTGGCCACCTTGTCGAAGGCCTCACCTGCCGCGTCATCGATCGTGCCACCGAGGAGGATGTAGGCATCGATGCCATCGACACGGAGCAGCAGCGTATGTCCGCCGGAGACCGCGAGCCCGAGAAACGGAAATTCCGGATGCGGTGTGTGGAGAAAGGTGGAGAACAGATGCGCTTCGATGTGATGGATCGGGAGGAAGGGAATCCCTCGGCTGCAGGCCAGTGCTTTCCCGAAATTGAGACCCACCAGAAGCGAGCCGATCAGTCCCGGTCCCTGGGTGGCGGCAATGGCATCGAGCGCATGCACATCGATTCCCGCATCATGCAGGGCGGCATTGACGATCGGAAGCACTGCGCGCAGGTGTGCGCGGGAGGCGAGTTCCGGGACGACACCCCCGTATTCCGAATGGAAGTACTGAGACGAAATGATATTCGACCGCAGCTGGTCGTTCACCACAACCGCGGCGGAAGTCTCGTCGCAGGAGGATTCGATTCCCAGAATCGTCACGGGTCAGGATGTCCTGTAGTATTGGAGCGGATTCGGTGCGAGCCGGCATTCCTCGGCAATGCGGATGGATGCGGCGATGCGGCCCGCGCTGCGCAGGGTGTACATGCGGGGGACCAGCCGATCTCGCAAGCCCACCGGGGTGATCGGATTGATGAAGATATTGGTTCCTCCCTCGAATCCGGCCGGCGTGTTGATACGGAGCTTGATCATGACATGCCAGGGGATCTTGAAAATGCTGTCGATAGGCATGTGATGCCATTCCTCGTTGACGGAGATTCCGCCACCGATCGCGGCATGGATGGCGCGCACCAGATCGCTCATGCCGCGCAGTTCGTCCTCGCTGTGATCTCCTGGTCGCGCATTGATGCTTTTCGAAAAAATCTCCACGGTGGGGTAGCGGTGACCGATCCCGATGAACGCCAGGGCGTAGTCGTTTTCGGCGAATACGAGGTTGTAATGCCCGGCCATGTTCGGCCCGAGCGTGTTGTAGACGTTCTTGTCCTGCACCGTCATCTTGATCTTTCGCTCCATCGATTCTCCCCATTCATCGATCGCGACGATCTGGGTGTGCAGGTGGTCGAAGGTCGCGCCAGCGGGACGCAGCCAGTTCTTGAACACACTGATCGAGCGGACATACCGGTTGTTGGCGGCGATATCGTTCATCGCGTCGACAATCGCGGCATAGTATTGCTGGTGCTCTTCATCGGTGAGATCGGAGGTCGAAAACAGCGCCACGGGCTGCCCCTGTTCCTTGCGATAATGCGGCTCGACGATGATCATTTCGTGACCACCTCCGAAAAACGCATCCACCATCAGCAACTTCTCCTCGGCGCTGATCAAGGAGATTTCCTCATCCGATTTTCCGCTTCTGGCGAGCTTGTAGTCGATCAGGCGCATGACATGGCGCAATCCCTCGGCGCTGGCGAGGTATTCGTCCTTCCACTGCAGGTTGCGCGCGGAGAGTTTGTAATTGTAGTTCTGTCGCCAGTAATCGAGGGAAAGAATCTCGAACAGATTCGACACGCGCCGGAACAACGGGACGGTTCGCTGGTAATCGGCGGCCGCGACATGGTGGAGGGTATGAAAGCGCCCGCCCTCGCGCACGACACGCGATTTCTCGGGCGCTGTTTCAAAGCAGCGGGTACGGCAAAATGCGCAATACGCTTCCGGGTCCTGCATTTCGATGCGCGGGGCATCATAGGACGGAATCGGATCGCTCAGTGGCTTGTTCTCTCTGCCCGGAACCGACCAGACTTCAACACCGGTGAAGGGATTGACCTGCTTGACGGTGCCGTCGGCCATGGTGTGGTAATAGAAATGATAATCCAAACCGCATCCAGTACCGGGTGAGAAAAATGGGAAAACTATGTCAGGGATGGGCGGGAATCAGGTCGGCGGTTGACTGCCGCGATCCTCCCAGCGGGGACGTCCGCCTCAGGAATCGTCGGACGTGCGCTTGGCACGACGGACGGCCTTCTGCTTCTTCATGCGCTTCTTGATCGAAGGCTTCGTATAATACGTCCGTTTCTTGAATTCCTTGAGAATACCCGAGCGCTCGTACTTCTTCTTGAATCGTTTGATCGCGCGATCGATGGGTTCATTTTCCTGGACAATAATGCCGATCAAGTAATGCCTCCTGGCTAAGTGGTTGAAAGTAAGTCAATTATCATTCAGATTTCAAAGATAGCACGAGGATGGTTGAGAGTCAAGCCAGATTTTTCCCGTATCGGACAAGATTATTCCCGAGCACGGTGTGGTGCGCGGTGGCTGTTCATTTTTCCTGCCTCGTTGCGCTCGCGCGATGGGAACACCGCGTCCCGGTGAAGGGCGATGAAAATGGCGTGGCTGCGGTCGGGGAGGCGCCACGGTGGCACCAAAAAATACGATAAAGAGGTCCGAAGACCTCTTTATTATGACTGTATCGTCGTAGATCAGCACTGTGCCAGGGCATGATCGAGATCGGCGATGATCTCCTCGACGCTCTCGATACCGACGGACAGGCGCACCAGTCCATCGGTGATGGCCGCTTGCGTACGTTGTTCCTTTCCCATGCTGGCGTGTGTCATCGAGGCGGGATGCTGGATCAAGGATTCCACCCCTCCGAGACTCACGGCGAGCTGACAGAGGTGGACGTTGTTCATCACCGCCACGCCCGCGTCGATTCCACCGCGAAGCTCGAAGGAAATCATCGAACCGTGTCCCGACATTTGCCGCGTGCCGAGTTCGTATTGCGGATGGCTCTTCAGTCCGGGATACCGCACCCATTCCACCTTCGGATGTGCTTCAAGATACTCGGCGACGCGCATCGCGCTCTCACTGGCATGCCGGACGCGCAGGGCGAGGGTCTTGATGCCGCGATGCACCAGGAACGAATTGAACGGATCGATCACTCCGCCGATCTGATTCAGGGTCTTGCGGAAATGTGGATACATCGTCTCATCGCGAAGCACCACGATGCCCCCGACCACGTCGGCGTGGCCGTTGAGTGACTTCGTAAGACTGTGCACGATGACATCCGCGCCGAGATCGAAGGGACGCTGCAGGATCGGTCCCATGAAGGTGTTGTCGACCACGAGCGTCGCGTGGTGCGTTTTGGCGATCTCGGCGATCGCCGCGATGTCGCTCATCACCAGCGTGGGATTGCCCGGGGTCTCGATGTAGATCACCTTTGTCGCCGGGGTCATGGCTTCGCGCACCGCCGCGAGATTGGATGTGTCAACGAACGTCGATGTGATCCCGAAGCGGGATATGACCGTCTTGAGCAAGGTCGAGGTGGGGCCGTAAACGGATTCACTGCAGACGACATGATCGCCGGTCTGTAGCAGCGCGGCGAATGCCGTATGAATCGCGGCCATGCCGCTGCCGCAGCCGAGCGCGCGCGCGCCTCCCTCGAGAATCGCGACGGCATTTTCCATGGCCTCGACGGTCGGGTTCCGCATGCGTGTATAAATGTACCCTTCTTCGGTACCTGCGAAGAGATCCGCCCCGTGCTGGACGTTGCGGAATCGGAACGTGGATGTTTGATAAATGGGGGTGACGACCGCTCCATTCGGATCTTCCTCGATGCCGGCATGGACTGTCTGTGTGTCGATGTTTTTGTGTCGGATATCCTTCACGTATTCCTCCAGAAATGTGTGTCCCCGAGGGGACTGTGAAATATCAGGTATTCGATCGTGACGGGCCGCGGCGTACGCCGGTCGCGCGTTGTCAATCGCTGAAAACCCAGTCCACACCGAGTCGGAATGACCGGTCGAACATGGGATGGAATTCTGTCGTGATACTCCGGGCGTCGAGGACATTGTGCAGCAACAGGTGGAGGGTTGCTGTTTGCTTGATGGTCGCGAACAGGAAGACGTCGATCCGGTGCATGTCGGTATAACTTCGGAGTGCCTCGTGCGTGATCCGGCTCGTGACAAAAACACCCGCCCGTGCGAGGTACAGAAGTGGCTGAAACTGCGAGAGATATGTGTAGCGGGCTCCAACGCGCAGATCCAGCGTCCCTTCGATCAGTCCACCGCGATAGTACAATTCCGCGCCATACGTGAGATCCGGCGCGACGCGCCATTGCGTTCCCTGTTCGTCGGAAAGGAATGACACCTGCTGGTCGAGATGCAGTCGCCACAGTCGCAGCCGGACATCGGCGCTTCCTCCGAACACGGTGTGCGAGTTTCCTCCGGGAAGTTCCTCGATAACCATCAGGGAGCGGCCGAGCACGGTATCGGTGAAGACCGTTCCGGAAATATTCGTATATCTGGATTCGTTTCTCGCAAATCCTCGCACATCGAGCGTCAGTGCTGCCGATCCATACCGAAGACCACCTTCCGCCACGGCGAATTTGTCGAGATCCGTCGTGCGATCGCCGATGACCATGACCTGTGGTCCGGAATACTCCCGCTCGAGCGGGGACCGTGGCCGGGCGGAATACGAGGCGCCTCCCCATATCGTCGCGGCTCCGATCGGAATTTCCGCGCCCGCACCAAACGAGACCGTACTGCTCCCGAAGCGCTGGTCGAGACGTCCGAACCCCGCGAGCGCGACCGGACCGAGCGTGAGACCAAGCTTCCCGCGAGCATGCGCGATGACATCGGCATCGTCGAGTGATGCGCCGCCCATCGTGAGCTGGAAGCCGCCAAATGAGCCCTGCAACTCCAAATCCGCCCACCCGAGATGGGTTTCGTGATCGAGTACACCGCGGTACAGCGTCCAGTGATCGGTCAGATTCAATTGTGGTGCATCGAGTGTCAGGTCCGGATTCACTTCGCCGGCATTGTCACGAAAGCGGCGTACGTCGGAATCGATGATCACACGCACGCGGGTGAGTTGCACCGAGTCCGTATCCCATTGCAGGTGGGTGCCCAGCTCGAGGTGGTAATGCTGGCCAGCGGTATACATCGTGGCATTCACCAGTTCGGCGGCTTTCGGATCGAAGGCCCAGGTGGAAAATTCACCCGCACCCTCGGGTTCGAAGACGTACGGAGCGGTCGCGGATTGCGGATTGAATTCCCCGCGCACGCCGCCATTGAGCAAGGTAAGATCGTCGTTGTACTGTGTCGCGCCCGACAGTGTGAGGACGTCGCTGACCCGGTACCGGTAGGCGGCACGCACGTTCCAGCTCTCATGCCGGGTGTTGGCGAAGCGCGCGGCATTGTTGTTGGAGGATGAGCCGATGGATGTCCGCGTGAGTGCCAGGTACACATTGCTGTGCGGTGACGGATTCAGCGTGAACATCCCGTCCGTATACAGATATTCGTTCGCCGACTCGGTATGCCGAAGGCGGGTGATCGGCCGCGGTGCGTGCCATTCGGTTTTCCGAAGTCCAACGGCAAGCAGGTCTCCAGCTTCTCCGTGCCAGAACGCCTGGTATTGAGGATAGACCGTGAAGTGGTCGACGTCCTCGGTCGAAAATCGGTAGAGATCCGGGACTCCTGATGGGAGCTGATCCGAGACGATTCCATCGACGCTGACCGTACTCTGCCAGGGAAGGGAACCACCGAGTCCGATCCACGCTGGTTGACCGTAATTGCCCAGATGATAGAGCATCAGGCCAGGGTGATGCGCGACGATTTCACCGACGTGATGATACTCGAGCAGCGTCACGGAATCCTTTGACCAAACAGTGGCACTTGCCGCGGGCGGGTGGCGAAGACTGTCACCGATGGCGACCGGGCGAATTTCCACGGAGTCTGGTGGCACGTGATCAGAATCCACTTGTGCCACGGCGGCACCGTGAAGAAACAGGAGGAGGGAGAGCATCGCGCCGCGCGTCATCGCAGTCCTCGTCGAAGCCGGATGCCCCGATGCCGCATGGCATCGAGATGACGCAGCAGTGTCGGCCGGTACCACTCGGCGTCCATGTAGGGTACGGCAGTACCACCGAAACCGCGCTTGAAGTCGACGACTCCGGGCGTGTTGGCACCCATGAAATCGAAAAGCGTGCATCCCTGGCTGGAGAATCGCTCGAGGATGTGATGCACCAGCCAATGCGAGGCGGAGGGCGCCACGGCGAGATCCGCGCCCGCGAGCCAGTCGTAGACGGTCGCATCGTCACGGAGGACCACACGAACGGCCGCGGGACGCCCGTCTGGATGCAATGCGGCAAAGCAATGCGCGAGTCCGCACTCCCGAAGCTCGTGCAGCCATCGTTCGAGTGCCGAAGGGGGGAGGGGCGGACGCACGCCATGCCGACGGTAGCTCTGTTCGAACATGGCGACGATCGTGGCGGTGGAGGGATCGTGATCAAGCACGAATCCTCCGTCGGGTATATGGCGAAGTTTGCGCCGCAATGACTGGCTGTATCCTTCCCAAACCGCCTGGGAATCGCCAAGTCGAACGTGCAAGGTCTGCCGACTCCGCGTGATCCACCCTCGCGTACGCAGGATTCGATGATCCTCGTCGGACCAGCGCGCGCCAAGGGAGACAAAATGGTACCGCTGTTCGATCGCCGCGAGGAGTGGGACGAGTGCCTCGGTTGCCAGCGGGGT
Organism: Bacteroidota bacterium; assembly: GCA_034002405.1. Lineage (GTDB taxonomy): Bacteria > Bacteroidota > Ignavibacteria > SZUA-365 > SZUA-365 > SZUA-365. The sequence continues at coordinate 104,324 of JAVFAS010000004.1, read as the reverse complement.
ACGGACGATTCCCGCGTAGAGCGTGATGGGGAGGGGCGCCGCGACTCGAAGCGGACCACGTTGGTGGGTCAGCAACGGTGTGCCCGCGAGACATCGATCACCGCGCATCGCGACGAGAGCCGCCGGGTCCCGGTTGAACACGGCAGCCAGGGTTGTCAGCCACCGCGCACTGGTAAACACCGTTGCCTCGACGCTCGCGGAACGGAGGGACTCCCATGTGTCCTGCTGCGTCCGCAGCGAGATGGTATGCAGGGAAACGTCCGACATGCGCAGAGTTTACAGCGTCAGTTGTACGGTATCGCTTGCGATCAGATACGATATCTGAAACAGGTATTTCGCGGCGATACCCATCTGCATGCCAAGATTGGTCGCGTTCGCGCTGTCCTCCTGCACACCACCATTGAGGTCGGTGATCACCGCGGTCGCCTTCGGATTGATGGAAAGAAGCCACAGTTGCGAAACCTCGAAGGTTCGGAACATCCCGTTGATGAACGTATCCTCCTGCTTCTCGGCGACCGAGGCTCCTTGCTCGTACTGGTGGTCGATTTGCTCGAAGGCCTTGTCATAGCGGTGCTCGGAATCGATATCCCGGATGATCATGCTTGAAAGCAGATAACAGGCATCCGCGATCGCGGCCGCGGCTTTGACCGCGGGGGTGTCGCCGCGCATCGCGGCGATGGTTTCGTCATGGATTTCCTGAATCTCCTGTTGCCGGTCGGTATTTCCGACGAATCGCATTTTCGCGAGCAGGGCATACATCGTATAGACACCCGTCATCGCATTCATGATGCGTCTGGCATCGCCGGTTTCCCGCTCCGCCGTCTGGGAGAATTTGCGGAGTTCACTTTCAATATCCGCGCGGAACGATCCGTCGCGATCAAGTGTCCGGGCCGTCACTCCCAGCACACGCGTCAGCGCCGACAGTTCCGTGATCAGCGTCTGGATTTCCGAGCTCCGATCTCCGGCACCGTTCTCACGGCGGATATCCTCGAGCTCGGCGAGGAGGTGCTGTTTCAATTCCGGATCCCCGCGCGGCGCCGACGGGACAGGGGCCTGCGCCTGGTGTGCGGGTCGTTCGGTGGCCGCGCGTTCCTCGGGTACCCGGTCGGGGCTGCGTTCGGAACTGCACGCGGTCATCCCGGCGAAGAGAAAGAGCACAAGGACGAGACGGAAAACGATCACGGCACTACCTCGGACGTTGAAGCGAGGGACTTTCGCATGGCGGCAAACGTCTCGGCGAAGCGGGCGTATTCCGCGACGGCTGCATCCACGCCGGAATAAAAAAGGAGGAATCGGTCCTGTGAAGGATCGGCGAGCACCCGCAGTTCCCCATCGACCGCCGTGCCGAGATCATTCGTGATCCGTTCGCTCCGCAGCAGGCGCAACGGCGCGGTCGAGTCGGGTGGGACGCGGAGGGAATCGGGAAGTGGCCCGGGAAGGATCGCGATCCGCGCGAAGGCAATGGGGGAAAGCGTGGCGGGATCGATGTACTGGATCTCCATTCCCGGGAGCGCGTTCTGCTGGGTCGGAATGCGTGCGCGATCGCGACTGACGATATCCCAGGCGACCGGATAGCGCATCGACAGAGACAGGCGCGACGACGTCAGTCGCGCGAGGCCTTCCTCGGTCAATCGCATGGCGAAGTTCTTTTCCTTCTCCCACCACCCGGATTCGTAACTGTTGCCGCTGACGAAGGGTACCGTCCACCGACCTCGTTCACGGCGGAGAATGAACGAACCCACACTTTCGAAAGAACTCTGATGGATGTGCACGAGAAACGTGGCGGTGATGACCGCACGATTCGTGTCCTGCATGTCGATATCGAGAAGGTCGAAGCGGGAGAACGTGTAATGAAACGGGGGACGCTGCGCCGAGGCCTGACGCAGGAACCAGTCCGCGAAGGAGCGCGCATCCGTGACTCCCTGTTCGCGCAAGCGTCGCCGACTCGCGGCATTGAGCAGCGGGAAGGCGTGTTCGAGATCGGGCGTTGGAGAAAACGCATCCGCCCACCGAAGAAAGGTCTCCCGCGCTTCGCGATACAGAACAACCTCGGCGGGGAGGGTATTCGGTTCGCCGCTTTCTTCTTTTGGGACGCCACGGTCTTCATTACCACACGATGCAAGCAGCATCATGACCGCGAGAACGCATCCAGTGACGAGGGCGTGATGAGTGGGGATACGGTGCATCAGGTTGTCCAGTCTCGCTTCATACGATCAGCAAGATACGGAATTCCCCGTGACAGGGAAACTGCACACCGGGGGGATCCGACAGGCGCGGGCCCATCGTGCGCGGACGTCCAGACGGGTTCGCACATCCCGCCGGCCGGGAACGCCGCATGCCTGGTCGCCCGCCACCATTCGCGGCATCTTGACTTTATTGCCCTGTCGCTCTAACTTATGAATTCGATTTCTATTCAACACTCCATCACTTCACGCGTATCACAACAGAGTTTTATGGGTTCCACAACTGATTTTCGAAACGGTCTGATCATCCGTTTTAATGGTGACTTGCACCAGATCGTCGAATGGCGGCATCACAAGCCCGGCAAGGGCGGTGCGATGGTACAGACCAAACTTCGCAACATGCGCACCGGCTCCGCGTTCGAGCAGCGATTCCGTCCCGGCGAAAATGTCGATGTCGTCCGTATCGATCGGCGGAAGTTCCAATACCTGTATCCCGAGGGTGATTATCTCTGCTTCATGGACCAGGAAACCTATGACCAGATCCATGTCTCCGGTGAGGCGTTCGGCGATTCCGTGCGTTTCCTGAAGGAAGGGGAGGTCTGCGAGATCCTGATGGACGGAGAGACACCCATCAGTGGCGAACTCCCGATTACGGTGGAGCTGGAAGTGACGGAGACCGAGCCAGGCGTGCGTGGCGACACCGCGCAGGGAGGAAGCAAGCGTGCCGTGGTCGAGACCGGTGCGACGGTCAACGTTCCCTTGTTCATTGAACAGGGGGAACGGCTCAAAATCGACACCCGCACCGGCGCGTATCTCGAACGCGTGAAATAATCGCCGTGTCTTTCCTTCATTTCGGCCTCACCAAACCCGCGGAGCTGCCATGGATCTACAGTTTGTCCGGAAATGCATCAAAATCGTCAACGACGCACAGATCGCCGAACTCGAAATCGAGGAGGATGGCATGCGGTTGCGCATTACGAGGAGTTTCGGACCGGAACCATCGGTATTGACCACCGCCGCGGTGCCCGCCGCACCCGTGGTGGCTGCTCCCGCACCGCTTCCTCCGACACCCGCGGCCGCCGCGGGCGAAGAGACATCGGCCTCGCGGTATCATGAGGTTCGCTCACCGATCGTCGGCACGTTTTATCGCGCCTCTTCACCGGATGCGGCCCCGTTCGCCGCGGTGGGCGATACGGTGGGCAACGGCCAGGTTCTCTGCATCATCGAAGCGATGAAGATTATGAACGAGATCGAGTCGGACATGGCCGGCCGGATCGTGAAGATTCTCGTGGAAAACGCGCAACCGGTGGAATACAACCAACCCTTGTTCCTGATCGATCCGTCCTGACCACCTTTGATCCGCATGCCGAATCTGCCGGAGGACCCCGTTTGTTTTCCAAAATCCTGATTGCCAATCGTGGCGAAATCGCGCTGCGGATCATCCGCTCCTGCCGCGTGATGGGTATCAAAACCGTCGCCGTGTATTCGACGGCGGACGAACATTCCTTGCATGTCCGCTTCGCGGACGAGGCCGTGTGTATTGGTCCGCCCGCGGGACGCGAGAGCTATCTCAATATCCCCCGCATTCTGGCCGCGGCCGAAATCACAGGGGCTGACGCCATCCATCCCGGATACGGCTTCCTTGCCGAGAACGCATCGTTTTCCGAGATCTGCAACGAGTCCGGCATTAAATTCATCGGTCCAACACCGGACATGATCCATCGCATGGGAAACAAATCCCTCGCGAAGGAAACCGTGCGTGCGTCGGAGGTTCCGACGGTTCCAGGCAGTGACGGCTTGGTACAGACTTTCGATGAAGGCTTGGAGATCATCCGCGACATTGAATTTCCGATCATTCTCAAGGCTTCGGCCGGTGGTGGGGGCAAGGGCATGCGCATTGTCCGCGGCCGCGACGAGTTCGAAAAACAGTTCCGCATGGCGAAGGCGGAAGCCGAATCCGCCTTCAGCAATGGTGATCTGTATCTCGAAAAATATATCGAGAAGCCCCGCCACGTGGAGATCCAGGTTCTCGGCGACCAGCACGGCACGGTCGTCCATCTCGGTGAGCGCGATTGCTCGATACAGCGGCGCCACCAGAAGCTGATCGAGGAATCCCCCTCGCCCGCGGTATCCCCCGAACTGCGCCAGCGCATGGGTGACGCCGCGGTCGCCGCGGCGAAAAGCATCAACTATGAAGGCGCCGGCACGATCGAATTCCTGCTGGACCGCAATCAGAAATTCTATTTCATGGAAATGAACACGCGTATTCAGGTCGAACATCCCGTAACCGAGGAGGTGACCGGGGTCGATCTGATCCGCGAACAAATTCGCGCCGCGGCCGGAGAGAGACTTCCCGCGGAGGGATTCCGCCTGCCGGAGGGGCATGCCATCGAATGCCGCATCAACGCGGAGGACCCGGACAAGGATTTCCGACCGTCGCCGGGATTGATTTCGTCCTGGCATCAACCCAGCGGATTCGGTGTTCGTGTTGATTCCCACGCGTACCAGGGATATCGCATTCCTCCGTACTACGATTCCATGATCGCCAAACTCATCGTGCGCGGAGCAAACCGCGCCGAAGCCATCGACCGCATGGTGCAAGCGCTCGATGAATTCGTGATCGAGGGGATCAGCACCACCCTGCCATTCCACCGAAAGGTCATGCAACACCCGGCGTTTCGGGAAGGCGATTTCGATACGCATTTTCTCGAGACGTTTTCATAAACGTGATATCCTTCAAGCATTTTCAGGAGCGTAGGTATGAATTTCCCGGAAGATCTCAAGTACACCGATTCCCATGAATGGGTGAAGATCGACAACGGTGTGGCCACGGTCGGCATTACGGAATTCGCGGCCGGTGAACTCGGAGACGTCGTGTTTGTCGATATTCCCGAAGCGCGCCCGGTCGCGGCGGGTGATACCTTCGGCTCGATCGAGGCGGTCAAGACGGTCTCCGATCTCATCGCCCCGATTGCCGGTACCATCACGGAAATCAATCCCGCCCTCGAGGGGAGCCCGGAAACCGTCAACTCGGATCCGTATGGCAATGGGTGGATGGTGAAAATGACGTTCGACAACGCGGACGACATCGCCGGACTGATGGACGCCGCACAGTACAAGACCTTGATCGGCAAGTAATTTCCGCAGCGTTTCCGCATTGACCGGATGGTCGCACCTGACCATCCGGTCAATGCATTTCAAGGAGGATGTTCGCCGCCTATGCAACACGAAGAATGGATATGCATCGTTGACTTCGGTTCGCAGTACACCCAGCTGATCGCTCGTCGCGTTCGGGAGCTTGGCGTCTACTGCGAGATCCATCCGTTTCATCTCGCGCTCGATGTCATGCGATCGCGGATGCCGGTCGGCATCATTCTCTCCGGCGGTCCGAGCAGCGTCTATGATGACGGTGCTCCCCGGATCGACCATGCGGTGTTCGAACTCGGCGTGCCCCTGCTTGGCATTTGCTACGGACTGCAGCTGATCGCCGTGCATCATGATGGCGCGGTCGATCCCGCCGCGCGCCGGGAATATGGCAAGGCGGCGCTTCGGCCGGACAATTCCGCCGATCTCTTCCGGGATGTCGCACCCGACACCATCGTCTGGATGAGCCACGGCGATTCGCTCACACAAATCCCGAAGGATTTCGAGGTCATCGCACATACGGACAACGCGCCGATCTGTGCCATCCGCAACGCGGCGAAACGACAGTACGGCGTGCAGTTCCATCCCGAGGTCGTGCACACGACGGAAGGAAAGACCATTCTTTCGAATTTTGTTTACGGTATCTGTGGCGCGCACGGGGGCTGGAATCCACGCTCCTTCATCGAGCAGGCGATCGAGGATATTCGCACGACCGTGGGGAACGAGCGGGTCATCTGCGCACTCAGCGGCGGGGTCGATTCCGCTGTTGCCGCCGTGCTGTTGCATGAAGCGATCGGCGACCAGCTGCAATGCATCCATATCGACAATGGTGTGATGCGCAAGAACGAAAGCGCGGATGTCGTGCAGACCTTCCGCGATCAGTTCCACATTCCTCTCAAATTCGTCGACGCCAGCGACCTCTTTCTCGGGCGTCTTGCCGGTGTGACCGACCCCGAGCAGAAACGAAAAATTATCGGCGCGACATTCATCGAGGTGTTCGAAACCGAAGCAGCGGAATTCCGCGATGCCGCGTTTCTCGCACAAGGGACGCTGTATCCCGATGTGATCGAATCAGTAAGTTTCAAGGGACCGTCCGCGACGATCAAATCCCATCATAACGTGGGCGGACTTCCCGAGCGCATGAATTTCACGCTCATCGAACCGTTTCGCGAGCTCTTCAAGGATGAGGTCCGCAGTGTCGGGCGCGAGCTTGGGATCCCGCCGCTGCTGATCGAGCGCCATCCGTTCCCCGGACCAGGACTCGCGATCCGCGTGTTGGGAGAAATCGACCGCGAACGGCTGGATCTACTGCGCGAGGTGGACGATGTGTTTCTCGATGAAATCCGCAAGGCAGGGGAGTACGACAATATCTGGCAGGCGTTTGCCGTGCTGTTGCCGGTGCGCTCGGTGGGCGTCATGGGGGATGCACGGACCTATGATTTCACCATCGCGCTTCGCGCGGTGACCAGCATCGATGGCATGACCGCGGACTGGGCGCGGATTCCCTACGATGTGCTCGAACGCATCTCGAACCGCATCATCAACGAAGTCCGCGGTGTCAACCGCGTCGTGTACGACATCAGCTCGAAACCGCCGTCGACGATCGAGTGGGAGTGAGGTGCTGAATAATCACCGGATATCGAAGCTGCTGGATGATGCGCGGTATTACGAAGATCACCGCATGTGGCTGCATGCGGTGCAGGTGTACGAGCGGCTCATCCATGAATTACCAGCGGAATGGAAGTATCGCGTTCGCCTCGGGAACGTCTATCTCGAGATGGGGAACCTGAACGCCGCGGAGCAGGTGCTGTTGCAGGCATTGCGATACGACAACCAGAATCCCGACGTCTTGTATACGCTCGGACTCGCCGCGTATCAGGGCGAGGATTATACGCGTGCCCTCTATTACCTCGAGCAACTCGCGGCCAGGAATATCCCCAAGGTGCATTATTCGCTTGGGCTCGTCCACTGGCGGCGCGCGGAATTTTCCCACGCCGAACGGCATTTCCGGCTTGCCGTCGAACTCGATCCGGAATCCGCCGATGCCGCGCTGGCGCTGGGAGAGACGCTTCTTCGCAACGAGAACGCTCGCGACGCCATCGAGCCCTTGCGACGCGCGGCACGGTTGCGGCCAGACGACGCCGTGATCACCCACGCACTCGGTCTGGCCCTGAGCCGGATCGGACAGCACCAGGACGCGGTGCCACTCTACGAGGCACTGTTGCACCGCGATCCGGACGACCGCAACGCAACGCTCGCGCTCGCGAACGCGTTGGTATCGCTCAACCAGATCGACGCCGCGGAAAGCATCCTCCTGAAGGCAACGCTTCGATCGAATAACGACGCCCGGCTGTTCGTCATGCTCGGAAGGTTGTCCTTGCAGCGCGCGAATCGCAGCCGTGCCGAGGATTTTTTCCGACGGGCGCTGACCATCGATCCCGATCAGCTCGATGCGCTCGAACAACTCCGGTACCTCGCACCGCATGGGAATCCCGCGATATAGCATCGCCGTCTGCCTCGTGCTTCTGGCATGGTCGACGCCGGCTGCCGCGCAGCGGCATCCGGACGAGACGCCGTATCTCGAGGCAACACAGAAGAAATTCGACTATGGAATTCTGCAATACGATCTGTCGGCCTGGGCGACCGCGGCGGGGATCTTCGAGGAGATCATCCGTCAGCATCCGGTCAACCACCGGACAACCGCGGCGTATGTCATGGCCGCGCGCGCGCGCCATCTCGAGGGAAAAGCTTCGCAGTCGCTCCGCTTGATCGAGGAGCTACTCCGGGAGTTTCCGTCCTGCACCTATGAGGCCGAGGCATGCCTGATCGCAGGTGACGCCGCGATCGATGCCGGAAGCAGACTGACCGCATTGCGCTGGTATCTTCGCGCATGGTCGGGACATGGCGGTGACCGCACTGTCCTGGCCTCACGCATCAGCGCGCTTCGGCCGGAAGAATATTCTGACGGTGACTGGCGACGCATCCGGACACTGCTGCCGGGGAAAGTGGATTCCGTCCTCGCGCGACTGCTGTCGCTTCCCACCGTGCAGCCTCAACCCTCGGCCTCGGCGTCCTCCATCAGCACGCAAGTCGATAATAAGGATAACGCGGTCCGAATCATCGCCGCACTTCCCATGCACGAATCCGATCCCCGTCGTGCGAGCATCGTGCGAGACCTGCGAGACGGCATGATGGCCGCGCTCGATGTGCGACGTGCCACGGACGCACGGGATCACGCGCACACGAGGGATCACGCGGACGCGGCGAATGTGGTGTTCGAGGTGGTCGACAGTGGTGATGCGGATACACTTGCACGCATCGTGGCACGGTTGGACCGCGATGCACGGGCCATGGTCTTGATCGGTGGCGCCTTCAGCGAGGACGCGGAATCGGTCAGTCGTCATGCCGCGGATCGGGGAATGTTGGTGCTTCTCCCCACCGCGACCGCGGAGGGATTGACGCGGTATGGAAGCAATATCTTCCAGCTGAACACGCCGATGACGCAGCGCGCACGCTTGTTGGCCGATTTTGCCTGGCTCGATCTCGATGTGAAGAACGTCGCCATCATCGCGCCATCCCGAAGCTTTCCGCGTGCGATGGCGGAGGCGTTTGCCGCGCGCTGCACCCAGCTCGGCATCAATGTCGTGCACACCGGCTGGTTTGCATGCAAGGAGGAGGCGATCGCGATCTGTCGCGGCATTGCCGCCATCGGGGTAAAAAACGGGATCCTCTTTGCACCAGTGCGGGACAGAGACGATATTGCCGCCGTGCTCGAGGGAATGTCCGTGGCACAACTGCCACTGCCTGTCGTCGGAGGCGGGAACTGGGATCATCCCGATCTGCTGGTGCGGCACGGGAACGCACATACGATTTTCTTCGAGGCCGATGTTGCACCCGATACCTCCGCGACGCGGTATCGACGCTTGGCCCGGACCTTCGCCACACGGACATCTCGTACGGTCACGCGGGAAGCGCTCTTCGGCGCTGACGCCATGGAAATCGCCTTGACGGTGACAACCGGAACAGCCGTATCGCGCGAACAGGTGCGCGCACGGATTGCCAACGTTTTCGAGGGAATTCGGGCTCCGGTCAATTTTCTCGAGGGTCGCGTGAACGCGTCGATGAATATCGTCGAGTACCATCACGGCATCCTCCGCAAACACGAGGCATTTCACTCGAAATAGAATTCGAGACACCCCACCATTCTGCACGAATTCAGGGAGAAACCGTATGCAGGATCACAGCACCCCACGCGTCGACGACACCCGTGCGTCCGACAGTCCTGAACACGCGTCTCGCATGACGCGGAACGGGATTCGATTCTGGCCCGAGGGCGAGCGTCCCAGGGAAAAATTCATCAACCACGGCGCCGAGGCACTCACCGATGCCGAACTGCTCGCGATCATTCTCAATTCCGGTACCGGAGCACGGTCGGCATTGGACATCGCACGCTCATTGCTCGGCACCTACGGAAGTCTTCGATCACTCGCGCGACGTCCGATCACCGAATTGCGCGGGATTCATGGCATTGGGCTCGCCCGTGCCGTGTCGCTGCAGGCAGCGTTTGAAATCGGGCGTCGCCATGCGGCGACGCCGGAAAACCCCACCGATGCCATTGTTTCGCCCGAGGACGTCGCCCATCGTTTCATTCCGCGACTGCGCGATCTTCGGCATGAGCGTTTCATGGTACTTCTGCTTGATAACGCCGGACGCATCATCCGCGAATGCATCGTGTCGGAAGGGATCGTCAATGCAAGTCTCGTCCACCCCCGCGAAGTATTCCGCCACGCGGTCACCGAACTTGCGTCATCGGTGATCCTTCTGCACAATCATCCGAGCGGTGTGCGCGAGGCGAGTCGGGAGGACCATCTGATCACGCGGCAGTTGGTACAGGCCGGTCGGTTGATTGACATCCCGGTGCACGACCATATCATCGTCTGTGGATCGAGTTATATCAGCTTTGCGGAGAATGGATGGCTTGACGAGAAGGGGAACACCTGATACGCGGGTTCATGCGAGCACTGCCGTTCGCGGTGGATGTTGTCACGCGGCCATCGGCACATCAATACGATCGGCGTTTCCAGAGAGAACGCAACCGCTCGAGAATGCGCTGTTCGCGTCCCTCGGTACCGGGGTGGTAATACTGCCGCGACCCGAGCTCCTCCGGGAGATAGTGCTGTTCGACGAAATGTCCCGGAAAATCGTGGGCGTATTTGTATCCCTTCCCGTATCCCTGCGATTTCATCAGTCCCGTCGGCGCGTTCCGCAGATGCAACGGAACCGCGTAGGGGGGGAGCGTCTCGGCGTCACGTGCGGCGTCACCGATCGCGCGGTAGGCCGCATTGCTTTTTGGTGAGGCAGCCAGGTAGGTTGTCGTCTGCGCGAGAACGATCCGCGCCTCGGGCATGCCGATGGCATGGACCGCCTGATAACAGGCGGTGGCGAGGAGGAGGGCGTTCGGTTCGGCATTGCCGATATCCTCGGAAGCGAGAATGATCAACCGGCGGGCGACGAACAAGGGATCCTCCCCGCCTTGGAGCATCCGGGCCATCCAGTACAGCGCGGCATCCGGATCGCTGCCACGGACGGACTTGATGAAGGCCGAGATGATATTGAAATGCTCCTCGCCGCCCTTGTCATACTTGGCGAATGCGCGCTGGAACGCTTCCTCGAGCACCGTCTGGGTGATCCGCACCGTGCCGTCGGTCTCCGCGAGCAGGCAGCACATTTCCAGGCCGTTGAGCATACTGCGTGCGTCTCCGCCACTGTAGGCGATCAGCATGTCTCGGTCATCGAATGAAACCTCCAGATCTCTGAGGTACGCATCGTTCTTCAATGCCCGGTCAAGGAGCAGCGAGAGTTCCTCGATGGTCAGCGGATTGAGAACATAGGTCCGTGCGCGGGAACGGAGTGGAGGGATGATTTCGAAGGAGGGATTTTCGGTTGTCGCGCCAATGAGAATGATGTCGCCCTGCTCAACCGCTTGCAGGAGTGCATCCTGCTGGGCTTTGTTAAAGCGATGGATCTCATCGATGAAGAGGACGGTTTGCCGCTGCGTCAGCTCATATCGACGTTTGCGTGCGCCCTCGATGATCTGACGCACGTCTTTCACGCCGGCCGAGACCGCGGTGATCTGTTCGAAATGTGCATCGAGGCCGGAGCTGAGGAGTCGGGCCAGTGTGGTCTTTCCGGAGCCGGGGGGACCCCAAAACAACATGCTGAAGAGCACCCGGCGTTGCAGCATCTGTGCGATGGGTTTTCCCGTCCCGACGAGATGCTTCTGACCGACATATTCCTCGAGCGTGTGCGGACGCATGCGCTCGGCGAGAGGAATCTCTGGAGGGCGGGCTTCCATCCCCGATCAGCGCGGGTCCTGCGATGGCGCGTCGGGAATCTCGATCTTCAACCGTCTCAGCGAGTCGAGTGTGCGGAGAGAATCCCGTCGCGCGCTGTCGATCAGGGACTGCTTCTCTTCCTCGAAAAAGCCTCTGATGTTGAGTTGCAGGTCATCCTCCGCGTCTGCGCTTCGTGGTTGCGTGGCTGGAGCGGATGGAGGCACCACGGTTCGTGCGCGCGGCTGTTCCACCGCGGGTGACGTTGGCACGGCGGGTGACGTTGGCACGGCGGGTGACGTTGGCACCGTCGGTTCGGTGACGGGAGGGGCAACGGCAGGATCCGGTGTACGGGGCTCCTGAACACGGAGTTCATGCTCCGAATCGATTCTATATGCCGGGCTCTGTTCGGGAATCATTTCCTCGCCAGGATGGCCGGGCTGGGTCTCCTTCCGCAGGTCGTGTTCGAAATCCGTCACGCGGAAGACATAGACGGAGAAAAACAGCACGACCATGAGACCAACGGCACCGTATGCCAGGCCGGGGATGCGGACACCACCTTCCACCTCTGGGAGGAAGAGACGTTTCCACCAGGGAGGGGGCGGCGCGGCCTCGGCGTCCGCGATGGCACGGGAGAGATGGTGGGAAAAATCCATCGGCGCCGAAATCCGTGGCATGGCCTTCAAGTCTTGAAGCAAGCGCTGTGGCTCGAACGGCTCTTCGCCGTTGCTCTGGGTGATATCGTTCGGATCAGGCATGACGGGCACGGTGGCAATTAGTCATAGAGATCTTTCAAGAGTTCCTGAAGCTGCGATCGTCCGCGGTTGATGCGTGATTTCACGGTGCCGATGGGCATATCGGTGATTTCCGCGATCTCCTCGTAGGAGAGCTCCTGGATGTCGCGGAGAACAACCGCCTCACGAAAGACCTCGGGAATCTGCAGCAGTGCCTTCTGGATGCGTTCGAAGACAATGTTTTTGTCGGCGCTGCGATCGGGCAACGGATCATGATCGGGCAAGGGGATCGAGTACTCTTCGTCGTCGCTGCGTTTGCGCTCGATCGGTGTAAGGTATTTGCGGTGTCCTCGACGGAGCTCGCTCTTGGCCAGGTTGCCCGCGATGGTGTACACCCAGGTCGAGAAGCGCGCGATCGTCTTGTAGAGGTGCTTTTTCCTGTACACCCGGATGAAGGTGTCCTGCAACAGATCGGCGGAATCCTCGGAGTTTCCGGTGAAACGGAAGATGTAATTCATCAGAGGATTCTTGTACCGCTCCACGAGAATGTCGAACGCCAACCGGACATCGCGTTGGAACAGCAGCATGAGTTCTTCATCCGAGAGCGATTCGAGGGTTGCACGGTCCAGTGATTGCGCCTCGAAAAGCTGTTCTACCCTTTGCTCCAGGGAAAGTTCCTGGTTGTTCTCCATGAAGAATCTGCGTGATTGTGGGGGCACTATGCGGAGGTCAACTGCGTGATGAGACGTGTCACGACGATGCCAGGATCGCCAGGCCGGGATTTGATGCTGACATCCGCATCCAGAATATATTCAAAACATCGTTCAAAGTAACCGTGGTCGCGAAAATTGCCGCTGTATTTCCGGTAGTGCTCCACCTGCCATGCCCAGATCAGGCCGAGCGCACGCACGTCCTCGTCGGTCACCCGAGCGCCAAAACGATAGCCGCGCACCCGCCAGAGCTGGGAGAGCTGCCGCCAGAGTGTATTGACGAGCATCAGCGGCTCGTCGCTGCGCAGCAGATGCTGCGCGATCTCCTGCGCGCGTCGCGCGTTGCGTTCCATCACGGCGGTACTTAATTCGAACACATTGTACTGGCGCGACGCACCGAGATGATCATAAATATCCTCGACCTCGATCGACGCGTGGTCGGGGACGGCGATCAACAGTTTTTCGATTTCCGACGAGAGTTCGCGCGTGTTGTTGCCCTTCAGCGCGTGAAAGACCGTGCATGCCTCGGGCGAGATGGACTTCCCCCCACGTTCGATTTCCCGGACGATCCATTGCAATGCGTCACTGTCACGGAGCGCTTTGTATTCCACCACGCCCGCGGCGGACGGCGCGGACTGCTCCTGCGTACGGAGCAAGGAAAGGACGTCCGCGGTTGCCGCCGGTTTCTTCGCGCGCGAGGCGCGCGGGGGTTTGAGCGCACCCGCGCAGAGAATCAGGACGGTATCGGTCGATGGATTCCGGACGTACTGCGCGAGTGCGGGTTGCTTGAGAAGGGGATCGCTTTCCCGCACAAAGACCACGCGCTTTTCTCCCATGAATGGAAACGCGTTCGCGGCGGCGACGATTTCATCCGCCTTGTTCTCCGTGCCCCGGAAGAGATCAAGATTGAAGGAGGGATCGCTGTCCCCGAGCGCGGTCGAAACCATTGCTTTGGCCGTTCGCTCGATAAGGAAATCCTCCTCCCCGTAGAGCAAATAGACGGGGAGGAAGGATTTCTTGGTGATATGACGTTGAAGATCCCTGTCGGTCATCGCGGTGCCGTGCAAGGAATGGAAAATGTGCCTTACTTCTTGAGGTACACTTTCTGCATGACCATCTTCTCGACCGGGCGGTCGCCCTGACCGGTCTTCGTGGTTGCGATCTTGTCCACAGTATCCATACCTTCGACGACCTTTCCGAAAATGGTGTAGGCCGGGGGAAGATTGATGTCCTTGTGGCAGATGAAGAACTGGCTGCCGTTGGTGTTGGAACCCGCGTTCGCCATCGCGACGACTCCGCGCTTGTATCCGGTCTTGTACACCTCGGCACCCTTGTTGATCTCGTCTTCAAACTTTTTTCCATAGATGCTTTCACCACCCGAGCCGGTTCCGGTCGGATCACCGCCCTGGATCACGAAGCCGCTGATGACGCGGTGGAAGATGATTCCGTCGTAATATCCTTTTTTGGCGAGCTGGACGAAGTTTTCCACGGTTTTCGGTGCGTCGGACCGATACATCTCGATCTCGATCTTCCCCATGTTCGTCTCGATGACGACGATTTCCTTCTCCACGGATTTCTCCTTTTTCTTTGATGTATTGGCATTCTGGGCGGTTCCGGTCGAAATTCCCAGGGTGAAGACGAGTGCGGCAAGCGCGAGGACATGGAAGTGACGCATGTCGTTCCTCCGATTATGGTTGAAGATATTGAAGATGAATCAACAGGAGAATTCCCAGACCGAGTACGATGCGGTAGACGATGAAGAGATTCGTACTGTGCGATCGGAGATACCGAAGCAAAAATTCAATGGAAAGATACCCGACGATTCCCGAGACGAGCACCGCGACCACCAGGGCCAGGCCAAGGTCGCCGACGAGCACCGCGCGAAGTTCGTAGAGTTGGTACAGTCCGCTGAGCGTGATCGCGGGGATGCTCAGGAGGAAGGAGAAACGTGCCGCATCCTCGCGGTTCAGATTCAGGAAAAGCCCGGCGGTAATCGTCGTGCCCGAACGTGACGCACCGGGTACCAGGGCGACAGCCTGGGCGAGGCCGATCAACATCGTGTCGAGCATGCCGATGCGCGTGAACGGGCGGTCGCGCCTGCCGAGCTTCTCCGCGAGCAAGAGCAGCAGGGCAAGGATGATCAACGAACCGGCAATGACGGTCAGCGAGCGGAAATCGCTTTCGATCATGTCCTTGAACAGGAGCCCGAATACTCCGATGGGAATGGTACCGAGGAGGATATGCCACGCCATGCGCGCATCGGGAGTCCCGAGTGGTTTTCGTGCACGCAATGCCTCGAAAAATGCGGTTGACAGGGCGAGGATTTCCCGTCGGAAATAGACAAAGACCGCGGCAAGCGTCCCGATCTGGGTCACCGCGGTGAACGCGGCACCGGGATCCTCCCACCCGAGGAAGGCGGGAACGAGGCGCACATGTGCCGTACTGCTGATCGGGATGAATTCCGTCAGCCCCTGCACGATTCCCAGCACCACCGCTTCAAGCAAACCCATGCGCGACTATTCCCGGAATCCACGGTCGTCGAGCGTGATGACCTGCTTCGTGGTCAGCGCATCGATGATCGCATAGGTTGTACGGGTCGTGATGATGAGACTTTCGAGGGAAATGACGGGATCGGACTTCCGCCGGATTGCATCCATGAATGCCATCACTTCGTGTTGATGGCCCTTGTCGCCGGTTCCCTTCTTTTTCGTCTGTTTTCCGTCTCGCGCCAATGTGAGGGACTGGAAATTGTCCATCACGGCCGTGGCGTTGCCGCGGGACATGATGATGCGTTCCTTCGGGATCGATGCGTCGCCGTTGGCGACATAGGTGATGATTCCGATCGACCCGTCGCGCATGCGCATGGTGATGTTCACATTGTCTTGCGGTGTGACGAGCGCATTTTCGCTGGCGATGCATTCGGCACTGATGCGTCGGGGGAGTGCGCCGGTCAGGAACTGGATGGTATCGATAAAATGGCACACCTCGCCGATGATGCGGCCACCGCCATCGATGGGATGTTGTGTCCAATGATCCTTGGGCAGAAATCCGGCATTCACATAATAGTGCACGACCGCGGGTTCGGTGAAACTGGAAAAAAAGCTCCGCATATCCCGTACAAGGGGGGCAAAGCGCCGGTTGAATCCGACCATCAGATGCACTTTCCCGCGGAGTTCCGGATGCGTGGTCAGCAGCGCCTCGATGGGCGCGAGTTCCTGCTCGTTCAGCGCGAGGGGCTTTTCGACGAATACATGCTTCCCGCGACGGAGCGCTTCGTAGGTGAACGGGGCGTGCTGCGCATGGCGGGTCGCGATGAATACGGTACCGATGGTTTCGTCCTGCAGCACTTCCTCCGGTTTCGTGGTCGAATGACGAAAGCCGAATTTGTTGCGCATGTCCGTCGATGTCAGTCCGCTGCGGTTGCAGACACTGTCGAGTGTCACATCGTCCATTGCCTTGAGATGGGGGAGCAGGAAGCCGGAGGCGAAACTGCCGGCACCAATAACGCCGACCGTCAGCGAACTGCGTTTGGGCGAAATGACCGGGACTTCGGGAAGATCCGTGTCGCGGGTCATTTCGAGGAGTTCCTTCTCGCTCGGATCCTCGTAGGAGAGAACGATGCCGACATACGGTTCGGATTTTTCCCCTTCGATCAGGGCGTAGGCGCGAAGTGCATCGTCGATGCCAAAACGGTGCGTGGTCAGGACCTCGGTATTGATGCGGCCCTGCAAGAGCAGTTGGAGATACGCCTGCATGTTGCGGTTCTCGGTCCATCGGACATAGCCGATCGGGAAATCGAGCCCTTCTTCTTCATAGTCGCGATCGTAGCGCCCGGGACCGTAGGAACGAGAGATTCGGATCTCGATTTCCTTCATGTAGTACGGGCCACGGGGGATGTTCATGGCCGCGGCACCGACGATGACCACTCGTCCGCGTTCCCGTGTGAGACGACCGGCGAGTTCGATCGGATCGTTGCTGGATGTGCCCGCGGTGATGATGACGGCATCCGCGCCATGTCCTCCGCTGAAGGATTGGACCACGCTCTCAACCGGATCCGAGACGCGATGGAGCGCGGCGTCGGCTCCCGAGCGTGTGGCCATGGCCACGGCCAGGGGGTCCAGATCCACGCCGATCACCCGGCAGCCGTTGGCCTTGAGAAACTGGACGGTGAACTGACCGAGCAGGCCCAACCCGATGACGACGACCGTCTCGCCAAGCATCGGCGCGGTTTGACGCACACCCTGCAGCGCGATCGCGGCAATCGTGCTGTACGCAGCGGATTCCATCGAGACGCCGTGCGGGATGCGGGCGACCAGGTTTCGGGGAACGGCAATGATATCACTGTGCGAGGCGTACTCCGCACCAGCGCAGGCGACACGGTCGCCGATCTCGATGTCCTGCACACCTTCCTCGACGCCAATCACGACACCTGCCGTGCTGTAGCCAAGACCCGCGTGCGAATCAAGTTTCCCCATGATGCGCCGATACGTCCGCGTGAGACCGTTGCGGCGTACTTCTTCGATGACTTTGCGGACTTCGTCCGGTTGGCTTTTCGCCCGTTGCAGCAGGGAAGACTTCCGGGAGTCGACCGAGGTTTTTTCCGTGCCGGCGCTGATCACGGAAAAGTAATTTTTCACGAGCACCATGCCGCGACCGATGGCCGGGGCGGGTACATCAGCGACCTTCATGGCGCCGGTTTTGATGTGTTGCGCAATCTGTTTCATTCCCAAAAACTACGCTTTTGCGCAATTTTTTCCTATCCGAAAACGCTTCCCCCTGGTGAAGAACACCGTCGGAATCGATCAGCGGCGCGGAGCGCGTCGGGACTTTTCGATCAGGTGGCGGACCTCGCGCGCGAATTGCTGCTCGAAGAGCACAATCGTGGCGATCTGCCGCATCGTGAGGAAATCACCGAGTGAGAGCAGGAATGCATGCCGCTGCCGCAGCATGCGCGCATCGTGCTCGGCCAGTTTTTCAAGCTGCGTTCGCAGGCTGGCGTCGTTGCCTTCGGATTCGACCAGTGCGCGCAGCTCCGCGAGCATGGTTTCCCGTTTCTCGCGAAGCTCTTGTTGCTGGGTGCGAAATTCCTTTTCGCGGACGGTGAATCGCACTGCACGCTCTTCGTCGAGTCCCAGCGACTCGATCAGTTTGATGCGCCGCAGCTGTTCAAGACGTTCGCGATGCTTGCCGTCGCGCGGCGGGCCGTCCTGTGCGGCAGCGACACTGCTGAATACAAGGACAATGAGGAGGAGTTGCAGCGTTGTTTTCATGATGAACTCACAAGTGCGTGAAGCGATTCAGTTCAAGGGATGCCAGAATGGGCTCGAACTCATTTGCCGGGATGTCGTCGACAAGGTCGTAGGGTGAGACGTAGTCGAATCCGGCGGAAAGCATTCCCGACGCGGTGAGATATTCGAGCAGATCCGCGTCGATCTCCTCCTCGAGGAGCGTCAGGGTTGCCGGCGCGGCGTCGTCGAGTCCCGGCAGCGGATCGAGTACCGACGGTCGGGTGATGGATAACTCGCCGAGATAATCCGCATCCGGCATGTCCACCTCCAGGCCGAGAAGATCGTCGGCGGCGAGAATGGTCCGGGCATCCGAAGCCGGTGCGGACTCAAGCATGTTCAAGATAAACCCGCCCGCGAGTGCGAGAACGATCACGGCCGTGAGTCCGGAAAGCAGCACGGCGGGTCGTTGCACGATCAACTGCCACGCGTCGCGGTCACCGAACGCCGCCAGGATGCCGCGGCCATCCCGGGCGCGCCGGCTGTCGATGCGCTCGTTGACTCCGCTGACAAAGCGTGCGGGATCCGGAACCCGTGGTGTCGCATCCTGGCGGGGGGGGAATTGCCGGAACAGGGTGCGAAGCCGCTCCGCCTCTTTCATGCACGATGGAGAAGAAGCGAGATGACTTCGTAGACGCGCGGACTGTTCCGCATCGAGTGTGCCCGCGACGTAATCGGGGAGGACACCGCGACACGCCTTACATGTGGGTGCGGACATAGATTTCAATCTTCTTGAGCGCATGATGATAATTTGCCTTCAGGCCGCCGACCGAAGTGCGCAGCACGGCGGCAATCTGTTCATAAGGAAGTTCCTCGTGGTATCGGAGCGTGAACACCGCTTTCTGTTTTGGCGGCAAGGTTTCGATCGCGCGATCGATCAGCTGCTGCATCTCGCTGCGCTCGAGTTCTTCCGACGGTGGGCGGGTGTCCGAGGGCAGGGCATGCTGCGCCTCGTCGAGACGCAGATACGTTCGCAACCGCGACCGCCGCAGATGATTGAGCGAGAGGTTGACCGCGATGCGGTACAGCCAGGTTGAGACCTGTGACTCGCCGCGGAAGTCTCCGACCTTCTCGAACGCACGAACAAACACGTCCTGAGCGATATCCCACGCATCGTCGGGATCGCGCACCAAGCGCAGCACGGTCCGGTAGACCAGGTCCTGATACGTCCGCACCAACTGGTTGAAGGCGGCACGGTCTCCCCGACGGCATGCGTCGAGTATGTCTGCGTCGAACGATGCGTGCATGAATATGGAAATGTACGGACAACATGGCTCTCGTCCGATGCCGGAGCGGACCGTCGCTGACGGAATGATTCGGGTAGGACACCGCGGTCGACCGAAGGTTTAATCAAGGAGGAACAAGAGGCCGGGGGTTGTGGGCTTGCCCCGCCCGCGTGTCACGGGCTCGTTCCGTCTCGATGCGTGGCGTACGGGATGCGATCTTGCTCGACGCGGCTGAATTGTCTATACTATCGCACTTTGGCCGCAATCGATTGCCGGCATATTCCATCACTGACGCTCAACATGCATCCATGCAACACTCCAGAATTCTCGTGACCTCCGCGCTTCCCTATGCCAACGGTGCCATTCATTTCGGCCATCTGGCCGGGGCATATCTTCCAGCGGATATGTATGTCCGATATCAGCGGCTGAAATCGCGTGACGTACTGTTCATTTGCGGTTCCGACGAACACGGGGTGAGCATTCTCATTTCCGCGCGGAAGGAAGGGGTGACGCCGCGGGATATCATCGATCGCTACCACGAGCTGAACAAGCGGGCATTCGAGCGCATCGGCATGAGCTTCGATAACTATTCCCGCACATCCCTGCCGGTGCATCACGAAACCGCGCGGGAGTGGTTCGTGGAATTCCGCGACAAGGGGGTACTCACCCGTAGCGAGGAACAACAGCTGTTCGATCCGGAAGCGAAGATGTTCCTGCCGGATCGTTTTGTCATCGGAACCTGTCCGCATTGTGGGTTCGAGCGGGCATACGGCGACCAGTGCGAGAATTGCAGCACGTATTACGACCAGACCGAACTACGGAACCCCAGGAGTCTGCTCAGCGATGCCGCCCCGGAAATCCGGGAAGCCTCGCACTGGCATTTCCCGCTGGGCGCGTACCAGGAGCGGCTCGAACAGTACATCGAGGCGCATGCGGGTGTCTGGAAGGAAAACGTCTTGCAGCAGGTGCGTTCGTGGTTGAAGGGCGGACTCAGTGACCGTCCGATCTCCCGTGACATGGAGTGGGGCGTGAAAGTACCGGGAGAGGAATCGGAGGGGAAAGTCATCTATGTCTGGTTTGAAGCGGTACTCGGCTACATTTCCGCGAGCAAGGAATGGGCAGCGCGCCTGGGAACGCCAGACCGGTGGAAGGAATTCTGGTGTGACCCGTCGACCCGATACATTCCCTTTATTGGCAAGGACAACATTGTCTTTCATTGCCTGATGTTTCCCGCGATGCTGATGGAGAAGGGGGGGTATGTCCTGCCCGACAATGTGCCGGCCAATGAGTTTCTGAATCTTGAGGGAAAGAAGTTCAGCAAGAGCCAGGGCTGGTCGATCGAACTCAACGAATTTCTCGACACCTATCCCGCGGATCCCCTGCGCTACACGCTGGCGATGAACATGCCGGAAACACGGGACAGCGATTTTTACTGGAAGGATTTCCAGTCACGCAACAACAACGAACTCGCGGATATTCTCGGAAATCTGGTCAACCGCTCGATGCATTTCGCGGAAAAATATTTTGACGGGCAGGTCCCCGCAATCGTGGAGCCAGACGAGGAAGACCGCGCCTTTCTCGCGCAGTTCGAAACAAGCGCCGCACGGATCGCCGATGCGTATGAGCGCTTCCGCTTCCGTGACGGTGTCACGGCGACGATGAATCTCGCGCGTGCGGCGAACAAGTATTTCAATGACCAGGAGCCGTGGAAGACAATCAAGACCGATTCGCGCGCTTGTGCCAACACGATCAATTGCAGCCTGCAGGCGCTGTACGCCTTGTCGGTGCTGATCGAACCCGTGCTTCCGTTCACCGCGCATTCCCTGCGTACGATGCTCGCGCTCGACGATCCAGCCGCGATCTCCTGGGATGCGGTGGGAAGCTGGCGTCTCCCGACCGGTCATGCGCTCGGCGCTCGTGCGATTCTGTTTGAAAAGATCACCGACGACGCGATCGAACAGGAGATCGCGAAGCTCGGCCGCCTGACCACCGAGACGGAGAAATCCTACCCGCCGATCAAGGAACAGATCAGTATCGATGACTTCATGAAACTCGATCTGCGCGTGGCGACAGTGATCGAGGCGGAGGCGGTTCCGAAATCGAACAAGCTTCTCAAGCTGCGGGTGGACATCGGATCCGAGCAACGGCAACTGGTCGCGGGGATCGCGCTGAAATACACTCCCGAACAATTGATCGGCAAACGAATCGTGGTCGTCGCGAATCTCAAACCCGCGAAACTGTTCGGCATCGAATCGCAAGGCATGATTCTGGCCGCATCGAATGATGATGAAGGACCCGTGCTCGTCAGTCCGGAAGAGACCATCTCCATCGGAGCAATTGTCAAATGACGCCAACGCATGACATGACGCCAGTTCATGGCGGTGACGGGAGGGAGGACGTGCGCGCACCAGCGCCGCCGCCGCGCAATCTCGCGTCCCGCTCGTGGTTGATGCTGGCGGCCGTCGTGCTTCTATTGTTTGCATCCGCTTGCGAGGATCATGGACTTCTTCCGCCGACGGAGATGACCATCCCCGGCTTTTCCGGCACACTTCACATCCGCGGCACGTGGCCACCACAGGACAGCGTGCGTGACCTGCGCGTCGCCGCGTTCCGAAACTATCCGCCGAAGGATCTGCTCAGCGAGGTGCTGGGCGGCTCGGCGGTGTTCAGTGACGGCCTGCCGTATGGTGTGGACAGCATCGCGTATCGTGTGCAGACCGAGGCGCTCCGCGGTGTGTTTGCCTATGTCGTGGTGGCGCAAAATTATGGGCCCGACCCGTTCCAGCACTGGCGGGCCGTGGGTGTGTATACCGTGAGCGGTGACGTGCGCGCGCCATCGCCGATCGATGTGGGCGGGGGACGGTTTCTCCGCGACATCGATATCACCGTTGATTTCATCGATCTCCCACCACAACCGTTTTAATCCATCCGCACCCGCACTATTCCATCGGACCCGATGCGGGGTAATTATTAGAAAAAGAGCCAATACTCTTCTTGCACTCCGTATGGCATTTTCGTAGCTTCTGTCGACGCTGGACATTCTCACCTCCACAACATGCCGACCAACATGAAAGCAATCATCATGGCAGGCGGGTTCGGTACCCGGTTGCGTCCGTTGACCTGCAACATCCCCAAACCCATGGTCCCCATGGTCAATCGTCCGATGATGCTGCACATCGTCGAACTGTTGAAGAAGCACGGGTTTCATGATGTGATTTCGCTGCTCTTCTACCACCCCAATGCCATCCGTGAGTTTTTCGGCGAGGGACGCGACTTCGATATCTCGATGCAGTACATGCACGCCGAAGCGGATTTCGGCACCGCGGGCAGTGTCCGCAATGCGTACGAGAAAATCGGAAGCGAGCGGGTGCTCATCATCAGTGGCGACGTTCTGACGGATTTCGATTTGACCGAGGCCATCCGTTTCCACGAGGAGAAGGGCGCGGACGCGACCATCGTACTCACCCGCGTTCCGAATCCCCTCCAGTTCGGCGTCGTGATCGTCGACGGGGAAGGGAACATTACCCGCTTTCTCGAGAAACCCTCGTGGGGGGAAGTGTTCAGCGATACGATCAACACCGGAATCTACATTCTCGAGAACCACGTGCTCGACATGATTCCGTACAAGGAAGACTACGATTTCAGCAAGAATCTCTTCCCGCTCATGATGCAGGAAGGGAAGAAACTGTGTGGATATATCGCGGAAGGATATTGGCGTGACGTCGGCAATCTCGCGGAATACCACGAAGCGAGCATGGACTGCCTCGCCGGGAGCGTGCGTATCGTTCTTGACGGCGCCAGATCCGGTGACATGTATGTTGGCAGCGACAGCATCGTCCCGGCGGAACGCAGCGGCTGGGGCGGAACGGTTGTCATCGGCCGCGGAACGCGTGTGGCCGACTCCGCGAAGCTCATCAACAGTGTCATCGGCGACAATGTGACCATCCATGACGGCGTCACGGTATTGAATTCCGTGATCTGGGATGGATGCACGCTCGAGGAGAATGTGCAGATATCCAATTCGGTCGTCGGCTTCGAGACGATACTCCAGGCCGGATCCACGATCGCGGAAAACGTGTTCATCAGCGATCGATGCAATATCGGACGCAAGGCGTCCCTGCTCTCGAATATCAAACTGTGGCCCGAAAAAGTGGTGCAGGACGGTGCGGTGCTGTCGAAGTCGCTCGTTTGGGAGGACAAATGGCTGCGGGAGCTGTTCGCCGACGCACGTATCACCGGGACCACGAACATCGAGATCAATCCTGAATTCGGGGCGAAGCTTGGGACATCGCTCGGCGCGGTGCTGGGTGAAGGCGCGCAGGTCCTCACCGCGCGTGATCCGGACAACGCATCACGCATGATCAAGCGGGCCATCGCCTGTGGACTCATGTCCGCCGGAGTCAATGTTCACGACATGCAGACCACCGCGATCCCGATGTTGCGGCAGGTGCTGCGGAGCGGAAAGTATACCGCGGGGGTGCATGTCCGGAAATCGCCCTTCGACAAGCGTTCGATGGACATTATTTTCTTTGACGCGGACGGACAGGACCTTGCCAGCAAGCGCACCAAGGCGATCGAGCGGCAGTTCTTCTCCGAGGATTTCCGTCGCGCGTCGTTTGAATCGATCGGATCTCTTTCGTATCCGGAACGCACCACCGAGGCGTACCGCGAACGCTTCCTCTCGACACTGAATCACGATCTGGTCACGAGCAAGGCTTTCACGGTCGTGATCGATTATTCCTACGGCATTGCGTCTTCGATCTTTCCGAACATTCTCGGGAAGCTGGGCGCGGAAGTCATTTCGCTCAATGCCTATATCGACCGGACGCGATTGACCCGGACGAAGGAAGAATTTCTCGCCGCCTGCCAGCATGTCTCGAGTATCGTCCGTTCGCTCTCGAGCGACCTTGGCGTGCTGCTCGATGCCGGCGCGGAAAAAGTCTTTCTCGCGGATGAATCGGGCAATTTCCTCGATGAAGATCGCGAGGCCACGGTCATCACGAATTTGTATCTCGAAGCGCGCCGTCTGCAGGGAC
Source organism: Bacteroidota bacterium (assembly GCA_034002405.1). Classification (GTDB taxonomy): domain Bacteria; phylum Bacteroidota; class Ignavibacteria; order SZUA-365; family SZUA-365; genus SZUA-365. The sequence continues at coordinate 79,674 of JAVFAS010000004.1, read as the reverse complement.
GCCCGATTCGGAAAATGGCGTGTCCGATCTCCGCTTCCGCGGAAATGGATATGCTTGCCGAACGGTACGGCGTCGAACTCGTCCGCACGCCGAGCACGCATGGTGGAATGATGAATGCCGTTCTTTCGGATCCGGAACTCGATTATGTTGCGGGGACCCGTGGCGGTTTCATTTTCCCCGAGTTCCTTTTCGCCACCGATGCGATGTACAGTATCGCCAAGATTCTGGAAATGATGGCCGTGACGGGGTGGCGCATTGGACGCATCGACGCGGAGCTTCCGCGTCTGTACCGCGCGGTCCGCAACATTCACTGTCCGTGGCAGGCGAAAGGTCGCGTCATGCGCCAGGCCATGCATGCGTCGGAGGCACTCACGCGGCAGCTGGTCGATGGCATCAAGATCCTCCATGATCGCGAGACCTGGGTCTTGCTCGTCCCGAGCAAGGAACACGAGATGTTCACGGTGCTTGCCGAGGCGCGATCACAGGAGGAAGCCGACCGGTTCGCCGGAGAATATGCGGAAAAAGTTGTGGCATGGCGCGATAATGCGTAATTTGAGAGGAATGATTCTTTCACCGAAGTAGAACGTCCGTCCCAATGAAAATTACCAGCATTCTGACCGAGGACCTGATCAAGGTCAAGATTCCCGGCGAGACGAAGGACGATGTCATCAACGCCATCATCGATCTGGCGGAGAAGTCACAGAAGATCAAGGACATCGACAAGGTCCGGCAGGCGATTTTCGAACGCGAGAAAATCATGTCCACCGGCGTCGGGAAAGGCTTTGCCATCCCGCATGGGAAAACCGATGCGGTCTCGGATATCGTTGCGGCTTTCGGGGTGACCGAGCATCCGATTGATTACCAGAGTCTCGACCACGAACCCGTCCGGCTGCTCTTTTTGCTGATCGGGAAGGATTCACTGGTCGGGGCGCATATCAAGTTGCTCAGCCGGATATCCCGGCTGATGAACAAGGAAGAACTGCGCACACGTCTGCTGCACGCGGAAACGTCCGCCGAGATTCTCGCCATCCTCCAGGAGGAGGAAATGAATTATCTCGACGTCTGATTCTGACGCATCCCGGATGCGAATATCTTTTTCCAAAGGCATGCCACGGCGTGCCTTTTTGTTGCGATCAGTTTTGCCACGGAGAGGAATGCCATGAATTTCAAATCGGTCAAGGGAACACGGGATCTCCTGCCCCGCGACACCGCTGCCTGGCAGCATATCGAGCAGGTGATCCGGGAGGTCATGGAACTGTTCCGCTACGGGGAAATCCGTACTCCCGTCTTCGAGGATACCGCGGTGTTCACTCGTGGCATCGGCGAGGAAACCGACATCGTCGGAAAGGAGATGTACACATTTACCGACAAGGGCGGCAGCAGTCTCACCCTCCGTCCGGAAATGACGGCGCCGGTCATTCGCGCGTACATCCAACATGCTCTCGGTGAGCAGTCCGCGCTCAACAAGCTCTATTACGTCGGACCGATGTTCCGGCAGGAGCGTCCACAAGCCGGGCGATTCCGGCAGTTCCACCAGTTCGGTTTCGAATGTGTCGGGCAGCCGGCGCCGGAATGTGACGTGGAGATTATCGCCATGGCGGCGCAGATCTTTCAGCGCTTGGGCGTGCACTCCACCCTCAAGATCAACTCCGTCGGCGATCCGCAGTGCCGACCCCGGTACCGGGATGCGCTGCAGGAATTCCTGCATTCGCGATTCGCGCAACTGTCTCCGGAGAGCCAGCGACGGACCGAGACCAATCCGATGCGGGTGCTCGATTCCAAGGACGCGCGCGACCAGGAGGCAACGCGTGACGCGCCGGTGATCATCGATTACCTGTCGGAGGAATGCCGGGTGCATTTTGAACGCACCTGCACCTTGCTCGATGCACTTGCCATTCCGTATGTCATCGATCCCCGGCTCGTTCGGGGTCTCGACTATTACACGATGACCGCGTTCGAATTCATCAGTACGGATCTCGGGTCGCAGGATGCGCTCGGTGGCGGTGGACGCTACGACGGACTGGTGGCGCAGCTGGGAGGGAAAGCCACTCCCGCTGTTGGTTTTGCCGCGGGGATCGAACGGTTGATGATGGTGATGGAAAAAAACGCCTACGAGTTTCCGACAACCGTTCCTACCGTTTTTCTCATCGGATTGGACGAAGCCGCCCGCGACCGGGCCTTTCTTGAGGCGATGGAGCTGCGACGGCACGGGGTCGCGGCGGAGACCGATTACGCGGGACGCAGTCTCAAAGCTCAAATGCGAGAGGCGAACCGCCTGGGCTGTCCGTTTGTCGCCATTATCGGAGAACGTGAACTGGCTGATGGACAGGCCCAGGTCAAGGACATGCGACAGGGCACGCAGGAGTCCATTGAGTTTGGACGATTCACGGAGTACTTTACCACGATGGTTTCCGCATGATTCCCACACGGAGTGTCGATGTTTCCACGGATTGACAAAGGTCCGATCGAGTATACCCTGGATATCTATCCCGCCTTCAACGTCGAGGAACAGCGCGATTGCCTGCGGTTCCGCTTCCGCACGACGGAGGAATTCAATCATTTCCGGTATCGCATCGCGATCGACGAGAAGCATGACGGCGGGGGGCTGCGATTCACGCTCCGGGGTCTCAAGGCGAAAGGTCTGCTCCCCGGTGTCGGATCGGCGGAAACCGCGGTGGATCTCTTCGATTTGCGCGGGACGTACGACGTCACGGTCATGAAGCCGGGGGACGTCACGAACAGTTTTCGCGTTGGGATCGGGGATAACGGTCCACGACTGGTCAAGGATATTCAGGACGAACGCGTTTTCATGACCGTCCACATCAGCAACGAACACGCAGGGAGAGAATGAACTCGCACCCCGGATTCCGTCGTTTCACCATCCTGATCTTGCTCGCACTGACGGTGCCGTTCCTCGTCCCGATCGCGGCGTCGGCGCAGCAGACCCACGCCACGGAACCGCTGCGGCATGTGTCGCGCATTCCGACCGTCGAACGCGAGCGACTGCCGAATGGATTGCACATTCTTTTCGCGCGCGTGAATGATCTTCCGCTCGCGGAAATCAATATCATCGTGGATGCCGGGATCACACGCGAGGATGCGTCTTCTCGGGGTACTGCATGGACGGTGAATCAAATGTTGCTCGCCGGCGGCCGGCAACGGACCGGTGAAATGGTGACCAATTATCTCATCGAACTCGGCAGCATCGTGATTCCCTACGTGCACTATGACTATGCCCAGCTCTACGGCCGCATGCTTGCGAAGAATTTTTCCGGGACGCTCGGCGTCATGGCGGATGTGGTCAGTGCTCCCGCGTTGCCCCGTCAGGCACTGCTGACGCTGCAGAAAAATGCATCCACGAGCCTGCAGAGAATCGCCTCCAGCGGAGAACGCGCGACCATGACCGCGGTACAACGGCTCTGCGGCGATGGCCATGTCATGGCCCGCTATCTGCAACCGACGCCGGAAGAGGTGTCGCAACTTGATCTCCCACGGTTGAACGCGTTCCATGCGGCATGGTATCGCCCGGAACGTACGACGGTGATCGTGACCGGCAATCTCGACTGGAGTTTTGTCCGCACGGCGGTGATCGAGGCGTTTGGCAGGTGGGAAGCCAGCACACCGGCGCCACCGACGGCGCCGTCAACCGCGACGACACCGGGCACGACCGATGGCGCGCAACCGATCTGGATGATTCCGGACAGTGAGACGCCAAACGGGCTTGCGTACTTCCGACTCGGCGTCCGCGCCCCGCTTCGCGGAGACGATGCGTTTGCCGCGACACTCATTCTCAACAGCATTGTCAGTGATGGACCCTCGTCCCGCCTGCGCCAGACGTTCTGGGGCGAACGGGTGATTTCCCCGAATTTCACCGCCGCGGTCGCGTTCTCGCGTGACTGCGCCTATTTCGTGATATCCGGATCGGCGACTCCTGTTCTTGCCGACAGCGTGCTGCGTTTCGCGCAGGAGGCGGTACTCGCGATCGCACGTGAGGGCGTGACGGATGAGGAATTATCCGCCGCGAAAGCGTCATTGCTCGCCAACGAGGTCCTGACCTTCGCGTCGAACCGCAACGTCCAGAATCTGCTGAAGGAATCCGTCGTCCATGGGATCCCTTACGACGAGATGGTTGGGTTCGCGCCGCGATTGCGTGCCGTGACCGCGACCGAGATTCAGCAGTTGGCACAGCGTCTGTTCGAATCCGAGCGCTGGCGCATGGTATTGCTGGGCAATGAGGAAAAACTGACGCCCGCCCTCTCGACATCGGGGCGCGCCGTTCGCATCGCGCAATAGCCGCGGACGGCATTCCGCGGTTCCGGCCGGATTCAGCGTTGCAGAAACACCCGGATGGAGTCGTTCGCTTCATCGGTATCGCGAACGACGAAGCGCGTCCGGATGACATGCTCTCCCTCCAATCCGCGAATATCCCAATCGAAGTAGTAGAAGGGTTGATAGCTGGTATAGGTGTGACGGCTGTCGATATAGAATTCGACGCGTGCATTGCATCCGCAGGAGGATGTGGTTTCCGTCAGAATGCGCAGGACGTCGCCGGTGATGCGTGCACTGTCATCCGGTTGCGTGATGCGGATGCTGGGAGGCACCTCCGGCGCCGTTTCGTCGCAGGCGGTGAGGGTGACGATCGCCAGCATGCACGCCAGCGAACGGGAGAGGATCCATCTCATGGGTGGCGCTCCATCAAGTGGACGAAGGCGGAATAGACGGTTTCCGCATCGAGATCGCGCATGCAGATATTTCCGATGGGACAGCGGGTGAGGTTGCAGGCGAGGCAGTCCAATGACTCGAGCCGTACCCATGCGTTGCGCGGCCCGAACGGACCTTGAAGAACCGGATTCGTCGGTCCGAAAATCCCGAGCGTCGGGGTTCCGACCGCGGCGGAAATGTGCATCGGACCCGAGTCATTGCTGATGGTATAGTCACACTGCGAAAGCAGGGCGCCAAGTTCTCCGATTCGTGTCGGCGGTGCCAGTTCACACGGATGTTGCATCCCGGCCTGGATCCGGGCGACATCCTGTTCCTCACCGGGGCCCCACAAGAGCAGCACGTTGGCATCCAGGCGCGCGACGAGCATGTCGCCCAGCGCCGAGAAATGATCGAGTCCCCAGCGCTTGCTCTCCCACGTTCCGCTCGAATTCAGCGCAACGAGCGGTCCGCTTCGACGCCGGAGGCGTGCGGTGACACCGGCCATTCGCGCGCGTCGCTCTTCGGGGAGCGGGAAACGGAGTTGTCGCTCTGAAATCGGGATGTCGAGTGCCGCGAGGGCGTCGAGGTTGAATTCGGTGTTGTGCACCCGGTCGGCGCGGGTGCGGACATGGACGTTGTATGCCCAGGCACGGCCGCGAAACGGGTAGCCGACGCGTACCGGGGCGCCGGTCGCGAACGTCATCTGTGCCGAACGCGGATTGGAGAACAGATCGAACACCAGATCGAAACGAGCGCGTCGCAGCTGCCGGAGCAAGGAGAAAAATCCCTGTCGCGCCGCATCGAATACAATGGGATGATCGACATCCGGATTGTCACGAATGATGTCGCCCGACGCCCGTTCGGTCAGGAACGAGATCGCGGCTTCGGGAAATGCCGTTCGGAGATTGGGGAGGACGATCGTGCTGAGCAGCACGTCGCCGATCGCGCGGGGTTTGATGACGAGGATGGAGCGGACGGGACGCAGCAGAAGGGCCGGATAGCGCTGGTGCTCCAAAGCGACTCTGCTGCGTCCCATACTCCGTTCCTGTGTTACTCGACCGGGTCGAGCACGCTGTTCCGCTTCATATTTCGCATCGAGGGGGGAACTTCACCGCGCACGATGGCCATGGTGTCGAGGGCTATCACGAGTTCCTCGTTCGTGGGCACCACCCCCACCATGACACGGGAATCGTCGGTGGTGATGACACGCTCTTTCGGACCCGTGTTGTTTTTCTCCTCATCGAAACGCACGCCCATGAAATCGAGAGAGCGGCAGACGGAATCGCGAACGAGCGTACTGTTCTCGCCGATCCCACCGGTGAAGACGATGGCGTCGACGCCCCCCATCTCCGCGGCGTACGCGCCGATATACTTCGTGACACGCATGCAGAACATCTCGAATGCGATTTTCGCGCGCTCATGTCCTTTGAGCGTTTCCTCCTCGATTTCCCGCATGTCGCTACTGACGCCCGAGATGCCCATCAGTCCACTGTGCTTGTTCAGCAGTGTGGTCGCCTCGGCGAGGGACAGTCCTTCCTTGCCCATGATGTAGAGAATGAGCTGCGGATCGAGATCCCCGCTGCGGGTGCCCATGATCAGGCCTTCCAGCGGCGTGAAGCCCATGGTGGTATCGACGGACTGTCCGTGCTTCACCGCGGCCATGCTGCATCCGTTGCCGAGATGACAGGTGATGATCCGGAGATCCGTGATCGATTTCCCCATGATGTCGGCCATGCGATTCGCCACGAAGAAATGCGACGTCCCGTGGAAACCATAGCGGCGGATCTTGTATTTCTTGTAGAAGACATACGGGATGCCGTAGAGGTAGGTGCTCGGCGCCATGGATTGATGGAAGGCGGTGTCGAACACTCCGACCTGCGGGACATCCGGCAGGTGCTGCATGCAGGCGGCGATACCACGGATGTTGTGCGGATTGTGCAGCGGTGCCAGTTCGACATTGTCCTTGAGTGATTGCAACACCGCGTCGGTGATGAGCACCGATCCGGCAAAATCCTCGGCACCGTGCACGACGCGGTGGCCGACGGCGTGGATTTCCGATTTGTCTCGGATCACACCGTGGTTCTTCGACAGCAGCACGGCAAGCACGTATTCGATGGCCATGCCGTGATCGAGGATCTCGCCGGTGAGCTTGATGGTGTCGTTGTCGTGCCGGGTGTTGGTGAGCACCGCGCCGCTCATCCCGATGCGCTCGACAAGACCTTTCGCGAGTCGCGTGTTGGTCTCGGCTTCGATGAATTGATATTTAATCGATGAGCTTCCGCAATTGACCACGAGAATATTCATCATGACGCTTTGTCCTCCTGCTTCCCGGTAAGGATTTTTCCCGATTCATCGTAGTGGAAGAACCCTTCTCCACTTTTCTTGCCATATTTCTGCTCGCGTACCTTCCGGCGGAGCAGGGGACAGGGACGGTATTTCGAATCCCCGAGTTCCTGGAACATCGATTCCATCCAGGCGAGCAATTCCTCGAGTCCCATTGAATCGGCGAGTTCGAGCGGGCCCATCGGCATGTTGTAGGCGAGGCGCATCGCGGTGTCGATATCCTCGGCGGAGGAGACGCCTTCCATCAGGATATACATCGCCTCGTTGAGCATGGGGATGATGGTGCGCGTCGTGATGAAGCCGGGGTATTCATACACCTCCACCGTGGTCTTTCCGATGCTCTGGATGAATTCCCGTGTGCGTTGGAAGGTCTCGTCACTGGTCTCGAACGCGCGCACGATTTCGCAGAGCGGGGTTTTCGGTACCGGGTTGGCGAAGTGCAGTCCGATAATGCGCCCGGGATGCTTGACGGGTCTGGCGATCTTCGTCAAGCTGAGCGTGGAGGTGTTCGATGCGATGATGGTGGTCGGCGCGCAGAGCTTGTCCAGTTTGACAAGCAGATCCTGCTTGAGGTCGAATTGTTCGTCGACCACTTCCATCACAAAATCGGTGCCCGCGACCTCGTTGATTTCGGCGTTTACCTTGATCCGGCTGAGGAGCGCGCGTTTCTCGCTTTCGGTCATGGCCCAGCGCTGGATTTCGCGGTCCATGTTTTCCGCGAGCCCGTCGAGACAGGCCTGAACGCGATCCTCGTCCTTTTCGATGATCAGGACATTGATGCCTTGCGCCGAAAGGGTCTGCGCAAGTCCGCGCCCCATGACGCCGCCACCCACGAGACCGACAAATTCGATGCGCGTGGCCGAATGCGGTGGCATCGGCATTTCGTTTTCAAGTTCCTTGAGACTGAATGATTCTGTTGGCATGATGAATGCTCCGGATACCGTCGGGTGCGACGGCGTCTGTTCCTATGTGTGCGGATAGATAATGGGTGTCATCGATTGGACGAAGGATCCGGGAAGGATCACTGATTCAGGCGGGGAGCGGGCACGATGCGCAAGGCGGAATCCCCGTTCAACATATCATCACAAAAGTACCAAAGAGAAACAGGATACACAAGGCTTTTTCCCGCGCATCGCATGCGAAACGACACCGATGCGTCGGGACCCGACCTGACGACGTGGATGGTGCGGGGGTGGTGCCGGTCAGGAAAATTCGTCGCGTGATGCCCAGGAATGCTGAAGGATGCCGACGGCGACAAGACTGGTGAGAAAGAACGAGCCGCCGTAACTCATGAATGGCAGTGGAATCCCCACGACGGGCAGGAGTCCTTGCGTCATCCCCACGTTGATAAAGACATGAAAGAGAAACATTGTCGTGATACCGATGGCCGTGAGGCTCGAGAAGCGGAACTCCAGCACACGCGCCATGCGCAAGCCCCGGAGCAGGAGGATCGCGAAGAGCAGGAGGATGCCCATCGCGCCGATGAAGCCGAATTCCTCGGCGGGCACGCAGAAAATGAAATCGGTCCATTGCTCCGGGACGAAGCGCAGCTGTGTTTGTGATCCCTGCAGGTATCCTTTTCCCGTCATGCCGCCGGAGCCGATGGCGACCTTCGATTGGATGACGTTGTACCCCGCGGCAAGCGGCGCCTCGGTCGGATCGATGAACACGGCGATGCGATTCTTCTGGTACTCAGGCAGATGGCTGTACATGTATTGCACGCCGAATCCGATCGACAGGTTGAGCGCGAGAAACATCAGCGCGATGCCGAGATTGCGTCTGATGAGATAGAACAGGATGGAGACGAGGAAGGCTGCCGCGAGAAAATACCAGATCCCGATGATCGAGAGCACGGCGACGATCACCGGGGAGAGCAACGTGAGCAGCAGGACCATCTCCGCACCCGCCCAGAAAATCATCGCGAGGAAGAATGCCCAATAGACCAGACCCGTGCCGAAGTCCGGTTGCAGGAGGATGAGCAGCCAGGGAACCCCGACAATGCCGATGGCCTTTCCGAGATCGCCAAACGAGCGCATGCTCGTCGTACTGTCCGACAGGAACCGACCCAGCGCAAGAATCGTGGTGAGCTTCGCAAATTCGGATGGCTGTATCCCGTATCCTCCAATGCCGAACCAGCCCGCATTGCCGGCGATGGTCTTGCCGAGCAGAAGGACCAGGAGCAGAAGCAGGAGCGAGAGCGCATACGCCGGATAGGCGATGTAATGATAGAAACGCGGCGGCGCAAGGAGAACAAGCACCAGCAGCAGAATACCAAGGATGCTCCAGAACACCTGCTTTTGAAATTTAATGAAGATCTCCGCGTTGTGCGTGGCGCTGTAGATCGAGAGCAAGCCGGCAGCCACGAGCAGAAGCACGGCGCCGAGCGCGATCCAGTCGAGCATGCGAAGATTGATGGTCCGGATTTCGAATGCCATCAATCCTCCACCGGAACGCTGCGCGGCAACGGTTCGACCTGGAGCTCCATCTCATTCTCCGCGGGTTCTTCCCGTGCATCCGGCTGCGAATGCGAGCCGAAAAGATGACGGCGGATCATGGCCCCGGCAATCGGTGCCGCCGCCGTTCCACCAAAGCCCCCATTTTCGACAATCACCGCCACGGCGATGGTGGGTTGGTCGAATGGGGCATAGCCGACGAACCAGGCGTGATCGGGATTCGGCGGGTTCTGCGCGGTCCCGGTTTTTCCCGCGACCTGCGTGCCACCCACGCGTGCGGCGTACCCGGTACCGGACCCATGCACGACACGGTACATCCCACGCTGGATGATGGAGAGCGATGCCGCGGAAATCGGCAATCTGTCTCCCTCGATGGGAACCGGTTGCTTTTTTCCTGTCTTGCGATCCTTGATCCACCGCACGGCATGTGGACGGTAGTACATGCCGCCGTTCGCGAGCGCGGCGGTGTAGGCGGCCATCTGCAGCGGTGTCGTATTGATCTCACCCTGACCGATCCCGAGGTTGACGAGATAGCCGATATTCCAGCGCGATCCGTATCGTTTGTCGTAATACTCTTCCGAGGGCAGGATGCCGCTGTTCTCGTTGCTGATATCGATGCCGGTGGGCTGGCCGATGTGGAACATCCGGCCGTACTTCTGCAGGTTCTGGAAGCCGAGTTTGAAAATCAGCTTGTAGAAAAAGACGTTGCAGGAATGCTCGAGTGCACTAACCACCGCGATATCTCCGTGCGCGCCATGGCACCCGAATTCCTTGCCTGCGAGCAAATAGGATCCCGGGCAATGAATGCGGGTGTTCGCATCGATGATGCCTTCCTGCAAGGCAGCGACGGCGACCAGCATCTTGAAGGTCGATCCGGGGGGATAGGCTGCCATCGAACAACGATTGAACAGCGGGGAAGCCGGATTGTCCCGGAGCGCGCTCCAGATATCGGTAGAGATCCGTCCGCTGAAATCGCGCAGATCATAGTCCGGGGAACTGACGAACGCGAGCACTTCGCCATTCCGGGGATCGAGCGCCACGATGGCACCACGGCGTCCGCGCATCAGCCGTTCGCCGTATAATTGCAAATTCATATCGATCGAGAGAAAGAGATCGCTTCCTTCTTGGGCGGGAATGTCGGAGCGTCCATGTTCGAAACTCTCGATCACCTTGCCGCGCGAATCCACCGCGTAGTAGCCATATCCTTTTTTCCCCCGGAGAACTTCCTCGTAATACGCCTCGATTCCGTTGAAGCCGACAATGTCGCCGGGTGCGTAATAATCCCCGAGCGTCTTGAGCAGCCCCGGCGATATCTCCTTCGTATAACCGAGCAGATGCGAGAGGTGGGGCGCGAGATGATAGACACGGCGTGATTCAATCGTGTAGTTCACCCCGGGCAGCATGGTCCGGTTTTCCTCAAGCAGGGAGAGCTGTTCGAAGGTGATGTCCCGCGCGACCTTCACCGGCCGGAATGAATTGATGCCTTCACGGCTGATCCGGTATCGGACAACGTTGGTGTCGACGGCGAACATCCGCTTCAGCAGTGGTAGGCTGGCCCAGTCGAATTCAAACGGAGTGATCGTCAGGGTATAGCTCGGATTATTGTCGACGACGACCGTGCCGTCGCGATCGTAGATGAGTCCACGCAAGGGATCCTTCGCGAGCTGACGGATCGAATTGGTCTCCGCCTGGCTGCGGAAGGTGTCGTACTGCATGAACTGCAGTGCATAGAGGCGGATGATCAGGATCGCGAAGAGTCCGAGAAGGATCGCACCGATCACGTAACTCCGTTGTCTGCTGGCGAAAGCGCTGCGTTCCACTGTTTCCCCCTAGACCTTCAGACGATGTGCCCTGCGTGCAAGGAGCAGGATGGGAATGGTAGAGAGCAACGTCGTGTACGCGGCGGCACCGAGGACATGCATGCCGATCAGCGCGAGGATGTCGAGATCCATGCTCCGGAAGTAGGCGAACAGATAGATGAGGTGGTACACACTTGCACCGAGGAACATGATGGCAATCACACGCGGACTCCGGATCAGCACGCTCGCTTTTTCCTCGTCATGGAAGAAGCCCGTGGCGAACGCGGTAATCGTCAGTCCCAGCGAACTGATGCCGACGACACCGGAGAGATACGAATCGGCGAGCAATCCCGCGGGAAAGGCGGTAAGCATTGCCGTGAGTTGTCCCTCGCGAAGACTGACGAAAACCACACCGATCAACAGTACGGATGGAAGCACGTCACGAATGCCGATGAGCGGAATGATGGTCACCTGCACGACAGCAAGCAGCAGCAGTATTCCGAGGGCCGACAACGCGCGGCGGAATTTCGGACTCACCGTGGATCCTCCGTCTCCGGAAATACTTGATCCTCGATCGCCGCACGTTCGGCATCGGTGCGAAATCGCACGACGAAGACTCGCTCGAGCGACGCATACTTCACGCGAGGAATCACGACGATCCGGCTGAACTGTCCGCCCTCGCCGGGCCCAATGCTCTGAATGACTCCGATCATGATCTCGGGAGGAAAGATATTGCTGTATTCCGACGTGACAATCGTATCACCGGGCATGACATCCGCGGTTTTCGAAACGTTGTGGAGCATGAGCGTTTCCCCTTCCTCCCATGCAATGATGCCATCGACCCGTGCGCGTTTGACTTTTGCGGTGGCGCGAAAATCGCGATGCACGCCGAGCATCGCGATGGAATACGTTCCCGTGGTCGCGATGATTTTCCCGACCAGGCCATCCTCATTGATGACCGGCATATTGACGGTCACGCTGTCTTGCGACCCCACGTCGAGCGTGATCAGGTTTTGTCCGATCCCCAGACTTTTTCCCACGATCTCGGCGGGAACGAGCGGATACTGCGATCGATCGCGAAATCCGATCTTCCGCCGGAGTTCCAAGTTTTCCTGGCGCAGCCGCCGGAGTTGCATCACTTCCTCCATGAGCGTGACGTTCACGTCGCGCAAGGCTTCCGCATCCTGACGGGAGGAGAACAGGGAAGCGAACCAATTGGAGGAGGACTGCAGGGAGGCGAGGCTCACCAGGGAAAAGGATCGGAGAACCTGTACGGAGGTACTGTCACTGTTCGCAATGAGCAGGAGGGAAATTCCCGCCAGTACGGTCAGTGTCAGATATTCGCGAAAAGCGCGTATGAAAGCGAACAGTGTCTGCACGGCGCATCGCCCGTCGATTCCTGTCTCAGTACTTCTTGCCCTTCAGGATCACCTTCCCGTAGTGATGAAGGTTTTCCATGATGGCGCCGGTCCCGCGCACGACCGCGGTCAGCGGATCCTCGGCGACATGAACGGGGAGATTTGTTTCCCGACGGATACGGCTATCGAGACCCTTGAGCAATGCCCCGCCGCCGGTGAGCATGATTCCGCGATCGAGAATGTCGGCCGCGAGTTCGGGTGGCGTCCGCTCGAGCGTGATCTTCACGGCCTCGACGATGGCGCTGATCGGTTCTTCGAGTGCTTCGCGGATTTCGACACTGGATGCCTCCACCGTCGTCGGGAGTCCACCCACAAGATCGCGTCCCTTCACGCGCACGACGAGTTCCTGTTTGAGTGGAACCGCGCTGCCGACCTCACACTTGATGATTTCGGCGGTTCGCTCGCCGATGAGCAGATTGTGGCTTTTCTTGAAATGCTGCATGATGGCATTGTTCAGCTCGTCACCCGCGATGCGGATCGATTCCTCTTGCACGATGCCCGAAAGCGCGATGACCGCGATTTCCGTCGTACCGCCACCGATATCGATGATCATGTCGCCCACGGGAGCGTCGACCGAGAGCCCGATGCCGATCGCGGCCGCCATGGGTTCGGCGACAAGGTAGACTTCCTTCGCGCCCGCATGCTCGCCGCTGTCCCGCACCGCGCGCTTTTCCACCTCGGTGATGCCGCTGGGCACGGAGATGACAATGCGCCGGCTCGGGATCCAGCTGTTCATGATTTTTTTGATGAAGGCGCGCAGCATGCCCTCGGCGATCTCGAAATCGGCGATGACGCCATCGCGCATCGGACGCACGACCTGCAGATCCCGATGCGTCTTGCCTTGCATCTCCCGAGCGTCATTGCCGATGGCGATGATTTTTTTCGTGTTCTTGTCGAACGCGACGATCGACGGTTCGCTGAGGACGACCCCTTTTCCGCGCACCCAGATCAGCGTGTTGGCGGTGCCGAGATCGATGGCGAGGTCGTTGCTGAAAATGCTGAATAGGCCCATACAGGTTTGGTTTCTCAGTGCTTGAAGTGACGGATTCCGGTCATGATCATCGCGATACCGTGTTCGTTCGCCGCGGCGATGACCTCCTCGTCGCGAACGGAACCACCGGGCTGAATGACGGCGGTCGCACCCGCCTTCACCGCTTCGAGAAGCCCGTCGGCGAAGGGGAAATAGGCGTCGGATGCGACGACCGATCCGTGGAGGGACAGCTTCGACTGGGTGGCCTTCCAGACCGCGATCGTGCTGGCATCCACGCGGGACATCTGTCCCGCACCGATCCCGAGCGTTCGATGCGTATCCGTATAGACAATCGCATTCGACTTGACGTGTTTGACCACGGTCCATGCGAATGCCAAGGCGCCGCGTTCCGCGTCGGTCGGCTGTCGTGTCGTGACCACGCGCCAGTCGGTGGCGACGTCGGCTCCCGAATCGGACATCTGGCAAAGATAACCATTTCTCACGGATTTCATTTGCACTGTCGCGTGCTTCCCGGCGCGGGGACGGAAACGGAGAAGACGCCGATCGCGCTTTCTGCGGAGGATGTCCATCGCGTCGTCCGCGAACGCTGGCGCGACGATGAGCTCGGAAAACATCTCGTTGAGCTTTTCCGCCAACCGGACGTCGACTTCGCGGTTGAATGCGACAATACCGCCATACGCGGAGAGCGGATCGGTGGTGAGCGCGGATGTATACGCATCGAACAGCGTGTCGCTGACGGCGCAGCCACAGGGGTTGGTGTGCTTGATGATCGCCGCGGCGGGCCGATCGAATTCCTCGATCAAGGCGATCGCCGCATCGAGGTCGACGATGTTGTTGAACGAAAGCTCTTTCCCGTGCAGTTTTTCGACGTCGTCAAAAAACCGTCCGTAGAGCGCGGCCGGTTGATGCGGATTTTCTCCGTACCGCAGTGGTTGCGCGACGTCCGCACTGACGAGCAGGCGGTCCGGAATCCCGCCACCGGCATCCTCCGCCATCCACCGAGCGATTGCATGGTCGTATGCCGCGGTACGCGCGAACACCTTCGCCGCGAGTACGCGACGCAGCTCCTTCGTCGTATTCCCCCGCTCGCGGATGGAACCCGCGACGGCGTCGTAATCCGCGGGATCACACACCACCGTGACTGCGTCATGGTTTTTCGCGGCGGATCGCAGCATCGACGGGCCGCCGATGTCGATTTGTTCGATACATTCGATCGCGGTGGCGCCCGCCGCGACGGTTTCCTCGAACGGGTACAGATTGATGACGACCAGATCGATACACGCGATATTGTGTTCCTCGATCTGCCGCATATGCGCATCGAGATCGCGGCGGGCAAGCAGC
This sequence comes from Bacteroidota bacterium, assembly GCA_034002405.1. GTDB lineage: Bacteria > Bacteroidota > Ignavibacteria > SZUA-365 > SZUA-365 > SZUA-365. The sequence continues at coordinate 64,628 of JAVFAS010000004.1, read as the reverse complement.
CCCGCGTGAATGTGGGGATGCAGCGTCTTTACCCGACCATCCAGCATCTCCGGAAAATTCGTCACGTCCCGCACCGCGGTCACGGGAAGCCCGGCCTTGCCCAGGACTGAATAGGTTCCTCCCGTCGAGATGATTTCGATTCCTTGTTCGACAAGCATCCGGGCGAAATCGACGATCCCGGTCTTGTCATAGACGCTCAAGAGCGCGCGACGGATACTCTGCATGGTTCCTTAACTGAGAATGATGGTGCGATTCCCGCGCACCTCGACGCGATCCTCGGCGAAGAGGTGCAGGGCTTCGGGATAGATCTGGTGTTCGATTTCCAGCACGCGTGCCGCGAGTGACTCGACGGAATCGTGTGGCAGGACGGGCACGCAACGCTGGGCGACGATCTGCCCGCGGTCATATTCTTCATCGACGAGATGCACTGTTGCACCACTGACCTTCGCGCCGGAGGAGAGCACCGCTTCGTGCACGTGATGTCCATACATCCCCGTGCCGCCAAAGGAGGGAAGCAGGGCGGGATGGATATTCGTGATCCGATGCCGGTACGCGGCGACGATCTCGCCTGGAAGGAGTTTCATGTAGCCGGCCAGCGCGATGAAGTTCACTCCGGCCTCCGCGAGGGTGTCGCGCATCCAAGCGACCTGCTGCGCCTCGGCGACTCCCGCGAAGGATCGCGCGGGAATTCCCAACGCGGCGGCGGATTCCAGCGCGGTGGCGTCGCGTCGATTACTGATCACGACGGCAATGCGGGCATCGAGGCGGTGCTCCGCGATCGCACGCTGAATGGACAGGAAATTCGATCCACGTCCCGAAACAAATACCGCCAGTACGAGCATGGTGTCCACATCGTTTCAAGAACGGAATAGTACGGAAAATGCGGGTTGGAAGCAATCAGACGAATGCCGCGGATACCACGCGCCGACGTGAATGGTTTGCGTCGTACGACACGTCCCGTCGTCCGCTGCCGGCGTGCAACCGCGGCACGGGGCGTGAACGGATTTCGGAAAATTCCTGTTACTTTTGTCAGGTAATGGATTTTCCACGGAGTAAGGAGCGTTCTCATGAAATCCTTCGTCGGGAGTGAAACGGTGCTGTTTGATTATATGCGCGCGCAGGGGATCCCGGTCTACCACAAAAGCAATCTTTTCGTCCGCGACGTGCAGGCCGCGATCCGCGGGTATATGCGCGACATCACGCACAAGGATATCGGCACCCTCGCCGTTGACCGTCTGGCGGAGGAATTCCTCGCCGATTTGCGCACACGCGGGATCGCCGTCCCGTATGCGGGCAACGCCTTTACACTGCACCTCGACTCGTATCAGCTCAAACCACGGAAGGAGGAGCAGGCGGCCGAGGAAACCGCGGGCGTGGTGGCCTGACCGGCGGAATGGTGCTCCCGCGCGCTCCTTCCCACCGTTCGCGGGCAGGCCGCGACCGTGCCGACGGGGGCTGAATTCCCGACTTGCGAATTCGGACGACGATTCTCTACATTAGTATAATGAACTGATTTCCGATTATTCTTTTTTTTTTGGAGTAGACATGTCTGAGCAGATGACAGAAGCAGTGAGTCAGATCACCGTAACGGACAAGGCCGCGAAGGAAATCGCGACGATTCGAACGGACAACGACATCCCGGAAAATTATCTCCTCCGCATCGGAGTGAAGGGAGGCGGGTGTTCCGGTCTTTCGTACTCGCTGGGGTTCGATGGTGATGTGCGGGAGAGTGACGAACGACTCGAGGTCAATGGCGTGCGCCTGGTGATCGACGCGAAGAGCTTGTTTTATCTCGGAGGCACCGAACTCGATTATTCCGACGGCCTGAGCGGACGCGGATTCGTGTTCAACAATCCGAACGCGGTGCGTACCTGCGGTTGCGGCTCGTCGTTCAGTTCCTGACCGGTATTCGCCGGAGGCGAATGTTTCAACGCACACCGTGAGTGTCCCTCACGGTGTGCGTTCGTTTTGGGGGATGGTGTCCACGGCCAAGGCGGGATCGAGGGTGGCGTGGGAACTACTGCTCCGCCGGAAGGAATGCCGCCTCATAGGCGGCGGTGTCGCGCAACAGCGTCTCCGCGCGTTGCACCGCGTCGTCCCTCGTGAGCTGGTGGCGCTGACGCGCCAGATCGCCATGCATGTGAAAAATGAATTCTTCCTCGAGACGTGCGCGGATCAACTCCCATTCGGTGTCGAAACGCCGTGCGTGCAACTGCCGGATTTTCTCGCCGAGCTCCTCGACGAGACGGGTGCCGGATGCATCGAGATTCTGCGTCCGTGCCTCCCGTCGCAACGCGTCGTATGCGTCGGACAGTGCTGTTCCCTCGCAGGCCATGAGTGAATCGGCATGCCGCCGGAAGTCCGCACGAATTCCGGCACCGATGCGGGGGACCGATTTCGGTGCGTTCCGGTTGATGTACAGGCTCACGAAGCCGAAATAGCCATCATAGCGTTCGAGGCAACGGCGGAGCGGTGAGAGGCTATCCTGCGGAAGAACAAGATCCGGAACGATGCCATTGGATTCGCGCACGATTCTCGCGAGACGGAGTGTCCGGAATTCCGGATCGTTATCTCCGGAACTCTCCACCCGCGCGGCTTTCCCCTCCGGGTACGCAAGGCGCTGAATGCAACGCCCCGAGGGGATGTAGTATCGCGACGTCGTCAGTTTCAGCCATGCATTGTAACTGAGGGGAATCAGCGTCTGCACAAGTCCCTTGCCGAAGGTGCGATGCCCGATGACGATGCCACGATCAAGATCCTGCATGGCACCGGCCAGGATTTCCGAGGCGCTCGCGCTTCGCGCGTTGACAAGCAGGGCAATGGGAACGGTGGCGTCATGCGCGTCCGTCCGTGCACGGTACATGCGCAACGCGTTCGGTTGACGGCCCCGCATGCTGACGATGGGTGTGCCGGCGGGGACGAAATTGTCGGCGATCGCGACCGCGGCTTCGAGAAGTCCCCCCGGATTGTCACGCAGGTCGAAGACAATACCGCGCACACGTCCCGTTTCCCGCGCCCGGGAGAGTGCGCGACCGACGCTGTCGGCGGCGCTTCGGGTAAACCGTGACAGTCGGAGGTACAGGATACCGTCGGGCGAAATCCGCTCCACGGGAAGGGGATCGATGGTCACGCTGCGACGCAGCACCGTCATGGCGAGCGAGTCGCTGATACCCGGACGCCGCACGAGCAGGTTGACCGTGCTTCCCGCCGGTCCGCGAAGCAGTGGCCGCAGATCCGTCACATCCTGCGTTCGAAGATCGACGGAATCGATGCGAAGGAGCTGGTCACCGAGACGTAGATTGGTGAGCGGACGGATCTCGTCGTAGATATAGCTGACGACATGCCGGGTGCCGTGTTTCGCGACTTTGATGCCGAGGCCATGATACACGCCCTTGGCGAGCATGTCGACTTCGCTGTTTTCCCGTTGTTCAATCAATTCCGCATAGGGATCGGTATGCCGGAGCATTCCCTCCACGCCGGCGCGGAACAGAGCGTCGGGAGAAACCTCCTCCACATATTCATTGACGATGGATTGGTACACCGCGGTGAGCAGTTCCTCGCCGCGCAGCACGCGCTGCACGCTCTCCTCGATGGCCGCGCCGAGCAGCAGGATGAGGGTGACGCTGCCGACGACGACGCCGATACGGCGGAGAAGCGGTCGATTCGTTCTCAATGGTTTCCCTCCGCGGTTGGCAGGTTGGCGACCACCCATCCCCAGATTTCCTCGGCGATGGGTTCCGGCGCACGCATGCCGTCGATGATGCGGAAACGGGACGGCGCGGTGGAGGCGATGTGCAGATAGCCGTCACGCACGCGCTGGAAAAACGCGCCGTCCGCCTCCTCCATGCGGTCGACATTCGCCAGCCGCAGCTTCCGTCGCTCGATACTCTCCGCGACACTGATGTCAAGAAAAAAACTGCGATCCGGGTACACCTGATGCGTTGCGATGTTCTGCACATGTTCGATCGATGTGATATCCAGACCACGCCCGTAGCCCTGGTATGCGGTGGTTGAGTCGTGAAAACGGTCGGCGATCACGACGATGCCCGCGTGGAGCGCGGGGAGGATGCGCTCGGTTACCAGCTGTGAACGCGAGGCCGAGAACAGCAGCAGTTCCGTGTGCCGGTCCATCTCGCGGTGCCGAAGATCGAGAAGCAGCTCGCGAATCCGTTCGGAAATGGGAGTGCCACCGGGCTCCCGGACGATAAGGACCTCGTATCCGTTTTCTTCGAGACGTTGTGCGAGCAGATCGATCTGTGTCGATTTGCCCGAACAGTCGATTCCTTCGAAACTGATGAACATGAACTTCCTCCGGGTCAGGAACGCGGGTGAAATGTGCGATGAACTTCCTTCAGATATTCCCGGTCGACATGCGTGTAAATCTGCGTGGTGCTGATATCGGCATGACCGAGCATTTCCTGCACGGAACGCAGATCGGCTCCGCCTTCGAGCAGATGGGTCGCGAACGAGTGCCGGAAGGTGTGCGGATGTACATCGCTGCGGATGCCGGCCATCGCCGCGTACTTTTTCACGATGGTCAGCACGCTCATGCGGCTCAGCGCACCACCGCGGTGATTGAGAAACACGGTCGGATGCGGGTGCGCACGCTGGAGCAGTCGCGGGCGCACCGTGCGCAGATAGCGCTCCGTCCACTGCTGGGCGATGCTGCCGAACGGAACAACGCGTTCCTTTCGACCCTTGCCGAAAATCCGCACGAGCCCGTCTTCACGCAATATCTGATCGAGGCGGAATCCGGTCAATTCGCTGACACGCATTCCGGTGGCGTACAGGGTTTCGAGCAGCGCGCGGTCGCGGAGTCCGAGAGGGACGGTGACGTCGGGCTGTTCGAGAATGAGCGCCATCTCATCCTGGGTGAGCACCATGGGCAGATGCCGCGTGATCGTTGGCGTGTCGATCTGCGCGGATGGATCTGAGGCACTGTAGCCTTCCGCGAGGAGAAAGCGGTGGAAGTGCCGAATCGACGAGATCGTCCGTGCCATGCTCGATGCGGCGTAATTCGTGTCCTTCAGCGCCAGCAGAAAACCGGTGATATGCCCGAGCGTGATCTCGTCGGTGCGTTCGACGGCCGGAAGCGCGTCGCGTTGCCTCTGGTTCTGCTCGGCTTCCGGAGCAGCGGAGGGTCCGATCCACGCCGCGTAACGCTCGACATCGCGAAGATAGGCACAGACGGAGTGATCCGAGAACCCTCGCTCGAGGCGGAGATAATCCTTGAAACCGCGAACAGCCATGCGCAGGGTAATGCCCATTTCAGAATGACGCCCGCGCTGTCAGAACGAATCCAGTTTCTTCATGCGCTGCATCAAGGCGTCCGTCGTCGAGGGAAGATTGAGCAGCTTGGCCGTGCGGTCGGCGATCTTCTTCGCGGCGACGGCGTCCTCCTCGCTCGGATACTTGATCCGGCTGTGATGGATGCCGGTGAGGATATTGAGGAAACTCTGCTTGATGACGGAAATCTCACGGAACGTGAGATCGCAATTCTCGAGTTCGCCATCCGACAGTCGCTTTGTCACGATCCGGTCGATGAGTTCGCGGATCTTCTCGATCGTCGGTTCCTCGATCGCGCGCGTGGCTGCTTCGATGGTATCGGCGAGCATCACGATCCCGGTCTCCTTCGAATAGGGCTTCGGGCCGCCGTACTGAAAGTCTTCCCGATGCGAGACATCGCCGGAGAGTGATTTTTCCTTCTCGTAGAAGTAGGAAACAAGCGTGGTGCCGTGATGCGCGGGAATGAAATCGATGATACGTTCGGGAAGGTTGTGCTCCCGCGCGAGTTCGATGCCGCGAATGACGTGGTTGATGATTTTTCTCGCGCTGTCACGCGGCTCGAGTGTCTCGTGCGCGCTCTGCCCCCCGATCTGGTTCTCGACGAAATATTCCGGTTCGAGCATCTTGCCGATGTCATGATAGTATGCCCCGACGCGCGCGAGCGTGGCGTTGGCGCCGATCGATGTGGCGGCAGCCTCGGCGAGCGTGCCCATGACGATGCTGTGGTGGAACGTGCCCGGCGCTCGCGCGGAGAGATCACGCAGCAATGGGTGGTTGAAATCCGAAAGCTCGAGAAGTGTCAAATCCGTCGTGATGCGGAACACCCGTTCGAAAAAGATGAGCAGGCCAAACGTGAAGACCGGCGACAGGACCGCGTTCGTCAGGGCATAGGCCGATTCGACGAGCATCGTGTTGATATCCACCGACCGCTGCAGTCCGTTGACGAGGATCGCGAAGAAATATCCAAGAAAAATAAACGTAAGGGACCGGAATATCTGCGAACGGTTCTTGACATCGCGGACGGTATAGATCGCCAGTGTCCCGGCGAGCAGTGAGGCGAGGATGATCATGTACTCGTTGCCCCGGAGCGCGCCGACGAGAAAGGCCATCGATACCGTGGTGTAGAACGCGACGCGGGAGTCGAAGATGATCGTCATCAGCATCGCGGCGGTGGGCACGAGGACCAGATATTCGATCGGACCCGTCACCGGAAGCGAGGAGGTCAGATAGGCCAGGAATGCGATCAGGAGCACCACGACCGAGATCAGGAGGAGTCGCGAATTGTCGCCAATGATCTTTTTCCGGAACATCACGAGGTAGATCACCGGGAGGAAAAGGATGGCGATGGTATGGCCGACCCGGCCGAGGAAGCGGAGAATACGATTCTCCTCGCCGCTGCGGTCGATCTTCGCACGCGTGTAGGAGTCAAGTTTCGACTTGATCTCTGGCGAGATGCGTTCGTGCCTGCTGATGATGCGTTCGTTTTCCTTGACGATGCCATCGGTGAGCATCACGTTGTTGATCGCGGCCTGGATGGCGAACTGCGTCTGCTCGTTGTTGTAGACGATGTTGGGTCGGAGCAGGGGATAGACGAGGTTGAAGAGAAAGTCCACCAGCATCGAGTCCCGACCAAAACGCGCGGTCAACCGCTTCTGGATGAGTGCGGCGACATCGATGTGATCGAGGAATTCCCGCACGGGTCGGCGCAATTCGGTCGTGCTGTCGAGTCGGATTGCCAGCAACTCGTGACGGAAGCTGCTTTTCTCGCGATCGAGGTATCCCTTCGCGTACACCTGCGAGATCGTTTCCTTCGTGACGCCGCGGATGGCGGGCAAGTACTCCGCCGCGTCTCCCTCGATCCATGCCGAGAGCCACAGACGCCACGCGCGCTGGGAAAGACGTCCTGGAAATTCCGGACTGCGTGCCGAGGTGATCGCGATGCTGTCCGCCGCGGTCACGATCCTCGCCCGCCGCGTTCGCTGCGTCTGCGTGGCGCCGACACGTTCCGCGCTGCGCACGATGTAGTCCAACGCGCGCTTCACGGTGTCCTGCATCGCCTCTCCGAGGGCGGGGAGACGGTCGAAACTGAGCGGGGTTTTGGCGGCGGCCTCTTTCTGTTCCTTTTCGATCACGGCGGGATCGCGATAAATCGAAAAGCCGAACGGCGCGATCAGATCGTCATCCACCCACACATCGCCTTCACGGTACTCGTATTCATACTTCATCCCGGACGGGAAGAGCATGGCGATCACAACGACCACGGCGATGGCGAGTGCGATGCGCACTGTCATACCGTACTGCAACGCGTGCAGGATTCTGTCTGTCGGTCTTTCGGATTGATCCATGTTCTCAACGGGTGATGAACGGGATGGAACGGGTGATTACCGCGGTGCGCGGCCTTCGAGAATCAGGCGCAGAAATTCCGCCACTCCGCCCTCGTTATGATCGCGCTGCGTCAGATAATCCGCCGCCGATTTCAAGTCGGCGTGACCGTTTCGCATGGCGGCGGAGACACCGGCAAATGTACACATTTCCAGATCGTTGGAATAGTCGCCGATCGCGGCGGTTTCCCTTCGCGAGACGCCGAGGCGTTCGATGACCGCGCGCAATGCCGTCGCCTTGTTGACGCCGCGGATCTTCACCTCGAGATAATACCGGTCCGCGCTGCCGCCACTCTGGTAGAACGAGCGGTGTAGATGCTTCCCGAATCGGGTCGCGAGGGTGACGGAGAGGTGTTGCAGTGCATTGTACGTCCCACCCGCGCAGAGCAGCAAGCCCGTTGCATAATAGGGTCGCAGGTCGCGGACGGGACGGATATCGTCGACTTCTGTTCGAAGATAGCGTGGAAGCACGGGCTGTTCGTCGCGGGAGATGATTCCGTCGGCGGTGAACAGCGACCACGACATTTCGATCGGATCCAGCTGCATCGCGAGTTCATCGGCCGCGGCCGCGACTCCTTCCGGCAGGGGATAAGACACGAGCGGCGTGCCGTTGGATTCCTTCGCCAGCGCGCCGTTCAGGGAGATGACCGGCGCGTCGGTGCCGATCTCTCGCGCGTAGCGACGCGTGAATGCGTCCGTCCTCCCCGAGGCCAGCACGAGATGGATGCCGCGTTCCCTCGCGTCCGCGGCGGCGTCGACGGCACCCGGGGACACCGCATTGTCGCTGGTCAGCAGCGTGCCGTCGAGGTCGCAGGCAACACAGCGGATCCGGCGCAGCCGACGCAATCGTACCCGTTTCGTCTCAAGGAATCGCATCACCACCTGGGAGTTTCTCCGGAATTGCAAGCAGCCGCCACAATGAAAAAGCCGAGACCACGGCGAGGAGCGCCCAGATCAGCGCTTCCGTGACGGTACCAAAAAACAGCGCTCCGAACAGGAAAAGTACGGAATAGATCAACAGAACACCAAGCAGCCATCCAGCGAAACGCACACGCATATTACCGCTGGGCACAATGTCGGGATGGCGCCGGGGAAACGCACCCCAGAAGCCGGAAGGACGCACGCGCCGGTAGAAGGTATCGAGAGTCGACGACGCGGTCGGCCGCGTGAGAAGCGTGACCGCGATCCATGTCACGGTCGTGATGGTGACGATGAGAAACAAGGTATCGGGGAAGACGATGCGCGGCGTCTCCGCACCGGCATTGATGATGCGAATCACCGTATACACCAATGCCGGTGTGACGGTCGCGGTAATCTCGCTCCATGCGTTCACCCGCCACCAGTACCATCGAAGGAGCAACACCAGACCGAGTCCGGCACCGCATTCGATGATGAATTCCCATGCCCCCGCGATCGACCCGAGGAGTTGCGTGACCAGCAGCGCCGCGAGCATGAGAAGGAGCGTGGTGATGCGGGAGACGAGCACGTAGTGTCGCTCACTGTGATCCTTCGCCGCGAATCGACGCCAGAGATCGTGGATGAGGTACGAGGTCCCCCAGTTGAGATGCGTGGCGATGGTGGACATATACGCGGCGAAAAACGCGGCGACCAGCAGTCCTTTCAAACCCGGGGAAAGAAAATCGTTCATCGCGTAGATGTAACCGAGCCGGACGTCCGATCCGCCGAGTTGCGGGTAGAGGACGAGAGACGCGAGCGCGACGAGAATCCAGGGCCAGGGTCGAAGGCAGAAAAATGCAATCTGGAAAAAAAGAACTGAAAATACGGAATGGCGCTCGTCCTTCGTGCTCATCATGCGTTGCGCGATATAGCCGCCCCCGCCGGGTTCGGCGCCGGGATACCAGGACGCCCACCACTGCACACCCACATAGGCGAAAAACGCTCCCGCGGACAGCGTGAGAATGCCGGTGGCCCCGTCGCTCACGGATGTGATGCGGGGCAGCATGCGCAGGGTGTCTGGAGGTAGGGCGCGCTGCAGACCATCGAGTCCACCGATGGCGGGGTCGTTGACGACGACGATCGCCAGCACGATGCAACCGGCCATGGCGATGACGAATTGAACCGCATCGGTGACGGTCACACCCCAGAGTCCGGAGATCGAACTGTACACGGCCGTGAACAACATGGCGGCCGCGATGTACCAGAATACATGCGCGGGAGCGATGCCGAACATGCCTTCGAGGATGCTGGCCATGGCGAGATTGACCCACCCCATGATGATGGCATTCATGAACAGGCCGAGATACAACGCCCGGAAGCCGCGCAGGAACGCGGCGGGTCTTCCGGAATAGCGGAGTTCGATCAGCTCGAGATCGGTCATGATCCCGGCCCGACGCCAGAGGTGCGCGAAGAAGAACACGGTGGCCATGCCACCGATCGCCATATTCCACCACAGCCAGTTTCCGGCGATGCCGCGCGTGGCGACCAGTTCGGTCACCGCCAGCGGCGTGTCGGCGGCGAAGGTCGTCGCGACCATCGAGAGGCCGGCCAGCCACCAGGGAAGATTGCGTCCACTGAGGAAAAAGTCCTCGGTGCTTCGTCCCGCGCGGCGCGCATAATACAGTCCGATGACGAGGCTGAGGGCGAAATACGCGGCGATGATCGTCCAGTCGAGTGTGGTCACGGCAACGCTCCGGCGTCATGGGTGGCCGTGCGTCGTCGCATGTTGACGAGGAGGCTGAAGACCATGGTGAGAATGGTGCCGCTCAAGGTGTACCAGGTCCATGCCAGGGGCGTGAAAAGAATGAAGATGCCGTTGGCCACGATGCCGGTAAAAAAGCTGATCGCCGCCGCGGAGGCGCGGAGCCGAAGCGGCAGGAGATGGAGGATGAACAGCGCAAGCAATCCCCCATAGGTGTAGGAGGCGATGCTCAGCGCGAGTTCCACCACCGTTGACGGCGTCTCGATGAACACGGCGGCCACCGCCAACAAGACCAGTGCCCACAATAGTGAAATGTTCCGCGACAGTCGCAGTGCCGTGGCATCATCGATCGGGGATTTCCGGAGCGGAATCAGCAGATCCATCGTGGACGCGGAACTGAGTGCGCTGATCGAACTCGAAAGCGTGGACATCGCCGCGGCGAAAATGCCGGCGATGACGAGGCCGGTCATGCCCTCGGGGAGTTCGTGAAGGATGAACACGGAAAATACTTCGTTGGCGGAATATGCGTCGTCGGGATAATGCAACGAGAGCAGCGCGCCGACGAGAAGAAAGGCAGCGAACTGCACGAAGACGACGATCCCACTCATGACCATGGCCTTCCGCGCCGCGGCAGTGGATCCGGAGGCCAGCACGCGCTGCACGATGAGCTGATCGGTGCCGTGGGATGCCATCGACAGGACCATGCCTCCGAGCACGGCGGCGATCGTGGAATACGGATCACGAAGAATCGCACTCCATCCGCCGTCGGGCACCCAGCGAAAGACATCCAGCGTTCCATTCACCGCGAGCTGCGAGAGCGCTTCGGCGGGCGTCTGCGGAAGCAGCTGGAAAATCACCACCAGCGAGACGACGGCACCGAGAATGTAGATTCCCCATTGCACGACGTCGGTCCAGATCACGGCGCGAATGCCGCCATAGAAAACATAGACCAGTGTCAGCAGGGTCAGCAGCGTCATCGACGCCAGATAGATGAGCGTCGGACTCGCATCCGGGAACACTCCAAACCCGTCGACGATCAAGGCGAGGGGAATCGCCGTGGTGTAGAGACGGACGCCATCGGCGAAGAGACGCGTGAGCATGAACACCCCGGAGGCAGCCCGGCGCACCGTCGGTGAGAATTTCCGCTCGAGCAGGGAATAGGCAGTGGCGATGCCATCGTCGAAATATCGTGGAATGAGAAATATCGCGACGAGCACGCGACCCGCGATGTACCCGAGCGCGAGCTGCAGGAAGACCATCGATCCGCTGTAGGCAATCCCGGGGAGGGAGAGGAACGTGATGGCACTGGTCTCGGTCGCCACGATGGTCAGGCACACCGCCCACCATGGCATGGCACGTTCACTGACGAAATAATCGCGCGCGGAACGCTGTCTGCCTCCCATCACGATCCCGAAGAGCGCGATCCCACCGAGATACGCGACCACGATGATGCCGTCGAGCACGGTGAAGGTCATGAGACCTCACCGTCAGCGATCACGGACGAATCGGAAAGCCACCGCGGAAACACGGAGGGCGCTCAGTCTTCGACGATCAGGTCGCGCGCCTCTTCGATGGTGGCGACGAGCGGAATAATGTCGGTCAGCTTCGCGATTTCGAACAGCGTCCGAACCTTGCCATTACCGTCGACGACGATGATTCCACCGTCACGCTCTCTCAGCTGCCGTTCCGCGAGGAGGATGGCGCTCAGCCCACTGCTGTCGCAGAATGTCACCTCTGAAAAATCGAGGATCAGGACTTCGATGTTCGTCTGGCAGAGAATGAGAAACTCGCTTTTTGCCTCCGCGGCATTGGTGGCGTCGAGGCGGTTTTCGTGCAGGTGGAAAATCGCCAGACCGTTTTCATTGTCGACCGTGAATTTCATGGCGGGACCTCATCGTGATGTGTCTGTTTCAGGTAATTGCATCAGAAATTCTTCTTCATCAATAATCGGCACGCCAAGCGCCCTCGCTTTTTCGCGTTTCGAGCCCGCGTCCATGCCGGCGAGCACGACCGCCGTGTTTTTGGAGACACTGCCGCTGACCGTGCCACCGTACCGTTCGATCAGTGCCTTCGCCTGGTCGCGCGTGAAGTGCTGCAGCGTTCCGGTCAGTACGAAGGTCCTGCCCGCGAAAAACGGAAGCCGTGCGTCGTCCACCGCCTGTGCCATCGTGTGGGTGACTCCCGCGGCGATGAGGCGCTGCGTCAGGTTGCGCATGTGCGGGTCGCGAAAGAATCGATGCACGCTTTCGGCGATGCGCGGTCCCACACCGTCGATCGCGGTCATGTGCGCCGGTTCCGCGTCCATCAACGCGGTCAGTGATCCGAAATGCCGCGCCAGCAACCGGGCGACGCTCGATCCGACAAAGCGAATCCCCATCGCGTGCAGCAGGCGATCGAAGGGGCGTTGCGTGCTCGCGTCAATGCTTTCGAGCAGCTTGGTCACGCTCCGCTCGCCGAATCGTTCGAGTTCCACCAGGCGGGCTCGATGTGTCGACAGCGTGTACAGATCGGCATAGGAGTGAAGGAAGTCCTCCGTCACGAGTGTATCCACGACGGCCTCGCCGAGACCTTCGATGTCCATCGCCCCGCGCGAGGCGAAGTGTGTGATCCTCGCGCGCACCTGGGCGGGACACTCGACATTTTCGCAGAACCAGGATGCTTCGCCTTCCGGACGCACGAGCGTTGACGCGCAGGCCGGACATTTCGTGATGAAATGAAATTCCTTCGTGCGCGCAGGGCGACGTGCCAAATCCACCGCGGTCACCTTCGGAATGACATCCCCGCCTTTCTCGATGGTGACGGTGTCACCAATGCGGAGTCCAAGCGCATTGATGAAATCCTCGTTGTGCAGGGTGGCACGACTGATGGTGGAACCGGCGAGCGGGACGGGACGCAGCACGGCGACGGGTGTGACCGTTCCCATGCGTCCGACCTGGAACACGATGTCCTCAAGCAGGGTCTCGGCCTGTCGGGCCGAGAATTTGAATGCAATGGCCCAGCGTGGACTTTTCGCCACGGTTCCCAGTATGGTCTGCTGACGGAAATCATTCACTTTCACGACGACACCGTCAATCTCGAACGGGAGGGTGTCCCGATGGTTCTCCCAGTGACGCCAGTAGTCGAGCACCTCGTCGATGGACGGACACACGCGGGAGTGCGGCGTGACCGGAATGCCGAGCCGGCGCAGAAAATCCAACGCCCGCGCCTGCGTGTCGATCTCCGGAACGCTGCCCACGAGGGTGTAGGCAAAAAAATGGAGATTGCGTGTCGCCACGATCGCGGAGTCCTGCAGCTTCAGCGTCCCGGCCGCGGAGTTTCGCGGGTTCGCGAAGAGTTTCTCTCCCGCGGCGCTTCGTTCCTCGTTCAGTCGGAGGAAATCATCCTTGTACATGACAACCTCTCCGCGCACTTCGAGATCGGAAGGCAAGGCCTCTTCCCGCAGACGCAACGGCAGGGCGCGGATGGTGCGCGCGTTGGCGGTGATGTCATCGCCCTGCATGCCGTCCCCGCGGGTCGCGGCACGACGCAATGTGCCGTCGTGGTAACGGACCGCAAGCGCCATTCCGTCGATCTTCAATTCGACGTGATAGACGGGGTGCTCGATCCGCAATCCCTCGCGGACGCGTCGATGGAATTCCAGCAGGTCCGCCTCGTCATAGGTATTTGCGAGACTGAGCATCGGCACATCATGCGTGACGGTCGGGAACTCGCGTGTGACGGCTCCACCCACGCGCTGCGTCGGGGAATCCGGCGTCCGTAATTCCGGATAATCCCGCTCGAGTTCCTCCACCTCGCGCAGCAACGCATCGTACGCCGCATCGGAAATCTCTGGATCGGCGAGAACATAATACCGGTAGTCGTGCTGACGAATCGCGGTGCAGAGTTCGCCATGCCGCTGCGCGGCGGAACGGGGAACGCTCATGATTCGCTCAGTTTCCTCCCGCGCTCTGGCGGGTGAGGGTGACGTTCTTGACGACGGCACCTTCCTCACCGAGTGCCCCGATCTCACGCCCGTTGAGAAAGAACGTGACCGCGCCGGCGTCGCCAAGCGTGATCACGAAGAAATCACGAGCCTTCCAGACGCGATGCTCGTTCGAGGAGAGCGATCCGCGTTCGGTGCGCAGTGTGTCCATTTTCACCGAAAACCATACCGGAGCGCTGGTAAAGGCCTCGAGCACGAGGCTGTCTTCCCGTGAGAATACCTTTGGCTTCGCCTCGACCGGGTCGGGCGGGATGTCCGGCACCGGCGCGGTATCCTCCGGAACAGGGATGTCCGTCAGCGCGAACTGCGAGCTGTCGAGAAAGCGACCCGCTTCGATGCTGGCCTTGATGGACGTCGAATCGACCGCGGCCGATTCATCGGCATCTCCGGTGCTGAAATAATAAATCCCGACACCCGCGATCACGACGAGAAGCAGGACGAGCGCACCGAGTCCCATCATCCGTTTTTCGTCGCTGCGCGGTGGCACGGCCGTCGGAGGGGGAGGGGGAGGCGGTGGTGCGGGAGTGAACGGCGCACGGGAGGGCGACGTGGATGGCACGGCTTCCTGGCTCGGCCCCGGGGGGGGGATCTTCTCCGGATCCGACGGCGCGGGAGCTGGGTCGTCACGCCGGACCTTGGGCGAACGCTCGCGCGGTGTCTCGCGGTCGGCCGGCGTCGTGGCAGCGGCCGGTGTTCGAGTCTTCTGCCCGGCGGGTGTCTCCGGTGCTGTCGTGGTACGAATATCGATGGTGGCGCTGTCCGGATCCTGGACGTATGCGGATTTACGGACCGGAAGGACGAAATCATCGGCTTCGACTTCCGCCGTCCCGTCGACCTCCACATGCGAGGTGGAGCGATCGGATGGAAGGACGAACTCCACGGAATCATCGACCTTGGGAAGGAGATTCGAACTATCGATGGCGGCCGGGGGACGAGGAATGCCCTTTTCGCGCTCGGCTTCCTCGTTGTAGCGCGCAATGATTTCCTCCTCGTCGAGTCCGACGGTGCGCGCATACTCCCGGACGAACGCGCGCACGTATGTTTGTGGAATGGACGGGAAATCACCGGACTCGATCAGACGGAGATTTTTCAAGCTGATGCGCGTGCGTTCGTGCAGGTCCTCGAGTGAGAGACCGGCGTGTTCCCGAACGGAACGCAGGTATATTCCGAATTCAATCATGCGTGAAAAATGGACGTCAGACGAGTCGTGAACAGGACATGGAAGAGAGTGGGCAAGTTAGAGACCGACCCGCGGAAATGCAAGGTGCGATGCTCATCGCGGGATCTCGAGCGCGGCGTTGCGTTTGAAATCGAATGCCGTGCGGCGTGCCATGTCGGCAAGAGAGCGGTGGTAATCGATCACCGCTTCGAGCGCGGAGAGACGCGCCTGCAGAAGGCGTGCGCGAGCCTGGGCAAGTTCGGTTGATCCAATGGTGCCAACCTCGTAGCGTTTCGTGCTGATCTCGTTCGCGATATCGGCAATCAGGCGGGACTGCCGCAGGACTTCCGCGCGCCGCGCCGCGGATGCGATATTCCTGCTCAATTCGATGATCTCACGTTCAATCCCTAATTCGACATTCTCCGCTGTCAGCTGCGCGCTGCGGAGTCGCGCTTCGGCGGCTTCGACATCGCGGGAGTGCTTTCCCCAATCGAACACCGGGACACTCACGGTCAACACGGCGCGGCGGGTGTCGCGCAGATCGTTGGTGAGGCCGGAGAATTCCGCATCATTCTTGCTCAAACCATAGCTCAGAAACAGGTCACCGCGGATGCGACGCTGGGCCTGAACCCCTTCAAGATCAAGCTCGCCTCGCTCGATACTATTGCGAGCCCGCTGGAGGTCGACGCGCGTCCGTTTCGCGCGCGCGATCGCTTCCTGCAGGTCGATGGTGACCGGGACAACGGTGGTGTCCTCAAGCAGGCAGGTGAGCGAGTCCACGACCGGAATACCGAGAAGGATCTTGAACTGATCGGCACGGGATTGGCGCAGATTCTCCGCCGCGAGCAGATCGTTTTTCGCCGCCGCGAGATCGACCTCGAATTGCAGGGCCTCGACCTCGGCGATCAGTCCGGCGCGGTATTTCCGTTGCCCGGTGGCAAAGGATGTCTCTTCCTGCTGGACCCGATCCTGCTGGATGATCACGCGCTCCTGCGCGGCGTAGAGATTGTAGAACTGCTCGGTCACGGTATATCGAAGGTCGAGCGTGTTGCGCACGTAGTCGGCCATGGATTCCTCGAAATCCAACTCGGCGCGACGCAACGCGATGCGTTGCGTATTTGGTACGAACAGCGGTTGACGGAGCTGGATCGCGAGGTCGGTATACCAATCGCGGAACAGTTCCCCGGTCGGACTGAAATCCTTCTGCTGCTGCTGATAGAGGAGGCCGGAAAGGGTGAGCGTGCTGTTGGTCCACACGACGGGCTGCGTCACATCGATACGTCCCGACCATTGCGTTCGCTCGAAGGGAAAGAATTCGTTGCGTCCGGTGGCTGTATTGAATTGCGCGAGCAGGGTCCGGCTGTAATCCGGCAGGTCGAATTGCAGATCGACGCGTGAATACAGCGCGAGCCGCGCCGCTTCGGCAGCGGCCTCCGAGGCGCGCAGCTGTTCACGTGCGCTCCGCGCGGTGTAGCTTGACGCAAACGCCTTCGTGAGCGCGTCGTCGAGCGTGAGCAGATGCTGCGCGGGTGCGGAAGTGCGCACGCACGAGAGCAGCACGGAGACGAGAAACAGGAATGAGATCGGGTTTCGGAGTGAGACGGTGTTATTCATAACGCAGTGCTTCGATGACATCACGGTCGGCCGCACGTTTTGCTGGATAATACCCGAAGACGATACCGGTCGCGGCGGCGACCGTGAAGGCAAGAAGGATGGACCATAAACTGATGATCGTTCGCCACTCCGCATAGGCGGTGATTGCTTCGGTGAGTCCCCACCCGAGGATGATGCCGAGAATACCGCCGACGAGCGAGAGCATCGCCGATTCGGCGAGAAACTGGATGATGATCATGCCGCGGGTGGCTCCGAGTGCGCGACGGACGCCGATTTCGCGTGTGCGCTCGAGCACCGAGGCAAGCATGATGTTCATGATTCCGATTCCGCCCACGAGGAGGGAGATCCCGGCAATGGCGCCCATCACGACATTAAAGATGCTTTGGGTTTTCTGGCTTTGCTCGATCAATTGCTCGGGGATGGTCACGGTGAAATCCAATTGCCCGTTGTGGCGTGCGCGCAGCAGCCGCGTGATGACCGCGGCCGCTTCCGTGATTTCCGTGTCATCGTCGATGCGGACGGCGACCTGATCGATGGTCGAACGATCGAGATAGCCACCGTCGACCTGGTTACGGGATCGGAAGCGGCGTCCCATGCGCGCGACGCTCGCCGTGGCTTCTCGCGGGAATTTCGCCATCGCCGTGCTGAGGGGGATGATGATGCTCGCATTCACCGATGGCAATACGGCGCCGGCGGTCACCGCTTCTTTCTTGCCGGCGATGACGCCAATGACCGTGAACCACTGGTCCTCGATCTTGACGAGCTTGAACAGCGGATTTTCAAATCCGAATAACTGCTGACGGACCTCGCTGCCGATAAGACAGACGTTCGCGTGCGCGGCGAGATGTGCCGGCGAGAGAAATTGTCCCTCACTCAGACGGACATTGAATATGTCGGCATGCTCGCTGGTGGTCCCGATCAGTTTCACCTTCGCGGTTCCGCCGTACGTGCGCGCTTCCGCGTCCTTCTCCCAGTTCACGGTGATTTTCGAGGCGAAGGCGCACACATCCCGGATCGCATCGGCATCCTTGAGCGAGACGCCAAACGGCCGCGAGGCACCGGGCTGGTTTTCATCATCCTCGTCGGCCGGGGGCGGCAGGGAACGGATAATGACGTTGCGTACCCCGAGCACCTCGATTTGTTCGAGCGACTCCTGCCGGGCACCCTCGCCGATCGACAGCATGGCAATCACCGCGCCAACCCCGAACACAATGCCGAGCATGGTCAGGGCCGATCGTGTCTTGTGCATGCCAAGACTCTCGACGGCGATGGAGACCGCTTCACGGTATCTTGCGAGGGAGAGTCGCATGTCATTCATTCGCCGGTGGTGCGGGCTGCACCGCATTGTTTCCGGGTTCCTCGACGCCGTCGCCCGATATGTCCTGGTCCGGATTGCGGAGGGCAACGGACTCACCGGCGGACACGCCGCGCTTCACGACAACAAAGTTGTCATTGCGTTCGCCGAGTTCCACTTCCCGTTTATCGAACGAGCCACCGTCCCCGACGAAGACGTAGGTTTTCGAATGCTCTTCGACGACCGCGATCAGGGGAATGGAGAGGACGTTTTTCCTCCGGGCAACAATGATCTTGTTTGTCGTGGTGATGCCGGGTTTGAGAACGTCATCGGTTCCCTTGATATCGATGACGATATCGAAGACCTTGACATTCGATCCCTGGCCTTTCTGGCGGCCGATCTGCGAGACACTGCTGATGACGCCCTCGAAGGATTTGTCGGGGAAGGCATCCGGGATGACGATGACCTTCTGGTCCTTACGGACTTTCGCGATGTCCATCTCGTTCACCGACACCTCGGTCTGCATCGCGGAAAGATCGGGCAGACTGATCAGAGGCATGCCGGGCCAGGGCTGATCACCCTTGGCGATCTTCCTGCCGGTCGACCAGTTGTTCTCATACACGATCAGGCCACTGATCGGCGCCTTGACGGTGAGTTGTTCCATTTCCTGCTGTGACTCGGTGATATCGGAACGAATCTGCTCGATGCGGAGCTGGAGGTTGCCAAGCTCCGAGCGCCGGACAATGCTTTTATTGTCGATGTTCATCTTGGATTGTTCGAATGTCAACCGTGCGCGTTCGAATTCGATTTCGGCTTCGCGCTTCCGGGCTTCCGGTTCGAATTGCATTTTTTCACGCGCGATTTTGGCCAGCTCGAAATTCAGTTTGGCCGATTCGAATTCGGTTTTGGCTTGGGATTCATCGGCTGACTGTTGGGCCTTCAGCTTCGCGAGGTCCGCCATCGCGGTTTTCAACTCGGTCTGGCGATCCGCGATGCGCTTGAGCGCGGCGCTCGGATCGAAGCGGACGAGGACGTCTCCTTCCTTCGCCACCGTCCCCTCGTCGGCCAGAGACACAACCTGGAGGTTGCCACCGGAAAGAATTCGCGGTGCGGTCACGGTGGAGGAATTCGTGGCGCGCACCGATCCGCTTTCGATGACATAAATGTCAAACGTCCCGCGCTTGACTTCATAGACGGGGATGGAAGGTCCGCCGGACGGCCAGAACAGCAGCGCTGCCACAAACAGCACCGCGGCGGCGCCAATGGGGAAGAGCAGTCTTGGATTCAGAGTCATATATCCTCAGTGAGAAGAACGCGACCGGGGCAAGTTACCGCCGCCCGTCGAAACGAACAAAGTATTTCCCCGGCAGCTGGCGCACCACACCGGCGAGTTCCATCTGAAGCAGTTGGACGAGCACGACGGGCAGAGGGAGCGCGCAAGCCACCGCGAGTTCGTCGATATGCGTCGGTTCGTCGCTCAACTGGTCAAAGATCTGCTGTTCGTCGATGCTCAGCTGCGGCGCGGGACGCGGTGGCTCGGGTGTACGCGTCGCGTCGACCATGTCGCCCAGAACATCCTCGGCGCTGGTTGCCGGCTGGGCCATGCTCTGTTTGAGAAGAAAATGCGGGCCGGCGCTGCGCGGGTTGAAGATGCTCCCCGGAACGGCGAAAACGTTGCGATTCTGGTCGAGAGCGATATTGGCGGTGATCATGGCGCCGCCGCGTACGTCGCTTTCCACCAGCACGAGACTTTGGGCGAGGCCGCTGATGATACGGTTCCGTCGCGGAAAATTCACCGCGTCGGGCTTGGCATCGAGACAGAGCTCGGACATCACGCAGCCATCGGCGCCGATTTCCTCGGCCAGACCACGATTCACGCCAGGGTAGACTTTCAGCAATCCGCTCCCGAGCACGGCGATGGTTCGTCCACCTGCCCGCAGGGTACTGCGATGCGCGACCGTGTCGATTCCCATCGCCAGTCCGCTCACCACCGTGACCTGGTGGGCGGCGAAACCGCGACAGAAATCCTCGGTGACCTGCCGTCCGTAATCACTCGGGCTTCGGGTCCCCACGACCCCGACCGCGCGCGCATCGGCGGCGGTGCATCGCCCCTTCATGAATAAAAAGAGCGGGGGGTCGTAAATCCCGCGTAGCAATGCCGGGTACTCCTCGTCGGTGAGCGTGACATAACGGATGTCGTGGCGCTCGCACCATTGCCGATTGCGCTCCACCAGGCGCTCGATCGCGCCGCTGTGCCGTTCGTCGCGTATCGCATCGAGCAGGCGGGCGGACAGCTGCGTGCTGATCCCGTCCACCCGGCGCAGCGCGTCGGTGCCACTGCGCAGGAAATTCGAGAACGAGTGAAAATGCGCCAGTAACGCGCGTCCACGCGCGGGTCCGACGGATGGCAATTGTGCGATACGGAAATAATCGTACGGATCGGCGATGGCCATGATCATATCTCCCAAAAATCATCCCATGGTAACGATGGCGATGGATGGAAACAAGACAGAAATTCGGATCCTCTCAAAATCAATGTTGATTCCAGGGCATCTTTTCGATAAGTTAAGAACGATGAATAAAAATCGTGCCATCTTTGAGAATTGAACGAAGCATATTGACCGCCCATTTTGCCTGCGATCTCGCGGCATGCAAGGGCGCGTGTTGCACCTTCCCGGGAGGCAGTGGTCCGCCAGTCACGGAGGACGAGATCCCGCTCATCGAAAAAGCCTGGGAAGCGGTGCGTGACATGCTTCCACCCGTGCATCGCCGCGAGGGTGACGAATTCGGGCTGATCGTCGATGACGGCGAGGAACTGACCATTCGCTGTCACGACGAACGCGCCTGCGTTTTCGTGATGTATGACGGTGACGTGGCGGTGTGCTCCATCCAGAAACTCCATCAACTGGGGAAATTCTCCTGGCCGAAACCGCTTTCCTGCCACCTTTTTCCCATCCGTGTCCGCGGACGCCGGCGCGACCAGCTGCATTTCGAGCATTTTTCGGAATGCGCACCCGCGATCACCGCGGGAGAACGCGAACAGACCGGGCTGGTCGACTTTCTCGAGAGCGCCCTTGTCCGGGCATTCGGGGTGGACTTTACCCGCGCCCTGCAGGAACGGAGCCGGGATGCACGCGGCGTCTCCGCCGAAGGTGACCGGAGGTAACAGGGATGCTTCATCTCACCCAGACGCAGAAGCTGCAACAGCGACTCTCACCTGCGCAGGTTCAATACCTTAAAATACTTCAACTTCCAGTGCTTCAGCTCGAGCAAAAGATCAAGGATGAGCTGGAGCTGAATCCTTTGCTCGAGGAAGGGATGGAAATGGAGGAAGAGCAGGAGGAGCGTCTCGAATTGTCCGCGGAGGAACGGAAGGCGGAGGAGGGTGACGGTGCGGAGGAGTCGGGCGAGGATTCCGACGTCACCGTCGCGGAGCGTACGTCCTCCTCCGAATCCGACACGATGGACAAGGAGATTCGCGAGCACGCGGACGAAGAGTATTCGTGGGAGGAATTCTTCGAGAACACCGAGGACAACGTCTCGGTGAACAAATACTGGGACGAGGATGACGACCGCGAGATGCCGATGCCCGCGACGACGACGCTCCGTGAGCGTCTGCTCTCGCAAATACAGATGCTGAATTTGGACACGCAGGAAATGTTGTTGGCAGAGGATATTCTCTGGAATATCGATGACGACGGATATCTCCACGGGGATTTCGAGACAGTGCTCCGGGAGTTCAACCTCGAACATGACTTCGAACTCTCGCTGGAACAGGGTGAGGAGGTGCTCCGGCGCATCCAGCGATTGGATCCTCCCGGGATTGCCTCACGCAACTTGCGCGAGTGTCTGCTGGTGCAGCTCGAACTGCTCCCGAATGTCAGCACGCCACGGATCGTCGCCATCCGCATCCTTCGCGAAGCATGGGATGCCTTCGAGAAGAAGCATTTCGAACGCATCATGCACGATCTGCATATCGACGAGCACATGCTCAAACGCGCATTCGAGGTGATTCGCGGACTGAATCCCAAACCCGGTGAATCTGATGGGGTGGTCGCGGACAATTATCTCATCCCCGATTTTTTCGTCCACAACGACGATGGTGAATTTGTCATCACGCTCAACGATCGTGGCGTTCCACCCCTGCGCGTGAACCGTGCGTACAAGGAGATGCTGCTCAACCAGCGGAAGCGCATGTCCACCGAGACCCGGCAGTTCCTCCGCCAGAAGATGGAAGCCGCCAAATGGTTCATTCAGTCCATTTATCAGCGCCGCAATACGATGCTCGCCGTCATGCATTCGATCGTCGAGCATCAACACGCCTGGTTCGAATACGGCCACGGCCATCTCAAGCCGCTGATCTACAAGGATATCGCGGAAGATATTCAGATGGATATCTCCACCATCTCCCGGGTAGTGAACGGCAAGTATGTGCAGACCGAATGGGGGGTGTTCGAGTTGCGATACTTCTTCAGCGAGGGGATCGCGACCGACGGAGGGGAGGAAGTGGCCAACAAGGAAGTGATGGCCATTCTCCGGGAAATCATCGAGCAGGAACACCCGCGCAAGCCGCTGAGCGATCAGGCGCTGACGGAAATACTGCAGCAGCGTGGATTCAACATCGCGCGGCGAACCGTGGCCAAATACCGTGAAACCATGGATATTCCGGTCTCGCGCATGCGCAAACGCCTCGTTTAACACAGGAAGTCCCATCGCATGAATACTCCTCTGATCAGATCGACCACCGTGCTCGGACTCATCCGAGACGGCAAGGCAGTCCTCGGAGCCGACGGACAGGTGACCGTCGGTCAAACCGTCATGAAACACCATTCGCGGAAGATCCGGACGATGTACCGGGGCACCGTGCTGGCCGGGTTTGCCGGCTCCGCCGCCGACGCCTTCACCCTGTCGGAAAAATTCGAGGGCAAGCTCGAGGAATATCGCGGGAATTTCGAACGTGCCGCGGTCGAACTCGCGAAGGAATGGCGCACGGACAAGTACCTTCGCCGACTCGAGGCCCTGCTCGCCGTGGTCAGCAGCGAGAAGGCCTTGATCATCTCCGGCACCGGCGACGTCATCGAACCCGACGACGGGATCGTCGCCATCGGCTCGGGTGGCAGTTACGCCCTCGCGGCCGCCCGGATGCTGGTGCGGCACACCGACCTGCCCGCGCGCACCATCGTCGAGGAGGCGTTGCGTACGGCCGCCGATATCTGCATTTATACCAACAGTAACATCGTAATCGAGGAATTATAAGCACCCATGAACGAAGATTCCTTTCATCTTCTCCAACAGTCGCTCACACCCCGGCGGATCGTCGAGGAGCTTGACAAATACATCATCGGCCAGCACAACGCCAAGCGCTCGGTCGCCATCGCGCTGCGCAATCGCTGGCGCCGCCAGCAGGTCGATGAAACCCTGCGCGACGAGATCATGCCAAACAACATCATCATGATCGGTCCGACCGGGGTCGGAAAAACCGAAATCGCCCGACGCCTCTCCCGACTCGCGGGCGCGCCGTTTTTGAAGGTCGAGGCATCGAAGTTCACCGAGGTCGGCTATGTCGGCCGGGATGTCGAATCGATGGTCCGTGATCTGATGGAAATCGCCATCAATCAGGTGCGGGCGGAAAAAGCCGCCGAGGTCCAGGAAAAGGCGGCGGCGTTGGCCGAAGAACGTATCCTCGACATCATTTTTCCGCGCTCGCCGGGACAGGAAGGGGAGAGCGAGATGCAGTCGCAGACGCGCGAGAAGCTGCGCGAACAGTTGCGTGCCGGGAATCTCGATGCGCGTGTCATCGAGGTGGACGTGACGGTCTCCCCGAATCCGAGCGCGCAGATTTTCGGACCGATGGGGCTCGAAGACATGGGTGTCGACATCCAGAATCTTTTAAGTTCGATGATGCCGAAACGCACGAAAAAGCGCAAGATCAGCATCGCCGAGGCGAAGGTCATGCTGCAGCAGGACGAAGCGCAGAAGCTCATCGATCCCGACGCCGTGGCGCGTGTCGCGCGGGAACGCACGCAGAATGCCGGTATCATCTTCATTGACGAGATCGACAAGATCGCCGGGACGAAATCCACCGGCGGGGGCGTCGATGTCTCGCGCGAAGGCGTGCAACGTGACTTGCTCCCCATCGTGGAAGGGAGCAACGTCAACACGAAATACGGTGTCGTCCGCACCGATCACATTCTGTTCATCGCCTCCGGCGCATTCCACGTTTCGAAGCCCAGTGACCTCATTCCCGAGTTGCAGGGCCGCTTTCCGATCCGCGTCGAACTCGATAGCCTCACCGAAGAAGATTTTGTCGCGATCCTGACCGTGCCCAGAAACGCCCTGTTGAAACAGTACAGCGCACTGCTCCTCACCGAAGGCGTCACCCTCGAGTTCGAGGATGACGGCATCCGCGAAATTGCCCGTCTCGCGGCCGAGGTCAACGAGCAGGTCGAAAATATCGGTGCGCGGCGGTTGCACACCATTCTCACGACGCTGCTCGAGCAGGTGCTCTATGACGTCCCGGATGTGGTGATGGAAGACACGCTGCGCGTGGACGCGAAACTGGTTCAGGAAAAGCTCTCTACTATTGTGAAAAACCGTGACTTAAGCCAGTATATCTTGTAGGACTTCCATGACTGACCCAATTCGCCCGAACAAGGGGTGGGATGATCCCATTCTTCGGGCATCCATTATGTTCGTCGTGTTCGCCGGTGCGCTATGGCTCGGTGGGACCGTCTATCGCGCGCTGATTGCGTACGAACTGTTCATTCCGGGCACGCTCGAATTCGATCCCGCGGTGCAACTCGCCCAGGAGCAGACGATTTACCAGTTGATTTTCGCGTCATCGGTGATGGTGCTGATCGCGTACTCGATCACCCTCATCGCGTCGATTGTCGTACTCTGGCGCATCCCGCTCCGGCTGAAGGAACATGGGTGGATGCTGATGGCCGCGTTGCTCGTGTTCATCTTCGTTCCGGTGGAGATCTTCACCGGATATTTGGATATTCATTTCTTCTGGCTCTGGGATTGGACCACGGACGCCATGGCCACGCAGGGACCGCAGGCGTTTATCGACGTTCAGACCGAACTGAGGAAAACCATCTCGCACCGCATCGGTGCGCTCGCCGGCCTCCCGGTCATGGCGGCGCTTTGCTACGTCACCGCGGCCTTGTTGGTGATTTGGCAGCCCATGCGCAAGAAGCGCGGAATCGATGCCCCGGCAGATACGGAGCAGGTGTAGTCATGGCCGGCATGGAGAAGGAAGCGTTGCTCGAAGAGTTGCGCGAGACGTGCGAACAGCTGGGATATTCGATCCGCTACGAGAAGGGTGATTTCGATGGAGGACATTGCATTCTCAAGGAGCAGCGGCTGTTGGTCGTGAACAAGCGCTTCACGGTCGAGCGAAAGATCGCCACCGTCGCGCGGGCGCTGGGCGAGTTGGGCGTGGACGCCATCTTCGTCAAACCGGCCGTGCGTGACGTGATCGACAGGGAACGGGACAGGGGCGAGACGGGATGACGGTGTCGCTGCGTCTGTTGGGAACCGGGACGTCGCAGGGCGTGCCCGCGATCGGCTGCGATTGCGACACCTGCCGCTCCACCGATGCGCGCGATACGAGACTGCGGCCGTCCGCGCTGTTTACCGTCGGCGCCGTGTCGCTGCTCATCGACACCTCATCGGATTTCCGGCAGCAGATGCTCCGTCATGGCATCACGCGGATCGATGCCGTGCTGTATACCCATCATCACTTCGATCATATCGGCGGCTTCGATGATGTGCGGCAGTTCAATTACCTGCAACAATCCTCGATGCCCTGTTATGGCCGCGCCGAGACACTCGAGGAGATCCGGCAGACCTTCCGCTATGCGTTCAGCGCCGGACAACAGGAAGGAGGCGGCGTACCCAGCGCGGTGCTCAATCCTGTTGTGGAGGGGCAGCCCTTTCGCGTGGCCGGCGTCGAGATCACTCCCATTCCGGTCCGCCACGGCATGCTTCCCATCCTTGGTTACCGCGTCGGAAATGTCGCGTATCTCACCGATACCAACGGGATACCCGAGACGTCAATGTCCCTGCTCGCGGGACTCGACGTGCTCGTGCTCGATGCGCTCCGGCATCGCGCGCATCCCACACATTTCAGTCTCACGGAAGCGATCGACGTCGCCCGCGGCATCGGGGCGCGACGCACGTATTTCACGCATATCGCGCACACTATCATGCACGCACGAGACTCCGCGCTACTTCCGGATGACATGGAATTTTCGTATGATGGACTTTCTCTTGTCTCGGAGTGGGATCATCATGATTGATGCCGTCGTCTTCGACCTCGACAACACCCTTGTCGATTTCATGCTCATGAAACGCAACGCCGTCGATGCGGGCATTCGCGCAATGATCGATGCGGGACTGCAGGTGTCATTTCGCGAAATCGACGAGATGGTGAGTCGCATTTACAAGGAGGAGGGGATCGAGTATCAGCGCGTTTTCAACCGTGTGCTCGAGGAACTCACCAACGACGTCGATCACAAGGTCCTCGCCGCGGGAATCGTCGGGTACCGGAAGGCGCGCGAAGCGACGCTCGTGCCCTATCCGCATGTGCACATGACGCTCTTCACCCTCGCGCGCATGGGTCTCAAACTCGGTGTCGTTTCCGATGCCCCGAAACTCGAGGCATGGCTGCGCCTTTGCTCGCTCAATCTGCACCACATCTTCGATGCCGTCGTGACCTTCGAGGATACCGGCGAGCGCAAACCCAGTCCCACACCGTTCCAGCGGGTCCTTTCATTGATGCAGGTGCAACCCGACCAGGCCATCATGGTGGGAGATTGGGAGGAACGTGACATTCTCGGTGCACGCAATATCGGCATGCGCACCGCCTTCGCACGGTACGGTGACACATTCAACACCGGACAATCCTCGGCGGATTACGATCTGATGGATATTGGCGACTTGATCGGCATCATCCGCGCATTACGCGAGGACGCATCGTGAACGGCATTGTCGGAATCGGTGTCGACATCGAGGAGATCGCGCGTTTCGAGGGTCTCCTGGGGCAGTGGGGACGACGGTTCGAGCATCGCATTTTCAGCGAACCCGAGATCCGATACTGCAATGCCAAGATTCGTCCCGCCCAGCACTTCGCCGCGCGTTTCGCCGCGAAGGAGGCCTTTTCCAAGGCCATCGGGACGGGCTGGACCGGCGCGTTTCGCTGGACCGACGTCGAGGTGCGCAACGACGAGGCGGGCAAGCCCGCGTTCGTCCTGCACAACGGTCTCGCCCGGCAATGCAGCAGGTGGAACATTCATCTTTCGCTTTCGCACAGCGGCGCCTACGTCGCCGCGATGGTGGTGATACAGGACACGGACACGTAATGTATTCTTGATCGTGGAGGTTTTCATGGAGAGGTTTTTCCGGTATTCGCTTTCGCTGTTCGGGTTTGTCTTCGCGGCGGCCTTGCTTTCCTTCGGCGGCTGTTCCGACGATGACGGGACGCCAACAAACCCTGATCCCACGGACACCAACACCGTGACCATCGATGACAAGGTGCGGACGATCGTGTTCGTCCACGGCACACACGAAGCGGCCGATGTATTCACGCAGCTCATCCAGCGGTTCGCACTCAACGGCTACACCGAAGCCCAGCTGGTGGCGTTCGATCTGCAGGAATACTTCACCGGTACGGATAGCGATGTCGCGAAGATGGCCGCGCAACTGCAGACGAAGGTCAACGCGGTGCTGACGGGGTCGGCGGACACACGCGTCGACATCATCGCGCACGGCAGCGGCGCTTCCGCTGTCCAGCACTGGCTGGTGAACATGGGTGGCACGGCCAAGGCCGCGCACGTGATTTTCGCCGGAGGCACGTTCGATCTCGGGTTGACGATCGCGGGCGACATCACGCCCGGGCCCTGCAAGTACCTGAGCATCCGCAGCGACGGCACGGATGCGGCGCAGCACGGGAATGCGGAATACGGCAAACTCGCCGGCGCGACCGACGCGGTGTTCGCCGGACACGACAATCTCGAACTGCTCTCGGCCGAGGGCCCGTTCGAGGCGATGCACACGTTTCTCACCGGAACCTCTCCAGCGGAGAAAAACATGCCGAATTCCAGAATCGGCATGACCTACGAAATCAAGGCCCGGCTCATCGATTTCCTTGACAACACGCCGGTCGCCGGTGTCACGGTCGTTCCCGTGAAAATCCGGACGCTCGCCAATGGCGAAATCCAGCGCCAGGCAAGCTCGACGGTCCTGACCAGCGACGCGAACGGCGAGATCAGCTACAGCGACGTCGTCGGACCGGAACAGCATCTGGAGCTCTGGGTCCGCAGCGGGTCGCAGTCACATTTCGACATGCATGTGTACCGCCAGCCCTGGCGTGCGAATTCCCACACCGAGCGTCTTCGCATGATTCCGCGTTCACCCGCGGGCAGTGACTTGCTCCGCGCCTACTCGGCGGCGCTGCGCACGGGGAACCACGCCGTGATGCTCGTCATCTCGCAGAATCGGACCATGATCAGCGGCCGTGACGAATTGACGCTCAAGCGTTACAATCCGGCCTACGAACCGATTGGCGAGGCGAGCGTGCTCACCCCCGGCAACGCGCCGGTACCCGGTGGCTCGGCGCCCAACGGCAACACATGGTTCCTTTCGCTGTTGGATTACGACACGAATACCACGGATGGGACGGGTCCGATCGCCGCCCCGGGATTGAATCTTTGGGGGATGAACTCCTTCGACTGTTACTTCGACGTCACCACGACGAATTACCAGACGCAGCTCACGCTGAACGGTCGCACACTCGGCGTGTTCAATTACCGTTCCGGTGCCCCGAGTGGTAGCAGCATTTCCGGCCTCAATATCATCCAATTCGAGTATTGAGCCGACTCGTATGCATTCACGCATCACCGATCTGTTTGGCATCCAGTTCCCGATCATCCAGGCCGGCATGGTCTGGGTGTCGGGCTGGAGGCTGGCCGCCGCGGTGTCCGATGCGGGTGGTCTGGGATTGATCGGCGCGGGGTCGATGAAACCCGCGCTGCTCACCGAACACATCCGCAAGGCTCACGCCGCGACACAACGTCCGCTCGGAGTGAACATTCCGCTTCTTCGCGGCGATGCGGCGGAGCTGATCCAGACAACGATTGACGAGGGGATCCGGATCGTGTTTACCTCCGCCGGGCACCCGGGAAAACATCTTTCGTTGTTGAAGGATGCGGGCTGTGTTGTCGCGCATGTCGTCCCCTCGCTCAAACACGCGCGGAAGGTGGAGCAGGTTGGCTGCGACGCCGTCGTGGCGGAAGGGTTCGAAGCGGGCGGCCACAACGGTTTCGAGGAAACGACCACGCTGTCGCTTCTTCCGCTGGTGGCCGACGCCGTTTCCATCCCCGTGATCGCGGCGGGGGGGATTGCCGACGGCCGTCAGATGTTGGCCGCGTTCGCGCTCGGAGCCGAAGGGGTGCAGATCGGCACCCGGTTCGTGGCGACCGAGGAATCCTCCGCCCATCCGCGGTTCAAACAACTGGTCGTCGAGCGCGGCGATGGTGACACCGTACTCACAATGAAGAAAATCGCGCCCGTGCGCCTCATCCGCACGCCCTTCGCCGAACGCGCCGTGGAGGCGGAACAACGGGGGGCGGATCGCGACGAGCTGCTGGACTTGCTCGGAAGGAAGCGAGAGATGGTGGGCATGTTCGAAGGCAATGTCGACGAGGGTGAATTCGAGGCGGGGCAGAGTATCGCGCTGGTGCGCGGGGTCGTATCCGCCGCACAGGTGGTCGGCGACCTGCTGCACGAATTCGACACCGCGCACGCGCGCATGATGAATTTGCGCCTTGCGCATTGACCTCGCCGTGCACTACATTTCAGTTTCCATATCATTGAAGGCGATCGCTTCATGCCGCATCGGTTCCGTTTCTTTCTGATCCTCGGTCTGCTCTCGTTCGTGCCGCTCTCGCAAGGTCACGCACAGGATATCACGGCCTTCGATTTCCTGCGCATCCCGATGAACGCGCGGGCGGCAGCCCTGGGCAATACCACGGTGACACTCCGCAATGACGTGAGCACCATGTTCGTCAATCCCGCCTCCCTCAGCACCCTCGAGGCCCCCTCGGGATCGGTTGGGTTTTTCAAGCATCTGCTTGACGTGAACGCCGGGTATGCCGTATTCGGACAAGAATTCGAGGGAATCGGCTACGCGGGGGTGGGCGTCGTGTATCTGAATTACGGGTCGTTCGAAGAGACCGATCGTTTTGGCGATCGCACGGGACGGGAATTCGGTGCCGGGGAACTGGCCGTGAATTTTGGCTATGGCCGGAAGTCCGGCGATCTGCATTATGGCGCGACGGTGAAATTCATCCACGCCGCCTATGAAGAATACAGCTCGAGCGCCGCGGGCCTGGATCTCGGCATCGCGTATCATTTCCCGGACGAACAGCTGGTACTCGCCGGCGCCGTCACGAATCTCGGAACGCAGTTGAGTACCTTCGCCGGGGTGGACGAATCGCTGCCGCTGGACGTGCGTATCGGCATCGGAAAGCAGCTCGAGCATCTGCCGCTTCATCTCCTGTTCAATCTCCACAAGCTCAACGAGTCGCAAGAATCGTTTTTCGACCGCTTCAAGAATTTTTCCCTCGGCGGAGAGTTCGATCTCAGCGACGCATTGAAGGCACGGGTGGGATATCACAACGAACTGCGACGCGAACTGAAGATCGGCAACACCGCGAAGCTCGCTGGATTTTCCGGAGGGTTCGGTCTGAAAATTTCCACGTACATACTCGATTACGCCTACAATTCCCTCGGAGAAATCGGCGCGCTGCACCGTTTCTCCCTGAGCACATCATTCTGATCGATGCCAACCCGGAGCGACCAGGCCGAGGAGGGGTCCATCCGACACGCGCTCCGCGCATTTCTCGCCGAGGCACGCCGCACCCCGCGTGATGTGACGATCGTGTTTCTCGCCGTTGCCACGGTGGGCATTCTCTCGTATCATTTCGGCAGCAAGCGATTTTTCTACGACACCTGGTACGCGACGCTTGGCGGCGATCCGTTGTATGATGTGTACCAGTACCTCTACTGGTTTGCCAGCGAATTCATCATCTATTTCGTTCTCCTGCTCGCGGTGGTCGTGCTGTTGCACCGCCGTCCGCTGCAGGAATTCGGGCTTGGGGCGGGGGACTGGCGCTTCGGACTGCGTATCTCGCTGATCTTCTATCTCATCATGCTGCCGATTCTCTGGTTCGCCAGCGCCAGCACCGCCTTCCAGTCGGTGTATCCTCATTCCCATATCGTTCGCGGAGACTGGACGCTGTTTCTTGTGTACGAGGCGGCATTCATCCTGTATTTCATCGGCTGGGAATTCATCTGGCGCGGATACATGGTATTCGGACTGCTCCGCCATACCGGTGCGGCCATCGCGGTGTTTTCCCAGATGATTCCGTTCGTGATTCTCCACTACGGCAAACCCGTCCCGGAAACCGTGGGCGCGGTTGCCGCGGCCATCGCCCTGGGCGCCCTCTCGGTCCGCACGCGTTCGTTCTGGTACGCCGTCCTGATCCACTGGTCCGTCATGCTGACTATCGATCTGCTCTCAACCCTGCGCTATCGGGGCGGTGTGACGGGGGTGGGTGTGCAGGCTTTGCGTGACGTTTTCTCCGTACTCTTCGGCTGAGTATATTTCATCGATACACGAACCTGCATCCGGATGGATACCATGAGACTCTGCATTAACATCGATCATTTCGCGACCCTGCGTGAAGCGCGGGGCGGACTCGAACCAGACCCCGTCACCGCCGCGCAGCTCTGTGAGTTGTATGGAGCGGACGGTATCGTCTGTCATCTACGCGAGGACCGGCGGCATATCAACGATCGTGATCTGCGCCTCCTGCGCGACACGGTCAAGACCAAGCTCGATCTCGAAATGGCCATTACGGATGAAATACTCCAGATCGCCATCGATACCCTGCCCGATCTCGCCACGCTCGTCCCGGAGAAGCGGAAGGAGTTGACCACCGAGTCGGGGCTCGATGTGCTCCGCGAAGCGGAAAAAGTCGCCCAGGCCGTGCGTGTGCTGCATGAAAATGACATCGAGGTCAGCCTCTTCGTCGATCCCATCGACGAACAGATCGAAGCCGCGGCCGAGGCCGGCGCCGACATCATCGAAATCCATACCGGCGAGTTCGCCAACTCCCGCAGCGAGGAGGAAATGCGCGAACAGCTCGCGCGCATCCGCACCGCCGCCGCCTATGCGCGCACACTCGGGCTTGGCGTGAATGCCGGACACGGGATACATTACGGGAATGTCCGATATATCACAGCGATTCCGGAAATCGAGGAAGTCTCCATCGGGCACGCCCTCGTCGCGCGCGCGATGTTCGTTGGTCTCGACCGGGCCGTGACCGACATGGTGCGGCTGGTTCGAGGGGGCTGACCGAGGAGCGTGGCGTCCGGCGTCGATGCGCGCGTTCCGTGCTCTCCGCGCGAATGGCTCCCGTGTATGATGCGACACGGGAAACGTTCCGGTCATTTTTCTCACATTTTTCTTTAAGCCCGCTTGCTTTATCTCCAGTCCCTGCCTATATTTGTAGACCTTCGTCGGGTTCTTAGCTCAGTTGGTTAGAGCGCTACCTTGACATGGTAGAGGTCACAGGTTCGACTCCTGTAGAACCCACACCTTCTCGAAAAAATCGGAGCGCATCCGATTTTTTCATTAATACACAGCGCACGGACAGAACGATGTCAGACGTCATCACCATCACTTTCCCGAACGGCGACCAGCGAGAATACCCGCGCGGCACGACGGGCATGCGGATCGCGGAAAGCATTTCCCCGGGTCTCGCGCGCGAGGCACTGGGCGTGCTCGTGAACGGGACGATCATGGACCTGCACCGTCCGATCGACAGCGATGTGACGCTCAAGATCCTGACCTGGTCCGATGACGAGGGGAGGGAAGTCTACTGGCACAGTTCGAGCCACCTCATGGCGCACGCGGTGGAGACGCTGTATCCCGGCGCGAAATTTGGCGTCGGTCCCGCCATCGAGGAAGGGTTCTACTACGACATCGACATCCCGCATCAGCTCACGCCCGAGGACCTCGTGCGCATTGAGCAGACCATGCTCGAACTCGCGAAGCAGGATATGCCCTTCGAGCGCCGGGTGCTCTCCCGCCAGGAGGCGCTTGACTTCTGGGGCGCCAAGGGTGACCAGTACAAGCTGGAACTGATCTCCGAATTTCCGGACGACGAAGTCATCAGTTGCTATGCGGAAGGATCGTTCACGGATTTGTGCCGTGGTCCGCATCTCCCGTCGGCCGGGAAAATCAAATACGTCAAGCTGCTGACCGTCTCGGGGTCATATTGGCGCGGCGACGCCTCGCGTCCGCAGATGCAGCGCATCTACGGCATTACCTTCCCGAAAAAGAAGGAGCTCGACGAATACCTCGAACGTCTCGAGGAAGCGCGCAAGCGCGATCATCGCAAGCTCGGTCGCGAACTCGAATTGTTCGCGTTTCACGACATCGCCCCGGGGGCGCCATTCTGGTTGCCACGCGGGATGATTCTGTTCCGGGAACTGCAGACCATGATTCGCGGCATGCTCGACACCGCGGGGTATGATGAAATTCTTACCCCGATTCTCGTGAAGAAGGAATTGTGGGAGCAGTCGGGGCACTGGCAGCATTACAAGGAGAACATGTTCCTGGTCGAGGACGGCGAGGATCAGATCTTCAGTCTCAAGCCGATGAACTGTCCCGAATCGACCTACGTGTACCGTCACCGGGTGCGGAGTTACCGGGATCTTCCGCTCCGATTCTCCGAAATCGGGACCAACCACCGGAACGAGCTCTCGGGCGCGCTCAACGGCATGTTTCGCGTCCGCCAGTTCCACATGGACGACGCGCATCTTTACGTCCGTCCCGACCAGATCCTCGACGAGATCACCGCGCTGCTCCTTCTTGTCGACCGCTTTTACCGCGTGTTCGGCTTCGAACCGTTTTACCGGCTCAGCACCCGTCCCGAGGATGCGATGGGCGACCCCGCGCTCTGGGAGATCGCCGAGCGCGGACTGGCCGATGCGCTTGAAGCCAACGGCATCGACTACAAGATCAATCCCGGGGACGGTGCCTTTTACGGACCGAAAATCGATATCAGTGTGCGCGATGCGTTGGGCCGTTCGTGGCAGCTTGCCACCATTCAGCTGGATTTCCAGATGCCCGAGCGCTTCGAGCTCGAATACATCGACGAGAACAATGAGCGCAAACGGCCGGTGATGATTCACCGCGCGATCATGGGATCGATGGAGCGATTCATTGGCGTGCTCATCGAGCATTTCGCCGGTGCCTTCCCGACCTGGCTCGCGCCGGTGCAGGCAGCCGTGCTGCCGATCAGCGACCAGTACCTCGCGTATGCACGCGACGTGACCGCCGTGCTCCGCGACGCCGGTGTGCGTACCGAACTCGACGACCGCAGCGAGAAAATCGGATACAAGATCCGGGACTGGGAGACACACAAGGTTCCCTTCATGCTCGTCGTCGGCGAGAAGGAACGTGATTCCCGTACGGTCTCGGTGCGCCGACACCGCGAAGGCGACCTGGGGCAACGTGCCCTCGACGAATTCGTCGTGATGATCACCAACGAGATTACCGACAAGAAACTTTAACAGACCGGAGGCAGACACGGCTACGTTCAATCGTCCCATGCGGACACCCCAGCGCAAGACACGCATCAACGAGGAAATCACCACCAAGGAAATCCGCCTGATCGGCGCGGATGGCGAGCAGCTGGGCATTGTCTCCCCGCGGGAGGCGCTTGCCATGGCAGCGGAGAAGGAACTCGACCTGGTGGAGATCGCCCCGCAGGCCGCCCCGCCGGTGTGCAAGATCATGGATTACGGGAAATTCAAGTATGAGCAGCAGAAAAAGGAAAAGTTGCTCAAAAAGAAGCAGCTCAACATCGTGATCAAGGAGGTGCGCTATCACCCCACGACCGACACGCATGATTTCGATTTCAAGTTGCGTCACGCACGGCAGTTTCTGCTCGAAGGCAACAAGGTGAAAGCCGCGGTGGTGTTCCGCGGACGGCAGATGGCCCATCAGGAACTCGGTTTCATCCTTATCACCAAGCTGAAGGCCGCGCTCGAGGACATCGCCATCGTCGAGAAGGAGCCCAACATGGAGGGCCGCTCGATGATCGCGATTTTCGCACCGGACAAGAAGAAAATCGGGGCACTGGAAAAGCAGAAAAAAGGCGAAAACGACCCCGAATGAACTGGAATGGAATCACGGAATTTCGTATATTTACAAGCTGGAATTTTCGACTGAAACGACAAGGAGTATGACCACATGCCCAAGTACAAAGGCAAGTCCGGTGCGAAGAAGCGTTTCAAGCTTACGGGCTCGGGCAAGATCAAGCGCGCCAAGGCGTACCGCAGCCACATCCTGACGAAGAAATCCACGAAGCGCAAGCGTGCATTGCGTCAGTCGACACTCGTCGCGGCGGCGGATGAGAAGCGTATCAAATCGATTATCTCATAGACTCACAGGTGAAGAATGCCTCGTTCAAAGAATAAGGTCGCGGCCCATCGCCGCCGCAAGAAGACACTCGCGCGCGCGAAGGGCTTCTACGGTGCGAGCAGCAAGCTCCTGACCGTTGCCAAACATCGCGTCGACAAGTCGCTGCAGTTCGCGTTTCGCGATCGGCGTGCGAAGAAGCGCACGATGCGGCAGCTCTGGATCACGCGCATCAACGCCGCATCCCGTGCACTCGGTGTGTCGTATTCCCGTCTTATCGACGGTCTGAACAAAAACAACATCGACATCAATCGGAAGATGCTCGCCGAGATCGCCGCGACCGACAGTACCGCGTTCGCGGAAATCGTCAAGCTCGCGACCCGGTAAGCGTTTCCCCTGCATCGTTCGGCGGGCATTGCATCGAGAGTCGCTCTCTCATGTCATGCCCGTTTTATTTTTCCTCCCGCCGGCGACGCCATGGAAGATCATCGATCTCCACCCGTGCCCGTCGGTACAGC
This sequence comes from Bacteroidota bacterium, assembly GCA_034002405.1. Lineage (GTDB taxonomy): Bacteria > Bacteroidota > Ignavibacteria > SZUA-365 > SZUA-365 > SZUA-365. The sequence goes on along the minus strand of JAVFAS010000004.1, from coordinate 28,238 downwards.
TTTCGAGGAGTCTCAGATGAAAGAGAAAATCGACGCACTGCTCGAGGAAATGCGTCGCGTCGCGGCCGGTCTCGAGAGCGAGCAGGCCGCCGAGCAATTCCGCATCATGTACCTGTCCCGCAAGGGAACGATCGCCCAGCTGTTCGAACAGCTCAAGGACGTCGCACCCGAGATCAAGCCACGGATGGGGAAGGCGTTGAACGGACTGCGACAGGAGGGACAGTCGCTGCTCGATGCGGCGCTCGCGGCTCTCGTGACAACGCGTGATGCCACGCACGACACGATCGACCTGACGTTGCCCGGCCGCACGCATGCCCGTGGACACATGCATATCGTCTCACAGACCGTCGAGGAAATTTCCGACATTTTCCGGCGAATGGGGTTCAGCGTTGCGGATGGTCCGGAAATCGAGACCGAGTACTACAATTTCGAGGCGTTGAATTTCGCGGCGGACCACCCGGCGCGCGACATGCAGGACACCTTTTTCATTACCGACAACCACCTGCTGCGCACGCACACCACACCGGTGCAGGTGCGGCTGATGGAACAATACCGTCCGCCGATTCGCGCGATTTTTCCCGGCAAGGTCTATCGCAACGAGGTCATCAGCGCGCGGAGCCATGTGCAGTTCCACCAGATCGACGGCCTGTTCGTCGACCGCGGCGTCACCTTCGCCGATTTGAAGGGAACCCTCGTAACCTTCGCCCGCATGTATTATGGATCGTCGCTCAAGTACCGCTTCCGTCCGAGTTACTTTCCCTTCACCGAACCTTCGGCCGAAATGGATATCAGCTGCTATCTCTGTCACGGCACGGGGTGCCGCGTTTGCAAGCAGAGCGGCTGGCTCGAGATTCTCGGTTGCGGCATGGTGGATCCGAATGTCTTTTCCTTCGTCGATGTTGATCCCGAGGAATACAGCGGCTATGCCTTCGGCATCGGCATCGAGCGCACGGCCATGCTCCGGCATGGGATCGACGACATCCGCCTCCTGTTTGAAAACGATCTCCGCGTCAATCATCAATTCAACTGATCATGCTACTCTCCCGAAACTGGCTTGCCTCGTATGTCGACCTCCCCGAATCCCTGGAAGAACTCGACCAAATCCTGACCAATGTCGGCCTGGAAGTGGAGTCGATCGAGGATCGGCGCGAGGCGTTCGCGAATATCGTCGTGGGCGACGTGCGGACCTGCGAGAAGCATCCGGATGCCGACAAACTGTCCGTCTGCACGGTCGATGACGGCACCGGTTCGCACACGGTTGTCTGCGGCGCACCGAATGTCCGTGCCGGACAGAAGATTGTGTTCGCGCGCGTCGGCGCGCGCATCGAGACACTCGGATTCACCATCGACCGGCGCAAGATCCGCGGGGTGGAATCCGCCGGGATGATCTGTTCCACCGCCGAACTCGGTCTCGACGACGATCACTCCGGAATCGCCGTGCTCGATGATAATGCCGTGCCAGGGACACCGATCGCGCGGCATCTCGGCCTCGATGATGTCATTCTTGGCATCGGCATCACACCCAACCGCGGGGATGCCCTTTCCCATATCGGGACGGCGCGCGATATCGCCGCCGCGCGCGGCACGGAACTCCGCCTCCCCGAGGTTCCCGCTCTGACGGTCGCGCTGCCGGAGCCCTTCATGATCGAAAACCGGTCGCCATCGCTTTGTCCACGATATACGGGTGCGATACTCCGGAATATCCGCGTCATGGAGTCTCCCGACTGGTTGCGCCAGGCGTTGACCGCCGCGGGGATCCGCCCGATCAACAACATCGTCGACGTGACGAATTACGTCATGATGGAAATCGGCCAACCGATGCATGCGTTCGATCTCGCGACGCTGCAGGGGAGCCGCATCGTTGTCCGCACCGCGGACGCGGGGGAGAGGATGACCACCCTGGACGGGCAGGAGCGGGAGCTTCCCGCCGACGCACTGCTGATCTGTGACGAGCGGCAGCCGGTCGCCATCGCAGGCGTCATGGGCGGTGCGCAATCCTCGGTCACGGATGGTACCACATCCATTCTGCTCGAGAGCGCGTGTTTCGATCCGTCATCGGTTCGCCGTACGGCACGACTGCTTCAACTGTCGACCGATTCGAGCTACCGATTCGAACGCGGCTCCGATCCCAACATCACCGCGTGGGCCATCCATCGCGCGGCACAGCTGATTCTCTCCATCGGTCATGGCGAGGTCACGGGTGTGTATGACAACTATCCCGTTCCGATCGCGCGGCGCCGCATCGCGTTGCGTCCGGCGTTCGTCAACCGCCTTCTCGGGATCGAGATCGATGCCGGGCGGCAGCGGGAAATCTTGCGTGCGCTGCAGATAGAGATCGTGGAGGAGGATGCGGACGCATTCACCTGTCTGGTCCCGACCTTCCGCGGTGATCTCGAGCGCGAGATCGATCTCGTCGAGGAAATCGCGCGCATCCATGGCTACGACGCGATTCCCGTCCCGACACGCATCGAGATGAATGTCGGACATCGCTTCGACGATCAGGAATTTCCCCGGACACTGCGACGCCTGGTGTTGGGCTTCGGTTTCGACGAGATTTTGTCCTCGAGTCTTGTCCCACGCGACCACGCAGGGATCGGCCGGGCCGCCTCCGACGTTTCCGTCGTCCGCAATCCGGTCAGCAAGGAACGTCCGGCGTTACGAACGAGCCTGCTTCCCTCATTGCTCGAGGCCATCGATCTGAATTGCCGCAACGGACACGACTCGCTCCGCATCGCGGAAATCGGACATGTGTTCTCCCGTGAGGCGACGGCTGCATCGGACGCGCATGGCGGTGCCAGGGTCGAGGAAAGGACGTCCTTCATCGAACGCAACATGCTCGCACTCGCGATCACCGGGAACGCTTCCGACCGGGAGTGGTATTCCGCCGTCAGGCCCGCGGACTTCTTCGACCTGAAAGGAGCGGTGGAAGCGATGCTCGCCGCGCTCTATATTGACAATGAGACAATCTTTTCTTATGATAGAAGCAGCACTTTAAGTGAAAATGTTCTAACGCTTGAAGTCAAAGGCAGATATGCCGGACAGCTTGTGGAGATTTCTGATACGATTCTTGCAAGCTTCGATATTGATCAACCGGTGTATTATGCGGAACTGGATATCGACACGCTCCGCGACGCCGTTTCCGACAGACAGACCTACGTGCCGGTGCCGAAATTCCCCAGCGTCACCCGCGATCTCGCGATCGTCGTTGACGCATCAATTCCGGCGGCGCGTATTGTCGAAACAGTCCGGAACACGCGCGCGGCGAATCTCCGAAATGTGCGTGTCGTCGACGTGTTCTCGAATGAGTCCCTCGGCAGGAATCGCAAGAGTGTCGCGTTCACGATGACCTTTCAATCCGAGGAACGGACGCTCAGAGACGATGAGATCAACGGCGCCGTCGACGCCATCGTGACCAGTCTCCGACGTGACTTCACCGCCGAGCTTCGCGCCTAAGCGTTTCGTACCACCAGACCGGTGACGGACATGAACAATCAGGAAATGCCTCTCCACAGCGGAACGATGCAGAATGTCATCCAGGTGGCCCTGCAGGGTATCTGGGATCGCGCGCAGCAGGCCGTCGACCTGATCACACGCTTGCGTGAGGAAAACGCGTCGCTCGGCAAACGGATCGAGGAAATGGAAGCCGCGCAACGTGCATTCGAGGCACAGCTGGCGGAGAAGGACCATCTGATCGCCGATTTGCGGGAACAGGTGGGGACGCCGGCGTCTGTTGACGTTGGAGACGGACTTTTATATCTTTCGGCTCACGAACGAGAGGCCCTGGAACGTCAGATCGATGACTTGATCACACGCATCACCGCGCATCTCGGGTCACCCAGGTAACTTTGACAGTGGCAACGACGGATCGATTGTAGAATCTCACAGAACAAATTCAGACTGATCATGGAAGCTCGGAGCATACGCGTTCGCATATACGGCACCGAATACCCCTTGCGGGTGGACGACGAGAACCTGACCATCCACGCCGCGGAGCAGCTCGACAGGATGATGCACGATCTCCACACGCAGATTCCTGACCAGCCGCCCACGACGCTGGCGGTGCTCGCGGCGCTGAATGTCACCGAGGAACTTTCCCATGAAAAAGAAGAATCGAAACAACTGACGAGAAAAGTGGAGCAGGAACTCCGGTCCATCACCCAGTTACTTGACGGGGCGTTGGACAGGCAGTAACATCGCGACAGAGAAGCACCGCACTACAATCCGGCAACCGGCCACGTTAAAAAGAACCAACACTTTTTACCCGGGAATCTGACTCTTACCATCAATTGCAGGCCTCGATCCTCGTGATTCATCCGCTCCGGCGGGTGACAGTGGAAGCAAGAGATGTGAAGGCATTTACCCACTGTGTCTAGGCTGGGTTCTTTTTTCCCACCACCGGCTGCCGGGTAGTGCGGTACTTTTTTATTACGGAGGATAACCGAGAATGAACGTAGAACTCTCCTGGCTGCTCCCGTCCATCATCGGACTGAGTGCCATCTTTCTTTTCCTCGGATGGTACATCGCCTCCCGCATGGGACAGAATAAAATTTCTGTCGCGGAGGAGCGGGCGCGCGAGATCATCGATGCCGCGGAGAAGGAAGCGGAACATATCAAGAAGGAAAAACTGCTCGAAGTCAAGGACGAGTGGTTCCGCAAGAAACAGGATTATGAAAAGGAACTCAACCGCCAACGCAACAAGATCCATGCCCGCGAAAAACAGCTGACGGAAAAGGAAGAAGGAATTGATGGGCGCTTCGAACTGCTGACGAAAAAAGAAGCCGCGATCAAACAGGCGGAGACTCGGATGCAGGAGCGGGAAAAGGACTTGGAGGATCGGATCGAACGCGTGAGTCACATCATCGCCGAACAGACCGAACGCCTCGAGCGGGTCTCGGGAATGTCCCGCGACGACGCGCGCAATCTGCTGATCGAAAACATGACCAATGACGCGAAACTGCAGGCCGCCCAGCAGCTGAAGGAAATCCGCGATGAAATGAAATCGACCGCGAAGAAAGAAGCCCAGCGCGTTATTCTCCAGGCGATCCAGCGCACAGCGTCGGACCACAGCGTCGAGACCACCGTCAGCGTGCTCAATCTCGCCAGCGAGGACATGAAAGGCCGCATCATCGGACGCGAAGGTCGGAATATCCGCGCCTTCGAAGCCGCCACCGGCATCGATGTCATCGTGGATGACACCCCGGAAGCCGTCATTCTCTCCGGCTTCGATCCGTTCCGTCGCGAGGTGGCTCGCATCGCGCTCGAGACACTCATGGCGGACGGACGGATTCACCCCGCGCGTATCGAGGAGGTGGTGGAGAAAGTGCGCAAGGACCTCGAGGAAGAAATCTTCCGCGTCGGAGAAAACACCCTGCTCGACGTCGGCATTCATAACGCACACAACGAAATCAAAAAGCTCGTCGGCAAGATGAAGTTCCGCTCGAGCTATGGGCAGAACCTCCTCCAGCATTCGGTCGAGGTCGGCTGGCTCTGCGGGATCATGGCCGCGGAACTCGGACTCGACCCGAAAATCGCGACGCGTGCCGGCATGCTGCACGACATCGGGAAGACGCTCGACCGGAATATCGAAGGACCGCATGCACTGCTCGGCATGGAGCTTGCGAAGAAATTCCGCGAACATCCGATCATCATCAATGCCATCGGATCGCATCACGACGATATCCCGATGGAGTCGCCATACGCGCCACTCGTCCAGGCCGCCGATGCGATCAGCGGCGCGCGTCCCGGTGCGCGGCGGGAGTCGCTCGAAGGCTACGTCAAGCGCCTCGAAAAGCTCGAGACCATCGCGACCGGCTTTGAAGGAGTGGCGAAGACCTATGCGATCCAGGCCGGGCGGGAAGTGCGCGTGATGGTGGAACACGATCGCATCGACGACACCCTCGCCGATCAGCTCGCCACCGACATCGCGGAGAAGATCCAGAACGAGATGGAGTATCCCGGCCAGATCAAGGTGACGGTCATCCGGGAGAAGCGCGCCATCGCCTACGCGAAGTGACGCACAGGACGCGGCGGCAGGAATGAACACACACGGGCTGAGCCCGCTTCTGATCGGTTTGACGGGCAGCATCGGCGCCGGCAAGAGTACGGCGGCCGAGATGATCAGACAACACCATCCCGTGCTCGATGCCGACAGCATCGCGCGGGCAATCATGGACGAGGACGCGGCCGTGCGCGCCGCGCTCGTTGCTGCCTTTGGTCCGCGGATCTTGCATCCCGACGGCACCATCGATCGCCGCACCCTCGCCGACACGGTCTTCTCCTCCGAAACACAACTGGCACGACTCAACGCCATCGTGCATCCCCCGACGATTGCCCGGATTCGCACGATGGCCGCGGACCGGCATATCGCGGGACATCGTCTGGTCTTCGTCGAATCGGCCTTGATTTTCGAAGCAGGAATCGAGGAGGAATTCGATTACACCGTCGCGGTGCTGAGCGACACGGACACCGCCATCACCCGCGTCATGGCGCGGGACGCGTGCGACCGCGAGACCGCCGAGGCCCGGATGCGAAACCAGCTCCCGCCTGAGCACAAGGCCGCGTTGGCGGACTTCACGATTCGCAATGACAAGGGAATCGACGAACTACGCACGGCCACGACCACGATCCTGCTCATTCTTACACGACTCGGCAAGAGACCCACGTCATGAGCACGCTGTTCGAACGCGATCAGGAGTCCATCCTCCACACCTATTCCCGTCTTCCGATCGAAATCGAACGCGGGGATGGCGTGTATCTGATCAGTGCCGATGGCCGCCGCTTCCTCGACTTTTTTGGCGGCCTCGCCGTCAACGGCCTCGGGTACGGTCATCCCGCGATCCTGAACGCGATCCGCGCCCAGATCGGACGCTACCTGCATCTGTCGAATCTGTTTCCCCAGGAACCCCAGATCGTTCTCGCGGAGCGCCTGCGCGCGGCCACCGGATTTTCCCGCGTGTACTTCGCCAACAGCGGTGCCGAAACGATGGAATCCGCCTTCAAGTTGATTCGTCGCTGGTCAGCGGGGAACGATCGTTTCGAAATCCTTTCCTTTCGCGACGCCTTCCACGGCCGAACGATGGCGGGGCTCTCGATGATGGATACTGCCGGGTACCGTGAGGGATTCGGGCCCTTCCTCGACGGCTGCCGCATCCTTCCCTTCAACGATGTCGAGGCGCTGCATGCGGCAGTGGGACCGCGTACCGCGGCGATTGTGTTCGAACCGGTGCAGGGGGAGGGTGGTGTCCAGCCCATGACCGGTGCGTTCGCGAACGCGCTGCGTGGCGTGCAGGAGAAATTCGGTGTGCTGCTCGTCGCGGATGAAATCCAAACCGGCATGGGCCGCACCGGACGCATGCTCGCCTGCGAACATTTCGAGCTGGCACCCGATATCGTCACGCTCGCCAAATCGCTGGGTGGCGGATTGCCGCTCGGTGGCGTGCTCGTGCGCGCGGAGCTCGCGGATGTCTTTGGCGTTGGCGGACATGGCAGTACCTTCGGGGGAAATCCAGTCGCCTGTGCGGCGGGTGCGGCCGTCATGGAAACACTCGCGCAAGGTGTCATGGAAAATGCCGCGCGCATGGGAGCCCGGCTGCAGCGCGGCCTGCGCGACCTGGCAGCAGAGTATCCGATGCTGATATCCGAAGTTCGAGGACGCGGATGCATGCAGGGGATCGCGTGCACGCAGTCCGCATCCTTCGTCCTGGATCATTGCCTGCGCGCCGGACTGCTCATCAACATCACCCGCGCGCGTGTCATCCGATTGCTTCCCCCTCTCATCATCACCGCCGCGCATGTGGATGAGGCGCTCATCCATCTCCGGAACGCATTCGCGGACTGGCAGGCATCGCTCCACCTCTGACCGGAGTTCTCTCCATGTCACGTATCCATCATTCAGACATTCTCGTCATCGGCAGTGGCATCGCCGGATTGTTTTTCACGCTCAGGGTCGCCCGGCACCGGCGCGTCGCGCTCGTGACGAAGAAGGAGACCGTCGAATCGAACACCAACTATGCCCAGGGCGGCATCGCTTCCGTGTTTGGTGGGGATGATTCGTTCCAGCTCCACATCGACGACACGCTTACGGCGGGAGCCGGCCTCTGTCACCGGGATATCGTGGAAATTGTCGTACAGGAAGGCCCCGCGCTTGTTTCCGATCTCCTCGCACTCGGTGTCGGCTTTACGCGGAAGGACGAGCAGCGGCTCGACCTCGGCCGCGAAGGCGGACATTCCCGTCATCGCATCGTGCATGCGCGTGACTTCACCGGACGCGAGGTCGAGCGCGTCCTGGTCGAAACGGTGCGGCAGCACCCGAACGTCACCATTTACGAAGATCACATCGCCATCGATCTGATCACGCAGCACAATCTCCGGGGCCGGCGTTCCTTCTCGCCCGACGACATCCATTGCTGGGGCGCGTATGTCCTGGATAAAACCACCGGCATGGTCGAACGCTTTCTCGCCGAGCACACGGTCATCACCGCGGGAGGTTGCGGGCAGGTTTACCTGCATACAACGAACCCCGAAATCGCCACGGGTGACGGGATTGCCATGGCCTATCGTGCGGGCGCGCGCGTGGCCAACATGGAATTCATCCAGTTCCATCCGACAACACTGTATCATCCGCAGGCCCGATCATTCCTGATCTCCGAAGCGGTGCGTGGTTTCGGCGCCGTGCTCCGTACCCGGGCAGGGGAGCGCTTCATGGAAAAGCACGACAAGCGAATGGAACTCGCCCCGCGGGATATTGTCGCGCGCGCGATCGACGCGGAGTTGAAACGCAGCGGTGACGAGTGCGTGTATCTCGATCTCCGCCATCTCGATGCCGATGCCGTGCGATCGTCCTTTCCCAGTATCTACCAGAGATGCATGGATGTAAACATCGACATCACAAGCGATTTAATTCCCGTGGTTCCCGCGGCACATTATACCTGTGGGGGCATTCTCTCCGATGCATATGGCCGCTCGAACATCCGTTCACTGTATGTCGCCGGGGAAAGCGCGATGACCGGACTGCACGGGGCCAATCGTCTGGCGAGCAATTCCCTGCTCGAAGCCCTGGTATTCGCGAACAGGGCGGCGTCGACGATCCTCGAATGCGCGGCATCGCCGCCGCCGGTTGACGACATCGTGGAGTGGGATGATTCAGGAACGGACAATCCCGAGGAATGGGTGTTGGTTTCGCACAACCGCCGGGAAGTCCGTACGTTGATGTGGGATTATGTCGGGATCGTGCGATCGGATCTTCGCCTCCAGCGCGCACGCCGGCGGATCGAATTGCTTGCGGCCGAGGTGGAGGATTTCTACAAACGCACGCGTGTTTCGGAAGGACTGATTCAGCTGCGGAACATTACCTTGCTCGGACGGCTGATTATCGAGTGTGCGATGCGGCGTAAGGAAAGCCGTGGCCTGCATCACACCACCGACTATCCGGCATCCGATCCCGCGCTGCAGCAACGCGACACCATCATTTCCATATTCGATCAGGGAATGAAATCCGAGATCTCACCGGAAGGATCATGATGCAAACGGATACTGCCACCGTGTTTACCGTGAGCCAGCTCACGCGACGCATCAAGGGGTTGCTCGAGGATGCATTCCCGGAGATCGTCGTAACCGGGGAAATCTCGAATTTCACGAGACATGGTTCCGGCCACTGGTATTTCACACTCAAGGACGCCTCGGCGCAGCTCTCGGCGGTAATGTTTCGCGGTAACACGCTGGGCACGTCCTTCCGTCCCCAGAACGGAATGGAGGTCGTGTGCCGCGGACGGCTTACAGTGTATGAACCGCGCGGGAATTACCAGATCATCGTATCCGATATCCAACCACGCGGCGAGGGAGCCCTGCAGGCGGCCTTCGAAAAACTCAAGCGTCGCCTGTACGATGAAGGGCTGTTCGACGACGCGCGGAAAAAGCCGCTTCCACCATACCCGGATGTGATTGCCGTGGTCACCTCACCGACGGGTGCCGCGGTTCGCGACATGATCAGCGTGATTCACCGGCGAAATCCCGCCGTGCAGATTCTCCTCGTCCCTGTCCTGGTTCAGGGTCCCGGCGCGGCCGAGCAGATCGCTTCCGCCATCGATCTCTGCAATGCGCACGATGAAGCCGACCTCATCATCACGGGAAGAGGCGGGGGGTCGATCGAGGATCTCTGGGCATTCAACGAGGAGATCGTCGCTCGTGCGATCGCGCGTTCCGCGATCCCCGTCGTCAGCGCGGTCGGACACGAAGTGGATTTCACGATCGCCGATTTCGTGGCCGACGTTCGCGCGGCAACTCCATCCGTGGCGGGCGAGCTTGTCGTGCGGACGCGGGAGGAAATGTTGGGGCAATTGGAACACATTGCAATGACGGCGGGGAAATTCGTAGATTTCACGATGCGCGCGCGCATGCAACGGCTTCGCACGATGCTGACCGACCGGGCATTCTCACGTCTTGGTGGACGCCTGCGCGGTGCGATGCAGTTGCTGGACGACCGGGCCGAGCGTCTGCATCGTGACGTCGAGCGCGCCCATGAGAAGCGTCTGCATGCCACCGCGCTGTTGCGCGAGCGTCTCGCGACGCACGATCCGGAACGATTCTTCCAGCGCGGCGCGGCGCTGCTTTCGCGCGACGGGATTCCGGTGCGCAGTATCACACAGCTGGAAACCGGCGCGCGGGTGACCCTGCGCCTTCGTGATGGCAGCGCCGATGCGACGGTCGGTGGCGTTTCCATGGCGGACAACTCATCCCAGGCACAATAGGAATGCGCGGAGGCTCATGAGCAAGAAAACCGAAACGTACGAATCATCGATCACGCGTCTCAATGAAATCGTGCGGCTGCTTGACGCGGAGGAGACTCCCCTGGAGGAGAGCATGAAACTCTACGCCGAGGGGATTGAAATCGTCGAGAAGTGTGTTAGGGATCTGTCGGAAGCCCAGACACGCATCAAGGAGTTACGGTTGCGCTCGGACGGCGTGTTCGAGACCCTGGATTTCGACGAGGTATAGTATCGTGTCAGCATCTGAGTTGCCCATGCCGGAACATTCTCCCACGCCGCTGCTCGATCGCATCGATGACCCGTCCGATCTTCGCCGGATGGACATCAACGATCTGCGACCGCTTTGCGGTGAAATCCGCGAATTTCTGATCGACACCGTCTCGAAAACAGGCGGCCATCTCGGCGCGGGTCTCGGAACCGTCGAACTCGCCGTCTCCCTGCACTATGCATTCAGCACGCCCACCGACAAGCTTGTCTGGGATGTGGGACATCAGGCCTATCCTCACAAAATCCTCACGGGTCGCAGGGATCGCCTGCATACGATCCGGCAATTCGGCGGACTGAGTGGATTTCTCAAGCGGAAGGAAAGTCCCTACGACGTGTTCGGCGCGGGACACGCCACGACATCGATTTCCGCCGCATTGGGAATCGCGGCGGCGCGCGACTTCAGCGGGGAAGACTACAAGGTTGTCGCCGTGATCGGCGACGGATCGATGACTGGTGGCATGGCCTACGAAGCGATGAACAACTGCGGCCTGTTGAAGAAAAACATGATCGTGGTTCTCAACGACAACAACATGTCCATCTCACCAAATGTTTGGGCACTGTCGAACTACTTCAATGAACTGATCGCATCGCCGACCTACAACAGGTTTCGCGCGAATGTGTGGGATCTCGCGGGAAAATTCGACGAACTCGGAGACCGCTTCCGGAAAATCGCCGCACGCCTCGAAGGCGGGATCAAATCGGTCGTGACGCCGGGCATGCTGTTCGAGGCACTGGGATTCCGGTATTTCGGTCCGATCAACGGACACAATGTGGTGTCGCTGGTCAATATTTTCCGTGAAGTGCAGGATTGGGCCGGCCCGATTCTGGTGCATGTCGTCACGCAGAAAGGCAAGGGATACGCCCCCGCCGAGAGTGACGGAATGAATCTGCATGGCGTCACTCCCTTCGACAAGATCACGGGGAAGGCGCCGAAAAAGACCGACGCGGCGAAAAGCTATACCGCGATATTTGCTGAAGCGCTGGTCGAGATGGTCAAGAGTCACGACAATGTCGTCGGGATCACGGCGGCGATGGCCTCGGGAACCGGACTGGATCTGTTGCAGCAGGAGGTCCCCGAAAAATGCTTTGATGTCGGCATCGCCGAGCAGCATGCCGTCACCTTCGCCGCGGGCATGGCCTGTCAAGGCTACGTTCCGGTCGCCGCGATCTACTCGACCTTTCTCCAGCGTGCGATCGATCAGGTCATCCACGACGTGGCCACACAGGGCCTCCATGTCGTGTTCGCGATCGATCGTGGCGGACTCGTCGGTGCTGATGGTCCCACGCATCACGGGGCCTATGATCTGAGTTACCTGCGCATGATCCCGGGAATGGTCATCATGGCACCGGCCGACGAGCAGGAACTCCGCGACATGCTTCATACCGCGATCGAACATCGCAGCGGACCGATTGCCCTGCGCTATCCGCGGGGAAATGCGATCGGTGTTCCCCTCCGCGAGGGATTTCAAACGCTGGAGATCGGCAAGGGCGTCATCCTGCGCGATGGAGAGGACGTGGCGATTCTCGCGATCGGCAACATGGTGCCGAATGCACTCAAGGCGGCCGAATTGCTGGCGAACAGCGGGATCCGCGCGGGGGTGGTGAACATGCGATTTGTCAAACCCCTCGATACGGCGTTGCTCGATGACCTCTTCACACGCTACCGGGCGGTGCTCACGGTCGAGGATAACGCTATCCTGGGCGGATTCGGCAGCGCCGTGGCCGAGTATCTGACCGCGGCGCGCGCGACGGGCGTCACGCTGGGCATTCACGGCATCCCGGACGACTTTATCGAGCACGGGACGCAGGAAGAGTTGTATCGCAGCATCAATCTCGATCCACTGGGGATCGCGCGACGCGCCGGGGCACTCTGTGGGATCGAGTTCACCGCTCCGCTGGAGCAGCGCACATGACGATGCCGCGAGGCATACCGTTGTTGCTGCGGATCATCATCGGCGGTGTCCTTCTCCTCCCGATTTCCATCGCCGCGCAGCCGCGGACCGCGGTCGCGCTCCCCGCGGATAGTGCCCGAATGCTCGCACCCGGGATTCGGTATTTTCACTCGTATGTTCCGAAATCCCGGCTTTCGGTTCACTGGCTGACCGTGGACCTGAAAAATCCACAGGTGGGTGTGCGTGTTGGCAAGGGACTCGAACACATCAGCGGTCTCGAGCGCGTGCACAGCATTCTTTCGCGCTATGACAGCACGCATGCGGGTCTTCGGGTGGTGGCGGGTACGAATGCGAATTTCTGGAAGGCCGGAACGCTGCATCCCATGGGGCCAACCGTCTCCGACGGACGATTGCTGATCGCGGACAAGTATAAGAACTGGTCATCGATCGCCATCACGGACAAAAAGGAAGTGTTCATCGATACGTTCCATCTTGACGTGAGCGTGCACACACGTCTGGGCGAGATTCCCGTCACGCGTCTCAACCGTCGTGTCGATTCCACGGAAATCGTCCTGTACACGAATTTCTTCGGCACCTCCGTGCCGTTTATCGATACGACGGGGATCCGGGAGGCGTCGCGCGACACCATGACCGACGAAACCGAGGCGGCCATCGATACCATGATCCTTGCCCTTATGGATTCCGTCTGGAGCATCAGTCCGGAGAGCGGCACGTTGAAACTCCAGTTTCGTTACAAACGTCAGCCACGGGCCAATACGGCGGTCCCGTGCGTGGTCACCGCGCTGGACACCGGATTCGTCGCGATTCCCGAGGATGGGGGCGTCATTTCTTTCGGCCGCGGTCCCTTTCCGCTCTTCACGTCACTCCTGGTCGGGGACACCTTCTCTCTCGAGAGCGCGGTGACTCCCGGTCTTCCGTTTCCCATCATGCAGATGACCGGTGGCTCGCCACGCATCGTCCGTGACGGGAAGGTGAGCGTGGAGTGGATGGAAGCGGGGTTGCGAAAGCTCCGCTTTGTCACCGGACATTACGGCCGCAGCGCCGTGGGTGTCACCCGGGGCGGAGACAGCCTGATCATGATGGTGGTCGAACCATACAATCGAAGGGCTCGCACGCGGGGCGCGTCGCTCGAGACGCTGGCGGAATTGATGGTGGCGCGTGGCGCCTGGCACGCGCTCAACCTCGATGGTGGAAGTTCCGCGACGATGTCACTGGAAGGTACCACGCCGGTCCCGCGCGCCGGCAACCGGGGCAGCCGGAAAATCTCGACGACGCTGATGCTTTTCGAGCATTCCGATTTCGCCAAGCACGGCAATGGCGGTCGCGGAGCTTCGACGCACGGCATCGAATGATCCGCGCACAACCGCCGACGCGCGTCAAACGGGAGCATTCTGTCCGATATTCTCACGAGAACGCCGATGCATGACCGCAAGGACGATCAGTACATGCTCAAGTGCCTGCAGCTCGCGGAACGCGGCCGCGGCACGGTGGAACCGAATCCGATGGTTGGTGCGATCATCGTGGACGGTGGACGGATCATCGGCAGGGGCTGGCATCGGAAGTTCGGCGGACCCCATGCGGAAGTGGAGGCCATACGCGACGCGGGGGACCGGGCACGCGGCGCCACGATGTATGTCTCGCTCGAACCATGCAACCACCACGGGAAAACTCCTCCCTGCACGCAGGCGATCATCGACGCCGGCCTCAGGAAAGTCGTGATCGGCATGCCGGATCCAAATCCCGATGTCGCGGGAGCGGGAGCAGCCCGGTTGCGCGCGGCGGGCATCGTCGTCACTGAACACATCGAACGGGAGCGCTGCGAGGCGCTCAACGAGGTCTATCTCGTGAATGTCGTCGCCAAGCGTCCGTTCGTGCTGCTGAAGGTCGCACAGACGTTGGACGGATTCATCGCCGCATCAAAGGGAACGTCGCATTGGATCACATCGGAAGAGGCGCGGCGCGAGGTGCACCGATTGCGTGCGGTCTATGACGCGGTGCTGGTGGGCGCGGAAACCGTGCGCAAGGACAATCCTTCGCTCAACGTCCGCCACATCGCGGGAGATTCGCCGCGGCGGATCGTGCTGACACGCTCATGGAATCTCCCGCTTTCGTCCACCGTCATCAGTGACGCCGATGCCGCGCGTACCATCCTCGTGACATCGCGGACCGCCGCGCGCACCCACGCGGACCGCGTGGCGAAGCTGCGGGAGCGCGGGGTGTCGGTGATCGCGGCGACGACGGACACGCGCGAATACGCTTCCCTGACATCCACATTGCAGATCCTGTACTCTGATTTTCAGATCCGTTCCATTCTCGTCGAGGGTGGCGCGGAGGTATTCTCCGCGTTTCTTCGCGCACGCCTCGTTGATCGCATCGACCTGTTCACCGCGCCGAAAATCATCGGGCAGGGGAAAGGATGCTTCTCCGGGTTGCGTCCGTTGCACCTCACCGATGCCCATCGATTCCGCATCGAGGACGTCATGCGCTGCGGTGTGGACACCTACACCATCCTCCGTCCTGAAAAGGAGCTCTGACCATGTTTACCGGCCTCATCGAGGAAGTGGGCACGCTGCGTGCCGTGCAACAGTTGGGAAATGGCCGACGCTTCGACATCGCCGCGTCCTCCGTTCTCGACGGAACGGCAGTGGGAGACAGCATCGCGGTCAACGGCGTGTGTCTGACGGTCACGCGATACACACGCGAACGATTCACCGTGGAAGCAGTGGAAGAAACAGTGAGGAAGTCGACGCTCGGTGAATTTTCGGTCGGCGATTCCGTCAATCTCGAGCGTGCGCTGCGCGCCGATGGCAAGCTCGGCGGTCATTTCGTCCAGGGACATGTGGATTTCGCGACCACGCTTGTCGCGATCGAGCGACGCGCGGAGAGCTGGATGGTCGCATTCTCCTTTCCCGCGGAGGCCGCACCGTTCATTATTCCGATGGGGAGCATCTCCATCGACGGTGTCAGCCTGACGGTCGCGGAGCGGAGTGATGACGCGTTCCGGGTGTCCGTGATTCCGCACACGTGGAACGCCACGCTTTTTCGCACCTACGGACGCGGGCGACGTGTCAACATCGAACTGGACATGATCGGGAAATATGTCGTGAATTATCTGCGGGGGAGCGGGGCGACGGGGATCACGGAGGGATTTCTCCGAAATCTCGGATACTGAATCGCGGCGTGGGCAATTACCGTGACACGGCGTCGCGGTTGCGCGATGCGTCACGTGTTCGCCACTCCGCGATGGTGCGGCGCATCAGCATCAGCGTTTCGTCGGTGGCGACATCCCAGTCGAATTTCGCCGCCCATGCGAGTGCGCGCGAACGGAAGGCATCGCGGGTGTCCGGCGCATCGAGGAAGATGCGCATGCGCGCGACAAGGTCCTCGAGATTACCGAATTCGTAGAGAAGTCCCGTCTCACCATTGACTACCGAGTCCCGCAGTCCCGGAACATTCGCGGCGACCACCGGCGCACCGCAGGCGTTCGCTTCGACGACGGTGAGTCCCCATCCTTCCTTCGATGACGTATTCACGACGAAATTCATCTTCTGCAGCAGGGGAGCTTTTTCGTCCTCGTCGATGAAACCGTGGAAAGTGACCCGTTCCTGCAATGCCAATTCCGTCGTGATCTGTTCGAGTCGGGGCCGGTCGTCTCCGTCGCCGATGATATCGAGATGCAGCCGTGGGTAGTCGTCGCGAATCGCGTGCATCGCGCGCAGGAGATGGTCGACGCTCTTGTATTTTTTCAGACGACCGAAATACCCGATGCGATCGGGATCATACGCATTTGTTTCATCCGGCCAGTATATCTCCTTGTTCACGCAGTAGTTGACCACGGTGACCTGATGCGCGGGAAAGCCCCATTCGAGATATTCCTTGTGTGTGCTGGGGCTGCCGATGATGAACGGGACATGACGATACACAGGTTTGATCAGGCGCTCGCACAGATAGACATAGGCCGCGAAGGGAAGGATGGTCTCGAGAAAAATGCTTGTGCCGAAGAGATGGTGCGTCACGCCCTGCACCGGTTCGCGCACGAAGAGGGGAGTGTAGAAGGGGATTTTGTTGACATCGTCGACCACGATGTCAAAACCTTCATGCCGGAAACGTTTCCAGTAGGCCCATGGCACATGGAAATTGAACAGCGATCGACCGCCCTGGCGGATGATGCGGATGCCATTGCGCATTTCCTCGGCCGGCGCGCCATCGAAGTGGTGACAGAACAGCGTCACTTCATGGCCGCGCGCGGCGAGCCGCTCGAACACCTCATGCAGATGCACCTCGGCGCCACCCGCGAGAGGATTCGTGATGTCCTGCCAGTTGAGGACTAGGATTTTCAATGGGTTATCGGCCATGGGATGAAGCGGATTGACGATGGATTATTTGCGGGCGATGACACCGATGGACAAGGCGGTATTGAGTTTGATCGCCGTCCCGTCCATGGCGTGGCGGATCGTTTCGCGCAACCGTGACACCGGGGGAATCAATTTCGGATATAACGGAAGTTTGACTCCGAATTTATACAATGCCTCGCGCATCGTACGGTAGAACAGGCTGGGATACATCCATTCACCATAGGCATCCACTGGCGTCGTTCCAAGTTCGCGAAGCAGTGCACGGAGTTCACGGACGGAAAATTCCCGTTCCCAGCCCGCGAACCAGGCGTTCATCGCGATCAGCACGTGTTTGATCACCGTGTAGATATGCCAGCGCTGCGGAACATCGACCACAAGGAGTCCACCAGGTTTGAGCACACGGATATTCTCGGCCAGCAGGCGGCGCGCATCCCGATCGCGAAAATGCTCGAGCAATCCCTGATGGAACACCGCATCGAAGCTGCCATCGGGAAACGGCAGCGAGAACGCATCGCCGCCGATGGCGCTGATGTGATCGGTACTGGGCAGGAGTTTGCGGATGATCTTGAGAGAATTCATCGAGTAATCGAGAAGGACGAGTTCCGCGCCATCCTGCGACATGTAGAAAGAATCGCGTCCCGTCCCTGCGCCAACCTCAAGAATACGCGCGCCGCGCAGATCCAGATTGCGGGCAAGATTCCGGCGAATGCGATCGGTGTTCGCGTAGACTTCCTTGGTATCTGCTTTCTGATCCCAGAAAGTCTCCCAGTTCTGCTTGGTGGACTCTTTCATACCTGTGCTTTCCTGCGTTCCTTATTTCTCATAATAAACATTATGTAAAGCTGCGTTGTGTATCCCACACCCCTTTTCGGGGTACTTCTCCAAACAGTACGATCGGCACGAAAATGCCCGCGTGTGCTGGCGGAGTCTGATGAAACACGCGGGATCGTCGTTACCAGTGCTTCGTTCGTACGGGGATGGCTTCCATCGGCAGCGAAACCTGATAGCGTTCCGCGTCGCTGGCCTGCCAGTATTCACCCGTGATGCGGCCGTCGCCAATGACCTCGCAGTACGCAATTCCGGTGCGGACCAGCCCTTCATTCTCGACAAACGGATCGAGAAGGATCATGCCGTTTGGCGGGATTGTATGCTTGTCCCTGGTGAGCTGTTTTCCCCGGTCCAGATAGAATGTCACCGAGACCGTGACCGCGCTGTCGGACGCGGGATTCACCAGGACGAGACGCGCGCGAATATCCGGCGATGACACGAAGTGCTGGCACAGCAGCGCCGGTGCACCCAGCGCATTGGATGCGGGGATGGCTGTATTAAAGACGGTTTTCTCCGGATTTTTGTAGAACTGCCAGTATTGTGCCGACACGTTCCCGCCATCCGCGTAGATCCGAATGGTGCCCGTGAACACGTTCTTTCCCAGGTCCTCGGCCGGATTGTAGTTGACTTTTCCGAATATCGGAAGAAAGTACGCATGTTCCGCGACCAGCCGTCCATCGAGGTCAAAGAGCAGCACGTTGACCACCGAACCGGTTCCCTCGTGATCGGTGATCACGAGATGGGTCTCGT
Organism: Bacteroidota bacterium; assembly: GCA_034002405.1. Lineage (GTDB taxonomy): Bacteria > Bacteroidota > Ignavibacteria > SZUA-365 > SZUA-365 > SZUA-365. The sequence continues at coordinate 9,362 of JAVFAS010000004.1, read as the reverse complement.
ACACGTCGGGATCGGCCTCGAAATAGTTGACGACGAGCTGATCTCCCGCCCGCGACGGCAGCCCCTCCCCCTCGAACGCAAATTGCGCGTATGCCATGACAGGCACACACGCAATCGCGAGAGTCAGGAACAGGGAAATGCGCAGAGAATGCGCAATGAAGCGCCGATGCCGCGCCATGAAACTCCTCGGAGAGTGGTCCGCGCTCAGCGAATCTTCGTCACGCCCTCGAGCGGCAAGGCGACCTGGTACTTTTCACGTTCGACGGCCTGCCAGTACTCACCGGTGATTTTGCCCGCGCCGACGACGACGATGTACGCCGTGCCAGTCATCTGGACGCCCTTGAGTGACTTGTAGGGATTGATGCTGCTAACGCCATTCGCGGGAATCACGCGCTTCTCCACGCCCACGAGGCCGCCGTTGTCGCTGTAAAATTTCACATCGATGGTCACGGGACGCGAGACTTCGGTATTGCTGACGATGATCTGCGAATTCACGGATTTGTCGGAGACGAAGTGCTGGCACACGAGCTTGTCGTAGCCCTTGCCGTCCGCCGCCGGGACCGCGATGTTCATGTACGCCTTGTCGAGATCACGGTTCATTTCCCAATACTGCCCGGCGATGTTTCCGCCCGCGCTCTCGATGCGTACCGTCCCGATGAATTTCGGACTCTGATTATAGCCGTGCTGATACGCATTGAGGTACGTGAGCGGGTCGTAATTGATTTTCCCGAATGCGCTCAGGGTTTCGTACCGCTCGTACACCAACCGGCCTTCGTCGTTGAAGATCGAGATCTTGATATTGGGACCGACGCCGTCGACGTCGCTGATCACCACGTGCGTTTCGATGTTGTCGGGATCGGAGACAAACCGGTTGATGACGAGGTTCTGACCGATCTGCGCTTCCACCTGAACCGTGGCGCACAGCAGCGCGGCAACGGCCAACAGAACGCTCAACAACGCTTTCGACGATTTCCGCATTGAATTTCCTCCATGGAACGATTCGAGTATCTGGGTATTTGCGGGCGCAGTGCAAGCAGGTACGTCAGCAAACATCAATGTACGAGAGAATAAACGATTTTCCGAGTTCAAGATACAGATCCGCCGGCAGTTCAAGAAACGCTTCGGCATATCGTGCCCGTTTTCCACCGAGCGTCATGGCCCGGTAGGCATTCAACCCGTCGATGTGATGCCGGTAATCGATCGCGGCATTCTGGCTTTCGTAGCAACGGATCGCTTCATGTTTCCGATCAATCCATGCCGTGATATCCGCGACGGCCGTGGCGGGGAGCGGACTCCAGACTTCAAATCCACGAATCAGGGGACGCACGTCGCGATGTTCCTGAAGCGTCCGCAACAACCAGGCGTTGAGCATCCGATGATCGTGGTGATTATCGAATAACGAGGGAAGATACAAAACATCGGGATGATTCTCAATCAGCGACGTGAATGCAGAGTCCGGGTGTACGCCCTGACGGAACTCCCGGTTCCCGATCCGCAATGCCGCCCAGCGCTCGATCCCCAGCCGCGCCATCGCGCACGCGAATTCCTCCTCGCGGTGTTCGATCTTCCTCTCCTCGCGCATGGCGTCGTCGTCGATGGACATGACGTTGTCCGAAAAAAGGAGTACTTCCACCTGATCTCCTTTATCCAGGTGGCGCAATAGTGTTCCCCCCGCGCCAAAGGTCTCGTCATCGGCGTGCGGCGTGAGCAGCAGCACACGGATGGGCGGACCTTCGAAGGTCAGTTCGCGGGGGTACACCGTCACGAGTGGATTGCGCGCAAGTTCGGCGATCTGCGATGCCCGGAGGCGCAGCGTCCGCAACGCCAGGCGCTCGAGGAGTCCGTGGACGCCGATCATGGGTAGAGTCCGGGTACGTGACCACGCCGGCGTGTCATTCCAGCTACCGTCCATGCACGGATTTCCCCGAGGAAGTCGAAGGACGCATGTTCGATCCCACGGCGCGATGCCGCATTCCGCGCATCCGCGTATATCCAGAGATGCAGGATCCCCTCCCCCGCGAGCAGTGCGGAGAGCTCGCGCAGCGCTTCGGGATAGATGCCCTGGCCGCGCCAGTCCACGGCCGTCACGCAATCATACACCACCGCTTCCGTGTCGGCGATGGTGCATGTCCAAGCGCATTCATCGACGCGCAGCGACCGGACCGCGATCCATGCGGTGAAAACTGGCTCGCCATCCACGCGTCCGAGGAGTGCGCGATGTCCCTGCCGAAACCGTGCGTGATAGATCGTCGCATGCCGCAGCGCAACGGGATGCGCCCAGGGAAAATCCTTTTCGCCGACGATTGCATAGGAGCGGTTCCCCTCCGGTCGCGCCGCGGGCATGCAGCGTCGCCGGTAGAAGCAGAGACGATGCCGGGCGAGGAGTGTCATGCGTGATCCTCCGTCGATCGATCGGTCATGCGCCGGAGCCGCCGCGCGGCACGTGCGAGGGAACGCCGCAGTCCATTGCCGCCGAGTGGGATCTCGAGCGCCATGCCGTGCCGTCCGTCCGGACCGAACTCGCGTTTGTATCGCTCGTCGCCGCGCAGGAAATCAAAACAGGAGTACCCTTCGTGCATGGCCCAGCGGATGGTCGCGTCGAGATTCATCGTGCCGGGTCGCAGGTGTGTCCATCGGATATCCATACCGGAAAGTACATAATGCACGACATCACCATGGAGATACGAGGCAACGATGTGGACCGGCTCGCCCGCGTGCTCGACCACGGTGAACAGCACCTCGTGACCCGCGCGCGCGCAGAGTGCGCGGAAGAATGTCCGGTTTCGTTCGTCGGCAAACCATGACGCCTTCCCGAAGCGCATGATGCTGAGATCGATCAGGCGGTCGATCAGGCGGGTATCCGGATCGCGTACCGCATGCCAATGCATCGCCGCGTCGGTGGTGAGTTGTTTCCGCGCACGCAGAATGTTTCTTCGAAGGTGCGGCGTGCAGCGTGCCAGATACTGCTGTGCATCCTGTCCCGCCAGTGAAAGTCGCAGATAGGGCTCGCCCCGCAGCACCCGGGCGCGGGATTGTAGGCTTGTGTGCGTCGATTCGGGAAGCATGTCCCGCAGATGCAGCCACGCATCGGGATACGCACGGGCAAGAAATCCGATCGCCGCTTCCCACACGGGCGCCGTGTCTCGCTGTGTCGTGACCATGTCCGGATATTGCGCGAGTTCGTCCCCAATCCAGAGAAAGTATCGCCATGCGGTAATCGGTCCCGCTGCCCGGCGCTGGAGAAACAGCGGGATGGCGGCGACGATGCGGCCGCGGTCCTCGATGCGCAGGAGCATCAGTGTACGGCGTGCATCCGACGCGACAAACGTATCGCTCCAGCACTGGTTCCAGTGGCGGGATTGGAAAAATGTATTTCGGATCAGTACATCCGTATCGTAGGATTCATCCCACCAGGCGGAAAGTCCGGGATCGTCGAAGTCGGTCGGCGTGACGGTCATCGCGCATCTCCCCGCATGCGAAGCACACGTGCCGGCGTCCCCCCGACGATGGCCATTGGTGGAACATCCTTCGTTACCGTGGCATTCGCCGCGACCACGGCGCCGCTCCCGATCCGCACGCCGGGAAGGATCACGGCATTACTGCCGATCCAGACGTCCGCGCCGATCTCGATCCGACGCCGCTCCCCTCCCTGCTCGCGAATGGGACGTGCGCCATCATCGACGCGATGGTTGGCATCAATGATGGTGACGAAGCCCCCGATCAGCGTGCCACGACCGATGTGCACCGTTCCCGAGACGGTACAATGCTGCGAAATGAACACATCGTCGTCGATCACCAACGCATCCCCGGGATGCGCGATCAACCAACAGTCCTGTAACACCTCGACGCGCTCACCCACGGCGAACACCGCGGCCGCATCGTCGATGCGCAACTGCGCGCGCGATCCGAACGTCGCGGTGGGTGCGATCGCACGTCCCTTCGTGCGCAGTTGATGCAACGCGAGATACAACTCCGCGCCCTGCATTTTCCGGAACAGCCACCTGGCGATATGCGCGAGCATCGTCTTCATGCGTTTCTCCACTGGTCAGTGTCCGTTCGACGTGCCCGAGACGGCATGGATGATCTCATGACGGTGGGTGTAAATGTACAGCATGGACACGATTCCCGCGGCGAACCAGACAAGCACGCTGCTGAGCGCGGCCCCCATCGACCCGAACGCGGTGATGAACACGTAGTGGGAAACCGCCGTGAGAAGCAGTTGTCCGAGCGCGATCCACGTGGCCATCCGCTGGCGACCGATACTGAGCATGAGCATGGTGACGGGATTGCCGATAATCGTCCATGCATATCCGATGAAGAGCACGGCGAACAAAGGCATCGAGGCGGTGTAGCTCGGAAAGAACTCCGGCGTGACGACGGTCATCACGATGAGATAGGTGAGACCGATACCGGTCACGGGCAGACTCACCGCGAAGGTCCGCCGGAGGTAGCGCCGCATTTCCTCCAGCGTGCGCAGCTCCATCGCCTTCGGAAAAAACACGGTCGACACCGAGCCGGCGAGGACGATCAGGGGTGTGCAGAGCTTGGTCGCGGCGACATAGAGGCCCGCTTCTTCCGGCCGATCGGCGAGCATCGGGATGATCATGAACACGTCGAGACGCATCAGAAACATCGTGGCAAAGGAGGTCAGCATCATCCACTTTCCAAACCCCAGCACTTCCCTGCCGATGTCGCGCCAGTCGATGGCCGTGCGAGTGCGCAGCGATGCGATGAACCACATCGCGATCGCGGCGACAACGGTGGGGGCCAGTGCATAGGATGAATACACCACCGACAAAGAGAACGCACCGAGAAGAATCGCCGCATAGATGACGCCGGTCTTGATCGCGGCTTCGGCGATGCGGATCGCCGTGAATCGCAGAAACTCCTGCCTCGCCTGCAGCACCGCGAGGGTGAATTCCATCATGCCCCCTCCGAGAATCGCCAGCGACATGATACGCAAGGGTTGTGCGAATCCCGGTGTGCGCAAGACCGCGTTGGCGAGGACGGGCGCGAGGAAAAACATGGAGACAGCGGTGGTGATGGTGATGATGGTCTTCGCCGTCAATGCGAAACGATAATGTGCCTGGGCGCGGACGGGATCGTCGCGCTTGTACAACGCAAAGAAACGAATGAAACTCTGATGCAGACCCGAGTCGGTGAATTGATTGACCGCGGCGAGCACCGTGATGAACAGCCCATAGCCCATGTATTCATCCGGCGTGAGCAGGGCCAGCATCGACAGGGTGATCAGGAAGGTGAGGAACTTCGAGGAGACATCGCCGATGAATACCACGCTGGCCTCCCTCGCGCCACGGGGAACAAGTTCACGGAGTCCACCGGTGAGGCTTCGCACGTTCACGCCGCCAACACCTGCGTATGCAGATGGGCGATCAAATCCCGCACGCGGACTTCCCAGGTATTCTGGTTGGCGAATTGCCGACGCGCCTGTCGTCGCGGCGGATTATCCTCGGTGAGCGCACGGTGGATCGAGGCAACGAATCCCTCCCGGTCATCCGCCAGATACAGCAACGACGCGTGATGTTCCAGTTCCCGGGTGCGTCGCGCGATCACAGGGATTCCCGCCGCGCTGTATTCGTACATCTTCAACGGATTGACGACGCGCGTGATCTCGTTGTCGAGAAACGGGATGACGGCCGCGTCGAAGCGCCGCAGATGTCCGGGCAATTGTTCGTGCGGGATGTACCCGTGAAGCGTGATGTTTCGGTGGTGGACACATGCATTGGCGAATCGCCGGTCGACGGGACCGATCACGGAGAATTCGAAATCAGGACAGGCGCGGGCGGTCTCGAGTACGAGCCCGGCATCGAACCACTTTCCACTTGTCGACCCGATGAACCCGATGGTCGGCGGTCGATTCTCCTGCACGTGGATGGGTTCGCGATCGAACGCATCGATGAAATCACGCGCCACCGCATTGGGGAGGAACATGGCGTCCCGCCGCGAATGCTGCCGCTCGATATCCTCGATCATCTCCGCCGCGCTGTAGGTGATCAAATCCGCATGGGAGACCAGGGCGCGTTCGCTATTCCGGAGCCGACGGAGCGACGCGTCGCTGTGCGCGGGCACTTCGAGCGCGTCGCAGATATCATAGACGAGCAGACGTGGTTGAAGCAGGTCGTGATCGATGAAATTCCCCCACCACAGCGGCATCATGACCATGACGATCGCGTGCGCGATATCCGTGGAATCGAACGTGGCGCGGAACCATCGTTGAAAAAGGGCACGATCGACGGACGGCGTGAGAGTGTTGCGCAGTCCCGTCGGGAGCATGGGAGGTGTATGAATGCGCAGATTGGGGATCGCCACATGGCTGTGGAAGCCCGTGTCACGCGAGAGCGGTGCGCGGATGCGATGGAAGGCCGCGAGCGACTTCCCCGCGACCGACGGTGCGATTTCGATGAAATCGACGCGGTGTCCGAGGCGCGCGCACTCGATCGCGATGCCCTGTTCACGATGCGGCAGACTCCGGAACGAGGAGAGCCCGAAAAACAGGAAGTGGAAGGAATCACCGGTGTGCATGGGTCCTGTCGATTCGTTGGTTCATTACCTGCCACTGGGTCACCGCGCGCGCCGTCCCCGATTCCGCCGGTCCGTACCACTGAAGGTATAAGTCGGCAATATCATCCCATGACAGATGGGAAACAAACGCATGTGCCGCGTCGGCACGCGCGGACCGTGTCGCCCGGTCTCGATCGGCGAGGTGAGCAGCGAAGACCGCGACGCTTTCCTCCTCGGTGCGCACCATGGTGAGGAGACGTTCCGCGTCGGGAATGGATGCCACATACGCTCGGCGCAAGGGATTGAATGCGGGCACGATCACCGGAATTCCGGATGCGAATGCCTCGAATATGCCAAGGAAGCCGGTGGCGATGATGCATCGCGCGTCGCGATAGAACCCGGTGGTGTCCATCCGCGCTCCGTGAAATTCGATGCGGAGTCGGTCACTCCCGAGGCCGGCGATCTCTTCGCGCAGCGGGCCTTCTCCCGCGAGGTGCACGATCACGGGGGGCGTCATCACCGTATCGGCGCGATCGACCGCTCGCGACAACGCCCGAAGCAGGGGCAGGATTTCCGTGTCCGCGGACAAGCGTCCCGCATAAGCAAACACGCCACCCGCCCGTTCATCCAACCGTTCCGGCCAACGAACCGGTGCCCCGATATACACCGCGTCAACCGGATGGCGGTAGAGCTGACGGATATACTCCCCCACCGCGAAACGCACATGACAGCTTCGCGCGGTGATCGCACGCACCCACCGCTGGGGAGTCTGGATCGGCCACCGTTCGTACCCATGGAACGTGACGGCGTAGCGTGGACGCCGGACGACGAGGCGTAGCGGCAGGAACCACGCGAAATACGGAATGCTGTCGTGGAAATGGAGAACATCGGCAGCGTTGAAGAACGCGCGCTGTGTCCACATCCAGCGCCAGTAACAGAGCCGTGTGAATGGACGTCGACGAGGCACGTGGAACCGTCGCACGGTGAAGGGGGCGGTGTCATCGTTCGTCGATGCATCCGCTGGTGTTTCCGTGACCACGGTCACCTCATGCCCGCGCCGAACCAAGGCTTCCGCCGTGCGGCGGACACTCCATTGCACTCCGCCGATGGAAGGGAAAAAATGATTCACGAAAAATACAATATGCATCCCACCCTCGAGCCCGGTTGCACTCAGAAGACTTTTTGGAAGAATTCATAGCGCGGCGGCTTCCCTTCGACCGGCGTATATCCATAATCCTTCACAAAAACCCCGTCCATGAGGTTGTCATGTGGATTCCATGGCTTGTCGTAATCGTTACCGGCCCGGTAGACGAATGTCAGTCCCTGAAACGCACGGTGCTTCCGCGTGCGCGGTTGTCCGCCCCTGGCGTCAAGATCGAGAACGTGGGTGATGCGATCGTGGTAATTGTATTCAGGAAAGCCGGTATACAGGGTGCAGTTGAAGCTGCTCCGCGCCTTCTGGACCGCGGATTTCACGAGAATATGCACGGTCTTGTGAAAGTAACTCCCATATTCCCCATCACTGCCATGCGTGACCACGAGGTCGGGTCGTTCACGTGACAGCATCGCATCGATGCTCCGCTGCATCGCCTCGCGCATCACGCTCCCCGGCGCGAAGCTCCGTTTGAAATCGAAGCCCTCGTACTCGCCGATCTGCACGATGCGCTTGCCGTTGAGTTCATAGTGGACAGGAAGGATTTCGATATCCACTCCGAGGATGCGTCCATACCGCTGCGCGATCCGTGGTTTCTGTAGTCCCATCAAATCCGTCGCGACACGAATGGTCCCGTCAGGCATGACGCCCGCACAGTTGTGTCCACCCAGTGCGGGATCCGGATTCTCGGAAAACCCTTTCGAGCCGTCGGCACCGTTCGACATGAGATAGACCTTGACATCCGTTCCGTTGAGGGCAGCCGTCGCCAGCAACCCACCGGCAAGCAGAATTTCATCGTCGGGATGCGCCATGATCACGACGATTTTCCGTGACGCCGCGAGCACCGGGGACATATTCGCGAACCGTGTCGAGAGCACTTCCGGTGTACGGAGGTAACCCGTATGATCATCGGTATCAAACACGCTCCGCGTGTAGTCGATTTTAATCTTTTCCTTTCCCCCGTCGCCATACATGAAGTCGGTGACATAGACGACCTGATGGTCCACGCCCGGCCACTCGTCGAAATCCCAGGTTCCATGCGGGACGCCGGCAGGTATATCATATCCGGTGCGAAACATCGCGGGATCGAAGGTTTGTGTGATGGACCGGGCGGAACAGATAATGGAGAGGACCAGGAGGAAGGCAACAAACAATCGCGGTTTCATGAAACATCCTGTTACAAAACCAGAAGGCGTTGGGTTCGAAATATGACGCGTCCCGACGACAAAGACAGGGTATATGTCCCCGGGGCAGCGGGAGTTCCACGTTCATCGCGGCCGTCCCAGAAGATGACATGATTTCCCTGCGTGAATGCATATGATACGATTTTCCTCACTTCCCGTCCAGCCATATCGTGAATCCGAAGCAGATATGATGCACTGGCCGGGGCGTGAAATGTCAGGCTCACGACATCCTGCCGCGCCAGTCGGAACGGAGACGGGTGAATGGAAATGTGCGTGAGCGGTTCGGGGAACACGCGGCCGGCAGCGATCGCCGATGCAATCGGTTGCCGGAGCGCCTGCGCGATGAGAACATGTCCCGCCGGCTGGGGGTGGACACCATCAAATCCCAGCAATGTACTATCCGCGGCGAGGGCTGCATCCACCGAGACAAACACCACATCGAAAAACTCCGACGCGACGTCGGACAGGGCGCGTGCATACGCCGACCGCAATGCCTTGACTCC
>JAVFAS010000003.1:124455-129992 GCA_034002405.1 Bacteroidota bacterium | reverse complement strand
GGATTGAAACTGATGTTGATCGCGAGGTCGAGCGTCAGCGCGACGGCAATCGCGACGCCGAGAATTCCCTCGAAACCCAGTGCCGTACTGATGCGGTGGATGTTGGGCAGGGCGAGGAGCATGAGCGCGGCGAGCACGCCGCCGATGAGAATGAACGGCCGGCGACGTCCGCCCCAGAACCACACCTTGTCGCTGAGCACGCCGATGAGAACCTGGCCGAGGATGCCGGCGAGAGGACCCGCGGCCCACACGATGCCGATCTCGTGGATGTCGAGGCCGTACTGCGTGCTCAGTATCCAGCTCAGCGCCGCGATCTGTATCGACAGCGCGAAGCCCATCGCGGTCGAGGGCAATGCCAGCAGGGCGTAGAAGCCATTGGTCAGACGTCGTTGCGAGTCGAGCATGGGTGCCTCAAGGAAAGTGCGCGCGAATGCGCGGGTGCGCCGGTCGGTGTGGCTCCGCACGAACGAGGTGTTCGTGTGGATGCATGTCGCCGCAAGATACGTGGATTTCTATCCCTTTACGCCGCCCAGCGTCAGTCCGCCGATCAGCCAGCGGCTGAGCACGATGAACAGTACGACGGCGGGCACGCTCACAATCAGCGCGCCGGCGGCATAGAGTCCCCACTCGGTGCTCATGTTCGCCTGGAAGGTTTTCAGCCCCACCGGCAGAGTGAACATGTCCTCGTAGGTCACGATCTGCGCGGCGACGACGTACTCGGTCCACGCCGCCATGAACGAAAACAGCGCGGTGATCACCAGCGCGGGCGCGGCTAGGGGGAGGACGATACGGTAGAACGAACCGAATCGTCCCAGTCCGTCGATGCGTGCCGCTTCCTCGAGGCTCACGGGAATCGTGTCGTAATACCCTTTCATTTGCCAGATGCAGAACGGCAGGGCGGTGGAGGAGTAGATGACAATCAGTCCGAGATACGTGTTGATCAGGTTCAGCGTTGCCATCATGATGAACAGCGGGAGCAGCAGCATCGTGGCGGGAAACATCTGCGTGACAAGAAGCGAGAGCAGGCCGGATTTGCGGCCTGGAAAGCGGTACCGCGAAAACGCGTAGCCCGCGGTGGATGCGAGGACAACCCCCGTGACGACCACGACACACGTGACAGCGAAGGAGTTCCACATCCAGGTGAGAAAGGGACGCTCGGTCAGCAGTTCGATGTAATTGTCCCACGTCGCATTGGCGGGAATGATTGACAGATCGCTGCTGAGCAACGTGGCTTCGGGACGCAGGGAAATGCTGAAGACCTGCAGTATTGGATAGATGGCGATCGCGACAAACAGTGCGAGCACGGCATAGACGAAGGCAAGAAAGAGCGGCGAGTCTTTTTTTCGCATGACTGTCTCAATACACCGTTTCCGTGACGGAGGTCTTCCGCATGAAGAAAATACTCCATGCCGCCAGCAGCAGGAAAATGATCATGCTGAACGCCGCGGCATAGCCGTAGCGGTACAGGTTGAAGGCTGCCCGATACACGTAGCTGACAAGGATATGCGAGGTGTCGGCTGGTTGTCCGCCGTTGGTCACCAGCCAGATGATGTTGATGTTGTTGAAGGTCCATACCACGCCGAGCGTGATCGCGGGAATCATCACGGGCTTCAGCAGCGGCACGGTCACATGGCGGAATTTCGTCCACGCCGTCGCGCCGTCGATGTCCGCCGCCTCGTACAGCTCCTTCGGAATCGACTGCATCGCCCCGAGCGCGATGATCATCATGAACGGAAAGCCCAGCCACACGTTCGTGATGATCGCCGCGGTGAAGGCCAGTGTTTCCTCGGTCAGCCATGGCATGGGTGCGATGCCGAACACCGCACGGAGTATGGCGTTGATCACCCCGCTGTCGGTGTTGAACATGCCGCGCCAGGTGAGCGCGGTGATGTACTGCGGCACGGCCCAGGGAAGGATCAGCAGAATGCGGATGAAGGCTTTCCCGGGTAGATGCCGGTTGAGCAGGACGGCAAGGAAGACGCCGATGACGACATGCAACGTGACATTCACCACCGTCCAGATGATGGTTTTCACGAACACGCCGTAGAATTCCGTTGAAAACATCGCCGCCGCCGCCGTGATGAATCCCTCGCCCGCATCGAGCGCGGAGGAGAAACGGTCGATGCCGAAGACGCGTCCATACTGATCGAACCCGACGATGCGCCACTCGTCGACGGTACGCATATTCATGTCCGAGAGCGAGATGACGATGTTGTAGAGGAAAGGATAGATCACCACGCCGAACATCAGCACCGCCGCGGGAAGAAGCATCAGAAGCGCGAAACGCGCATCACCACCCGCCGCGCTGCCGCCACTGCGCAGCAGTGGGAGCACGCCGTTCCGAAGGACGAGGAATACCGCGAGCAGCGCGCAGATGATGACCACGGCATTGAAGATGAATCCCGGCACGGGCGATGCTTCGGTGTTGTCCGCTCCTGCGTTCATCTCGCGGATTTTCTGCACGGCGAGCCGCTGCTGCTCCTTCGCGGCGGCGGCGGGGGTGAGATTGCCGCCGAGCACGCTCTGGTATGGCGGACGCATGGCGTCCCACACGGCGCGCATTTCCGGGATCAGCGGCGACGGTACGCCGAGACGCACCTGTTCGACGGATACACGGATGAATGGATCCGATACGACTCGCGGGTCGTTCCGCGCCGCGCGCTGCGACGGAATGGTTTTCAGCCGTTCGCTGAACAGCACCTGCGACTCGGGTGAGAGAATGAAGCGGAGAAAGGTGCGGACGGCCTCGAGTTTCGTGCCGCGGACGGAACGGTTGAGATAGTATCCCTTCGTCGTGATGAGCGGCGCGGCGTGGAGTCCGGTGGCGTCGTTGCGAGGGAGAAGGTCCAGCGCGAAGGCGTCGCCGAGCTGCGCGACATAGCGTCCCCACGCCCACGGACCGTTGATGATCATCGCGGCGCGGGATTCGAGGAACATCGATTCCGCGATCTCGTAGTCGGTCTCCTTCGGAATGATGCGCGCCTCGTTGCGCAGACGCAGCATGAAGGCGAACGCCTCCCTCGCGGCACGGGTATCGAGATCCGGGCGGTTGTGTTCGTCCAGCACCCGTCCACCGAAGGCCGTGAAAAACGGCATGAAGAAAAACGGTTCGGTGTAATTCCACACCAACCCGTACTGATCGGTCACGCCGTCGCCGTCGAGATCGCGGGTGAGTTTTTTCCCGAACGCAATCAATTCCTCGAAGTTGCGCGGCGCGCGGTCGAGTCCCGCCGTGGCAAAGAGTTTCCTGTTCCATCCCAGCGCGAGATGGTTGCCGATCTCGTCCCCGAGCTGGTACAGCCGTCCGTTATACCGGGTGAGGGCCTTGGGATCGAAGCCCGCGTAGTAGTCGGCGGGGAAGAGGTCCTCGAGCGGACGGATGATGCCCATCGATTCGAAGGCGCCGATGTAGTCGCTCGGTCCGTAGACCAGCTCGGGTCCGCCCCCGGTGAACGCCGCGGCTGCCTGGAACGCGGCGCGGAGATCCTCGGTCTCCTTGAAAATCTCCGACACCCGAATTCCGGGGTACAGGCGGTGAAACTCCCGTATTCGTTCCGCCAGCACGCGTCGCGACTCCGGCCGCATCTGCGTCCAGAGATGGATCTCCGTCTGCGCGCCCGCATCCGCCGCGAGCACGAGCAGGAGCAGCAGCCATGTCAGCCGTCGCCGCACCGGTGTCCTTTCAACGTACCCGGGAATCTATCGCGAAGGGGGGAAAGATGAAAGAAGTGTTATCCGTTCTCCGCGGCGAGGGCGGCACCGCGCTGGCGGTGACGGTCGAGGGTGGAGAGCGTGACCTTCCGGAGACGGATGGATTTGGGCGTGACTTCCACCATTTCATCGTCGCGGATGAATTCGATGGCTTTCTCGAGTGTCATCGGAACGACAGGCGTGAGCACGATGGCTTCATCTTTCGATGATGTGCGCATGTTGGTCAGTTTCTTGGGTTTACAGGCGTTCACGTCAAGATCGTTGTCACGGTTGTGTTCGCCGACGATCATGCCTTCGTACACCGGGATGCCCGGCTCGATGAAGATGGTGCCGCGCGGTTCGAGATTGAACAGCGCATAGCCGGTGGACTCGCCCTGGCGGTCGGCCACCAGCGAACCACTCAGACGGGTCGGGAATTCGCCGCGGTGCGGTTCGTAGCCCTGCAGGTACGAGTTCATGATCCCCGTGCCCTTGGTGTCGGTGAGAAATTCATTGCGATAGCCGATCAGTCCGCGCGAGGGAATCGAGAATTCGATGCGCACGCGATTGTTGCCGTGATTGACGAGGTTCATCATGCGTCCCTTGCGCTGTGAGAGTTTCTCGGTCACGATGCCGGTGAAGCTTTCCTCGCAGTCGATGAACAGGTGCTCGATGGGCTCGAGCAGCTTGCCGCCTTTTTCCTTGTAAATCACGCGAGGACGTCCCACGCTCAGTTCGTATCCCTCGCGGCGCATGGTCTCGATCAGAATGGCCATCTGGAATTCGCCGCGGCCTTTGACGATGAATGCATCGGTTGTTTCCGCATCCACCACCTCGAGTGCGACGTTGCTCAGCGTCTCGCGAATCAGGCGCTCACGCAGTTTGCCCGACTGCACGTACTTGCCCTCACGACCGGAGAACGGTGAGGTGTTGATGGAGAAGAACATCGAAATCGTGGGTTCGTCGACCGTCACGCGGGGCAGGGCCTTGGGCTCCTCGACCGTGCAGATCGTGTCGCCGATATGCACATCCTCGATGCCCGCGAGGATGGCGATGTCGCCGGAAACAACGTGGTCGGTCTCGCTGAAGCCGACGCCATTATAGGTCTGGATTTTGGAAACGCGTAGCGGACGCGGCACCCCGTCTTCACCGATGCACATCAGGGCGTCGTTCTGCTTCACGTCGCCATGGAAGACGCGGCCGATGGCCAGGCGTCCGAGATACTCCGAGTAATCGAGATCGGACACCAGCATCTGGAAGGGCTCGGTCGGCTCGAATTCAGGACCCGGAATCTCTTCGATGATGGTATCGAACAACGGCTTGAGATCCGTTCCCGCGCCGTCGAGTTCATGTTGCGCGATACCCTGCTTGCCGATGGCATAGAGGACGGGGAAATCGATCTGTTCGTCGGAGGCGTCGAGTTCGATGAAGAGGTCGTAGATTTCCTGCAGCACTTCCTGGGGTCGGGCGTCCTTGCGATCGATTTTATTCACAACCACCACCACCCGCTTGCGCGACTCGAGCGCTTTCTTCAACACGAAGCGTGTCTGGGGCAGGGGACCCTCGGACGCATCCACCAGCAGAATCGCACCGTCAACCATCAGCAGCGCGCGTTCGACCTCGCCACCGAAATCGGCGTGTCCCGGTGTATCGAGAATGTTGATTTTCACATCCGTCCAGCGCACCGAGCAGTTCTTCGCCGCGATGGTGATCCCGCGCTCGCGCTCGAGATCCATCGAATCCATCACCCGGTCCTCCACCTCCTGGTTCTCCCGAAACAGCCCGCTCTGCCTGAACATGTGATCGACCAGCGTCGTCTTGCCATGATCGACATGCGCGATGATGGC
>JAVFAS010000003.1:63240-124355 GCA_034002405.1 Bacteroidota bacterium | reverse complement strand
AGCCAAAAGCCAAAAGCCTACTCGAACGCTTCCCGCACCAACTTTGCCTGCTCGAACTCATGCAGGGTGGATGATCCGGCGGCGGGACTTCCGCTGGCGACGCGGCCGACGTAGCGGAAATGATAGGGCGACTGCAGCAGCTCGCGGATCTCGCGATAGATGAAGTTCCACGCACCCATGTTCTTCGGCTCCTCCTGCACCCAGCGAATGTCGCGGGCATGCGGATAGCGTTTGAACAATTCGGCGAAATCGTCGTGCGCGAAGGGGTAGAGTTGCTCGATGCGGATGATGGCCGTGTCGGTGATGCCTTGGTCCTTGCGATATTTCATCAGGTCAAAGGCGACCTTGCCAGTGCAGAGCAGCAAGCGCTTCGGATCGGCCGGAGCGTCGGTGTCATCGAGAATGAAGTGGAATTCTCCGTCGGTGAATGCGGACGCGGGACTCTTGGCCACCTCCGCCCGCAGGTTGCTTTTCGGTGTCATGACGATGAGGGGTTTTTTGTCCTCGAGCAATGCCTGTCGGCGGAGCAGATGGAACAGTTGCGCCGAGGTGGTCGGGGAGGCCACGCGCATATTATTCTCGGCACAGAGCACAAGGAAGCGTTCGAGGCGGGCGGAGGAGTGTTCGGGACCCTGTCCCTCGAAACCGTGTGGCAGGAGCATCACCAGCCCGCTTTTCTGTCCCCACTTGTCCTCGGCCGCGGCGATGAACTGGTCGATGATGATCTGCGCGCCGTTGACGAAGTCGCCGAACTGCGCTTCCCAGATCACCAGGGCGTCGGAACGGACGATGGAATAGCCGTATTCGAACCCGAGCACGGCGTATTCCGACAGCAGGCTGTCGAAAGCGGTGTACTCCTGCTGGCCGGTGCGAATGGTGTTGAGGGGAATGTATTCGTTTCCATTGGTCGAATCGACAAGGACGGAATGACGATGACTGAACGTGCCGCGACGGCAGTCCTGACCGGATAAACGGACCGGAATCCCTTCTATCAGGAGGCTGCCGAATGCCAGGGCCTCGCCGGTGGCCCAGTCGACCATGCCGTGGTCCAGGACATCGGCCCGCGATTCGATCAAACGACGAAGTTTCTGATGGGGCGTGAAATCCGCGGGGAAGGTGGTCAGCGCGCGCATGATCTCCTCGAGCGCGTCACGATTCACGGCCGTGCGGATGCGTACCCCGACATGTTCCTCGATCTCGCGGAAGACATGCTGCATGTCGACGTCGGGCGGACCTGCTTCCTTGGTGGCGTCGAAGGCACGTTCGATCGAGCGATGGAAGGTCTCCATCGCATCCTCGGCTTCCTTCAACGTGATGTCGCCGCGATTGACCAGTGCCTCGGTGTACAGCTTGCGCACCGTGCGCTTGTTCTTGATTTTCGCGTACATCAGCGGTTGCGTGTAGCTGGGATCGTCGCCCTCGTTGTGTCCGTGACGGCGGTAGCAGATCAGATCGACCACGACGTCGCGCTTGAATTCATTGCGGTACGCCAGTGCCAACTCGATCACGCGCACCGCGGCTTCCGGATCCTCGCCGTTGACGTGGAAGATCGGGGCCTGCACCATTTTCGCCACATCGGTGGCGTAATGGCTCGAGCGCGCATCCTCGGGAGAGGTCGTGAAGCCGATGCCGTTGTTGACGACGATGTGCACGGTGCCGCCGGTGCGGTAGCCCTTGAGCAAGCTGAGATTCAGCGTCTCCGCGACCACGCCCTGGCCCGCGAACGCCGCGTCGCCATGCACGAGCACGGGCA
The DNA here is from genome assembly GCA_034002405.1 of Bacteroidota bacterium. GTDB lineage: Bacteria > Bacteroidota > Ignavibacteria > SZUA-365 > SZUA-365 > SZUA-365. Next base: position 122,602 of record JAVFAS010000003.1, on the reverse strand, counting down.
GCACCCGGTCACGGTCGGCATTCCCGCGGAGATCCTGCATCGCGCGTACCATTCCCTCGACGACCGGATCGACAGCCTCGAGATGACTCGGATTCGAGGCAAGCGCGACGCGTAAGGTCTGTCCCGCACTGTCACTGTACGTCCCGGTCGCTCCCATGTGGTATTTCACATCACCCGATCCCTGCATGGAATCGGGGTCGAGGTTGCCGTCGAATTCGTTGAAGATTTTTCCGTAGCTCTTGTTGAGGATGTTCGCCAGTACGTTGAGCCGGCCGCGGTGGGCCATGCCGATCACGGCATCCTGGATGCCGCCCCGCAGCGCCTCGGTGAGCAGCGCGTCGAGCATGGGAATGAGAGTCTCCGCACCTTCGAGACTGAACCGCTTGTGTCCGATGTATTTGGTGTGCAGGAAGCGCTCGAAGGCCTCGGCCGCGTTGAGCATGCCGAGAATACGGTGTTTTTTCGCGGTGTCCATCCAGGTCGCGCGTGGTTTGCCCTCGAACCGCGATTGAATCCAGCGTTTCTGATCAGGATCCTGGATGTGCATGTACTCGATTCCAATCGTGCGACTGTAGGTCTCGCGAAGAATCTCGAGAATGTCGCGAAGCTTCATCCGGTTCCTGTCGGTGAAGCCGAGTGTGAGGAACTCCCGGTCGAAATCCCACAGCGAGAGGTTGTAATTGTGCGGATCGAGTTCCGCGTGCGACTCGGTCACCGGGTGCAGGGGATTGAGGAAGGACTGCAAATGACCGCGCACACGATAGATGTTGATCAGCTGCTGCACATGCGCCTGGTCCTCGAGCATGCCGTCGACCGCGTCGGGTCCGCCCAGTCGGGGATTGATGTCACGCGTGAGCTTGACCGGGTGATACGGGATATGCAGACTGCGGAAGATTTCCTCGTAGAAATTTTCCGCGCCGAGCAGCAGGGCGTGAATCTGGTCGAGGAACATGCCGCTTTCCGCACCCTGGATGACCCGATGGTCGTAGGTGCTCGTGAGCGTCATGACCTTGCTCACCCCCAGCGTGGCCAGCGCGCGCGGGTCGGCGCTCTGGTATTCCGGCGGATAATCGATGGTACCCACGCCGAAAATCGCGCTCTGTCCCTGCATGAGGCGGGGAATCGAGAACGCGGTGCCGATCATGCCCGGATTGGTGATCGTCGCCGTCGTGCCGCTGAAATCGTCAGGCGTGATCGCTCCGGCATTGACGCGACGGATCAGTTCGTTGTACGCGGCGAAGAATCCTCCGAAATCCAATTGATCCGCCGCCTTGATGTTCGGGACCAACAGACTGCGGCTCCCATCCTTTTTCTGGATGTCCACCGCAAGTCCGAGATTGATCTGCGCGGGACGGATGCGATAGTGCGCGCCCTCATGGCGCTGATAGCGGAAGGTCATCGCGGGCATGGCCTTCAACGCCTTGAGAATCGCCCAGCCGATCAGATGCGTGAAACTCACGCGACCGCTGACCATGTCCTCGAGATACCGGTTGATCAGACGGCGGTTTTCCTCGAGCAGCTTGACCGGGATCATGCGGGAGGACGTCGCGGTGGGGACATGGAGACTCTGCTCCATGTTCGTGACGATGATCTCGCCCGGACCGCGCAGCTGTTCCGCACCATCGGGGAGGGGTGGCCCTTGCACGAGTTTCGGATCCGCGACGCCGAATGTCGACGCGGCCGCCGGCGCCGCGGCGGGTTCGGTGGCCGTGCCGGGCTCTGGACGCTGCGGCACGCTGGTCGGGTGATAATCTTCGAAGAAATCGCGCCAATGCGCGCTCACCGCTGATGGATCGGACGTGAACAGGCGGTACATCTCGTCGATCAGCCAGGTGTTGGGGCCGTAGACCAGCGGGTTGTCGATGTTGTGTTCGGGCATGATGTGTGTATGTGTGCGTTGCGGCGGAAGCGGAATTCCGTCAGTGAGCGGCTTGATGTGTGAACAGGAACTTCAAAATTGGGAAAAATCCGCATGAACGGCAATGCGGGAGGTGCTGGACCCGGATTTCATAACACCCGTGCGGGTGAATAAGTTTACCGCTGCCGCTCCTCGATGCGCAAGGTTCACCTGCATTGCACAATGTCGAGCGCGCGCCGTAGATTACCCTGTTCGTATGCACCCGTTCATTCACAGAGGTCGTGATGAAGAAAATCAACCGGTTCATGCTCGTTCTGCTCGCCGTGATGGTGGTGGCGGGCTGCGGGAAACAACAGGAAGGAAAGAAGATGGAACAGACCAAGGACATTCCGTCGGTCGCGGAACGCGTGGCGATGTTCGCCGATGTGGATATCGCGGTGGATCTCTCGATGCTCACCGAGCAAGAGCGTGCACTGGTGCGGAAGTTGGTGGAAGCGGGACGTCTGGTGGACGAGATCTTCTGGTTGCAGTCCTCGCGTGATGCCGTCGCGGTGCGCGATTCACTCGCCGCCTTGCCGGGCGAGGCCGTCAAGGATGTGCTCGCGTATGTCATGATCAACTACGGCCCGTATGACCGCATTTTCGAGGGTGCGCGCTTCGTGGGCGAAGGACCCGCGCGCAAGCCCGGCGGTGCCGGACTCTATCCCGAGGATCTCACGAAGGAGGCATTCGAGTCCTGGATCGCGGCGCATCCCGCGCACAAGACGGATCTCGAGAGTCCGTATACCGTGATCGAGAGCGCGACTGCCATGATCGAGGGCGCCAATCCACAACCGCTCGCGATTCCATACAATGTCTATTATCAACCACGCATTGCCCGTATTGTCACGCTGCTCGAGGAAGCGGCGGCGCTGGCGGACAATCCGAGCCTGAAGAAATACCTGTCGCTTCGCGCGAAGGCCATCGCGACCGATGATTACTATGAGAGCGACATGGCGTGGATGGACCTCAAGGACAACAGCATCGATGTGGTCATCGGTCCGATCGAGAATTACGAGGACGGACTCTTCAACTACAAAACCGCCTACGAATGCGCCGTGATGGTGAAGGATCCCGCCGGCACGAAGGAACTCGAGATGTTCACCGAGCACATCGATGCCTTTGAGCGGGCGCTGCCGATCGAGGACAAATACAAGCGTCCATCCGCCGGTTCGGGCAATGTGCTGGAAGTCGTGAATATCGTGTATTTCGGCGGCGATTTCCAGGCGGGCGTGAAGACCATCGCGGCCTCGCTGCCAAATGATCCGCGCGTGACCGAAAAGAAAGGCGGCAAGAAGCAGATGTATAAAAACCTGATGGAAGCGAAGTTCGAGAAGATCGTGCGGCCCATCGCCGAACGCGTGCTCGAACCCGCGCAGGTGCAATACGTCGACCGCCACGCCTTCACCAGCTTCGTCACCTTGCACGAGGTCTCACATACGCTCGGCCGTCCGTATGTCTTTGGCAACGACGCACTCAGCGTGCGCAAGGCGATGAAGGAACGATATTCCGCCATCGAGGAATGCAAGGCCGACATCCTCGGACTGTACAATCACCGCCTGCTGCTCTCCGAGGGAGTGATCGACGATGCGGCGATGAAGCGCATGATCGTCACGTATGTGGCGGGACTCTTCCGCTCGCTACGTTTCGGCGCGGAGGAGGCGCACGGCCAGGCGAATCTCATGCAGCTCAATTGGTTCGTGGAAAAGGGCACGTTGGTCCGGAATGCCGACGGCACGTATCGCATCGACTTCCCGACGTTCATGGATGCGGCCGCTGAACTCGCGCGTGCCGTGCTGACCGCGCAGATCGAGGGTGATTACGCCGCCGCCGGCGCACTGCTCGCGAAGTACGGCACGATGACACCGGATATCGAACGCGCGATCGCGAAACTGTCAGACATTCCGCGGGATCTCAACACCCGCTACACCACCGCGGGGATATTCTGACCTCGTAAAATTGAACCACGAAGATCGCGCGGGAGCGTGCTCCCGGCAAAAAAAATTCGGAAGGCAAAAAAAGAGGAACGGGATCCGCACCGTTCCTCTTTTGTCATTTGAATTTTCGTGCACTCAGTTCGAATAGAAATCGATCTGTCGTTCGATAGCGGCACGGCAGACGGGGCAGAAATCCACGAGACTGAGCGAGAACATGCGGCAATCAAGCGAAGGCCGATACATGCCCTCCGAGACATAGCCCGCGCCTTCGAAGGCCCCGACCTTGCCGAGCAGGTCGGGATTCTTCAGTACATTGGCGGCACGGGTCATGATCTCGCCGCGCTTCTGGAAATAGTCGTCGGCCGTGCGATCGAGTTTCGCGATTTCCTGTCCGACATTGTCATACAATTCCTTGCCCCATTCCGTCGGCACATCGATGCCGGGTGTGCGCTGCGCGCGCCATTTGACATCCGGGGCGTGGAGCAGGCGCGTCACGTTCGGTTCCCATGGCTCGACGCCGGCGGGATAGAATTCGTCATAGCCGGTGGAGGATGCGTAGTACTCGTCACCAAGTCCACCGAAGTGATGCCCGAATTCGTGCACGTACACGTAGTCGCGCCGCCAATCCCCACCCGGTTCGGGGTCGTTGGTGTACGTCGTGGTATAGAGTTGATAAATCCCGCCGCCGCCGTAGCGGTCGTCGTTGATCAGAATGCAGAGAAAATCGTACGGTGCCGCGGCGACGATGTCGCGCAGGTCACGGTTCGCCTCGGTGAGCACATACCGTTCGCTGCCGAAGGTGTTGTACATCGTTCCGAGCGCGGTGTTTTTCCAGATATTCCTGTCCGGTTTGTCGATACCCGACTCGGGTGAGATCACGCACAGCGCGCGCACGTTGAAATCATCCTTCCGCTGTTTGAACGGCGCGGTGGCGAACATCACGTCGTTGAAATGCTTCGCGTCCGATTTGAACTTCTCGACATCCCCGGCCGCGTATCCATCCCCGACGATGAGAATATCGACCTTCTTGTGCATATCCCCGTTATCCATCAGCGTGACGACGTCGAAGGGCGGATGCTGCTGCTCGGCGATCACGACGGTCGGATCGTTCGGATCGATCACGGTGGAAAAGACCTGGTTGAACACGAGGAAGCGGTCGCGCCGGCTCAGGGTCATTTGCACCGCGCGGCGCGGAAAGGGGAAGCGTACGGATTCGTGAAAGGTCTTCCACACGCCACGACCGGCCTCGGCGGTGGTCTGCCATTCGTTGAAGACGGTGGAATACCCGCGGCTGTACAGCAACATGCCGCTCTGCAGATCGTAGACCCGCACGAGAAACTCACCCATGTTCAGCGTATCGACCAGATTGCGTGTGCTGCCTGGCCACGGACCTTCCTGGTACACCTTGTCGAGCGTGATGCGCTCCTCGCCCTTTGTGCCGACGTGGTGGTAATCGACACGCATGGTCTTGTCGAGAAAGAAGCGGTCGAAGTCGATCTGGGAGAACGCGAGGGAGGGGAGAAGGAAGAACAGCAGGAAACAAACGCGCATGGGAAGCCTCATGTGATGTACGAATCCGTAAAATAGGTGCGCGGGAAGAAAAAACCGCGAAAACGCAAAACCGCGAAAAAGTGACGCGAAAGAAGGAGAACCGCGAAAACACGAAAGCGCGAAAAAGAGACGCGAAAGATTTTATATTCTGCATGCAACAAAGATCCGGGGAGTCCTTATACTTGAGCCGGTATTCACTTTTTGAAGAGATGAGATGAACAGGACGGTCTTTGCGTTGATACTGGTTGGCGTGATGGTGACGGGTTGCGCGTCGACCAACCGTTTGAAGGAATATGGCATTCATGGAAAAAACGTCTCCTTCCTCAATCGCACGGAGGTCGAGGATGTACGCGGAGGGGTCTGGATCGACGACCCCGATCCGGACGTTGACCGTCCCTGGACGGGCATTATCGCCGCATTCCTTTCGATCATCGGTTCGGTCGCGGCCGACAGCAAGCTCGACGACGCCATCGACACGCAGGGTGTTTCCCGCGTCCTCGCGCGGCAGATCGAAATGGTCATGGTTGACCGGCTCGCGGTCCGTTCCGTGCCTCCGGACGACGCACAGGTTGATTTTCTCATGGCCACGCATGTCGAACACATCGCGGTGGGCTCGAATGCCGCGGGGGTGTTTCTCACCGCGAAGGTGAATCAGCAGTTGTATAGCGCGCGCGACAGTACACTGGTCTGGGAGGAGGATCTTTCGCAGGACGTGCCGCTACGCTGGCATCCCGGATTCGTGTTCCATCCGACCATTGCCGCCGCGGGCAGTGTCGTCGGTGCGATCGAACTCCTGGCGATGGAGGAAGAAGAGATCCAGGCCGCGGTGCTGTACACCGCCGAGGATCTCGGCGCGCGTCTCGGTGCCGCCATCGTCCACGCCGCCCGGTAAGAAGAAACCACCAAGACGCAAAGTCACAAAGAAATACACGAAGTATTTCGGAGATGAAACTCCGGTATAGATTTGGAGCGCAATCAAAAAATCCTTCGTGCCGTTTTTTGTGTCTTTGAGCCTTGGTGGTTGTCTTACTCGATTTCGGAGATTTTTTCCATGAATTGGGCGCGGAGGTAGTGGGCGGCGGTGTCGGCGGAGTGGAAGCTGAGCGTGCCGCGGAATTGCGCGATGCTGTCGAAGCCCTTTTCCGACATCCATTCCTCGAGTCCGGCCGTCATCCGGGCGATGGTGCCGAGTCCCTGCTGGTACAACACCGAGGCCACCTGTACCGCCGAGGCGCCCGCGAGCAACAGCTTGATCACATCGTCGGCGGATTTGATCCCGGTGGTCGCGCAGAGGTCATAGGGGAGATAGTGCGACATGAGTGCCGTCCATTTCAACGGCAGCGCGAGTTCATCGCCGCTCGAGAAACTGAAGGTGGTTTTGAGCTTCATCGCCGCGATGTCGATGTCGGGTTGGGTGAAGCGATTGAACAGGACCAGTGCATCCAGTTCCCGGTGTCCGAATGCCACGGCGAGATGCGGGAGAGCGGAGAACCAGGGACCGATTTTCAGGGCGACGGGAATGTGCACATGCCGCTTCACGGTCGCGAGGATGCGAAAATAGAGATCCTCGATCCGCGCGGCGTCCATCGAGAGATCGGTCGCGGTGGTGAACACATTCAGCTCGAGGGCGTCCGCGCCCGCGGCCTGGAGTTGTGCGGCGAATTCGGGCCACCACTCGTCCGAGACGCAGTTGATGCTCGCGATGACGGGGATCGCGCATTCGGCCTTGATCCGCTTGATCATGTCGGTGTAATCGCGCGCGCCGTACAGACGCTCGAGTCCGGCGAAATAGTAATCATAGGCCTCGGTGTGGTCGATGACACTCTCGCGCATGCCGGCGTCACGCTCGATGAGCACCTCCTCGAACAGGCTCTTGAGCACGACCGCCCCCGCGCCCGCGGCCTCGCATTCCTTCACCTTTTCCAGCGAACGCGTCAGTCCGCTGCTGGCGACGATGATCGGATTCTTTAGCGTGAGTCCCATGTACGAGGTGGAAAGGTTCGGCATTGCGTGCTCCGGAATTGGTCGACATGAAGGAGAATCCCGTCGGAAATATGGGAAAAGCGTCGAAACGCCGCAACAGGGATTTTGTCTTTGCCGACGTATTTCCTACGTTTCGGTCCGAACACCTTGGGGATTCATCCGGACAGTCTCGGGTATTCGTCCGGACTGCATCCGCTTCTCGCATGAACATTCACGTGCACCATCCGCAGAGCCGCATGTCCCTCCATCACCCGATTCCCTCGCGCACCCATTTCGTGCTTCCGTTGCTGTTCGTCGTCGCCGCGCTTCTCTCCGGATGCGCTTCGGTGGAACTTTCCTCCATTCTCGACACGCAATTCCTGCTGACCACGCGCGATCTGCCCTTCAACAGTGTGCTCGTGGTCTACGATTCGAAGGATCTCGCACGGAAGCAGGAATTCGAACATGCCTTCGCCGCGTATTTGCGCGAGCATACCGACGCCCAGATCCACGCGGATATCGACCTGTACTCGCCGCTCAAACGGCTCGAGGAGAAGGAGAAGACCTGGGCCTTGCGCGACAACAGCATCCAGGCCGTGCTGTACATGCATGGCGGCGGCGGAGGACGGTCGCTGCGCGACTGGCTGCTGCCGGAAGCACCTGATCTCGACACGGAAACGCCGGCGTGGAAATCCAGCGCCGTCAAGCTCTTTCTTCCCGCCACGGCGCAGGTGGTCTGGGCGGGGAGTGTCATGGGACACGAGGGATATGTCGGTGAGGAACTCCGGTCCCGGGCTTTCTTCAGCGCGGTCGTGGCCGATCTGGTCGGGCACGGCATGCTTGACATGCCACGTGTCGACAATCCCGCCTTGCGCGGCTTCAATCGCTGAGACCGGCGGAAATCCGACACTGGACATACAATTCCGATTTTCGTATCATGGGGGGTGCTTGCGACCATTCACAGGACCCCCGTGCGCCGTCGTACTCGCCACACGTTCCTGCCGTTCTGCCTGATCGCGTTGCTCCTGCCATCGTTCGTCGCGTTCTCGCAATCCTTCACGCTGTTCCCCCCGGATGCGCGCGATTACCCGTTGTTGCGTGCGGACTTCTATGTGTTCGACGCGGAGGGCCATCGCGTGCTCGACCTGACAGCGGGGGAATTCGTGCTGACCGAGAACGGCGAGCCACGTCGCATTGTCCACGTCGAATGTCCACCGATGCGGGAGCCCACGGCGATTTCCGCGGTGCTGACGATCGATGTCTCCGGTTCGATGAGCGGAGAGGGACTGACCCTGGCGCGCGAAGCCGCGGCGGCATGGATCGACGCCTTCCCCGCGGGAGCGTCCGAATGCGCGCTCACTTCCTTCACGACGCGGAACGCCTTGCATCAGGATTTCACCAACGACAAGGCGCTGCTGCGCGTGGCGGTGGCGGGGATGCAGTCGGGGGGCGGCACGAGCTTCGACGCCGCGCTGTTGCATCCCTTCGCGGGGGCGCTGCCGGTGGCGGCGCGAGGGCGGCACTCGAAGGTGATCGTCCTGCTGACCGACGGACATGCCACGGGAAGCGAGCGCGCGATCATCGATGAGGCACGGCGTATCGGGGCACGGATTTTCTGCATCACGCTCGACAACATCATGCCCGACGTGCTGCGGCATATCGCGGAGGAGACGGGGGGCCAGTGCTTCGAGCATGTCACCACCGTCGCGGATGCGCGCCGTATCTACCGGAGCATCCTCGAGCTGGCGCAGGACATTCCTCCCTGTGTCATTACTTGGGAGAGCGGGGGCTGCGCGTATTTTCGTGACGTGCGTTGCGAGGTGCCCGCGCACGGAATCGTCGCGCGCGGCGCCTATTCGGTGACCGACGACGATCTTCCGCGTCTGGTGGTCGAACCCGGCCGGGTCATCGAATTCGGTGCCGTTGCGCCGGGCGCCTCCGCCGACCGCACGGTGACAGTCCGCGGGGAAGGACGCACGGTAGACATCACGGCGATCGCGCCGGAATTCCCGCTCTTCGTGATCACGGATTACGGAGGCCCGCCTCCGCCATTTACCTTGAGTCCTGGAGAGGAGCGCAGGCTCACCGTTCGTTATACCGCCGAGGATTCGGCGTACATCATCTGCCGTTTCATGCTCGAGTCGAACGCTTGCGAAGGCGGATTCTTCGCCACCGCCGGTGCGCCGGGGTCGGGACGCGACCGGCGCGTCATCCGTCTCCTGCACCCGAATGGGGGCGAGGTGTTTGTCGCGGGCAGTGACACGGTGATCACCTGGGAGGGCGTCGCGCCGACGGATCCGGTACGGTTGGAATACAGCACGAACAACGGGGTGACTTGGAAGATGATCGCGAACAACGTGACCGGTCTGAGCTACACATGGCGTGTGCCGAACACACCGAGCGATGAATGTCTCGCACGTGTGACGGCGCCGCTGCAGGGAGCGCTTCCCGACGATATGGTGATCATTCCCGCCGGCAGCTTCATCATGGGTGATATCAACGGCACGGGTACGTCAGAGGAACGACCGACATCGCGCGTGACGATCACGCGGGCATTTCTTATGACGAGGACCGAAGTCACGCGGCATCAGTGGATGCAGTACACCGGGGGCACGGAACCTGGCGGGAAAGGTCCCGGTGACGGGCCCGCGTCACGAATGAGTCCGGAACAGATGATGGCCTACTGCAACTGGCGCTCGCAGCAGGAAGGACTGCAGGAGTGTTATTCTTTTAACGGTGGAACGATCTATTGCGATTTCTTCGCCAACGGTTATCGTCTACCAACCGAGGCCGAGTGGGAATACGCGTGCCGGGCCGGCGTGAGTGAGGATTATTACACCGGGCCGATGCTGGAACCGTACTGCTCTCCAGTGGACCCGAGGCTCGACATTGCAGGGTGGTACTGCGGAAACACCAGCGACATGATGCCGAATCCTCAGACCGTCGGACAGAAGCGCCCGAATGCGTTCGGTCTGTACGACATGCACGGCAATGTGCGCGAACTCTGCTGGGGTGACATGTTCACGCCCTACACCGCCGAGGACAAGATCGATCCCACGGGCCCGAATCCACTGACGAAATGGAATCCGCGCACACATCCGGTCACCCGCGGCGGATGGAGCCGGGGCAACGCCGCCGAGTGCCGTAGTTCATCCCGGGTGACGCTCCCGTGGGGAATCGGTATGGATACCTCGGGATTCCGCCTGGTGAGGACGTACTGAAATGAAGAATTCACGCTCCGCGAATCCGATAATGTTGTTCCTCCTCCTGGCGAGTATGTTGACCTTGCCGTGGCAGGTGGGGGCACAGATCAGCGACGTATCCGATGCCGTGTTCACCATCGTCGTCCCCTCGGCGGCGGCCCGGGATGTGGATATGGGAGTGCTCCCCGTGGGGGCGCAGCGCGATTCGATCGTGGCGCCATTCATCCGCAACACCGGGCGCGCGCGCATTCGCATCAATACGGTCCGTATCGAGGGAGCGGATGCCTCCGCGTTCGCCGTGATCGCGGGGCAGGGGCCGGTGTACGTCCCGGTCGCGGACGGACAAGCGGTGGGCTTCACCTTCCGACCCGTCACGCCCGGTGCCAAACGCACGACCATCGTGGTCGAAACACAGATCGACACGCAGTACTACGCCATTCGCGGCGAGGCCGTCGCCCCGGCGATCGCGCTCGAGGCACAGATGATTGATTTCGGGGCGCTCCCGCTCGGTGCAACCCGCGACAGCACGCTCGTGCTCGTCCGCAATCTCGCCGCGACCACGTTGGAGATCACCGATGCCCGGCAGGGGGGACCCGACATGACACAATTCGAAATCATCGGAGGCGCCGCTCCGTTTTCCATTCCCCCGCTCGGGACCCATGCCATGACGCTGCGCTATATGGCACGGCGGGCGGGCCGCGCCAGCGGGAGCATTGCGTTCACGGCCGCCGGTGTGCCGGACCGCGTGCACGCACAGCTCTTCGGCGAGGGAATCGTGCGCGACGCCATGGCCACCCTGGCCACCGACACGATCGTGGCGGCGGCGGGGCAACTCGTGCGTGTGCCGATACGACTGCGCGACGCGCGTGATGTGCAATTCACCACCGCGCGGGCATTCAGCACCGAATTGCGTTACCATGCGTCGCTGCTGGTGCCCGTGGGCGCCACGCCCGAGGGAAGACTCGTCGGTGCGGAACGCGTGATCACCTTCGACAATCTTCCGTTACTACCGGATGCCGACGGTGTGCTGGACGCGTTCGAATTCATCGCCACGTTGGGGACGGAGGAGAGTACGCCGCTGCTCCTTACGCAATCGTCCGCGATCGGGGCGGTGTTCCCCGTCCTTGAAATCCCCGGTATGTTCCGTCTCGCCGATATCTGTCGCGAGGGGGGAGACCGCTTCTTCGACGCCACCGGCATGCTGCGGCTCGAGCCCAATCGTCCCAATCCCTTCAATGCCACGACCGTGATCACATACGAAACCATCGAGCACGGATATACGGAGTTGTCCGTGAGTGACCTCCTTGGTCGTCGCGTCGCGACGCTGCATCAGGGAACTCTCGATCCCGGTGTCCACACCGCGCGTTTCGATGCCGGCGCCCTTCCCAGCGGCCGGTACCTTTGCATTCTCCGCACCCCCACCGCGACACGTCAACGCGTCATGACGCTCGTCAAATAGCAGAAACGACGAAAGGGGGCATACGCCCCCTTTCGGTTGTCATGACATCGGAGATGTCGATTATTTCATGATCGTCAAGGTCCGCGTCATCCGCGTGCCGTCGACATCCAGCTGGTAGATGTAGTTCCCGGAGGGGAGACCGCGGGCGTCGAAGCTCGCTTGGTGGTGTCCCGCTTCGAGACGTGTGTCGATCACGGAAGCGACTTCTCGCCCATACAGGTCGAAGACCTGCAGGCGCACGTTTGCATCAGCCGCGAGGCTGAAGGAAATCGTGGTAGTCGGGTTGAACGGATTCGGATAGTTCTGTCCGAGATCAGTGGTCAACGGCGTCGGAGTGATATCCTTGCCGAGGAAGTACGGATGCGCGAGGGCGATGATGCCATTGCTGTTGAGGGCGTTCATGTTGCTGACCGTCACGGCGTAGTTCATCGGATCGGATGACGACGTGGTTCCGAGGATCGGATTTTCCCACGCGCCGCCGGGCACTGCCTGGCGCACACCGCGGAGCTGGAACGGATCGATAATCATGCCCGTCTCCTGATCGGCATACGGGAAGGTGATGTCGGCCATCCAGCCCGCGCCGGTCGCCTTGATTTCCCAGTAGCGCTGGACATAGCGTATCCGCGTGATGTTTTGCGGCAACTGTTTCGGATAGACACAGATGGTCATGTCGTCGATCTGTCCGCTCGTGACCAGGACATCGGCGATCCGTTCGTTCGTGGTGGGATCGACGAAGGCATAGCTGTTCCCGGCGGTCATGGGGGAACTGATCGTCTGGCAGACACTCTGCGCGCCACCCTTGCTTCCGGTGTTGCTGATGCGCAGCACGACGGGCACGACGAACGGCTCGTTGATCGCGATCAGGCCGGAGGAAGGCGGCGGGAAATCATCATTGAAGAGAATGCCGTAGAACGTGATGTCCCCGGTGTAATTCCCCGGCGCGAGGCCGAAGGGATTGACGGTGATGGTGAAGGACTGGAACTGCCGCGGACGCGCCGGGCTGAAATTCCAGTTCTGCAGCGTCTGCGCGGGCGCCTGCTTCGTCACGGAAATCCACGGCGTCGCGGTTTCGACATCCCAGAGGAAGTCGCCGTTGGTGCCGTAAATGTCCGTCGTGTTCGCCACGGTATAGACCCGGTTGATCTTGCCCGGTGCCTTGTAGGCCGCATTAAAGGTGATCGGCACGGTCGGACTGGAAATGTAGCTCGTGAGCGGAGCGCCCGGCAGTCCGTAGCCGATGATCGGCGGCGGCGTGGGGTTGTCATCGAGCACGAGATTGTCGATGTACACCGGATCGCTGCTCGTGCCGAGCAGGTGGATGCCGATATACACATCCTGCGCGACGACGGTGTTGAAGTACGGATCGAACGGCATGCCACCGAGCTGCTTGAAGCTCAGGTAGCTCGTGTTCGAGAAACCGCTCAGGGTCGCGAACACCGTCATGCTGCCCGGATCGGGCGCGCTGCCATACGCGAGTTCGATGGTTTTTGCCGCGGAACCCAAGGTGCGCATGATGCCCTGCAGACGGTAGCTCGAATTCTCCGCGAGTGAGGTCACCGGCGCGAAGATCCAGTCGTTGGCCTGGCCACCCGGGTGATACAGCGCCATGTTGCCACCGTCGCTGGTCGCTTCCCAGGTGCTGCCGCCGTTGAGATCGACGACGGTCCAGCCCATGTCGAAATGATCGTCATAGAGGAGGGTGCCGGAACCCCAGAGTGTGAAGTCCTCGAAGCCCTTGATCACGTCCGTCTTGATATCGTGCGTCGCCGACGCGATGCCGTTATTGGATTCGTCGGGGTCGGCGCCGCCGAAGACGCGCACATACACCATGGCCGGACCGACCGGAAGTGTGGTGAGGCGGTCGGTGAATTCGATTTCCACTTCATCATTGACCCAGTTGGGACTGGTGAAGGTTTCGGACACGCCGTCGTTTTCATCCACCGGCATGGCGTTGAGATTGTACACCGCGGTGAATTCACCCGCGTTGGCACCGGCGATCTTGCCGAATTTCGCGCGCACGGCATTGCCGTCCGGCATGGTGCGGCGCGCCCAGTAGCCGTCCGCGTAATCGATCATCGCGCTGAGCGCGACAAAGTCGGTCATGCAATTTCCGGTTCCGACGAGCGCGTTGCTGGCGCCGGTGCTTCCGTTTCCGGAATACACCAGCGCTCCATTCTGGCGGAATTCAAACGAACACTCCGATTCCCAGCTTCCCACGACGAAGGTGACGCGGATTTCCTGGCCATGGGAGACGGAGAAACTGAAGTAGTTCGGTCCGGAGCCGGTGGGAATCGTGATGTTCGTGTATGTGAGGACGCCATCGATGTAGATGTTCAGATAGCATCCATTCCATCCGTCACCGTACGAGTCGTACATCGTCACCTCGAAGTCGCAACCGACCGGGGGGGGAGGGGGAGTCGTGCATTGACCGGCAATGTTCGACAACGAAAGGTTGGGCCAAAGCGCCGTCGCGATCACGCCCCCCACATTGTTCTTGATCTGATAGGAACACTCGTCGTCCCAGAGCCCACCGTTGGTGAAAATCGTCGAGATGACGTCACCGGTGCTGGCCTGGAAGGTGTAGTCGATCGTGTATCCCGTCACCATGGTGACATTGGTGAGAACAGCCACGCCGTTGACATACACCGATAGCGTGTGGTAGCCCGTGAGCCCGTCCCACCCGTCTCCGAAGGAATCCTGGAGTGTGACGGTGTGCGTGCAGGTCTGTCCGGTCGCGGTGGTCCAGCCACCGGCCGCAATGAGGAAGACTACCGCGAGCATGGATAGCTTCAGTCTCCAATGGGTCATAAAAACCTCCAAACTGGTGAAACGGGGAGAAGGGGGTCCGATATCGTGGATGTTGCGGTGCGGCATGCGAGTACCGACACGGAAGAACGCAACAGTACTGCCAACGGCGAAGGGAGTGAACCGGGTGTTCGTCATCAGTAGTTTTGGATAATATCGGAAAATCACGTAATTAATCACAACGGAAAAAACGACTCTGCGATAAAAACTCCTTTTGTGGCTTTTCGGGACAGTCTGGAGCATTGAATAGGTATGGCGACGATGGGGCATCTGAAAACGGATTCTTTCATACGATTGTTGATCTTTTTTGTCCTGACCAGCGTCGCGGCGCCTTCCCTTCGCGCGCAGTCGACACCGGACCGGCTGATCGGCCAGTCCCTCGGTCCCGGCGGGTGTTACAATTTCTCCCTCACGAACACCAACGGAAACCAGCAGCCGATCGACGGCGTCCACCTGCGCATTCTCGCGCCGGGGACGCTGTGGCATCTCCGTGTCAAGGCCCCCCCCGCATGGACGGTGGCGATGCCATCCCCGGACGTCCTCCGCTTTCACACCGACACCGCGGTGGTGAAACCCGCGATGCGTCAGCTCTTCACGGGTATCTGTCTCGATCCGGTCTGTGACCAGCCGGCCAGTATTCCGGTATACTGGGAGACACTCAACGGCACGGCGGTGATCTCCGCCGATACCCTTCTGCTGGAGTGCCTTCCCCTCGACCGCGCCGATACGATCACGCTGCGTGACAGCGCGGGGGTGCTGCTGATCACTGTCATGAATCGCAACAGCGGCGGATTCCAGACGGATGCGTTCACCATCGAGTCCCTCACGCCCGGCATCGCCATCGCCGCGTGGAGTGTGAACGGGTGGGGAACAGCGGGATCGACCGATACCATCGCGCGCTTCACGGCGGGGGGCACGCTCCTTTCGTCGGGCGAGACGCTGCCGGGCTTCGCGATCGATCCCGACATCCCCGTGTCCGCGGTCCCGCCATTCCGTTTTCGCTGGACCACCTCCTTCGATCAGCGCGGGATCTCGACGGGTGAATTTTCCTACGACGGACCCCCGCAGGGCGACTCGATCCGCTGGTACGGCTCCGGGCCGACACCCGACGGAGCGACAAACCTGCAGCCATTCACCCTGCGCAACCTGCACCGGCCGGCGGGGGCGATCGATCGCATCCGCTTTGAAATTCTCACGCCCGGCATCCGCGTTTCCGCTCCGGGTTCGGGACCGTGGACGCACACGATCGAGAGCCAGACCGCGGTGCGTTTCGATGCGGTGACGCCGCTCCCGACTGGTGACAGCCTGGTCGGCATGCAGCTCGCCATGGTGAATCCCGGCGTATTCGATCAGGTGCGTCTACGCTGGCAGACCTTCCTGAACGGAACGGCCGTGTTCAGCGACACGATCATGCTCGCCTGTCCGCCCACCGTCTTCACCGCTTCCGACACCATGTTGCTCGCGATGGGGGACAGCTGCGCCGCGACCGTGCTGCTCGTCAATCGGCATGCACCATTCACGACGAGCACGCATGTTGCCGCGGAAATTCTGGCCGGGGGAGAAGACTTCGTCTCCGTCACCGCCCCCGCCGGCTGGCGTCTCGACTCCCTGACGCTCGACGGAGCATATTTTCGCCACGCGGCGTCGGGTCTCTCCTCGGGTGATACAACGGAGGCATTTATCCTGAATTTTACCGAGCACGAAGCCGGCCGGCCGTTTCCGCTGCGCCTGCGCAGCTGGTACAACCAGCGCGTGGTCGGGGAGGACGTCCAGATCGTCGCCTGCGAAGCGCCACCGGGGAATTGCGATTCCATCGGCGTGCACGTGCTCGATTCCCGCGCGTCTCTCTTCTCCGTTTACAATACACATCAGCCGGCGTCCACCATCACCGCGGTCGCCGTGTCCGCGCCCGCCAGGGATGTGACCATCGGCGTGATATCCCTGCCCGATGGATGGATGGTCGATTCCGCGGCCACGGATTACCTTCGCGCGACCACCACCGCTGGCCTGCCGTCGGGGGAACCGAACCCCGCCGATTTCGCACTCCGATTCTCCCGGAATACCCGCTCCGATGTGTCCCTGCGCTGGTGCACGATCGACAGCGCCGGGGTGATCTGCTGCCAGACGCTGCCGTTGCAACTGCCCGCGTGGCGGGACTGCGATTCGCTCGAGGTGACACCGATTCCCGGGGACTGCGGGGCCGATCTCCGGTTGCATAATATCCATGGCGGAGGCGCGACGATTGTCGCGTTGGGGATTCACGTGCGTACACCGGGACGCACCATCGACACGGCCTTTGCGCGACCGGGATGGAACGTCGAGCGTCACGGCGCCGATCGCATCGCGTTCATCCCCGATGGTCACGACGGCCTCAACCCCGGCACCGCACTCGTCGGCATTTCGGTGCGCTTCGGTCCCGCGGGCGCGAGTGGCGACGTGGAATTCGAATGGACGACGTACAACCGCTTCTCCGGGATCTGCGGCAATCTCGCCACGGTGTCCTGCACGCCGGCCAGCCTGGACTGCGACAGCGTTGCCGTCACCGCCGACACCACCGCACCGTGCTGTTTTGACCTTTCGGTGACGAATCTCCGCGCCGCGGATGTGCTCGTCGACAGCGTCGCGCTGCGCGTGCTGACGCCGGATGTTCTGCTGTATCAATCCACCGTGACCGCCCCCGAGGGGTGGGTGTTCTCGGGAGGAGAGACCGCGGTAGAGTGGTCGACCGCATCCGATCCGATTCCCTTCGGCGCGCTGCGCACCGGATTCGGTGTCTGCTTCGACAACGATGCGACGGGCAACGCGCCCTTCGAGGTGGAAGTCCGCCGCGTCGATTCGGATGGCCGCGCCTGCCTCGACACCGTGCTCCTGCAATGCGGGCAGACATTGCGCGTGACCGATGCGCCATATCCCACCCGCGCCGCGCTGTCGGCGAACTATCCGAATCCCTTCGCCGGCGTGACAACGCTGGTGTATGATATCCCGCGCGGACAGCGCGTGATGCTCGAGGTGCTGGATGCCACGGGGCGGGTGGTTTTCGTCGCCGTGGATGGGCATCGCGAGGCGGGAGGCCATGTGCTGCGATTCGACGCGTCGTCGCTGCCCTCGGGCATGTATTTCGCGCGCCTGCGCAGCGGACAGGACGTGATCATCCGTGCGATGATGCATCTGCGGCGCTGAGTGCCGGGTTTTTGTGCGGTGCGTGTCACGATCACATGGTGAAGTCGTCGTTGCGCTGCGTGTCACGATGACATTTTGATGTCATGTTCCGCGCACGGATATTGCACGGTCACAATTCCGGGACGGATGTCCCCCGTACCGGAATCCACATCCCCCGAGGACGCATCCCATGACGACGCGGCAGGTGCCGCGGCCATCCAACATCGCGGAGTTTCATGTCTGAAACAACCACCCTCACGCTCGCGGCCGTTCTCGAGAACAGCAGCAGGCGTTTCGCGCAGCGTCCCGCGCTGTCCTTCGTCGCGGGCACACCCCTGACCTATGCGGAACTGGGCGAGGAAAGCGCCCGCGTGCGCGCGGCATTGCGCGCCCGTGGCGTGCGTCCCGGCGACCGCGTTGGCATACTTGCCGGCAACATGCCCAACTGGGGCGTGGCGTATTTCGCCGTGACGAGCATGGGCGCGGTCGCCGTACCGCTGCTGCCTGATTTCCACGAACGGGAAATCGCGACGTTTCTCGCGCACGCCGGTTGCGACGCGCTGTTCGTCTCCGACAAGCTTTTCGACCGCGTTCGCGATGCCGCACTGCCCACGCTGCGCCTGCGCATCCGATTAGAGGATATGAATATCCTGAATCCCGCGGGGGAGGTGGTCGAACCGTTATGGACGCCCGCGCATGGCAGCGTGCCCGCGGCGGACGTGACCGAGGACGATCTGGCGTCCATTATCTACACGTCCGGCACCACGGGCAAGTCGAAAGGCGTGATGCTCACGCACCGCAACATCGCCTTCAACGCCTTGAAGGTGCAGACCATCCAGCCCGTGTGCAGCGAGGATGTGTTTCTTTCCATTCTCCCGCTTTCGCACACCTACGAGAACACACTCGGCCTGATTCTTCCGATCATGCAGGGCGCGGCGGTGTATTACATCGAGAAGCCGCCCACCGCGGCGGTGCTGTTGCCCGCGCTCGAACAGGTGCGTCCGACGCTGATGCTCAGTGTCCCGCTCGTGATCGAAAAAATCCACAAGATGCGAGTGCTGCCGCGGCTGACGAAAAACGGGCTCTTGCGTCGGATCCATGCAACGGAGAAAGGCCGACGGTTGCTGTACCGCATGGCGGGAAAACAGCTCATGAAGACCTTCGGCGGACGGCTGCATTTCTTCGGCATCGGCGGGGCGAAGCTCGATCCCGTCGTCGAACGTTTTCTGCGGGACGCGAAGTTTCCCTATGCCATCGGCTACGGTCTGACGGAAACCGCCCCGTTACTCGCGGGCGCGAATCCGCACGTCGTGCGCTTCCAGAGCACGGGTCCCGCCATGGAAGGCGTCGATCTGCGCATCGCCGACGCCGATCCGCTGACGGGCGAGGGCGAGATCCAGGCCCGCGGTCCGAGCGTCATGCGCGGGTATTACAACGAACCGGAACTGACACGCGAGGCCTTTACCGAGGACGGCTGGTTTCGTACCGGTGATCTCGGCGTGTTCGACGCCGACGGACATCTCTCGATCAAGGGTCGGCTCAAGAACATGATCGTCGGGTCGGCCGGGGAAAATATCTATCCCGAGGAAATCGAATCCGTGATCAACACCCACCGCTACGTTCTCGAATCCCTGGTGCTGCAGAGCAAGGGCCGCCTCGTCGCGAAGGTACACCTCAACTACGAGGAGATCGAGGCGCAATTCGCGCATCTGCGGGACGAGGCGGTGCAGTACGTGCAGCAACGCGTGGAGGAGATCCTTCGCGAACTGCACGCACAGGTCAACGCGCGTGTCAACCGCTTCTCCCAGCTCGCCGCGGTCGTCGAGCAGCGCGATCCTTTCGAGAAAACCGCCACGCAGAAGATCAAGCGCTTTTTGCATCAGACGGCCTGACCCGCGACACGCGGTCGGTCGACACCGGCACACCGTCCACCACACACGGAGGGGCGATCCCGCGGGGCTGACCCGTGGCTGGAATCATGCCGGTCGTGTCGTCTTGGCTTTGCGTGCGGAATTGGATAGATTGGCGGAAACGAGGGACATCTCATCCCCACCAGTCGAGAGTTTTTGGCATGATATCGAATCCGACCTTCGAGTCTGCCGCCCTGCGCGCCAATCTCGAGAAAACCCGCGCGGACCAGACCCAGCTTCCGGATCCGCACAAGACCTTGCTCGACGCGGCCGCCGCGCAGTTCGGCGTCCACAACCGTCTCCGTCTCTACCTCGACGAATACCATCATCCCTATCCCAATAAGGAATGGATCGTCTCGCAATTGCGCACGATCCTGCTGCAGGATTTCTGGTTTTTCCACCGTCATGATCGCGCGCCGGAACTGCTGGGGATTCTCGTCGGCATCTGCGACGAACTCCTTCACGGGGATGCGCCGATCACGCTGCATCGGCGCGTGGTCCAGACCCTGCTCGAATTCGCCGAGGAATGCGCCGCGAGCGGCGATGATGCACTCGTCCCGGTCATCGACGCGGCGCTCGACACGCTCGAGACCGCGATGGCGCGGGACGACATGATCGCCGTCGTGTCGAGCAGCCTGCTGCCCTCGATCGTGGAGAAGGTGCTGCACCGTCCCGCCCATCGCGACCGTCTCACGTTGTTGCTGCGCACCGCGCTGGCGGCGGGACTCGCGTACTGGCGAGAGGGGCGCTCTGTCGAGCGCGTGCTCGCGGATTATGAATCGCTGCTTCCCGGCGGGAAGGACGAACTGCTGCGCAGCCTGGGGCAACCGCGATTCGACGCCCTCGCCGACGCGCTCGCGCAGGCCGCGACCTGGTCCGACCTGCAGCGGATTCCCGATTTCCACACCATCGCCGAGCGCTTCCGTGCCGCGGCCGACCTCTTCGATTCACCCCTCGAGCGCGCCTACTACCTCAGTGCCGTGCTGCCGCTGCCCGGGTTGGCGCATCTCAAGGAGCATCTGCTCTGGGATCTCAACCGCGTTCTCCGCGGGGTGTGCGGCAGCAGCAATCACGCGGAAATCGAAACCTTCCTCGTCGAGCTGTTCCATATTCTTGGCGAACTCCGCGACGAGCACATGAGCACCGTGCTCGACTGCCTGCAGACGCTCGGTGCCGTGATCTACGCGTCCGATGACCCCGTGTTGATCGACCATTTCACCGATGCGATCATAGCATTCGGATTTGTGCATCCGGAACTCCACAATGATGATGCGGTGCGCGCCCGTGTCGAGCGCGACCATGTCAAGAACATTCGCGTCTGGCTGGAACTGATCAAGGCGAATCCGACGCGCAGCGCACGGCTGTTGTCGGCGTTGATCATCAATCTCAAGCTGGGTGGCGTGTTCATCCAGGACAACGACCTTTTCCAGCGCGACATCACCGCGCTGCTCAACGCCGGCATCCAGCCGGTGATGTTCCTGGTCAAGCAGCTCGCGATTCTCTTTCCGGTGTATTTCAACGAGATCGGGGCGGAAGGGGAGTTGCGTGAGATCAGTACGGTGATCGACGAGATCGCCGGCCGGCGCGACCGGCTGATTCACTTTTTGCGCAAGCAGATCCACGCCGAGAGCAACAACACGCATCTGCATTTGACCGTCGAAATTCTGCGTTACTGGGAAAGCGGCGTGACGACGACGCTTGAACCCCTCCTGCGCGACGATGTCGTCGCGTGGCTGCCCGCGGGCCATGCCTGGTTCGAGAGTTCGCACAAGGTCGTGCGTCTGTTGTGCGATGAGTTGGGGTGTCCGGCCGAGGAACTGCCCGCGCATCCGATCTCCGTGCTGTCCGACGCCGCGCTCCGCGCCTTCTCGCCAACGGATCCATCGGTGCAGCGCGTCCTGCACCTCTGCCGCATCCATCAGTTGCTGCGGCAGAAATACAGCATTTCGGTCGAGGACATCATCCCGCACATGGAGAAGCTTCATGTGATTCGCGCGGCGGAGATCGAGGAATTCCGTGCCCTGCTCAAGGACAACCATCCCGAACGCATTCTCGATTTCGTGCTCATCATGCTGCACCGGCTTCATGCGGTGATTCTCGACGAGAATCCAAGCCAGGGACGCGAGGACATTTACTACAAGCGACACATTGCCGCGGGCATTCCGTCGATGTACGGCCGGTACATGGAGCCGAAGTTCCAGGCGCTCGGACTCGCCTATCGTTTCGAGGCCCTGGCGACACAACTGCTCGCGCGTATCGTGCAGGAAACAAATCTCCGGTATATCACCGCGGCCACGCTTCGGCGCATTCACCGCATTCTCGCGCTGTTCCGCCGCAGTCTCGAGATCGAGGGGTATTCGGACGAGGGATTCAGTTCCTCGGTCGAAATGCTGCGCTACGGACTGAGCACGACCTCGTTCACGATCCACCAGTACGTGAACCTGTTTCAATTCCTCGCCGACAATGTGAAGAGCATCATTTACACGAATTTCCTCACGCCGCATGAAGTGCAGCTCGGGCGGATCGTGCCACAGTACCTGCCCGACGAGGGCGACGAATCCGAGCAGACCGCCGGACGGCACGCGTTTATCGAGCGCGTGTACCGCGATCTGATTTCCACGACATTTCCCATCCAGCAGCTCGACAATTTCATCGCCGCGGTACTCGCCTCGATGCATGACATGCTCAAGCATCTCACGCCCGATGTGATCCATGGCGTGATGGGATATGACTCACGGCTGGTGACCACGCGGTTGTTTCAATCCGATCCCGAACTCGACAATCCGGTCTTCCTCGGCGCGAAGGGGTATTATCTCAAGCGGCTGTATTCGCTCGGTTTCCCCGTGCCGCCGGGGTTCGTCATCACGACCGAACTGTTCCGCCGCCGCGACGCCATCAACCGGCATCCCGACATGAAGGCTGAGTTCAACGAACTGCTCCGCAAGCGGCTCACCAGTCTCGAGGGATTGAGCAACGAACGCTTCGGCGATCCCTATCGGCCGTTGATGCTGTCGGTGCGTTCGGGCGCCGCGATTTCCATTCCCGGCGCGATGAACACCTTTCTCAACGTGGGGCTCAACGAGGAAATCGTCGAGGGATTGAGCACGCGCGACAATTACGGGTGGACGTCCTGGGACTGCTACCGGCGCTTTCTCCAGACCTGGGGCATGGTGCAGGGCATTCCGCGCGATGAGTTCGACGCCGTGATGGTTGGCTTCAAGGAGCGCTGCGGCGTGGAGTTGAAAATCCATTTCTCTCCCGCGCAGATGCGTGACATCGCGCGCACGTACCGCCGCGTCGTGCTCGACCATGGCGTGCACATCGTCGAGGATCCCTTCGAGCAGCTGCTGCAGGCGGTGCTGATGGTGCTCGATTCCTGGTACACCGACCGTGCGCAGGTGTACCGCAACAAGCTGCAGATCGCCGAGGACTGGGGCACGGCGGTGGTCGTGCAGCGCATGGTGCTCGGGAATCTCAACTACGACTCGGGATCAGGCGTGGTCTTTACCCACGACCCCTTCGTGCGCGAAAGTGGGATATTCCTCTACGGCGATTTCACCGTGTGCAGCCAGGGCGAGGATATCGTCGCCGGCCTCGTGCACACCCTGCCGATTTCCGAGCGCCAGCGGCTGCGATCACAGACGCCCGTGGCGGAATCGTTGGAAAAGGACTTTCCCGATGTGTTCAAGTCCCTCGAACGCCATGCCGCGGCGATCGTCTACGAGCATAATTTCGGACATCAGGAAATCGAGTTTACCTTCGAAACCAGCAGGGGGGAGGATCTGTTTATCCTCCAGACCCGCGACCATTCCCCGACGCACGATCAGCAGCTTCCGGTGTTCGATATAGATGCAATAAAAGAGCATCAGGTCGGCAGTGGGATCGGCATAGGCGGTGGCGCGCTGAATGGCTACATTTGCTTTGACATGGACGATTTGGTGGCCTTGCGTCGGGCGCGGCCCGACGCCCAGTTGATTCTCGTGCGTCCCGACACCGTGCCCGACGACATCGGCATGATCTTCGAATGTGATGGTCTGCTCACCGCGCGCGGTGGCGCGGCGTCGCACGCGGCGGTGACGGCGGTGCGGCTGCACAAGACCTGCGTGGTCGATTGCCGTGACATGATCGTCGACGAGGATCACCGGACCTGCACGATCAACGGCGTTCGCTTCCAATCAGGCGACGCCCTGGCGATTGATGGACGGAGGGGATCGATTTATCGCGGGACCTTCCCGGTCAGTTTCGTACAAATTCAAATGCCGTAAGGAGGAAGAGATGAACAACGACGCAGCCGGCCGCGCGGTGCTGGGTATCAACGGTTTCGGTCGCATCGGGAAAATGCTGATCTGGTATTTCGCCGTGAACCGGACCTTCGACGAAATCGTCGTCAACACGGGGCGGGAGGTCGGACGCGGCCTCGAGGATGTCGTGCACATGCTCGGTGCCGATTCGACCTACGGACCCGCCGAGACGTTCCTCTTCGGTGTCAACGGCCGCCGTGACATCCACATCGAGGACGCCGACGCGGGGCTTATCAGCTTTTTCGGAATCCGTGTGCGCGTGCTGCGCACGGCGCGCGACCCGCGGCAGATCGACTGGCGTGCCGCCGGCGTGAACCTCGTGATCGACGCCACCGGCAGATACCTCGATCCCACCGTCCCGGCCGACGCCACGAACGGCAGTATCCGGGGACATCTCACCGCGGGTGCGATGAAGGTCATCGCCAGCGCGCCGTTCAAGGTCAAGGACAAGACCGCCGGGTTGCCCGATGATTCGGCGATGCTGATTTTCGGCATCAATCATACCGAGTACGATCCGGCCCGGCATCATGTACTGTCCGCGGCATCCTGCACCACGACGGGACTCGCGCACATGATCAAGCCACTGCTCGAGGCCGAGCGCACGTCGAAGATCCTCACCGCTTCGCTCTCGACCATCCACGCGTCCACCAACTCACAGACCGTGCTTGATGCCGTGCCGGCGACGGGAGCGAAGGACCTTCGCAAGACGCGGAGTGTATTCAACAACATCATCCTTTCCTCGACCGGTGCCGCACGGGCGCTCGAACAGGTGCTCCCGGAAATCTCGCGTGTTGGTTTCATGGCCGATTCGGTGCGTATTCCCACCACCACCGTGTCGCTGATCAATCTCAACCTGACCTTTAATTCGCCGATGACCGACAAGGGCGAGCCATCGGTCACACGGCAGTACATCAACGACGTCTACCGCGCGGCGGCGGAGGGTTCGCAAAAGGGCCTGTTGCTGTTCAGCGACAAGCAAAACGTGTCGGCCGACCTGATGGGCGTGCCTGCCTCGGTGGTGATCGAGGGCTTCGACACGCATACACGCACGGGGTTCCTCGAAGTCTCGTCCGAGATGCTCGCGGCCGCGGGTGTGCAGACCGATCGATCGATCGACGTGCCGGTCACGCATGCGAAGATCTTCGGCTGGTACGACAACGAATACGGCAGCTACGTCACCACGCTCGGCAAGCTGGTGGAGTACGTCCACCGCACCGGCGTCCGCTGATCCGGCCGGAGGTGCACGATGACACTCACCCTCGCCGAGGAACTGTTGCTCATCGCGACCCATGACGAGAAGGGCTCGCTGCTGATGGCGGCGAGCACGGCCATTCCATACGGTCTGGCGGGCGCGTTGCTCTTCGAACTCGTGCTGGGCGGTCGGCTTCATTCCGTGGAAGGACGCCTTGCGGTCGCCGACCGCGCGCCGACCGGCGACGCACTCGCCGACGAGGCGCTCGAACTCATTTCGGCAAATACAAAAGAAAAGGATGCAAAATTCTGGGTATCACGGCTGGCGCGGAAGATCAAGCGCATCGACCGCCGCGTGTTCGGGTCGCTCGTGGAAAACGGCATCCTCGTGCATGTCGAGAAGCACTTCCTCTGGGTCGTGCCTTACCAGCGTTATCCCGAGCGTGATCCTCAGCCCGAGCGCCTGGTACGCGAGAAACTCCGCGATCTGCTCCGCGGCGTGATCGCGCCGAACGATCGACTGCTTGCCCTGCTCGGACTTGTCCTCGCCTGCGACCTGCTCGGCGAGATCGTCCCCAAGGGCGAGCGGCGCGCGGCGAAAAGTCGCGCGAAGGAAATGCTGGGTGGGGAGGGGATCGGGAAGGCCGTCGCCGACGTCGTGCGGGACATCCACACCGCGGTCATCGCGGGCGTCATTGCCGCCACCGCCGCGTCCACCGCCGCGTCGAGCTGACACGTTCGTCGCATTCCGCGCGTGATTCCCGTGCGGTTTGAAAACAACAACACGTGAGAAACAGATCGCCATGCGAAAACGACAACAACGCCCATACGGGAATCCGCCAATAAAGGTTTCGTGCGTGCGGAAGGCCTTCCGTCGAGGCTCGCTCCGGACAGTGCTCTGCGCCCTGTCATTGATCGTGGCGAACCTTTCTTCCCTTCAGGCACAGCAGCCGGCGATTCGCATGTCCCCCAATCGCACGGATGCGACAGGCCAGCGCACAGGGGAATGGACGCTGCTGTTCGGCACCGGGATGCAGCCGGTGTCGGATCCGGATTCCGCGGTTTTTTACTCGGTGACCACGTTCGTGGCCGGGAAACCCGACGGCGTCTCCCGCAGCCATTTCCGGGGCGGCGCGGTGATGTCGGAAACGACGTGGCGTGATGGAGTGATTGTCGATACCGTCCGCGGCTGGTATGAGACCGGTGCCCGGGAATTCCAGACCCCGTACCAGGGTGGTGTGCCGCATGGTCGCGAGACCGTCTGGTATCCCGACGGCGCGAAACGCAGTGAAGTCACGTACCGTCACGGCCGCGAGGACGGGAAACAGGTCGAATGGTGGCCAAACGGGAAAAAGAAGTCCGAAATTCCGTTCAAGAACGGTGCCATCGCCGGTACCGCCGTGCGCTGGTACGAGGACGGCACGAAGCAGACCGAAATTCCGCACCGGGAGGGACGCGTGCACGGCGTGCGGCGGGATTGGTTCCAAAACGGGACGCTCCGATCCGAAATCGGCTATCACCAGGGCCAGCGCTACGGCATTTCCACCGAGTGGCATCCCTCCGGTGCGAGAATTCACCAGACGCCCTACAAGGCGGGGAAGAAACACGGGGAGGCGAAGCAGTGGGACAAGGACGGCACCTGCACGATCACGGTCTGGAAGGAGGGCGTGCAGGTCAAATGAATCCACGCCGAATTTCGAAGACGTGAACAACGGAAACGGCGCGTGGATCACGCGCCGTTGTTATTCCACGGATATGAGGGATGATTGTTACAGCGTGGGCGGGAACACCGTCACGCGGATGTCATTGCCAGCTTTCGGTTCGAGCAGCACGCCGACGAGTCCGAATTTGTGATTGGTGATGTAGGTTATTTTTTCCACCAGCGGATCCTCGCGCGTCTCCTCGACCTTGATCACCTTCAGATACCAGAAGCCCACTTGATAATCGTCGGTGGTGGACTTGTACGTCACCGTGCGCGTGATTTTTTCCCCGTCGCTGTTGGTGAATTCGTATTTGTCGCCGACGTTGGCGTTGTACTTGACGATGGTGAACGGTTTCGTCACGTCACCCCCGCTGCTGACGAATTCCTGGATTCCCTCCGAGGTCACTTTCAGCTTCGCGTCCACCCGCGCCGTCATGGCGGCTTTGTCCGTCGTGTCGAGTACACCGCCGAAGCGTTCGATGTACGTCGTAAGCGCCGC
This sequence comes from Bacteroidota bacterium, assembly GCA_034002405.1. Classification (GTDB taxonomy): domain Bacteria; phylum Bacteroidota; class Ignavibacteria; order SZUA-365; family SZUA-365; genus SZUA-365. The sequence goes on along the minus strand of JAVFAS010000003.1, from coordinate 95,026 downwards.
GCGTTTGACGCTCATCGGGAGATTCGACATGCCGAGTTCGGCCTCGAGGCCGCGTACCCAGGCACTGTCGAAGCCGAATACCGCGCGCACGGTGACAATTCCGTTGTCCCGCGCGATGATGACAATGCTGTCTTCGATCTCGGAAAGCACGGTCGAGGACCCCGTCGGATCCGCGATGGAAATGGGGAATTCCTGTCCGACCTCAGTCAGTTCGAGATTCGTATCGCCGCCGAGGTCATTCGGACCGGTAGGATCGTCCTCGTCGCAGGCCGTCCACCATGGTGCGATGGCGAGCACGGCGGCGAGAACGAGAGGAACAAAGGTGCGTTTCATGTACGACGTCTCCTGTGGTGCTGTGGAAACGGAACGGAATGTCAAAGAATGGGAGCAACGTATCGAAAACTCCGGAACCGCGCAAACCGCCCCGTGGCGATGATCATCGGGAAAAAGATCTTCTACTCTTTACATTGACCTCCATCCGCCCTATCTTTCCCGGAAACACACAGCCTCGTCATTCGGAGTACATCATGCGCCTTGCAACGTTTTCCCTGTTGTTTCTCCTCGTTGGAAGCACCCTCCACGCACAACCCGGAATGCTCACCGCCCGTCAACACCTTGACGCGGTGTTCGATGATGTGAAAAGCAATCATGGGGAGGATGTCCGCCTTCTCATGGCCATGGCCATCGACGTGGGCGGGTTACGCGTCGCATTGAACAGCGACAGTGGCACCGCGCAGATGTGGATGTACGGTTTTCTCTCGCCCAGCGATGCGCAGCTCGTCACGGCGGTGGCACTCGACAACGAGATCCAGGGCACGATGATCGGCGAGCTTGGAGCCCAGGCCTGGCCCGAGGGGGGGGACACCCTTTACGCGATGATCCCGGACGCGTGGTGGGTGGATTCGGACACCGCGGCGATGGTTTGGAGCACCATGGCTGTCCGGGACTTCCTCGAATCGCGGCCGTCCTCCTATCCCATCGGTTTCTTATTGAACGTGACCAGCACGGAGGAAGGGAACGGCTCCGCCTGGGCCATCGTCGCCGTGGACGGTGCCGACACACTCACCTGCGCGATGAATGCGCTTACCACCGAAGCGCTCGACTGCGTGACCAGCACCGCCATCACCGATCTGACCACCGCGACCGGTTTCCGGTTGGAAGCCGCCTGGCCGAACCCCGTCCGCGTCGGACAATTCGCGGAAATCCGTCTCACCGCCACCGTCGCCGGTCCGATATCCGTCGAGGTGTACGACCTGCAGGGTCGGCTCATCGGGCGGGTGTACGACGACCACCTCGCACCCGGCTCGCACGGATTCGTCATTCCCGCCGAACTTCTCCGGCGCCCCGGCACGTATTTCATCCAGGCGAAATCCGCCACCGGCATCGCGACGCGATCCTTGCGTGTGACGAGGTAGGAGGGGGGATTCGAGAAAACGCTGCAAGCCACGAAATCCGGAATTGTTCGAGGAGAAGCCCATGACTGTCGTGACGAACCAAAACGCTGTCATTCCAATGCAGGAGTGCTGACCTATGTCCATTCCGGATTTCCAATCACTCATGTTGCCTCTTCTCCAGGTCGCGGGCGACGGCGTTGTGCACACGTCCGTGGAATACCGGCATGCCCTCGCGGATGTATTCCAGCTCACGAACGACGAATTAAGCGAGTTGCTGCCCAGTGGGACGCAGCCTGTTTTCAATAACCGGGTTGCCTGGGCCATGGTCTATCTCTACCGCGCAGGGCTACTCGCGCGTCCCAAACGCGGGCAGTATCTCATAACCACGCGAGGCCGGGAGGTTCTTGCCTCCAACCCCACCGCGATCAACATTGCGTTCCTCAAGCAGTTCCCGGAGTTCAACGAGTTTCATGCAAAGCCCGCCGAAAGGAAGGGTGCGGACGCCATCCCGCTGTCGGACACACCCGAGGAACAGCTTCTGGCATCATATGAACAACTCAGAGCCGAGCTTTCCGTCGAACTCCTCGATCAAGTGAAATCCATCTCCCCGCAATTCTTCGAGCGTCTCGTCGTGGAGTTACTGGTCAATATGGGGTACGGGGGCAGCATGCTCGATGCCGGAATGGCGATCGGTAAGAGCGGTGACGAGGGGATCGACGGAACGATCAAGGAAGACCGGCTCGGTCTCGATGTCATCTACATCCAGGCGAAGAGGTGGGCGGGGACTGTCGGGCGACCGGAGGTTCAGAAATTCGTCGGTGCGTTGCACGGCAAGCATGCGAGGAAAGGCGTGTTTCTCACAACCGGCACGTTCGCCCAGGGAGCCGTCGAATACGCCGCGGCGATCGATCCCAAGGTCGTGCTGATCGACGGGAAGCGGCTCACCGAACTCATGATCGATTTCAACGTCGGTGTCACCACGCGGCATACCTATCACGTCAAGCGCATCGATACCGATTACTTCAGCGAGGACTGACAGGACGGTCTTATCATCGCTCCTATTTCCCTACAGTGTTCTCCCGCACCGCCGCATGTCCACCCCATGCGGCGGAGGAATAATAAAATCTAACATTGCTTTTATTCCTGCGCTCCCGTATTATCACCGGAAACGCGAGGAAGGATTTGCCATGAAACGCCGGGGATTCATCATGCGGACGCTCGCGGCGTTGCCGCTTCTGTTTCTTTCGTACACGCGGACATTTTTCGCCTTGCACACACGCACGCCATTCGTGGTCGCCTCCGGGCAGGCACGATTCGGGAAACGCTTCACGATGCGCGGCGTGACGCTCAATACGCTGGACATCAAGATCTCGGGCGCGGATACCGATGGCGCGCTCGCGGTGTTCGAGCAGATCGGACAGACTCCCAATGGCGGACCGCCGCTGCACATCCACCTCGAACAGGATGAGTGGTTTCATGTCACCGAAGGGGAGTATCTGTTCCAATGCGGGGAGGAGCGATTTCATTTGAAATCCGGTGACACGATTTTTCTGCCGCGCGGCGTGCCGCATGCGTTCGTACAGCGCACCGGGAAGGCGAGAACCGTGGTGTCCTACCTGCCGGCGGGACGCATGGAGGACTTTTTCGCCGTCACCGACCGCTGGACATCGCCTCCCTCGAACGAGGAGGTCGCGCGGGTGTTCGCCGCGCACGGGATGAAGGTGGTGGGGGAGCCGTTGCGGGTGCGGTAACGTAGGGGGCGGGGAAACGGTCAAAAAGTCAAAGTGTCAAAAAGTCAAAGTGTCAAAAAGCCAACAGCCAAAAGGCAGAGCCGTGTGACTCTGCCTTTTGATTGTAGCGGGGGCCGGACTTGAACCGACAACCTTCGGGTTATGAGCCCGACGAGCTACCAATTGCTCCACCCCGCGGTGGAATTTCAATATACGGCGAAGCGGGACGAGATGCAAAGGATTTCGAAAAAAATCGGCAGATTGCAGGTTCGCCGGGAGTTAAACCCGCCGGTGACGTGTTTTGTCTTAGGTGAATCGATTCTGTTCACGCATTGACTGTTTGTTATCCAATTCGCAGGCCTCATGATTCGTCCCAACCTTCCCACCCGCCGATCCGCGTTTTTCCCCTTCATGTTCGTATTCCTTCTTCTCGGTGCCGGCTCCGTCGCCGCGCAGGACGCGCGCGCGCTCAATGATGTCACCATCACCGGGCGCATCGTCGACGACCGCGGCGCGCCGATCGAGTATGCCAATATCGTCCTGCACCGGCTGAGTGACAGCACGATGGCGCAGGGTACGGTGTCGGATCCGCAGGGACGCTTTGCCATGGGCAATGTACCCGTCGGACGCTACTACCTTGCGATTCATTTCATCGGATATGAGGATGCGTATGTCCATGATATCAACATCCGCCGTGACGGCGGGGTGAACGATCTCGGAGATATCCGCCTGACACTCACCCCGATCGAGATGGATGAGGTGGAGGTGGCGGCGGATCGCGCACCGGTGGTGTACGAACTGGACAAGAAAGTGATCAATGTCGACCGTCAGCTGACCGCGACGTCGGGGACCGCGGTGGATGTGCTGCAGAATGTGCCGTCGGTTACCGTTGACCTCGATGGGACGGTCCGCCTCCGCGGCAGCGGCAGCTTCACCGTGCTCATCGACGGGCGCCCCTCCGCGCTCGAGGGATCCGACGCGCTCGCACAGATTCCCTCGAGCATGATCGAGAACATCGAAATCATCACCAATCCCTCCGCCCGGTACAATCCGGAAGGGATGTCGGGCATTATCAATGTGATCATGAAAAAAGATGGAAACGTCGGCAACAGCGGGGTGGTGAATCTCGGGGCGGGGTGGGATGACAAGTACAACACCGACGGTCTGTACACGGTCCGGCAACCGGGCTGGTCGATCCACTTCGGTGCCGACTACCGGAAGCGCGCGATGGGCGGCACTGAACGGGAACGCAGTACCTTCCTCAATCCCGCCGGCACCACCACGATCGAGGCCGACGGCGCCTCCCACCGCCAGTTCGGCGGCTGGTCGCTTCGCACGGGCGGGGATGTCGCGCTGGGCAAGAACGATCGAATCACCGCGAGCATGCGACTCGGGAACTACGGGCATGATCATGGCGCGAGCATGGATTATTCCGAACTGCTTCCCGGCACCGCCGAGGTCACCCGCTCTATCAGTCGTGGGAATTCGGAACGCAGTGGCGCGTGGATGGGGGCGGATCTCGAATACCGGCATGATTTCGCACCGGGCGAGCATGCACTTGTCACCCAGCTTTCCTTCCGTCGCCGGGAGGGGGACGAGACATCGATCGACGAATTGCTCACCACCGCCGGGGCGGTGACCAGCGGACGGATTTCCACGGAGGACGGTCCCGGACGACGCATCGAACTGAAGGTCGACTACTCGCTTCCGCTGGGAGAAAAATCAAAGTTTGTCGCGGGGTATGAAGGACGCGACGGGAAGTCGGACGATATCACGTCGCTCGCGGAATTCGACCCGACGACCGCCAGCTATGTGCCGCTGCCAGCGTTCGACCGCAACACACAGTATGCACGATTCACGCAGGGAATGTACTCCACGGTGTCGACCATGTATGGCAAGTTCGGCCTGCAAGCAGGCCTGCGCGCGGAGCACACCGATCGCACGGTGACCACCAGCAGTGGCGAGGAATTTGATTTTCTGCAATGGGATTTCTTCCCGACCTTCCACGCCTCCTACAACCTCGCGCCGATGCAGCAGGTGATGGCCAGTTACACCCGGCGCATCGAGCATTCGCGTGGATGGTTTCTCGAGCCTTTCGAAACCTGGATGGATGCCTACAACGTGCGACGCGGCAATCCGGCTCTCAAGCCTGAATATATCGATTCCTGGGAGGCCGGATTCCAGACCAACCTGGGCGCGGCGCTGTTCTCGGCGGAAGCGTACCACCGTGTCACGAACAACAAGGTCGAACATGTCCGAAGTGTCTATCGCGACAATATCACCCTCCGCACGGTGGAGAACGTCGGGCAGGAGTTTTCGACCGGTGTCGAGCTGATGCTGAATCTCGACGTGTTGAAGGTGTGGGATGTCTACCTGCTCGGAAACCTGTTCGACTACCGGATCGAAGGCGCGTTGGGCGGACAGGATTTCGCCGAACAGCGATTCACCTGGAATCTTCGCTTCAACAATACCTTCAAACTGATGCCGGGGACGATGGTGCAAGTAAACGCGAGCTATAACAGTCCGTCGATTTCCGCGCAAGGAAGAGTCGAAGGCTACGCGGTCACGAGTCTCGCGGTGCGACAGGAGCTGTTCCAGCGCCGCCTGGCGGTCACGCTCGATATTTCGGATGTGCTCGGGACGGCGGAACGCGAGTCGACATTCACCGGACCGGATTTCTCATCCTACCAATATTCGCTGCAAGATGCCCCCGTGGTCATGCTCAATCTTCGCTGGTTCATCAACCGCGCGATGAATGAAAAGGACCAACGTGGACGGAACGGTGGCGGACAGGAATTGGGCGACGATGATTTCTGATCCTTACATCAAACCACGGAACAGGCCGCCATCGACTTGAATGGTCGTGCCGGTGATGTAGGACGAGCGCGCGCTGGCAAGAAATACCGCGAGATGGGCGATTTCGTCCGGCGTTCCGATGCGTCCCATCGGAATGTTGGCCGTGAGCTGGTCACGGATACGATCGACCGTCGTGCCTCCCGCGGCCGCGCGGTCGGTGAAAAGTTGCGCTTGCCGCGCGGTGGCGATGTACCCCGGCGCGATGTTGTTGACCGTCACTCCGTGTTTCGACACCTCGTCGGACAGTGTTTTCGCCATTCCGGTCACACCGGCACGGAACGTATTCGACAGCAGAAGGCGCGGCACGGGCTGTTTGACCGAAATGCTCGTGATGTTGATCACCCGGCCCCATGTGCGTTCGATCATTCCGGGCAGGAAGCCGCGGATCAGACGGATACCGCTCATCAGCGTGCGCTTGTATCCGCCCAGCCAGTCCTCGTCGGTCATCGAAAGGAAATCACCGGGATTCGGACCGCCGTTGTTGGTGACGAGAATGTCCATGCCTCCGAACGCGTCGAGCGTCCGGTCGAGCACGCGCTGGATTTCGGCGGAACGATCGAGATCCGCCGCGATGAATTCCACGCGCGCCGCGCCGTGTTTTCGCAGTGTCTGCGCCGTGGCTTCCAATTTGGCTTCGGTGCGCGCGCAGAGCATGAGCTGCGCACCCTCGGCGGCGAGTCCCTCCGCCACGGCGCGTCCGATGCCGTCGCTCGATCCGGCCACGAAGGCCCGTTTTCCCGTCAGTTCAAGTTCCATACCCGTTGTGTCCGCAATTGTTTGAAGGTTATCTTTGTGGGTGTCACGCGCGCCAAACGGGCGTCGCGTCCATCGTTGTTGCATGCATGTGCGCAACATCGGCATTCGCGGAATGGGACACAAATGATCCGATTTCATCGAGGTAAAAACCATGGCGATTCTTCCGATTTATCCGTATGACGCAAAAGTGCTGCGCGAGGAAACGCGCGAAATCGTCGGTCCCGGTCCCGAACTGACACAGCTGATCATCGACATGTTCGAAACCATGGATCGCGCGAACGGGATTGGACTCGCGGCGAATCAGGTCGGGCTGGGACATTCGCTGTTCGTGATTGACGTGCGTCCCGTCGAGGGGTATGAGGACAGTAAACCCCTGATCTTCATCAATCCGGAAATCTCCGAGTTCTACGGCGATGATGTGGAGTACGAGGAGGGCTGCCTGAGCGTGCCGGATGTGCGGGAGGACATTGTCCGTCCCGAGAAACTGCATATCCGCTACCGCGACGCGAATTTCGAGCCGCGGGAGATGGAAGTGGATGATTTTCTCGCACGCGTCATCCAACATGAATACGATCACCTGCACGGGGTGTTTTTCACCGACCATCTGAAAGGCCTTCGCAAGCGTCTCGTGATGCCCGTCCTGAAGAGAATCCGCGCCGGCGAGAGTGACGCGGATTACGTGATGGCGAAGAACGTCGAACTTGCCGGGTGATTGCCGCGGGAGGCATGCGACGGAAAAAGTTAGATAAAGATATGAAAGTCCGTAAAAAAGGGAAGTACTGAGATGCGACTGGTATTCATGGGAACACCCGATTTCGCCGTGCCTTCGCTGCGTGCGCTGCATGAAGCCGGCTACACGATCGCGGCCGTGGTCACCGCGCCCGACCGCAAGCGCGGAAGGGGACAGCAGACGAGTGCCACACCGGTGAAGACGGCGGCCCTGGAGTTGGGGTATGACGTGATCGAGGCCGATGATCTGCACGACCCTGCGTTCGCCGATCGTCTGCGCGCGTGCGCGGCGGATCTGTTCGTGATCGTCGCCTTCCGCATCCTTCCCGAGACGGTCTTCACGATTCCCCGCCTCGGGAGCTTCAATCTCCACGCCTCGTTGCTGCCGCGATATCGTGGCGCGGCTCCGATCAATTGGGCGCTCATGCGCGGCGAGGAGGAGAGCGGGGTGACGACGTTCCTTCTGCGGCCGACGGTCGACACGGGCGGGATACTCCTGCAGGAGCGCGTCCCGCTCGACGACGACATGAACGCCGGTGAATTGCACGACATGCTCGCCGAGCTCGGTGCCGATGTGGTGCTGCGCACGGTCCAGGGCATCGAGCGCGGCGACCTCGTGCCGCGGCCGCAGGACGATACGCTTGCGACCTCCGCGCCGAAAATCTTTCGCGATACCTGCCGCATTCCGTGGGAAAAGTCCGCGCGCGAGGTGCACAATCATATTCGCGGACTGAGTCCCGCTCCCGCCGCATGGAGCATGCTGCACGGGAAGGAAATGAAGATTCTCGAGACGTTCGTCAGCGAGGAGGAATCGACCGGCACCCCCGGGAGCTTCATTACCCTCGAACCCGAGCTTTGCGTGCAGTGCGGACGTGGGAGTCTCGTGGTTTGTCTGGTCAAACCCGCGGGACGCAAGGAAATGACCGCCGAGGAGTACCTTCGCGGTCATCGCATCGGTCCCACGGACCTGTTCACGAATCCCGAAGGGTAAGCCGCCGGGTCCGCGCTCCGCGGCATGCCGCCCCCGACGGCGGCGCGCGGGATCAGGAATTCCCGATAATACGATCCAGAATCTCCGCGGTGCGTTGCGAGGCGCCGGGTCCCCCCAGCATGTCGCGCACCTGGCGCAGCTGCGCGATCGTTGTTTCACGCACGCGCGGGTTGGTGAAAAACGGCAGGATGAACTCCTCGATATAATCCGGCCGCATCTCATCCTGCAGCAGTTCAGGCACGATGCGCCGACCGGCGAGAATATTGACCATCCCGATATTATCCACATTCACCAGCCGTCGTCCGATCTGGTAATTGAGCCAGGAAGCGCGGTAGACCACCACCATCGGTGTGGTGTACCAGGCGGTTTCCACCGTCGCGGTGCCTGACGCCACGATCGCGGCGTGGCTGTGCTCCATGAGTGCATGCGTCGCGCCACGGACGAGGTGAATGTCGTCGACACCGCGCAGGGCGGGGGCGTAGATCTCGTCCGGCACACGGGCGGCACCGATCGCCACCGCGCAGCCGGTGCGTGCGCGCAGTCGCGTGGCACCCGCGATCATCGTGGGGAGGAGACGGTGGATTTCCTGCGCGCGCGATCCGGGAAAAAGACCGAGCACGGGCTGGTCGTCGGGTATCCCCAGCGGGGACAGAAACGCCCGGCGGTCGTGATGCTCGAGAATCTCCGCGAGCGGGTGTCCGACAAACGTCGTGGGCACGCCGATGGTGTTGAACAGGGCTTCCTCGAACGGGAACACGCAGGCGAGATGGTCCACCAACCCGCGCATCTTCCGCGCACGGTTCTTTCCCCAGGCCCAGACTTGCGGACTGATGTAGTACAGTACGCGTCCTCCGGCCGCTTTCACTTTCGCGGCAAAACGGAGATTAAACCCTGGGTAGTCGATAAGGACGACGGCATCGGGTGCGCGGTCGGCATAGGCGCGTTCGCAGGTGGCGAACATTTCGCGGAGGAACGGATAATGCCGGACCACTTCCACGAAACCCATGATCGCGGTTTGGCGCGTGTCGAAGAGCAACGCCGCGCCCTCGGCGCGCATGAGGTCGCCCCCGATGCCGAAGAACCGGGCATCGGGCTGGAGGGTCCGGAACGCCCGCATCAGCCGGGCGCCGTAAAGATCGCCGGAGGCCTCTCCCGCGATGATCATGATCAGCGGCGGTTTGCCTGCCATCGATGGTATGCGTGTCTGAAAAACGGTTGCGGTATCGTCCCCGCCGCGACGGGAAGCGGCGGGGCGGGATTCATGCGAGCCAGATGATCACAAGGATGAGCGTGACGATGCCGAAAGCCTGCAACGTGCGGGCCTCGGAGTGCCAGCCGGCCTTCCAGTCCAATGTGACCGGATGCCAGGACGCATAGGGCGTGAGGCGAAACAGGAAACGCGGCACGCGCGCGCAGTAGTCCGCATACTCCTGGCCGAACTTCTCCCTCAGGAATCGCTCTTCCTCACGAACGATCAGCGTGTACTGGAACAAAAACCAGCCGAGCGCGACGAGCTGCAGCCAGGGAAACAGAGCCAGAGACATGACACCGATCCCGGTGTAGATGAGAATATTTCCGACATAGAGCGGATTGCGCGTGTAGGCGAAGGGTCCGGAGGTCACCAGCCGGCTTGCGCCGACCGACCCGGTCACCCGCGTCTCGCTGCCGACAAAAAAGACGCCCGCGGCGCGGAGAAACTCACCCAGCGCCGCGATCACGAACCCGACGAGAAGACTCGTCAGTGTTGGTTGCGCGAACACCAACATCACGACGAGAAATGGCAGGGGAGTGTAGCTGCGGTTGCGGAAGAGGAATTGGCTCAGGGTCAATGGGGGTCCTTGTCTCTGGGGGGCGTTACGCTGGCAAACTTCAAAATTAGGGCGGAATGGGGGGAAAAACAACTTGGGAAATGTGAAAGGGTGAAAGGGTGAAGGGGTGAAGGGGTGAAGGGGTGAAGGGGTGAAGGGGTGAAGGGGTGAAGGGGTGCTATGAATCGAGATACGAATTCAATATCTTACATGATGCGACAGAGTTGTATGCGGATTTCACCAATCATACGCCCATGCTGACGAAATACGGCCTTGACGTTGCGATTCCCATCCTGATCATCGCGGTCGCGGTGATTCTGATCGGTGTGTTTACATCGAATGTGCCGGTCCGCATCCTGCTGATCGGGGTAGGGGCGATTGCATTCATTTTCACGATGAATTTTTTCCGCGATCCCGACCGCACGACGCCGGTCGTGGACGGGGGCGTTATTTCGCCCGCGGATGGGAAGGTCGTGGCCATCGGTGAGATCGAGGAACCCGATTATCTCGGTGGGAAAGCCATGCAGGTCTGCATATTCATGTCGCCATTGAATGTGCATGTGAACCGCTGGCCGGTGAGCGGACGCGTGGAATTTTTCCGGCATATCGAGGGGAAATTCATCGCGGCGTTCGAGGACAAGTCGTCCGAGCTCAATGAACGCACGCATATCGGTGTCAATACCGGCGAATGGAAAGTGCTCTTCAAGCAGATCGCGGGCTTCGTCGCGCGGCGCATCGTCGCACCAGTCTCGGTGGGCGACAGCGCGACCGTGGGGGAACGCTTCGGCATGATCAAATTCGGTTCGAGGGTTGATGTCCTCATGCCGCTGGATGCGGAAGTGCTGGTGAAGATGGATCAGCATGTGGTGGCGGGTGAAACCGTGCTCGCCGTGGTGAAAAAGGAGATCTCGCAACAATGATTCAGATCCGTCCAACGAAGCGGTAGACCCGTGCGAATCCGTCTCAGCCGGTCGATTGTTCCCAACCTGTTCACCGTCCTGAACATCTACTTCGGGCTGTTGAGCATCATGGCCGCTTCGCAGGAGCAGTTCGAGCCGGCCTTGTGGTATATCGTCCTCTCGGCGGTCTGTGATTCGCTGGACGGATTGATGGCGCGACTGACAAACTCGGCCAGTGAATTCGGGGTCGAACTCGATTCGCTTGCCGATGTGGTCGGCTTCGGCGTCGCTCCATCCTTTCTGCTCTACGCACTTGCGTTGAGTGCTCATGGCACGGTGGGCATCCTCGTTTCCGCCGCACCATTGATCATGGGCGCCTTGCGGCTTGCGCGCTTCAACGTGCAACTGGTGGGATTCTCCAAGGATCATTTCACCGGCATGCCGATTCCACTTTCGGCGCTGACCATCGTGTCCTACATCCTGTTTTTCGGCGTCGATGCCATTCAGGCGCAAGAATCGTTGCAGTATGGGCTGATGGCGACGGCCGCCGGCTGCGGCGCATTGATGATATCCACCATTCCGTATCCGGTTGTCCCGAAAATTTCCGTCCGTGCCTTCCGCGAGCAGCCCGTGAAAATGTTGCTGTTCACCGCGGCGGCGCTCATCGCCATTATTTCGGCCGGCACCTTGGCCTTTCCCGTGCTGCTCGTGCTGATCGTCAGCGGTCCGCTGTTTTCCATGGGACGCCGGGTGCGGCATGCCGCGCCGCGGATCTCGCGGCAGGGACGCACGCGTGCGCGCGACAAGGGCGAGGACGAGGCTGAGGACAGCGACGCTCCGCTTCGCGACACGAATTCCAACGCATCCATCGATTCGACCATTTAGAGGAATCCCATGTTCAAGGCGATCATCACCGTGAAATTGCGACCGTCGATTCTCGATCCCGAGGGCAAGGCCATCGCGCACGCATTGCAGTCCCTCGAATTCGACACCCTCTCGGACGTCCGTGTGGGCAAGCTGATCGAACTCCAGGTCGCGGGCAACGATCGCGCCGCCGCCGAGGCCGCCGTCGACGAGGCGTGCCGGAAGCTGCTGGCCAATACGGTCATGGAAGATTACACCTTCGAACTCCACGAGGCGTGAGGTTATCATGGCGACGGTGAAATTTGGAGTGGTGGTATTTCCCGGTTCCAACTGCGATCATGATGCCTATCATGCCGTCAAGCATGTACTCGGCGCCGATGCGACCTTTCTCTGGCACAAGGACAGCGACCTCGCCGGCGTCGATGTGGTGATCCTTCCGGGTGGATTTTCCTATGGAGATTATCTGCGCTGCGGGGCGATCTCCCGTTTCTCGCCGATCATGAAGGAAGTGATCCGGCACGCCGGACGCGGGGGACACGTGATCGGCATTTGCAACGGGTTCCAGATTCTTACCGAGTCGGGATTGCTCCCCGGCGCATTGCTGCGCAACCGCGCGCTCGATTTCGTCTGCAAACAGGTGCATCTGCGCGTCGAGAACACGGGCACCGCGTTCAGCAATCAGTACGCCCCCGGACAGGTCATCGCGATTCCCGTTGCCCACGGAGAGGGAAATTTCTATACTGATCAGGATACCCTGGCACGCATCGAGGACAACGGCCAGGTGGTGTTTCGCTATGCCGAGGCCGATGGCACCATCAGCGAAGCCGCGAATCCCAACGGATCGCTGCACAATATCGCCGGTATCGTCAACGCGCAGGGGAATGTCCTCGGCATGATGCCACATCCCGAGCGCGTGGTCGAATCGCTGCTCGGCAGCGCCGACGGCCGCGGCGTCTTCGCATCCCTCGTTCACGCAATTTCGGGCGTCGTGCCCGCTCTTTCATAGGAGGACGGTATGTTCGGAAATATTGGCGGATGGGAAATTCTCATCATCATTCTTCTCATCCTGATTTTCTTCGGCGCGAAGAAAATTCCCGAACTCGCGCAGGGGCTTGGCAAGGGGATCAAGGAATTCCGCAAGGCCGCGAAGGACATCCAGGAAGACATCAGTCTCGAGGACAAGAAAATCGAGGACAAGAAGTAACCCTTGTCGCAAGTGTCCATTCACGAGCATCCCGAGGCACGAAAGGAATTTCGTGCCTCGATCATTGACGGCCCGCGCAGGCGACCCGCGCCCACTGTGCGCATCTTCACGGACTTCGACGGCACCCTCCTCACCGAGGATGTCGGCGATCGGCTGCTTCGCCGGTTCTGCGGCGCGGAGCGATACCGGCAGTTGTTGGACCAGTGGCGGGCGGGGGAACTGACCGCGGTGGAATGTTACCGGGGTTTGTTTTCCGGTATCGACCGCTTGACCCCAGAGATGCTCGAGCAATTTCTCACCCCGTTTGAAATCGATCCCTCGTTCGCACCTTTCGTTCACTGGTGCGAAGGGCGTGGTTTCCCGCTGCTGATCGTCAGTGACGGATTCGATGCCTACATCGACCCGCTGCTGCGGCGTGCGGGTGTGTCCGTTCCACACCGGGCCAATCACCTGGTCCTTGGTGACACCGCACCCATCCCGGAGTTTCCGTATCAGGATGCGAGTTGTCCGGAACTGGCGAACTGCAAGCGCACCCATCTGCTGCTGGAGACGCAGGACGAGGACATCGTCGTGTATGTGGGAGATGGCCGCTCGGATTTCGAGGCGGCCACGCTCGCCGATGTCGTATTCGCCCGCGGCGCGCTCGAGCGCTGGTGCCAGGAACAGAATATTTCCTTCCGGCGGTTTTATTCCTTCACGACGGTGCAGGACGTCCTGTTCATGATGATCGAACAGCACCGCCTGCGTCCCCGCAAACATGCCCGGGTACTGCGGCAGCAGCTGTGGGCCACGGGCTGACGCACGCCGCGACCATCCACCGCGATAGCAACCGACACGATCCATGGAACCATTCCTCACGAAAACGGAATCCGCGCACGAACCGGAACTGGCACCGGCGCAGGTGCTCAAGCACGCCGCGTTATTTCTCCTGACCTTTCTGACGACCACCATCGCCGGCATGCTCTGGCAGGGGGTCACTGATCTCGAGGATTTCCACCTCGGACTTCCGTACAGCATCTCCATTCTCTTCATCCTGAGCTGCCATGAATTCGGCCATTACTTCGCGGCGCGGCATCATGGCGTGCGCACGACGCTGCCGTATTACATCCCGATTCCGCCCCTGCCGATGTTCATCAATTTCGGCACGCTCGGCGCGGTCATCCGCACGAAACAGGTGATTCCGCACCGGGCAGCGCTGTTTGATATTGGCATTGCCGGGCCGATCGCCGGTTTTGTCGCATCGGTGATTGTGTTGGCCATCGGCTTCATGAGCCTGCCCGGACCGGAATTCCTTCTCGCGATCCATCCTGATTACGATTTTTCGACCGGAATGTCCGCAACCGCCGAACCCGGCTTCGTGCTGACGTTCGGATCCTCACTGCTGTACACCGCCTTCGAGTGGTTGTTCAGCCCCGCGGGTGCGTATGTCCCGCCGATGTCGGAAATGTATCACTATCCGCTGTTGGTGACCGGATGGTTCGGCCTGCTGGTGACGGCGCTGAACATGTTGCCGGCAGGGCAACTCGATGGTGGCCATGTCACCTACGCGATGTTTGGCGACCGTCAACATCTGGTGGGAAAGATCACCGTGGGGCTCCTTCTCCTGTTCGGAGGTATCGGTATACTCCCGGCGTTGATGGATCTCGCCGGCGCATACGAGCAGGCCGTGATCGTGATGGAAATGATCCCGTCCTTCGGAGCCATTTTCTGGCCGGGCTGGCTGTTCTGGGCCTTGCTGATCTTCGTGGTCATCAAAGTGAAGCATCCCGAAGTGCATGATTTTGCGGGACTTGGTTCTCGCCGTCGCATGCTCGGGTGGTTTTCCTATGCGATGTTCGCCGTCAGTCTCATACCCTCGCCGATTTACATGCAATGAACGGGGAAGGAGATGCGGCGTTGCGGATGGGCAAAAATGGATCCCGTCACGGTTTTCCGATTGACTTTGGATCGTCCGCTCCGTATGTTACCAGAGCCTCCTTGATAGTGTGATTGTAAGCCGGGGCAATGTCGAAAGACATGCCTCGGCTTCATCATACACCGCAAACCAGACACGAGTCATGCACCACATGAAATTGCTTTCCCTCGCCGTCGCCATGGTTTTCGTGGCCGCGTGCAGTGATGATGCCGCTGTTGTAGATTTCACTCACAGCGAAAGCGCTATCCTGTTGACGGATATACAGTTGTCGCGGTACATCGTAGACACCGACACCGTTGATGTGAAGAGCGGACAGGACAAGACGGCGAGCGACCCGATCGAAATTCCCTTCGAAATCCGCGTGCGCGTGCTGCATCCCGAGCGCGTCGGGACGATCCGGTACGAGATCAGGCTGGACGGAAAGACAGCGCTGCTTCACTCCGGGACGCTGGAACGAACGGCCGAGGGGTTCGCCTCGCCGGTGCGTTTCGCCCGCAGCCGGGGCGACGTCGGGGATTACCGCATCGACATTCTCGCCACCGACGAGACGGGGCTCACCGCCAACAACGCGCATGCGAAACTGCGCGTGATGTTCGGGTCCAAACCGCCCCGTATCGAGTCCGTCACCGCGCCCGACACCGTGGAGCTGCAGTCGCAGAACGTGGTGTTCAATATTGCGGCGGAAGTGACCGACCCAAGCGGCCTGGCGGATATCAAGCAGGTGTTCTTCAATTCATTCCTGCCTGACGGACGTCCCTCATCCGGAAATCCGTTTCTTCTCCGCGATGACGGACAGCCGGGAAGCGGTGATCCGGTCGCGGGAGACGGTTTCTACGGGATCCGCGTGCAGATGCCTCCCGGCACGCCGACCGGAGAATATCGCTTCGAGTTTCGTGCACTGGACTTTTCCGGTCTGTCAAGTAATGTCGTCATCCACAAGCTGATCGTTCGCTGATGCGACTCGCACCATTCTTCAAGGGAATCTTCATCGCCGCACCGCTGTCCGTCGCGCTGACGGGAGCCGTGCTGCTTTCCTGCATGCCGACCACCGCACGCGCGCAAGAGCGGCCGTCACACTTCTCCCTGACCAAACCGGCCATCGGTGCCTCCGACCGGCCACTCTCCAACAGCGCGGTCGATCTGCTCGTCCGCGGTGACACGCTCTGGGTTGGCGGCGGGAAGGGACTCGACGTCACCGCCGACCGCGGCGCGACCTGGCGGCATCTGGGAGACGAATCTCCGTTCGACACCGAGGATATCGCGGCGCTGGAAGCCCATGGCGGGGTGCTGTGGGCGTCGCTCGCGGGATCCGAAGACACCGACCAGGGGGCCTTGCCCAAGGGCCTCGGTCTTGCCGTGTCAACGGATTTCGGCCGCAGCTGGACGAAGGTGAAACAGCCGATGGAATCCTCCGATATGTCGGTGTATGACATTGCGTACGGGAACAATACCATCAAGGCATTGGCGGTCACCACCGAGATCAACAACATCACCTACGACCTCGCGGTGACCGGTCGCGGCGTGTATATCGCCAGCTTCGCGGGCGGCCTGCGGAAGTCCACCGACGGCGGACAGACGTTCACCCCCGTCGTGCTCCCACCCGATCAGATCGACGCGATTTCTCCGGAGGATTCGCTCAGCTTCAGTCTTTCCCCGGTCAACCGTCCCGACCTCGGCCTGGTTGAAAGTCTCAATCATCGCGTGTTCTCGGTGCATGCCATGAACGACGACACACTCTGGGTCGGCACCGCGGGAGGCATCAATCTTTCGACCGACGGGGGAGTGTCCTGGCGGAAATTCACCTTCAACAATCAGTCGAGTCCGATCTCCGGCAATTTCGTCGTGGGTATCGGGCACAACGTCATCGGCGGGGTCACGCATGTGTGGGCCGCGACGGTCAACGCGCTCAACCCGGTCGAGTATCGCGCGGTCAGTGTCACCACCGATATGGGACAGAGCTGGCGCACGGCACTGCGCGGCGAATTCACGCACAATTTCGGCTTCAAGGGCGAGGTCGTCTACGCCGCGACGAACAGTGGTGTCTACCGTTCGGATGATGCCGGACTCAGCTGGGTGGGCTTCTCGCATTTTGTCGACAGCCGGACCCGGCGCATCGCCGCCGAGCCCCGCTGCTACGCCGTGGCCGCGATGGGCGATGATGTGTATGTCTCCAACGCCGATGGTCTGATGCGGACGCGCGATGACGGCGAACAGTTTTTCGGACAGGAATGGACTCTGTTTCGTGCGGCGCAGCCGATCGGCGTGGCCGGCGAGGCCTATGCCTATCCCAATCCCTTCGCGCCTGATGACGAAGTGCTGCGCATCCATTATCGGACCGGCAGTCGGGGCTCGGTGTCCATTCGCATTTATGATTTCGCGATGATGCCGGTGCGGACGCTCATTCAGAACGCGTCGCGCACGCCGGACAGCGAGATGGATGAGATCTGGGACGGGAAAACCGACGACGGCACGCAGGTCGCCAACGGCGTCTATTATATCGAAGTCACGGTCGACGACGGGGATCCGGTGTGGACCAAAGCCATCGCGCTGCAGTAGGGGAGAACGCACGAACATGAAAAAGATTATCTTCTCCGCTGTTCTTTTGTTCATCGCCACGTTCCCGTCCCATGCGCAGAACGGCACGGCCGGCGCCTTCACGCGCCTCGGTTTCGGCGCGCGTGGCCAGGGCATGGGCAATGCCATGACCACCGTGCGGTCCGGCACCGTGTCGACATATTATAATCCGGCCATGAGCGCGTTTCAGGAAGGACATGTGCTGCACGGCAGCTATTCATTTCTTTCCCTCGGGCGCGTGCTCAATCAGGTGAGCTACACGCAGATGCTGCGCATCTACAACAAGGAAGCGAACATCTACGCCGCCGAACCCGGCGTGCAGTCCATCTCCGGCGTGTCGATCACCTGGATCAATGCCGGCGACGGCGATATCCAGGGGTACGATAGCGACGGGTTCAAGACCGAGCAACTGCGTGTGTTCGAAAACCAGTTCGGGGTGAATTTCGGCACCCGCTTTTCCGATCGGCTCGCGGTGGGCTTCAACGCGAAATTCTATTATTCCGGATTGTATGAGGGCGTGACGTCGTCGGGCTTCGGTCTCGATGTGGGCATCCTCTATACGGTATCGCCGTCGCTGCGCATCGGAATCGTTGCGCAGGAACTGCTGACGAAATACAAGTGGGACACTTCGGAATTGTACGGACCCGAAAGCGGGAACGCGACGGAGAATCCCTTTGCTCGTATCTGGCGCGCGGGCGTCGGGTACACGCTGCCGGGCGAGGCAGGACTCGCCGCGGTCGAGGGCGAGATCATCGACGGCGTGCTGCTCGGTCGACTGGGGGTCGAGGTTCCGGTGGCCGAGAACATTTGGCTTCGTGGCGGGGTCGAGCGTGTGGATTTTTCCGACGCCGGCATCGATCCACGTCCCACCTTCGGTTTCAGTATCGCGCAACCCGTGGCCCAGTTACACCCCGTGATCCATTATGCCTTCATCCTCGAGCCCGTGGCGCCGTCACCAACGCATGTGCTGTCGTTCGCGCTGCATTTCTGATCCATCGGGAGATTCCGCATGAAACTACTCCGGACGATTCTCTTCACGCTTGTCCTGCTCGCCATGCTCCTGTTTCCCGCTGCCCTCTGGGCGCAATCCGGCGGCGCCGGACTTTCCTTCCTCAAAATCGGGGTGGGGGCGCGCGCGCTCGGCATGGGCGACGCGGGCGTTGCGGGCGACGATCGTGGCAGCGCGATGTATTACAATCCGGCGCTGCTCGCCGACGACGATCAGGCCGCGATTACGTTCACCCACAATGAGTGGATCGAGGACATCAGTACCGAATTCATCGGTGTCACGCTGCCGGCCCGCGGCTGGACCTTCGGAATTCATCTCGGTCTGACCAGCGTGGGAGGCATCGAGATTCGTGATCGTCCGGGCGAAGTGCTGGCCGAGACCGACAACAACAATTTTGCCGGTGGACTCAGCGCGGCCTTTGCCGTGGCCGAGGGTGTCGACGTCGGCGTGACCGCCAAATACGTTTTTGAAAAAATTCATGTCGACGAAGCGGGAGGATATGCCTTCGATTTCGGCGTGGCGGTACGTCCGTTTTCGGATGGGGATCTGGCACATCTGCGTACCGGGATCACACTCGCGAATGTCGGCAGCATGAGCGAACTCGCCAGTGTGGCGACCACCTTGCCAATGCTTCTGCGCTATGGCGCGGCATACTGGATCCCGATCGAGGCGGTCAAGGGCGCCCTCACCGTCGAGGCCAACGGATTGACGCTGCTCGAGGAGAGCAGTACGCACCTGAATCTCGGCATTGAATTCGATTACCTCGGGATGGTCTTTCTCCGCGCCGGGTATCAGACCGGCTACGAGACGAAGGACATCTCCCTCGGTGCCGGTGCCATGTATGGCACGCTGCGTTTCGACTATGCATTCACACCGTTCTCCGAAGTGTTCGGCAACGCGCACACCGTGGCGCTGTCGGTACTCCTGTAAGCGACGATGGGGCGTCGTCCGCTCGTCTGTTTCACGTTCGTGGGAGATGTGACGCGGGACTCGCGTCTGCGCCGCATGGCCGAAACCGCGGCGGAAACCGCGGACGTGGTCATCGTGCACCTGTGTCCGCCACGACCAGTGTCGGATGGGAATGACACGCTGTCGGATGGGAATGACACGCTGAAGGATGGGAATGACACGCTGAAGGATGAGGAAGACCGCACGCCCGATGGAACTGCCACGCAGCCGGAAGAGGGTGTGGCGGAAGACGGTCTGCCGGAGCGCAAGAGAGGGGAGACGGGCGAATACGACGTCATCACGATTCCCATGCACGGGTCGCTGCGGCGGGCACTGCCACGATTCTGGCGACAGTGCAACCTCGTGTCGCGGCGGCTGGCGGCCGACACCTGCGTTGCCGCCGATCTGTATTCGCTCCCGGGTGCCGCGCGCGGATGCCGGGGACGGAACGCGCGTCTGATTTACGACGCACGGGAGTTGTATTCCGCGATCGCGGCGCTGCAGGGGCGCGGTCTGATGCAGCGATTCTGGACCACGGTCGAGCGTCGCGTCGCCGCGCGCGCGGATATCGTGCTGACGGTCAATGCGTCCATCGCCGCGATTCTCCGCCACCGTTTCCGTGATGTACGCGTGGTGCGCAACGTCCCGGATTTCTCCGCTCCCGCACCATCACAGCGTCTACGGGAAACGATTGGATGTTCCTCCGATCGCCGTATCCTGCTTTCACAGGGGGGACTGCAGCGCGGCCGCGGTGCGCTGCCACTGGTCGAGCTCATGCCGGACCTGCCGGATTGCGAACTCGTTTTTCTGGGGGATGGTCCGCTGCGTGATGACATCCTCGCCGCGGCGGCGATCAACGGAGTATCGGATCGTGTTCACCTGATCCCGGCGGTCCCGTCATCGGATCTCCCGCACTGGACCGCTTCCGCCGATCTTGGCCTGTGCATGATCGAGAATCTCGGTCGCAGTTATTATCTCAGTCTGCCGAACAAGCTCTTCGAGTACCTTGCCTGCGGTGTGCCCGTGGTCGGCAGCGACTTCCCCGAAATCGGCGCCGTCCTGCGTGAGACAGGTGCGGGTATCGCCGTCGATCCCACCGATCGCCAACTCGTCCTTCGTGCCATCCGTACTCTTCTCGACGATCCGACCCGCTACGCCCGCGCGCGGGAGTCCGCGCAAACCGCTTCCTTCCACTACCACTGGTCCCAGGAAAAACTCATCTGGAAACACACCCTCACAGCCTGACCCTTTCACCCCTTCACCTCTTCACCTCTTTCCCCCTTCACCACCCGCGCCGCCAGCTCGCTCAGCCCCGCGTACAATTCCGCCAGCTCCGGATCGACCGCTTCCAACGTCCGCCGATGCCGCGCGATGGTTTCACGATCACCGCGCGCGGCGGGACCCGTGAGTGCCGTTCCCGGCGGTGTTTTTTCCAGGCGAGCGAGGACCGTCCGCATCATCGGAAGCAGATGCGACAGCTTCGCATCGGCGGAATCGGTGGCGGCGCGGTGGAGCAGATCCTCCGCGACGGCCGCGAGCACCGTGGTGAAATTTCCCGCGAACACGCACGCCGCATGATACAATACCTTCCGTGCTGCATCGACCCGCAGGGGATGCCAATCCAGCGACTCCGCGAACGTCCGCGCGGCTCTCCAGAATGCATCGCTTCCTTCGATGCCGCAGCCGATGCCCTCGAGATCGTTGTTCTCAAGATCATCGGAGTGAAAACTCTGCATTGGGTGCATGCAGCCGGCAAGGCAGCCGACCGCCACCAGGGGTGAGAGCTGATCCGATCCCAGGGTTCCCGAGCAATGGAACACGAGCGGGGAATGCCCGGGCGTGAGGATGTGTCGGAGTTCTTGCGCCACATGCGCGATCAGGGCATCGGGCACGGCGAGCACGACATGCGTGATGCCGGCCGGGAGCCGGGCGGGGACACGGGAGAGGACTGCGGCGTCGGGGACGGTGCCACGGATCGATGGGTGGCGTTGAATTTCGGGCTCCACAACCATCGCGATCGCCATGCCGCGCGTGGCGCAGTACCGAAGCAGATTCATTCCCACACGTCCCGCACCAACGAGGAGGAGTACCGGAGAAGACGGGAAGGGCGCGGTGGAGGTTGTATCGGACAAGGGCATCTCGGACGAGGTGATTGGATAGGTCGGAAGGGTCCGTGCGGTCGTGTGGACGCGCGAATGGTTGCTCAGGGCATGCGTGAGATCGTGAATGCGGCGGACAGATAGCCCACGACGCGCTGCATGTCGCCGGTGACATCACCCGACGTGCATTGATGCAAGATCGTGCCCGCGTCCGCTCCCATGGCCTGTGCCGCGCTCATCACCGTCGCGATGGGACCCCCGCCGCAGGCTTCGCCGCGATGGCTGGACAGATCCTCGAGCAGCCGCATCGGCTTGAACGCGGTGATGCTTTCCGCGATCACGCGGTCGCGCGGCAGGGCGTGTTCCTGATCGTGGAAATGCGAGAGGTCGCTGCTGGCGATCAGAATGTGGTCGGATGTGAGGATATCGGCAAGCGCCTGGGCGAGGATGAGGCAGTACTCGCTGCGTTGGTCACCCATGACGATCGGCAGGACTTTCGCATCAGGATTGATGCGCTGCAGAAAGGGAAGCTGTACTTCGATCGCATGTTCGTCGCGGTGTCCCAGCGGTGATGACATGATCACCCCTTTGTGCGCAAGCAGCTGATCGCGCAGTTCCACATCCACATTGATCAATCCGAGCGGGGTGCGGTACGCGTCGCCATCATACACCGAGATCCCGTTGAAGTATTCCCGATGACTGGGGGAGACAATCACCGCCGTCCGGAACATCCGCCGTCGCAGCAGGGCGTACGCCGCTGCCGCCGTGGGTCCTGAATAGGCAATACCCGCATGGGGACTGACGATCGCCAGCGGATGACCCGCCACCGTCGGTGGTGCCTGCTCCTCGAGCAGGCGATCGATGGTGAGAGAAAGAAGGGTAGGATCGGCAGGATAGAACAGTCCGCTGACCGCCGGGGGACGGATTTGCATCGCTTTCATCGAATGCTCCTCGGTACTGCTGTCATTGCGGTCGTTTCCTTTGGTTGTGCGTCACGGGATGCGCGGTCAGTCGGTGCGTCGCTCGGGAGCGGGCGTGGCATGCGATTCCGTTTCACGAAGGACCAGCCCTTCGAAACGGGACAGCGTCGCATCGGGATGTTCCCAGCTTCGATCGGGGAGCATGGCCTTTCGGCAGACGCCGGAAAGAAATTGCTGCCGGTCCCATCCTTGGTCAACGGCGACCTGCGGAAGGAGCAATCCCCGTCGGCCAAGATATTCAAGAACGAGGCCATGAACGCCGATCTCGAAATCATCGGGATCCGCGATGCGCTCGAGAGGAGCGAGCAACGTGACCTCCACCGTCATCGCTTCGCGTTCGTCGCGTGTCACCGGGGCGAACCGTGTATCATGTGCCGCGGCCCGGCGCGCGGCTTCCGCGATCGTCGCGGCGAGCGAACCCTGCAATGCCAGAAAACCGATGCACCCGCGCAAGGCCCCATGCACATGCACGGTGACGAACACGCCGCTGACCTCCGGCGCGTCGACGAGCTCCGCGACGAGCTCGGGCGGCGCCTCCTCTTCGTGTCGCAACCGTGCCTCGATCGCGCCGCGTGCCGTGCGGAGAATGGATGCCGTGATGGCGGGAGTGATGCGGGCTTGCATGGAGCGGATGCCGATTTTCATTGCCTCTGATCGATGTGCGGTCTATCTTGTTGATCCAGGATGATTGCGGCGGAGATGAATCCCGCCCGTATCGCCGGCTGATTGACCGCACTACTTTTTTCTGAATATACGCAATCGCGGACACGGAGTCATGTGTTCGCGGCGGTTTCCCTGGAGGTTCATTTCATGCAGCGACGACTGTTCCCGATTTCATTCTTTCTCGTCACCACCGTGACCGCTGTTGTTCTCTTCTCCCTGTTTCCCGTTGATCCAGGACAGGATGTGATGCGTCCGCTCCGTTCCCGCGCCAGTGACACCAAGGCCCGGCTGCGCGCGGAGCGCGCGGAAGATATGCGCGCGGGAAGAAGCATCGATCGTCCGCATCTGGACTGGTACATCGTGCCCCGTATCTTCAATTCGACCAAACGAATCTCCGAGGGCTTGCGTGACGCGAACAGCGAACGGGCGCGGAATCTCGCGACCCTGTCGTTTCGCAAACAGACCTTCGCGAATGCGTGGTCGTTCATCGGACCGAATAACATCGCCGGACGTGTGCGCATTGTCCGTTACCACCCGACCGACGCGAGTATCGCGTTCGCGGGATCGGCATCAGGCGGCCTGTTCAAGTCCACCGACGGTGGCACGACCTGGACCCCGAAGACCGACAAGCTGCCCACGCTGGCGATCGGCTCGCTTGCCTTCGACCCGGTGGATCCGAACGTGATGTACATGGGCACCGGCGAAGGCAGTAACAACTGGGATGCGGTGTACGGGGATGGCATTTACAAGAGCACGGACCAGGGAGAGACATGGACCAACGTCATGCCCGGGGTGATCAAGGACCAGGACCTCGCGATCAATGACATCGTGGTCCATCCGCAGGATCATCGCATGATTTTCGCGGCCGCGACCTACGGCGGCGGGACCGGAGCGCTGATGCGCAGCACCGATGGCGGTGGCGAGTGGAAGGCCGTGCTCAATGGTCCCGCCCGCGCGGTGCTTGTCGACCGGGTGAATCCCGACCGTGTGATTGTCGCATTCGGCTATTACGGCGGACGCAGCAGCAACGGCATCTACATCTCCGACGAGCGCGGCGAACGTTTTACCTTCAGCAAGGTCACGGAAAATCTTCCGGCTCCCGACTCGATCGGGCGCGTGGTGCTGGATCAGAGCCTGGTGACACCCGGCACGATCATCGCCGCGATGCAGCGCGCACCGAAGCACGCACCGACCGATCGACAGGATTTTCTCGGCATCTTCCGCTCGACCGACAGCGGAACGTCGTGGGAGAAACTGCCATCGTCGACACAGATCAATCTGCGTGAGGTGCTTCGCGGCCAGGGTGATTACAACCTTTATATCCGCTATCATCCCACGGATCCAAAATACGTCTATTTCGGAGGCATCAACACCTGGCGCAGCACCGACGGCGGACTGTCGTTCCGGCAGGCCACCAGTCAATCGGGCGGCGCCGGCGCATGGGTCGACCATCACAGCGTGGACTTCAGTCCCGCCAATCCCGATGTCATGCTGCTTTCCAGCGACGGTGGTGTCTTCCGCACCAATGACGCCCGGCGCAGTACGCTGGTGATGGTGGAGGTCGGGACCGGTCTCGGCACCATGCAGTTTTACTCGATGAACTATGACCGCAACAAGACCACACGCGTCGCCGGCGGTACGCAGGACCGACGCAACAATATCGGGGACGCATCCTCGCCCGAGTGGACACAGTTGATCAACTGGGGCGGCGACGGGGGCTGGGTTGCATTCGACTATCAGGATCCGAAAATCTTTTATGTGGCCTACCAATACGGTCGCCTCGGCAAGACCACCAATGGTGGCGCGTCGTTCTTCGCCATCCAGGAAGGACTCGAGTTGCGGGACGCAAATGACAACTACATGTTCAGCTTCATCACGCCGTTCGTGATGCATCCCACGAATCGCACCATCCTGTTCGTTGGTGGCAACAAGATTTACCGTACGGTCAACAGCGGCAGTCAATGGGTGCCCATCTCCGACAATCTGACCGGCACCGGCAGTTCGCTCGGACAATTCCAGCATCTGGCATTCTGCAAGACGAATCCCGACATCCTTTACGGTGTGACGGGATACACGTCGATCGCATACCGCACAACCAACGCGATGGCGAATGCCGGAGATGTCACCTGGAGCCGTATCGACCTCGGGCTTCCGAATCTCTATCTCGGGGATGTCGCCGTGCATCCGACCATTGGTGATATCGCCTACGTCGGCACCGCGGGGTTCAGTCCGAGCAGTGGCGTGTACAAAACCACGGACGGCGGGTCATCGTGGACCTTCATGAAGGGGGAGACCGAGGAGACGAAACTGCCCGACGTTCCCGTCGGCGCGATCGCGATCTGGGAGAAGAATCCCGACATCGTGTTCGTCGGCACCGACATCGGGGTCTACGTCAGCGACGACGGCGGCCGCAATTGGCGTCCCTTCGGCGATGGACTGCCGAACGTCGTCATCGATGATCTGCGGATCACCGAGGATGACATTCTCTATGCCGCCACCCATGGTCGCGGGATGTGGATGACCTCGGCCATCCTGTCATCGACCGAGGAGGCCGAGAAACGCCGGCCGCTCATGTTCGGTCTCGGACAGCAGTATCCGAATCCCGCATCCGCTTCCTCGGCCGATCTTGTGCTGCCGTTCTCGCTCGAGACCGCGGGGCATGTAGCCGTGCGGATCTACGACATGCAGGGACGACTGCGGCGCACCGTGCTCGACGAACATCGCGCGTCCGGCGCGCAGCAGGTAACCGTCAGTGCCGCGGGACTGAAGCCCGGTGCCTATTTCTACGAACTCCGCGCCGGCTCCCGCCGCGACGTCCGGAAAATGGTGGTCATCGAGTAACATCAATTCCACGGTCCACGCGGTATTATCACAACGGGCATCCTGACAAGGATGCCCGTTGTGGTATGACAAGATGACAAGACGGAAAGATGACAAGACGGAAAGATGACAAGATGGAAAGATGACAAGATGACAAGATGACAAGATGCGGGGATGCCGGCATCCTGTCATCGTTTCATCGTGTCATTTCTTCAATGCTCGGAACGCGTGCCGATGAACTTCTGATAGGTGAGGAGTCCGACGATACACAACACGCCGATGGAGCTGAAGAGCAGCCAGAGCTCACTCGTCAGTGCATGCGCGGCAATTTGGTCCTTGCCCAGACCGATCTGTTCACCGATTTTCAGGGCCTCTTCGATCGAGAGTTTCGCGGGCAGCGTGATATGGGTTGATTGTTCGGCAACCGTTTGTTTGACGAAGGCGATCATCGGATTGTCGATGAAGCGCACATAGAGGAAGGCGCCGAGAATACCACCGATCAGCGATCCGAACGCGCCGTACAGGAAGCCAAAGCCCATGTACGTCGCCTTTTTGTCTGGTGGCGCGATCAGTCCAAGATAGCTGATGAATTTCGGATGCGCGGTCATTTCACCGATCGAGAAAATCGTGATGCCCAGCATGAACACCCAGATATTGGTGTTGATCGCGAGCACCGCCATGCCGATCGTTGCCAGCGAGATCCCGGTCACCATCGTGGGGAGGGCCTTGGTCTTGCTGACGATGCGGGAGATAAACAACTGGAGCAGGATGATCGTCCCGGCGTTGATCACGGTCACGTGTTCCACATCGAAATGCCAGTTGAAGCCGAGGACGCCGCTCACGAAGGTGTTCAGCGGTGTGGCGTCAACGAAGGCTTTCACGTACCAGAGCACGCTGTCGAACATCTGGAAATAGAGAATCCAGAACCAGGAATAGATAAAGATGAAAAGGATGAAGCGCCAGTCGGTGATGACGATGTACAGCTTCTGGAAGATCCCTTTCATCACCACACCGAACGGCTCGCTGTCCTGCCGTGCTTCGTTGGGCTCCTTGAACAGGAAGATCGTTGGAATCAGCATCGCGCCCGTGCCGATGGCCGAGGCGATGATGACATAATGCCAGGCGATGGTTTTCAGGTAGGGCACGATAATCAATGGGAACAGAAAGGCGCCGAGATTGATCGTCCAGTAGAAAATGCCGAAGCCCAGCGTGCTGGTCCGTTCGTCGGTCACCTTCGCGATCGTACCCGAGACGACGGGTTTGAAGGTGCCTGCACCGAGTCCCATGATCATCAGTGAGAAAAAGACCGCACTGTAGGTGGTCATCTGGCTCGTGAGGAAATAGCCGCCGCCCAGCAGGGCGAAGGCCACCATCAACGTGCGCCGGTATCCCATGCGATCGGCGACCGCACCCGAGAAAATGGGCAGCAGGTACAGCAACGGCTGAATGGTACTTTTAATGACGCCGACGCCTTCCTTCGAAAATCCGAGCTGGTCGGTCAGGTACACCGACAGGATGCTCATCATGCCATAGTACGATCCCCGTTCGAAAAATTCGAAGAGGATGACGATCCAGTAATTTTTCGGGAAGTCCTTCAGCCGGGGTTTCTGTGTCGTTTCCGTCATGGTACTCACGGGATGGTGGGGAGGGATGGTCGGAGGCGGATCCACCGCGGTCGCGTGCGGACCGGCGATGCGACGTTCATACGAATGCGCAAGATACGGATTCCATCACCGCGAAACATCTCCTTGCGCGCCTTCCGCGGCGGATTTTTTTGCCGAAATCCAGACAGGCGGACTCCGTTTCTTTGAAAAGTATGCGCGGAGTATTACCTTTTGTATTGTGGATATCGCGGCACACCGCACCTTCCTCCATCACCCCACGCACGAAGGTACCGATTGAACACGAGCATTCGCATCGCCAGTGGCCAGGGATTCTGGGGCGATCTCATCGACGCCCCGTATCATCAGGTCACGCGCGGACCGATCGATTATCTCATGATGGATTTCCTCGCGGAAGTGACGATGTCGATCATGCAGAAGCAGAAGCTCCGCGATCCCGCTCTTGGGTATGCGCGGGATCTTCCGGCGCAGATCGGACGCATGCTCCCGCATCTGGTCGAAAAGAACGTGAAGGTCATCACCAACGGCGGTGGAGTCAATCCCCTGGCCTGCCGGGATGCGATCTTCCGCGAGGCCGAGCGGCAAGGGATCACGGGACTGAAAGTCGGCGTGGTGGTCGGCGATGACATTCTCGACCGCATCGACGCATTGCGTGCCGAGGACATCGAACTGCGCAATATGGAGAGCGGTGAGTCCCTCGCGCGGATCCGCGATCGAATCGTCTCGGCCAATGTGTATTTCGGCGCGTTTCCGATCGTGGAAGCCCTGCGGCAGGGCGCGCAGATCATCATCACCGGCCGCACAACGGACACCGGACTGACGCTGGCGCCGATGATCCATGAATTCGGCTGGGCGGCGGATGACTGGGACCGATTGGCCGCGGGAACCGTCGCGGGACATATTCTCGAATGCGGTGGACAGAGCAGTGGCGGGAATTTCCTCGGTGACTGGAAATCCGTTCCCGATCTCGCGCATATCGGCTTCCCCATCGCCGAGGCGCATCCCGATGGGACGGTATTCATCACCAAGCACGAGAACACCGGCGGACTCGTTTCCGTGGCAACGGTGAAGGAGCAGCTGCTTTACGAAATCGGCGATCCCCGTGAGTACATCACGCCGGATTGCATCGCGGACTTCACCAGCATTCGCCTGAAACAGGAAGGGGAGAACAGGGTCCGTGTCTCCGATGTCCGGGGGCGCCCCGACACCCCGTTCTACAAGGTCTCCGCTTCGTATCACGATGGATACGCCGCCAGTGGCACGCTTACCTACGCCTGGCCCGACGCGCTCGAGAAAGCGCGTGCCGCGGATGCGATCCTGCGTACCCGCCTTGCGGATCTGGGACTGCATTTCGACGAAATCCGCAGTGAATACGTCGGACACGACTCCTGTCTCGGACCGCTCGCCACGATGCCGGAAGAGATCAACGAAGTGGTGCTGCGCGTGGGCGTTCGCGGGAAGGACAAGGCGCATGTCGCTCGCTTCGGACAGGAACTCGCACCGCTGATTCTCACCGGACCGCCATCCGTGACGGGCTTCGCCGGCGGGCGTCCCAAACCCAGCGACGTGATCGCCTACTGGCCCGCGCTGATCCCGAAGACGGCCGTTACCCCGCAGGTCATCGTGGAGGAAAACTGACATGGCCACGAAACGCATTCGCCTGATAGAGATCGCGCACGCCCGCTCGGGTGACAAGGGAGACGCCGGAAACGTGGGTGTCATCGCTCGCGATGAACGATTCTATCCCGTTCTTCTCGAACAACTTACGGCCGATGCCGTCAAGCGTCACTTCGAGGGGATCTGTTTCGGTTCCGTCGACCGCTATGAGCTGCCGAATCTGGGTGCGCTCAACTTCATCCTGCACAACACTCTCGGTGGTGGCGGCACCGTTTCACTGAAGAACGATGCCCAGGGCAAGACGCTCAGTTCCGCCATTCTGCGCATGGAAATTGACATTGATGCCACGCTTCTCAACGCGTAGGACGTGCCACACGGGTCGATCCACCACGCTGGTCGACCGCGCTGTTCGGAAATAACCGCCGGTCGGAAAGAACCGCCGGTCGAAGAGACGATCGCGGCCGCCTCCGCCCGGTTGCCGGATTCCACAAGACGAAACGCTCCGTTTATACACAACCCTCATCCCACACCCACTCTATGGATTTCACCATTCCTGCCTTGCAGCGATCCGCGAACGAGATGCGGATCGACATCATCCGGATGCTGCAGAAGGCGGGCTCGGGACACCCCGGCGGCTCGCTTTCGCTCATTGACATCCTCACCGTCCTGTTCTTTCGATGGATCAAACGTACACCGGAGAATGTCTCCGATCCCGATCGACATCGCCTGATCCTTTCGAAAGGGCATGGCGTTCCGGCTCTGTATGCCGTGCTCGCACGTTGCGGTGTGATTCCGCATAGCGAACTCGACACCCTCCGCATGGTCGGCAGCGATCTGCAGGGACATCCGCACAACGCGTCCATCCCCGCCGTCGAGGCCAGCACCGGGTCGTTGGGACAGGGTCTGAGCATCGCGCAGGGCATGGCGATGGCGGCGAAGCTGGACGGGAAGTCCTCCACCATCTATTGCGTCATGGGAGACGGGGAGTCCCAGGAGGGACAGGTCTGGGAAGCGCTGCTTTCCGCGCCGCATCACAAGCTCGACAATCTGATTGTGTTTCTTGACTACAACAAGGGGCAGATCGACGGTCCGACCAATCAGATTCTCAATCTCGAACCGCTCGCCGACAAACTCCGCGCCTTCAACTGGGATGTGCAGGAAATCGATGGGCACGACCTGCAGGCGATCGATGACGCGGTCGCACGGGCGCAGGAGCGTCACGGTCGGCCGCATTTCATCATCGCGCATACGGTCAAGGGCAAGGGTGTTTCGTTCATGGAACATCCCACCGAGTGGCACGGCAAGGCGCCGAACGCGGCGGAGGCCGCGGCCGCGATCACGGAACTCGAAGCATTCCTCAAATAGGCAGGACACGACAGCAGCATGGCAAAGGCAACCCGCGTCTCTTTTGGTGAACAGCTCGTCGAACTCGGGGCGACGCACCCGAATGTGGTTGTGTTCGACGCCGATCTTTCGAAATCCACCCAGTCGCAGATGTTCGCATCCGCATATCCTGCACGTTTCTTTGAAATGGGCATTCAGGAACACAACATGATCGGCGCGGCCGCGGGCATGGCCCTGAGCGGGAAGCGGCCGTTCATCTGTTCCTTTTCCACCTTCGTCGTCGGTCGCTTCGAGGTCATCCGCATGTCGATTGGCTACAGCGAGGCCAACGTCGTCGTGGTCGGCACGCATTGCGGCGTGGCGATCGGGGAGGATGGGTACTCGCAGATGGCGCTCGAGGACATCGCGCTCATGCGCACGCTCCCGAACATGACCATCATCCAGCCCGCAGACGACCGCGAGGCCAAAGCCGCGGTGCGCTTCCTCGCCGATCATGCGCAACCGGCGTTTCTTCGCCTGACTCGGCAGGGGCTCGAAGACATCCACGACGATTCGTATCGTTTCGAATTCGGCAAGGCCGACGTGCTTCGCGACGGCAGCGATGCCGTGATCTTCGCCACGGGCGGCGTTGTGTATCATTCGCTTCGTGCCGCCGAAGAACTGGCCGCCGAGGGGTTGAATATCCGTGTCGTCAACATCCATACCATCGCGCCGCTCGACGTCGACTACATCGTGCGCGCGGCGCGGGAAACCGGCCGCGTGATCACGGTCGAGGATCACAGCATCGTCGGCGGCCTCGGTGGCGCGGTGGCGGAGGTGCTCGGCGAACGGCAGCCGACGCTCCTGAAGCGCATCGGCATGACCGAATACGGCCGTTCGGGAACGCCGACGGACCTGTACGTGCATTACGGATTGGACACGGACGGCATCCGGCGTCAGGTGGCGGATTTTCTCAAGGACTGAC
>JAVFAS010000003.1:17253-63140 GCA_034002405.1 Bacteroidota bacterium | reverse complement strand
AGATACACCCCGGCTGGAAGACCGCGGCGGTCGATCGGTAGCATGTGCCGGCCTTGTGGCAGTGACATGGGTGGGGAGGAAAGCCGCTGGCGGCCGTGAATATCGTAAAGACGATAGGTGAGTGTGACCGGTTCCGTGGCCGTGAGGTGTATGAAACCGGAGTGTCGCAGCGGGGAAGGGGTGACTCCCGCAACCTCGAACGAACTCGCGGCAATCGCCGGGGGCACATGCGGGGTGGCGAGTACGGCATTCTCGAGATCGAGCATCCACATCTCGCCCGAATGCTGCAGGAGGAAATACAGCCGACGATTGTTGGCGACCACGCGATCAAAGGAGCGGAAGGTCAGGGGATAGGATAGAAATCGGAATGACAGGTCGGATTCCTTGATAAAGAGGAATGCATCCGCCGTGGTCAGGCAAACGTGTCCGGGAATCGCGAAACGCAGGGTGGCGGTCTCCGGAGTCCCGTGGATTTCCATCCAACGCACCCCGTCATCGTCGGACACGAAGAGTCCATGATCGGTGGACGCGAACAGCCGCGTTTCCGCGAGCACAACCCATGCGATCGCGGCTGGGAGCGAGGGATTCAATTCGCGCCAGCTCCGACCGTCGTCGTGTGAATAATGCCAGCGATCGACCGTTCCGTTATGCCGCATGGCGACGAGGCGGCGACTATCGCGCGCATGGAACGATCGCATCGCATGATCGTCGATGAAGCCCGCTTCCCGCACCCACGTCCCACCACGATCGTCCGAATGCAGCACATATGCCGTGTCCGGAGGATAGTGCGCGGTCATCATGACCAGCCGCGTCCCGGCCGCGTGCATCGCTGCCGCTCTCGCCGGGAGCGTCCCGAACCAATCCCACCGCACGCCACCGTCGGAGGAACGCCAGAGAGTGGTGTCATGCGCATCGTACAGCATTCCGTCGATTTCCACCACATTGGCAAGTTCATGCCGCCAGTGGAGTTGCACGGCCCGCCACGCATCATCCTCCGCGTCGTGACGGATCGTTGGTGCATCCTCACCGTGGAGGAACATCGTGCGTTCGGTCGTGATCGGCCGTACGCGATGGGATCCGTATCGGTAGTTCGGGAGGAACAGCCGCCATTGCCCGCTCACGTCATCGTGGCGATAGAGACTGCCATTGACCGTGGCGAATTGTTCGGAGGCGAGTGGGAAATACGCCTGCATTTCCGCGAGCGGCGAGGCCGTCTGCGTCCACGATACACTCGCGTCGTCGAACCAATACGCACCGATATACTGTCCCCACAGGCACAGCCGATTGTCGTGGACCTCGATCGTGGTCGTCTGATCGACCCAAAACGGTAGCGGCCATTCTTGCCACGAGACGCCGTCCTCGCTGCGATGGAGGAAATACCCGCCGTTCATGGGTACGCCAATCAGCGTGCCGTCGTGACGCACGAGGCTGTGAATCGGATTACCGGATGAATTCATCCGAAGCTGCCAGGTCCTGCCGAGATCGCTGCTGAACTGCAGTTCGTGTCCAGAGTGCATCCAGAGCACGCTGTCCTCGGCAAGAATCAGGTGCGGACTGCTCCCCGGATGTTCGTATATCCGTGGATCCCGTCCGAAATTCCGAGAGTGATAAAAGACCGACGACTCCGGATAAGACGGGTCGCGCACGATGATGTGCACATGGGTTCCGTCGGGCACGATCTCCGTCCCGGTGACGCGCGTCACCCAGGTAAATGCCTTCTCGCGCAGCGATTTGCGGAAAAGTCCCTGGTTGGTGAGGATGTACAGCAGCGAATCCTCGCGGGCGATGTCCCGCACTTCCGCATTGAGCCAGAATATCGGAGAAATGTACGTGTACCAGTGCGCGCCGCCGTCGGTACTGAAGACCAACGGACCCGAGTTGCCGTACAACGAACCCGAACAGCCGTACAGCGTGTCGTCGAAGACAAGCATCTTTCGTATCGCGGGGATGGCGGAATCGAAGATCTGGGTGTACTGAGCGGAGAGGGGAGAGGTGAGTGCGAGAATCGTCGCGATGATTGCGAAGCGAGTGATGAACGCTTGAATGGCCTTCATACAAAGAACATCCCCCGTGATCCTCAGTGCACGCAAGTTTGACGTGACGCTCATGTGTTCAGCCTCCGACGATTATGGAATGCACGCGGATGTCTGTACCGGAGCACATTCGCAGGAGGTATTGCCCGGGTTCAAATCCGGAAAGGTCGAAGTGCAGGTCGTGCGTTCCTGCTTCGAGGAATCTTCCCTGGATGCGGGCACGGACGCGCCCGAGCATATCGATGATGTCGACATCTGAATATCCGCTATTCGCAAATGCGACGCGCACGGAAATGCGGTCACGCGCTGGATGGGGATGGACGGACAGGATTGTCGTTCCGCCAGGCACGGCGGCTGGCGGTGACGCGTCGAGGATGCCCTGCAGTCGGAGGCGGAAGATGGTGTTCCTGCCGGAAGAGAGAAAAACGCAGGACGTAGACGAAGCGAACCGGGGAGCGTAGGATAATCCGACAAGCATATCCGGAATCGCTACAGCGGGCAATCTGCCGTCGATGTCATGCAGGAAATACAGCGAGTCACGACCGAGCAGACACACATGGTCTTCCCATTTCCCGACGATGCGCGCACCGTCGAACCGCTCGGTAAGACGCGTGTCCAGCATGCTGCCATCAGCCTGTCGTTGCCAGATGCCGGATTCAGATTGCAGGAAAAGCCCGCGTTCCGTCAGCACCGCGGCGAACAGCGAATCACCCATCGGAGTGCGCAACGTATCCCAGCTTCCTCCGCCGTTGGAAGAGAAGACCGAATGCGGCAGAGAGAAGAACAGGATATCTCCGCGACGGTTGATTGCCAGCGTGCGTGGCGCCGAAAGGGCAACCGGAAGCGTCAGCAATTCAGACCAGGATGCGCCATCATCGGTGCTTGTCCGCAGGGTCCAGATATATCCGAGAGGCAGCCATCGCTGCGCACCGTGCAGGAGCCGCGTTGCATTGGCCGCAAGTTCGTATGTCACCGGCGGGATCGAGTCGAGAAAGGTCCAGCTCTTCCCGTCATCCATTGACCGTTCCAGCGAGGAGGAGTCCCGCGTTCCCGTAAACACGCGAAGCAGCGTGCCATCGGGCTGCGCGGCGAGCGCGTTCGGTGATTCCTCTGCCCACCAGCTTTCGCCCTCGTCGTTCGAAATACGACTGGATTCACCGAAGAGGTACCGTCCAGCGGCATTCAATGACGTGCCATACTGTGACCAGCGGGAGAATACGATCTGCCGCCATGCATGCGATGCCTCGTCATATCGGTACAGCCCACCGGAATTGTTGGCGAGCAGACATTCCGGGCCGATGAAGAGTTGATACATCCGCGTGGATGCCGTCGAGAGTGCTTCCCACGACCGTCCGTCATCGGTGCTCCGGTGGATTCCCCTGACCGTGCAGATCAGCAGTTGCTCGTCGTTCGCTGCCAAGGCGGTGACACCCGGATGATAAAAGCGGTCGGGATCGCCGACAGGGAGGTCCGGTATTTGCCTCCAACTCCTTCCCTGGTCGGTCGAGCGGCTGAGGCCGCGTACGTCGGGTATCGACGCGTACAACACGCCCCGATGCAGCGCGTAGGTGTCCTTGCCGCCGCGGTCGTAGGGAAACGGGGAGGCGCAGGGTATCCAGGTCCTCCCTCCGTCCTCGCTGCGGCGCAGGCTGTCCTGGTTGAAGAGGGCATAGAGCGCGATCCCGTCGCCGAACAGCAGCGCGCGCATGGAAACGCCTGACCGCGCCGTGAACGAGCGCCCGCGGTCCACCGACGCATACAATGTGTCGTCGGTATGCAGCCAAAGTGTGTCCCCGACGATGCGCAGGCCGTTCACCGGGAATATACCGGTATTGCAGACATGGAAATCCTCATCCCCGGGATCACGCACGGACAGTCCGTCATTGCCGCCAGCCAGATACAGACGCGTACCGTCGAACGCGGAGACCACGCCGCCAGTGACACCGGCGTGCAAGGAGCGCCACGCACGTCCATCCCCGCCCGCGACGTGCAGGATCCCATCGCAGGACGCGATGATCGAGTCGCCGAATGCTGTCAGGCCATACGCATTGATGGGGGCGGGCATGACTTCCTCCCATCTCGATTGCGCGACGAGGGAGACGGGGCGCACGAGCCCGGGGAGAATGACGAGAACGAGGGCCAACGCGGGTGAGACGGAGAATCGAACGCAAGGACGCATGTTCGCTCCATACAGGTATGAGTCACGATCGCTGACACGTCACCATCTGGCGACACGTCACCATCTGGTGACACGTCAGCAGCGGAATCGTTCCGCGCGGCCGCGGACGGATGTGACGACGATCACTCGCGGTCGCGGTGAACCAAGAGATGCCGGGTTACTGCCCGCACTTGAGCTCGTCCGGGGAGGAAACGCCATCGGGGAGTTCCGCCTCTTCCACGAGCATGATGGGGATGTCGTCTTCGATGCGGTATTTCGCGCCGCAACTCGTGCAGACGAGCTTGTCTCCTTCGAGACGCAACTCCGATTTGCCGACGGGACAGACGAGAATGTCGAGAAGATCCTTGCTGATCATGGATGCCTTGGTGTTGGGTGGACGGAAAGACGAAAAGTAGAATGGGGAGGGATAAAAAACAATCGCGCGACGGACCGGAGTCCGCCGCGCGATTGCTGTCTTGTGAGAAGGAAATCAGATTCCGGAATTATTTCTTGTCGTCGTCGACCACTTCGTAATCGGCGTCGGTCGCGCCGGGTTCGGTCGCGCCGCCTGTCGATTGCTGCTCGCCGCCGCCCGGGGCACCCTGCTGCTGCGAGGCGTTCTGGTACATCTTCGTGGATGCTTCGTTCCAAGACTTGTTGAGCTGCTCCATCGCGGCCTTGATGTCGGTGGAGACGCCGGAGGCGATCGCGTCCTCGAGCTTCTTCGCATCGGCTTCCAGATGTTCCTTGGTCGGGGCATCAAGCTGTTCCTTGAATTCCTCGAGCTGCTTGCGCGTCTGGAACAGCAGGTTGTCTGCCTGATTGCGCGTGTCGATTTCCTCCTTGCGCTTCTTGTCCTCGGCCGCGTGTTCCTGCGCCTCGCGCTTCATTTTCTGGACTTCATCATCCGAAAGTCCACTGCTCGAGGTGATGCGGATGCTCTGTTCCTTGCTGGTGGCCTTGTCCTTCGCGCCCACATGGAGGATGCCGTTGGCGTCGATGTCGAACGTGACCTCGACCTGGGGCACACCGCGCGGCGCGGGAGGAATGCCGTCGAGATGGAAACGGCCGAGCGTGCGGTTGTCGGCGGCCATCGGACGCTCGCCCTGCAGGATGTGGATTTCCACGGAGGTCTGATTGTCCGACGCGGTCGAGAACACCTCACTCTTCTTGGTCGGAATGGTTGTGTTGGCCGGGATCAGCGTGGTCATCACACCGCCCAGGGTCTCGATGCCCAGCGACAGGGGGGTGACGTCGAGCAGGAGCACATCGCTCACATCGCCCGAGAGCACGCCGCCCTGGATGGCGGCGCCGACCGCGACGACTTCGTCGGGATTGACGCCCTTGTGCGGCTCCTTGCCGAAGAGATCCTTCACCGTCTGCTGCACACGGGGAATGCGCGTCGAACCGCCGACGAGGATCACTTCGTCGATGTCGTTCGGTGTCAGACCGGCGTCCTTGAGCGCGGTCTTGCAGGGCTCGACGGTGCGGCGGATCAGGTCGTCGACGAGCTGCTCGAATTTCGTGCGGGTGAGCGTGGTGTTGAGGTGCTTGGGTCCGTCGGCCGTGGCGGTGATGAACGGCAGGTTCACCTCGGTCTGCATGAGGGTGGAAAGTTCCATCTTCGCCTTTTCCGACGCCTCGCGCAGACGCTGCAGCGCCATCGGATCCTTGCGCAGGTCGACGCCCTCGTTTTTCTGGAACTCATCCGCGAGGAAATCGATGAGTCGGTGGTCGAAATCGTCACCGCCGAGATGCGTGTCGCCGTTGGTGGACTTGACCTCGAACACACCGTCACCGAGTTCGAGAATGGAGATGTCGAAGGTCCCGCCGCCGAGATCGTACACGGCGATTTTCTGCTGCGCGTGTTTCTTGTCGAGTCCGTAGGACAGCGCGGCCGCGGTCGGTTCGTTGATGATCCGGCGCACGGTCAATCCGGCGATCTCTCCGGCGTCCTTGGTCGCCTGGCGCTGTGCGTCGTTGAAATAGGCCGGCACGGTGATCACCGCTTCGGTAATCTTCTCGCCGAGATAATCCTCCGCCGATTTCTTCAGTGCCTGCAGCACCATCGCGCTGATCTCGGGCGGGGAGTAGACGCGGTCGTTGATTTCGACGCGGGCGGAGGCGTTTTCGCCGCTGATGACCTTGTACGGTACCTCCTGGATCTCGTTCGATACCTCGTCGAAACGGCGTCCCATGAAGCGCTTGATGGAATACACCGTATTCTGCGGATTGGTCACCGCCTGTCGTTTGGCCGCGTTGCCGACGACGCGTTCGCCGTCCTTTTTGAAACCGACCATCGACGGCGTGGTGCGTCCGCCGTCGGAATTCGGAATGACGGTGGGCGTCGTTCCCTCCATCACCGCGACCACCGAGTTGGTGGTCCCGAGGTCAATGCCGATAATTTTTCCCATACAATGGCTCTCCTTGATAAAAATTCACTGCTGTTCTGTTTACCTGAAAAATGTGCGCACATGTCTGCGCGCCCGCACCGTCGTCACCCGACGGCGCCGCTTATTGAATGTCGATATTGATCTCCCGATCCTGCGGCGCGGCTTTCTTGTTGAGCACGATCGTCAGCACGCCCTCGATCATCGTCGCGGATACGCCCGCGACATCGACATCCTGCGGCAGCGC
Source organism: Bacteroidota bacterium (assembly GCA_034002405.1). Taxonomy (GTDB): domain Bacteria; phylum Bacteroidota; class Ignavibacteria; order SZUA-365; family SZUA-365; genus SZUA-365. Next base: position 56,312 of record JAVFAS010000003.1, on the reverse strand, counting down.
GATCTCGCGCACGAACTCGCCGAAGCTCCGCTCCGCGCGATGGACGGTGATGCCGTCACCATATTCGGGCGCGGGCTTGTTTCCGCGCAGGGTCAATACGCCACTGGCCACGGAGAGGGACACGCCGTCCTTGCTCATCCCCGGCAGTTCCACCACCACGCGCACATTCCCGCTGTCACTGTACACATCGATGCGCGGCTCGAAGCCTTTCCCGAATTCGAAGCTGAATGTCTCGGGAAAATCGTCCGCGATCCTCCGCATGCGCTGGGATAAATACTCCAGCTCCTTCATCGGGTCGAATTTGAAATGCGGCATGATGGCCTCCTTGTTACTGAATGGTTCCGTAACATCCTCGCAAATCCCGTACCAAACGCATCCTGCTCACGATTTCACATTGCGAAACGGGAGATCGCAAAAATCGGCAGTAAAAGCTGCCATTATGTCATCGTTGCTTCATGTCATATAGGCAGGGATTTGACCTTTCCCGGAGTTGTGCAAGACATGATGGAATGGTATGTTTCAGTTTGCATAAAATCAGGCATCGAATTTTCGATGCGTGTTGTGTTGGAAAAACGGACACGGTGGAACACGGATTCATGAATTTCCTCTCGGCGACCACATGACGCGACCGGGGAATATCGCGACATTGATCGAACACCCCGATCTGCGGGCCATTGGCCGCGTGGCCGATGACGAAGGCTGTTCCGCCTTCGTGGTTGGCGGTGTGGTGCGTGATCGCCTGATGGGACGCGAGACAACGGACATTGACATCGCCGTCAGCGGGGATGGGGTGGCGTTCGCGCGGCGGGTCCAGGCGGCACTGCATTCCTCGAACGTTGTCGCTTTCGAACGATTCGGGACGGCACGCATTCAGCTGCACGACCGGGAGATTGAATTCGTCGGCATGCGGCGGGAATCGTACACCACGCAGTCGCGCAAGCCACGCGTGGAGACTGGCACGATCGCGGACGATCTTGCCCGCCGTGATTTCACGGTCAACGCCATGGCGGTGTCCATTCTGCCGGGGGACTTCGGCGCGCTCATTGATCCGTACGACGGATTCGCCGACCTCGAGCGCACGTTGCTTCGCACCCCGCTCGATGCCGACGCAACATTTTCCGACGATCCGTTGCGCATGATGCGGGCGTTCCGTTTCGCCGCGCAGCTCGACTTCCGCATCGACGCCACCGCGCTCGACGCGATCACCCGAATGCGCGATCGCATCGCCATCGTGTCGGCCGAACGCATCCGTGATGAATTTCTCAAAATGCTCGCGACACCACGTCCCTCCCGCGGCTTGGCGCCGATGCAGGAGGCGGGACTGATGGCATTCGTTTTTCCGGAATTCCACCAACTCGCGGGTGTGGACCAACGGTCGATCGAGTATCCTGACGGCGTGCGGAACTTCCATCACAAGGATGTCTTCTACCATACCTTGAAGGTGCTCGATAATCTGTGCGCGGTGTCGGATGATCTCTGGCTTCGGTTCGCCGCGATCCTGCATGACATCGCGAAGCCGAAGACGAAGCGGTTTGTCCCCGGGACGGGATGGACCTTCCACGGTCACCCCGAGCTCGGGGCGCGCATGGTCAAACCGATTTTCCAGCGCTTCAAGCTGCCGCTCGAACCGCTCCCGTTCGTGAAGAAAATGGTCATTCTCCACCTCCGGCCGATCGCCTTGATCAACGAGGAGGTCACCGACGCCGCGATCCGGCGCCTGCTCTTCGACGCGGGCGAGGATATCGACGAACTCCTGCAACTTTGCCGCGCCGATATCACCTCGAAAAATCCGAAACTCGTCAAGCGCTATCTGCGCAACTATGATGTGCTGGTCGAACGCATGCGCGCGGTCGAGGAGCGTGACCGTCTGCGGAACTGGCAACCGCCGGTGGATGGCGAAACGATCATGCGCGTCTGTGGCCTTCAACCGGGTATCGCCGTCGGCATTCTCAAAACGCGCATCGAGGATGCCGTGCTCGAGGGGCTGATTCCCAACGATCACGACGCGGCGCTGGCGTACTTGCTGACGATCAAGGATGAGGTGTTGGCGGGTCCGTTGAAGAAAAAGCCGCGCTCGAAGAAAAGTGAATTGAGTGGACTGCCCGCGGGCATTCGTCCCGAGCCTTGAGCGCGAGTGCGTGCGCTCGGCCGCCCGGTCGCGCAACGACGGCGTACACCCGGGTTCATTCAACGTTCTCCACTGTCTATCATACATGCAACTTTCGGACCCGAATTCCGTTTGAGGGACAATATGTTGACGGCGCTTTGCCCATTTTTCCGCATTTCAACACTTCGCAAACGCATGAATCCACGACGCATCACTTCCGTGCTGGTGTTCTCCATTCTGATCGTGCCCGTGCTGGCCATCGCGCCGCTCTCGGCGCAGGACGCCGGCGGCTTCAGCATGCAGCAGTGCATCGAGACTGGCCTGAAGAACAACATAGAAATGCGGCGCGCCGAAAGCGCCGTGCAGCGCAGTGGCACCTACCGCACCGAAGCGTACGGGCAGTTTCTCCCGAACCTGCGCGGTTCGGCAAGTTGGAGCCGTTCGGACGAGGACCAGGTCGTTCTCCGCGCCAATGATCTCTTCCGGTCGAGGAATTCCTACAGCTACAGCCTGCAGGCGGGTCTGACACTGTTCGACGGCATGCGCAACTTCAATACCGTCGATCAGAGCCTGCTCGAGTATCAGGCAACGGAAGTGGGATTCGCGCGGACTCGACAGTACGTGACATTCTCGATCCAGCAATCCTTCTTCAATGTGCTGCGCCTGCGCCAGCTCACGCGCGTTGCCGAGAGCAACCTCGAGCGTAGCCGGGCCCAGCTCGACCGCATCCGCGAGATGAACGCGGTCGGATCGGTGCCACAGGCCGACGTGTATCGACAGGAAGTCGTGGCCGCGGGCGATGAACTCGCGGTGATCGAGGCACACAATAATTACAACAACGCGCTGGCGGACTTGCAGGCGTTGCTCGGTTTGCAGCCGCGCGAGGATTTTTCGATTACCGACGCCGGGCTCGATGAGGACATCTCACCCGAGGACATCGCGGCGTACCGCGGCGAAATCGGCACGCATGCCCAACTGGTGAGCGAGGCGCAACGCCGTCGGGCGGATTTTCGTCAGGCCGAACTGTCCCTGCGCGGCGCGGAGAAGGGGGTGTCGATCGCGCGAGCGGGACACTGGCCCAGCCTGCTCGCGTTCGCGCAGTACAACTGGAACAACCTCGAACTCGCCGATTTCACCACCTATGACCGTTTCGTGTACGGCCTGCAGTTGAGCGTCCCCATCTTTTCGAATTTCTCCGTCTCCAGCGCGGTCGAGCGCGGCGAGATCTATCGCATCGACACCGAAAACGAACTCGAACAGTTGCGGCGCGCCATCGCCATTGACGTGACCAAGGCACTCAATGCCCTCGAAACAGCGGAGAAAAACGTCGAAATCTCCGGTCGAAAGCTGCGCTCGGCCCGGGAAGACCAGCGCATCGCGCAGGAGCGGTACTCGCTCGGCGCGGGGACCCTGCTCGACCAGGTCACGGCAAACGCCAACCTGACCCTTGCGGAATCGGACGTCGTCAACGCGACCTTCAACTACCTGACCGCGCGCGAACACATGGAATACCAGCTCGGAAGAACCCAGAACTAACAGAGATATCGAGGCACTCCCATGGCCACCAACGGGAAGAACAACAAGAAAAAGAAAAAGATCATCATTTTTTCGGCACTCGGACTGCTGCTGGTCATCGTGATCGTCGCGATCGTGCTCGGTGGAAAAAAAGACGAGATCATCGCTGTCCAAACCGAGAAGGTCCAGCGCCGCACGATCACGCAGGTGGTCGAGGCCACGGGCAAGATCCAGCCGCAGACGCAGGTGAAAATCAACGCCGAGGTCTCGGGCGAGATCATCGAGTTGCCCGTGGAAGAAGGTGATGTCGTGAAGAAAGGCCAGTTGCTCGTGCGCATCAAGCCCGACCAGTACATCGCGCAGCGCGACCAGGCCATCGCGAGTCTCAACCGCATGAAGGCCATGCTCGTGCAAGGGGAGGCCGATTTCCGCAAGGTGGAAAACGACTACAAGCGCCAGCAGGAACTCTTCAGCAAGGGTCTCATCTCCGAGTCCGATCTCGAGGCCAGCCGGAGCCGCTTCGAAATCGCCAAGGCCAATGTCGATGCCTCCCGCTTCGACGTGCAGAACGCGCAGGCGAGTCTCTCGCGCACCCGCGAGGACCTCGCGAAGACGGCGATTTATTCGCCCATCGACGGCGTGGTCACCCAGCGCATCTCCAAGCTCGGCGAGCGGGTGTCCGGCTCGAGTTTCATGCAGGGCACCGAGATCATGACCGTCAGCGACCTGAGCGTGATGGAAGCCCGTGTCGAGGTCAATGAAAACGATGTGGTGCTCATCAGCATCGGTGACACGGCTCGCATCGAGGTGGATGCCTATCCCGACCACGAATTCATCGCCACCGTGTATCAGATCGCCAACACCGCGACCACGACCGGACTCGGCACCCAGGAAGAAGTCACGAATTTCGAGGTCCGGCTCATCATTGACGCCGAAGGAAAAGAGTTTCGGCCCGGAATGTCCAGTTCAGCGAAAATCCAGACCGAGACCCGTGCGAATGTCCTCACCGTTCCCCTCCAGAGCGTGACCACCCGCGAGGCGAAGGATCGTCCCGAGGGCGGCGCCCCCGGCGGTGACGGGGAGGAGGAGGTCCCTGCCACCGTGCGGATCGAGGGTGTGACGGATACGGAGGGCATGAAGAAGGAAAAGCCGCAGGAGGTCGTGTTCGTCATCCGTGACGGGCTCGCGCGCAAGGTGGCGGTCACGACCGGCATCAGCAGCGACGCCTATATCGAGGTGGCGGAAGGACTCGCGGTCGGCGACGAGGTGGTCAAGGGAAGCTACCGCGCGATCAGCCGAGAGCTCAACGACAGCAGCCGCGTCCGCATCGACAACAAGCTTTCACCGCGCGCCGCATCCGGCAAATAAGGGAAGGACACCATGCCGCTGATTCATATCAAGGACGTCGTCAAGACCTACGACATGGGAGCCGAGCTGGTGCATGCCCTCTCCGGCGTCTCCGTCGATATCCATGCCAACGAATACGTCTCCATCATGGGGCCTTCGGGCTCCGGGAAGTCGACGCTCATGAACGTGCTCGGCTGTCTCGATACACCGACGTCGGGACTGTACGAATTCGCGGGAGAGAACGTCGGAGAGCTTGACGATAATCAACTCGCGGAAATCCGCAACCGACGTATCGGTTTCGTGTTTCAGACCTTCAACCTGTTGCCGCGTTCGACGGCGTTGCACAATGTCGAACTCCCGCTGATCTACGCCGGGGTGCCCGCGCATGACCGACGCGATCGCGCCGCGGAAGCCCTGTCGTCGGTGGGACTGGGCGACCGCATGACGCACAAGCCCAATGAGTTATCCGGCGGCCAGCGACAGCGCGTGGCGATCGCTCGCGCCCTCGTCAATCGTCCATCGATCATCCTCGCCGACGAACCGACGGGGAATCTCGATTCGAAAACCGGCATTGAAATCATGCAGTTGTTCTCGGACCTCCACCGCGCGGGCAACACCATCATCCTCGTTACCCACGAGGAGGATATCGCCGCGCATTCGCATCGCATCATTCGGCTGTTCGACGGCAAGGTCGCGAGCGACCAGATGGTCGAGACGCCGCTGAGCTACGCGCGGCAGGGCGTCGCCGAGGAGTAGTCCCCGCCGGCCCCGATGGCCGCGGTGGTGACGGGTCACACGCACAGGCAGCAGCAGACGCAGGATATCATGATCCGCTTCTACGAATTCAAGGAAGGAATCCGCATCGCGTTCACCGCCATCGGCGCCAACAAGATGCGTTCGGTGCTCACCACGCTGGGGATCGTGATCGGCATTGTCGTGGTCACGCTGATGGCCACCGTGATCGAAGGCCTCGGCACCGCGCTCGACAAGAGCATCAGTTCGCTCGGCACCGATGTCTACTATCTGAGCAAGTGGGATTGGTTCGGCAGCGAGTGGTGGAAAGTCCGGAATCGCAAGGACGTCACCGTCGAACAGGCGGAAAAACTCGCGGAGATGCTGACCGTCGCCGAAGCCGTGGTTCCGGTCGCCAGCACCTGGCAGCAGACGATGAAGTACCGCAACCGCTCGGTGCAGGGAAATGTGAACGGAACGGTACCGGATTACGAAGTAACCTCCGGTGTCGTCCCCGCCGAGGGACGTTTCTTCAATCTCTACGAATCCAACGCGGGCCGTCCCGTCTGTATCCTCGGACACGATGTCGCGGCCAATCTTTTCGAGCGGGAGGATCCGATCGGAAAGACGGTCAAGATCGGCGGCTACAGCTACCGCGTCATCGGCGTGTTCGAGAAGGAAGGGGATTTTCTCGGCACGAGTTTCTTCAGCAAGGATACGCAGGCCTTCATCCCGTTGGAGAATTTTCTCAAGGTCTTCGGGAGCAACCGCAGTGTCGACATCCATGTGAAGATGCGCGAGGACGTCCCGAAAGCGGATGCCAAGGAGGAAATGATCGGCATCTTCCGGAAAATCCGGCGCGTGCCGCCCGGGGAGGAAAACGATTTCGGAGTGAATACCCAGGATTTCCTCAAGGAAGTGTTCGACGGCGTGGTGAGCACCATCGGCGTGGTCGGCTTCCTGATCACGTCCTTATCCCTCCTGGTGGGCGGCGTGGGAATCATGAACATCATGTTTGTCTCGGTGAAGGAGCGCACGAAGGAAATCGGCACGCGCAAGGCGCTTGGCGCCAAACGTCGCGCGATTCTCTTCCAGTTTCTCGTCGAGGCCGCGACGATCTGTACACTGGGGGGATTGATCGGACTCGCGGTTTCGTTTCCCCTCAGCCTCATCATCAACGAGATCCTTCCATCGAGCATGCCGCTGTGGGTCGTGCTCCTGTCATTGTCGATTTCCATCACGGTGGGACTGATCTCCGGTATCGTGCCCGCGTTCACCGCGGCGCGGATGAGACCGGTCGATGCCCTCCGGTATGAGTGACCTCCGTCCCGCGAGGAAATGATGCCCATCGGAGAAAGTCTCGTCACGACATTCACCACGCTGCGCGGGAACCGCTTGCGCTCCTTTCTGACGCTCCTGTCGGTGGCGATCGGTGTGTTCTCGATCATTTCGGTCATGACCTCGCTCGGCGCGCTGCAATCCAGCATCGAGGGCGGCCTGAGCGCGCTCGGTGTCAATACCTTCCAGGTCCAGAAATACGACAACATGCATGGGGGCGGACCGGACTGGCAATCGGCGATGCGCAACCGGCGGGACCTGACCTATGCGCAGGGACTCGCGGTCGCGCGCCGGGTACGGGACGCGCGTCTGGTCGGGATCGAATCATGGAAATTCGGGGCCGCGGTGACGTGGAAAAACAGGAAAACAGACCCGAATATCTCCGTTGCGGGGGAGAATCCCGACGGCCTGCCGACCAATCAGTGGGAGATCGATCTCGGTCGCGGTCTGACACAGTCGGATCTCGATCTCCATCGCAAGGTCGTGGTGCTGGGCAGCGATCTGACCACAGCGCTGTTTCCTCCATCCTACAATCCGGTCGGGGAGACGGTGCGCTTGGACGGCGTGCGCTACAAGGTCATCGGGACGTTGAAACCCCAGGGCGGCCTGTTCGGAAACCAGGACCGGTATTTCGTCATTCCCATCACCACCTTTTTCGAACGCTTCGGGAAGAACCGCAGCGTGCATATCATGGTGCAGTCGCGCACGCGCGAACATTTCGATGCGGTCCAGGACGAAGTGACGGGCATTCTCCGCGCGCTCCGGCAGGTGCCGCCGGGAGAGGACAACGACTTCGCGATCTTCTCCAACGAATCGGTGATCCGTCAGTTCAACGAAACCACGTATTACGTGCGAACGGGCACGCTCGCCCTGGCGGCGGTCGCGCTCATCGCCGCCGGCATCGGGATCATGAATATCATGCTCGTCTCGGTCAGCGAGCGGACACGGGAGATCGGTATCAGGAAAGCGGTCGGTGCGCCGCGTCGTGCGATCGTACAGCAGTTCCTCAGCGAATCCGTCGTGATCTCGCTTCTCGGAGGACTGATCGGCATCCTTCTCGGTCTGATCGCGGGCAACGGGCTGGCGCTTGCGTTGAAGATCGAACCCGTCGTCGATTTCGGCTGGATCGGCGTCGGTATCGCGTCCTGCTGTGTCATCGGAGTCTGTTTCGGGACCTATCCCGCCTGGAAGGCCTCCAATCTCGACCCGATCGAAGCGCTGCGCTACGAATAGGATTTCCTCGCGACACCCGATTGCGCTCCCGTTCGTCTCCTCGCCGCCCGCCTGTTTTCCCACCCCGCAAACCTTCGCGACGTTGTCTTCCCGGCATCCACAATGGCCGATGCACGGGAAAATTCCGCACGGATTTTTTTGTATCTTTCGGCGATGCCATCGTGATTGTTCAGCATGGTGTACCGACATGAAACCGTTTCGCAATACGCATACACACGACGCCGATTCCGCTTCCGACGTCGCTTTCTGTCTCAACTGCAACGACATGGACGATCTCGCCACGAGTGAGGAAGCCCGCGATCTCGAGCAGCTCCGCCGACGATTCAACAATTGCAAGGAACAGGGCCGCTTCGACGGCGACGTGTGCGCGCGTCTGTATGTCGCCGAAGACCGGATCGACGAACCGTCCCTCTTCGCGGATGAGGACGAATGATGTTCGACGCACTCGGGAAACACTTGTGTGTCGTTCTCGCCCTGGTCGCCGCGCCAGCGCTGCTGAACGCGCAACCTGCCACGAGCGGAACACCGTCCGCGGAGGATGCCACAGCGTCCGGCCGGCTGCTGTTCGCGCCGTTGATCGCGCATCACGTCGAACCGCGTGTGGGATTCACGCGCCTGGTCGGCGAGCATCGGCTGCGGCTGGATATCGGCAACTCCATCGATCTGGTCGAGTTCTCCGATGTTTTCACCGACGACCGCCTTGCCATCGGCGCGGATTTCTTCACATGGACCTCGCTGCGGCAGGAGGGGGACTTCCATTTTCCGGTCGACGCGGTCGATTATCTCTTTGGAGTGAATGCGTCCTGGCGCCACCGCATCACGGCGGATGCCGCTGTCTCGGCGCGGCTGCGGCTGAGTCACATCAGTGCGCATCTGGTCGATGGAAGCTATGACAAGGCCGCGAACACCTGGCGTGACGGCCAGCTTCCCCGGGTATACAGCCGGGAATTCCTCGATCTGATATTCGCATGGGAATATCGGAATATCCTGCGCCTGTACGGCGGGGGACACTATGTCTACCACATCGATCCCGCGCATCTGGGCACACTCGGGTTGCAGGCCGGTGCGGAGATCTGGTGGACGAATGCGATCGCGCCGGGGGTGCACTTGCTCGCCGCCTATGACGTACGCCTGCTCGATACCGGCGCCGCGCGGACCGCGCATGCCCTGCAGGCGGGCGTGAAGCTTGGCCACCGTCATGGATCCGGCGTCAGCATCTATCTCGCCGGGTACCACGGACCCAGTCAGCATGGCGAATACTTCGACCGCATCTGGTCGTACTGGGGACCCGGCATGAATGTCGATTTCTGATCCCGTCGTCCGATTCTCGCAACTCGAAGACAGGAGCTCCCGCGCGCATGACCAGTCACCCGCTGCTGCGACATCTTCGCTACCGTCTGCATTCGCGACTGCCGCGTTTGTACCCCGGTGCGCTCTGCCGGATGCCGGAGGCGGCCACGGCAGCGGTGACCATTGATGACGGTCCGTCCCCGACCACCCCGCGCGTGCTGGATGCGCTGGACGCGGCAGGACTCCCGGCGACGTTCTTCGTCAGCGGCCGCGCGGTGCTGGAGCATCCGCGTGAAATGCGTTTGATCCGTGATCGCGGTCATGTGATCGCTTCGCACGGCTTCGCGCATGGGGATCTGTCGCGGCAGCCACGCCACGCCGTCGAGGACGACCTCGTGCGCAGCCTGGAGGTGATCGCGATGGTCTCGGGCATCCGGCCGACGCTGTTTCGACCGCCGTACGGCCGTTTGCATCCGATGCACCGGGACATCCCGGTTCGTCACGGTTGCGCACTCGTACTCTGGAGCGTCACACCGGCGGATTACGATGTCACGCTCTCCGCCGACGAATTGCGGCGGCGAATGGCGGATGTCGGTCCGCGCGATATCGTGGTGCTGCACGACACACCCGGCTGTGTCGAGCGCACGCTCGACTGCATTGCACAGCTGCGGCACGATGACGCCGCGCGTGATTTCGAATACCGGACCATAACGTAGGATACAGATTCCGTGCTCGTCACCCTCCTTGGTATTCTGCTCGCGCTGTACCTGCTGAAGATCTTGATCTTCTACACCGGTGCGCGCCGTGCCGACCGCGTGCCGACGGTCACGGATCGTCCATCGGTCTCGGTGCTCGTCGCCGCGCGCAACGAGGAGCACAATATCGGACGCTGTCTCGAGAGTCTGGCTGCCCTGCGTTACGAGGGTCCGATGGAGATTCTTGTCATTGACGACCAATCCACCGATCGCACACCGGAGATCATCGCGCAGTGGGTCGCGCGCATTCCGCACATGCAGGGTATGCGTACCGAAGGGGTCATTCATGGTCTGCGCGGCAAGGCGAACGCCATCACACAAGCCATCGCACGGAGCAAGGGCGAGATCATCATCACGAGCGACGCGGATTGCGTCGTCCCGCCCGCGTGGGTCGAGGAGACTGTCGCGCGCTATGACGCACGCACGGGTTGTGTCTGCGGCTTCACGCTGATCCGTGCCGATTCGGTGTTCGCCGGCATGCAGTCACTCGACTGGGCCTATCTGATGACCATCGCATCGGCGGGCGTGGGGTGGAACTATGCGCTCAGCGCGGTGGGCAACAACATGTCCTTCCGCCGTCAAGCCTATGAGGATGTCGGCGGCTATCAGGGCGTGGGGTTCAGTGTCACCGAGGATTTCGCCCTGTTCAAGGCCATTGCGTATACAACGGACTGGAAGGTCCGTTATCCGGTCAATCCATCGGCCCTCGTCTGGAGCGAACCCTGCGCCAACCTGACGGAGTTGTTCCGCCAGAAGAAACGCTGGGGGAGGGGGGGGCTGGACATCCCCAAACTCGGCTTCGCCATCATGAGCATCGGTTTCCTGATGAACGCGGCGATCATCCTCCTGCCGTTTTTCGGGATTCCCGTCTGGGCATGGATCGGCGCGCTGGCGGGAAAGATCCTCGGTGACGCCGCGCTTCTCGCGGTATCGCTGCGGAAGTTCCGACTCCTGCATTTGTATCGCTATTTCCCTTTGTTCGAACTCTACTATCTGATCTACGTTACCGTGCTCCCGTTTGCCGTCCTGCTCGGCGGTCGTGTGGTCTGGAAGGACCGCAAGCTCTGAGCATCGTTCCGGGTGCGGAGATCCACCATCGATGAAAGGAGGTTGGAGATGAACACACGTTTGCTCGCCGCATTGCTGTTCTACCTGTTCACCGTGCCGCTGCATGCCCAGATGGATCAGCCGCTGGATCTGTCCTGCATCCATCCCGCCGTGGCGCGCGCCGAGATCCGGGGCGTGACCGACGGAACCCCGGCGACTCTCACCGTGACCCCGGTCAATCCGGCGGGAGAGCATGTCGCCGGACTCACCACGGCGGACTTCCGCATCACCAAAGGAAAAAAAGAGGCAGAAATCCTTAGTGTGAAGGAGATCACCGCGGTGGAGAACACCGTGATGCGCGTCGTGTTCATGGTCGACAACAGCCAGTCGATGAGTCCCCATCTGCGTCTCCTGCGCGAAACACTCGACCGGACCATCCGCGCATTCTCACCAGCGGTGCGCGTGGCGGTGATGTTCTTCCGCGAGGGAGATCTCGCCATGGCGCCCTTCGAATACAACGGAAAACCGCTGCCCCTCATCCGTTTGCCGTATACCTCCGACAAACCGCGCGCGGCGGAGTACGTCTCGAAACTGCTCCTCGAGCGCAATCTCTCGCGGAATACGTACCTCTATGATGGAGTCTATGCGGTTTCCCAGCAAATCACGGCCGACACCGGTTCGGTGGACCGCAGCTTCGCCATCATCTTCAGCGACGGCGAGGATCTGGGCAGTGCGGTGGCCGCGGAAACGGCGCTGCGGGAAGAAAAATACGGCACGGTCTTTTTCACGATCGACTATCTGACCAAGGCCAATCAGTTTCTCGTCGATCTGGCGACGCAGACCGGCGGTGAACATTTCCAGGCGCGGAACGCGGAGGATCTGTCGGGGATTTTCGAGGCGATCGCCAACAAGATCGTGGCGAAAGGCTACACGGTCACCTATCGATTCAAGCAACCGCCGACGGTATCGCTCGCCGTCGATGCCGCGAATCTCGTGATGGAGGAGGAAATCATCCGTGAGACCTTCCCGTTGCTGAATTATGTGTTCTTCGAACAGGGCTCCGCCATCATTCCGGACCGGTACGTCCGGCTCCATCCCACCGCGATCGATGCGTTCGATGAAAGCGGGATCGAGGGCGGCGCGCTGGATTTCTACTACAACGTGCTCAATGTGATCGGGAGTCGAATGCGCGCGCAGCCCGCGGCGACGATCACGCTGGGTGGGTATGTCAACGGCGCGGGTACGGAGCGGAAGAATGCGACACTCGCGCGTGATCGCGCCCAGGCGGTACGGGAGTACCTGCGGACGGTCTGGGGAATCGACGATACGCGCATCACCGTGCGCACCGGCGACCTCCCGCCGGTACCGTCGTCCTCGCGCGACAGTCTCGGACAGGCGGAGAACCGACGGGTCGAGATCGCATCGGATTCATGGGAATTGTTGCGTCCCGTCACCTTCCTCCGTCGCATCGCCGGCGTTTCACCGCCCGCGCTGCGGATCCGGCCAACCATCGAGGCGGAGGAGGGACTCGACACGTGGATTCTCACCGTCGAACAGCACGGGAAGGAATTCGACCGGCGTCAGGGTGCCCAGACGGAGCGCGAGATCACATGGAACTGGAGGAATCGTGCGGGACACCTTCCCGCGAGCAACGGTGACCTGACCCTGCGCATGGCCGTGCGCGATCGCGCGGGCGACAGCGACGTGAGTGATCGCATACCCGTGCAGGTGCGGGAGGTCCGCAGCGAGCGCCGCCAGAATATCTCCGTCTCCGACGACGGCATCACGAAGGAAAAAATCAGTCTCATCCTTTTTCCCTTCGATGTCGCCGAGCCGGGTGAACGAAACGCGCGCATCATGGAGGAATTCGTGTATCCACGCATCACCGCCGGTTCGCACATCACGGTCAATGGTTTCACGGACGCGATCGGCAGCGAGGAATACAATCAGAAACTCTCGCAGCAGCGTGCCGATGCCGTACGCGCGGTGCTCTTGCGGCGTCTGGGCGAAGACGCGCAGGATCGCGTGACGGGAATCGGTCACGGCGAGACCGCACCGGTGTTCTCGAATGATGTGCAGGAAGGACGCTTTTACAATCGCACGGTCAGCCTGACGATCGAACGCTATCCGCGGTAATGTCGCGCGCCACGGCGGCGACGATCGCGGTCAGAGGAAGAGCAGGCGGTGTTCGGCGGGGAAGGGTTGACACGCGTCCTCGAGACGCGGGAGCAGATCCCGTCCGTAGCGGTTCAGGAACGTGAGAAGATTCACCTGCCGCTCCTGTGGTTTTCCCTCGGGGAAGAGATAGACGTGCATCTTCTCGATCTGCCGCGTGAGCACCTCGTCGTGTTGCCGGCGATGCTGCAGCAACTTCTCTCCGAAGACGGCGAGACTGCGTTGCACCGCGGCGCGCGTGTTTTCCGCCGGTCCGCGAAGGTTCGCGTGCTCCGCCGCCGCCATCGCGGGGAGTCGCTCGATCACGTCCGAAACCTGCGCGTGAAACGCGCTGAAATCGAAGTTGTCGGTACTGCGTTCCGAGGCACGCACCATTTTCCATGCATCCTCGTCATCGACAAACATCGCCGCGTAGGGAAGATCGAATTTCCGGAACACCTTGTCGACCTTCTGTTCGACGAGGGTGATGCTGGCACGCGGCACGATGATGGGCATCGGCACCTGGAAGTGATCGTAGGCCGGCTGCAACTGCGCGAAGTACGAGACCTCGGACGGACCGGCGACATACGCCGCCGTGGGGAGGAGGAAATCCTGCATGATGGGCCGCAGCAGGACATTCGGACTGAAGCGCTCGGGTTCATTACCCGCGATTTCGAGCAACTCCTCGCGTGTGAAGCGCTGCCGGGTGCCCTTGAGGAAGAATCCGTATTCGGAGGGCTCGATCGGAAAGCGATGCTCCTTGTGCAGCATGAACAGATTCACCGCGCGGGGTTTGATCTGCGCGTGGTAATGTTCTTCGAGTTCGGCGCTGCGTTTGATCACCTCCTCGCCCGTGGTGGGGAAGGTCTCGAGTTCCTGCAGGATTACCGGCGTGGCCAGCTGTTTGACGGCCGGATCGGACGGGTCGAGAAAGACGACGCCCGCGTCGGGATACAGTTCGTGGAACAGCTGCGCGAATGCGCGCTGCAGGCTGCTCCCGGGAGCGTAGGCGTTGCGGAGAAGCCGGAATACCTCGTCACTGAAATCCGTGGCCGGGAGCTGTGCGCGAAGTTCGGTGAAGGTCTCCTCGATGCGCGCATCGATCGCGCGCCGCGCGACGGGACGCAGGTCGCGTGCGTCATCCTCGGCGGGCTGCGCGTAGCGCACGGTGCGGAACTCGTTGTCCGTCGAGATCACGCCGATGTGGTTGATCTCGAGGAAATCGTGGTCCTCGCTCTCCAGCCAGAACACCGGCACGAAACAGTAGGCGGGAAATTGCTCCGTGAGCCAACGCGCGAGTTGCACGGCCGTCAGCGCCTTGTAGATCGTATAGAGCGGACCGCTTCCCAATCCGACCTGCTGTCCGGTCACGACCGCGAAGGTGGTCGGTGACCGCAGTGACTCGAGATTTCTGAATGTCGCATCGCCGGCGAAGAAACGCTTGTTCTGCGCCACCAGCGCCGCGTACAGCGGCTCCCGGAGATAACTGCGCCGTTCGAGCGCCTGCAGATGCGTCTCGTATGCCATCAGGTCGGCGAAATGTCCCATGAAATAATTTGATGCATCGGCGCGGTTTTCGGCATAGTCGACAAACAGTTTCGGCGTGCCCGGCAGCGCGGAGAAGGGGAGCGTGATCATGAATGTGCGTCTGTTGCGTGAAAAAAGGAAATATACGTGCGCGCCGTCGCACTGGCAAGGAGAACCCCGGGGATGTCGTGAGGTGCCGTGCCGCGGATCCCGCCGGGATGGCCCCGCCGGGATTGCCTCGGCACCGGAAAGATCGTACTTTTCGTCATGGTCGCTCGAACGAATTCGTTTGGAGCAGAAGACGCACATTATTATACAGGAGATATTCAGATGGCAATCTACATAACCGACGAGTGCATCAACTGCGGTGCATGCGAGCCGGAATGCCCGAATACGGCGATTTATGAAGGCGGCGCGTCTTGGGAACTCGGGGGAAAGACCTATGGCGAGGGCGACGCATCGCCCGCCGGTGCCGAGGGATTCTGGTCGGCGGACTTTTTCTACATCGTGCCGGACAAGTGCACCGAATGCGAGACCTTCCATGACGAACCGCAATGCGCGGCGGTGTGTCCGGTCGATTGTTGCCTGCCCGATCCGAAACATGTCGAGACGAAAGAGCAGCTGCTCGCAAAGGTGAAATATCTCGACGAAATCGGCCGCTGATCGATGACCACGGATATGCCAACTCCTCCAGGTTCCTCGCTGCGTTTTGGATCCTGGCAGGTCGACTGTGTCGTCACGGGCGATTTCAAGCTGGACGGGGGCGCGATGTTTGGTGTCGTGCCGAAGAATTTGTGGCAGAAATCGAATCCGGCGGACGAACAGAACCGCATCGACATGACGATGCGTGTGCTGTGCCTGCGTCGCGGCGATCGCGTGGTGCTTGTCGACACCGGGATGGGACACAAGGACAACGCGAAATCTCATGAGATATTCGCCGTGGATTTCCGCGTGCATTCCCTGGCCGGCGGACTCGCGGCCATCGGTGTCGCGCCGGAGGATGTCACGGACGTGATTCTCACCCATCTGCATTTCGACCATGCGGGCGGATGCGTGCTGCGCGAGGACGATACGCTCTCGCTGCTGTTTCCCCGCGCCACCCACTACCTGCAGAAGCGGCACTGGGAATGGGCACAGCATCCGTCGGAGCGTGATCGTGCGAGTTTCATTCCCGACAATTATCTCCCGATTCACGATGCCGGACGACTGCAGCTCCTCGATGGTCCGGAGGAAATTCTCGGCGATCTGTCCCTGCATATCGTCGATGGACACACCTTCGCACAGCAGCTGGTGCGCCTGCATGACGGCGATCGCGCCCTGTTGTTCGCGGGTGATCTCGTCCCCATGCACGCGCATGTCCCGGGCCCGTGGATCATGGGCTACGATCTCCAACCCCTGGTCACGCTCGAGGAGAAAAACACCGTGTTATCCGACACCGCGGCGCGGGGTGATGTGTTGGTGTTCGAGCATGATCGCGCCGTCGAAGCCGCGACCGTGTTGCGGACCGACCGGGGTTTCCGTCTCGGCAAGGCTGGGCGGCTTTCCGACATCCTGGGTTCCTGACCCACCATCGCGTGCACTCCCGTGGTTGAGCACAACTCACCGGCATTCATCAAAATCACGACGCTCGATGCGCTGCACGAGGGACGTGGACGCAGCGTTTCCGTGGAGGGACGGGACATCGCCGTCTTTCTCATCCAGGGTGTCGTGTATGCCGTGGAGAATCTCTGTCCCCATCAGCATATCCCGGTACTGGACGAAGGGGAGCTTGACGGAACGGTCGTGACCTGTCCGATGCATGGCTGGCAATTCGATCTGGCAACGGGAAAGCACGTGCATTCGTCCAGCCGCCTGACGAAATACGAGACGCGCATCGATGGCCGTGACGTCCTGATTTCACTGCCGGCGGAGGATATCGAACCATGGTGGTGACCAGTGGTGAAACATGCACGGACCGCATCCGCCGCGAGGCCTTCCGACTTGGTTTCTCCCACGTCGGTGTCGCGCGGGCCGAGGCCCTCGACATCGAACGGGAAGGCCTCGAGGATTGGCTCGCGCGGGGGTACCACGCCGGGATGGAATGGATCGCACGCGATCCCGCCCGTCGCGCCGATCCCCGCCTTGTGCTCGAGGGCGCTCGGTCGGTGATTTCCGTTGCGATGAACTATTATCATCCGGTCCCGCATGCCACCGATCCCACCGTCGCGCGCATCTCCCGTTACGCATGGGGCGATGAGTATCACGACCTCATGTCCGGCCGACTCGCCGCGCTCGAGGAATTCATTCAGCAGGAGAAACCGGACGCGCGCACACGCCGCGTTGTCGATACCGCTCCGGTGATGGACAAGGCGTGGGCCGTGCGGGCGGGAATCGGGTGGCTGGGGAAAAATGCCATGGTGATCACGCGCGATCACGGGTCGTGGATTTTCCTCGGGGAAATTCTCACCACCGTCGCGCTTGCGTATGACACGCCGATCGAGGACTATTGCGGCACGTGCACGAGCTGTCTCGACGCCTGTCCGACACAGGCCATCGTCGCGCCAGCGGTGGTCGACTCGGCCCGGTGTATCTCGTATCTCACCATCGAGCATCGCGGCGAGCATCCCGCGGCCTCGCGGGAAGCGGATTTCCGGAATTGGATCTTCGGATGCGATATCTGTCAGGATGTATGTCCGTGGAACTCCTTCGCCCAGCCGTCAGCGGAGGCGGCGTTCGCGCCGCGTCCGGAAAATCTCGTCATCGGGATCGAGGAGGCCGCCGAGATCCGCGATGAGGAGTTCCGCGCGCGCTTTCGGAAGAGTCCGGTCAAACGGGCCAAGCCCGACGGCTTTCGCAGGAATGCCCGAACCCTTTTGGCGCAGCGTGAATCACATACAGATTGAAACGAACGATTCAGCACACTGGACATCGAGAGGAACATGGAACATCGGAAAGTCATCATCATCGGTTCCGGACCAGCCGGACTCACCGCGGCGCTCTACACCGGCCGCGCGAATCTCGCGCCGCTTGTCTTCGAAGGCAACCAGCCCGGCGGGCAATTGACCATCACCACTGAAGTGGAGAATTATCCCGGCTTCCCGAAAGGGATCACCGGACCGGAACTGATGGACGAAATGCGCAAGCAGGCCCATCGTTTCGGCGCGGAAAGCAAGTATTCCCATGTGACGGGTGTGGATTTCTCGCAGCGGCCCTTCAAGGTTTTCGTCGGAGACGAGACCTACACCGCGGATGCGGTGATTGTCTCCACCGGTGCCAGCGCCAAGCTGCTCGGGCTCGAAAGCGAGAAGGAGTTCATGGGCTATGGTGTCTCCGCCTGCGCCACCTGTGATGGGTTTTTCTTCCGTGGCTTGGAAGTCGCCGTGGTCGGTGGTGGCGACACCGCGATGGAAGAGGCGCTGTATCTGACGAAATTCGCCTCGCGCGTCACCGTCATCCATCGCCGTGATGAACTGCGCGCCTCGAAAATCATGGCGGAGCGGGCGATGAAAAACGAGAAGATCGTGTTCAAATGGAACAGCGCGGTCGAGGATATCATGGGCGTCGAGGAGCATGGTATCAAGAAAATGACCCATGTCATTCTCAAGAATACGCAGACCGGCGCGCTGGAGGAACTCCGGCTTGACGGTTTGTTCATGGGCATCGGCCATCGCCCCAACACCGATCTGTTCGCCGGAATTCTCGAGATGGATGAAAGCGGGTATCTCATCCCGCAAGGACGCAGTTCCTACACGAACATCGACGGCGTCTTCGCCTGTGGAGATGTGCAGGATCATGTCTACCGGCAGGCCATCACCGCCGCGGGAAGCGGATGCACCGCCGCCATCGACGCCGAACGCTGGCTCGCGGCGCAGGGAATCGAATAACCGTAGCTCCGAACGTGTTCATGAAAACGCCCCCGCAATCACGGGGGCGTTTTCGTTGCATGGACGGAAAATATAAAAAAAATGTCCAGAAATCCTGCAATACAGGGAACGAACTGTTGCATTCTCGGGAGAGAAGTCCTATATTGCCGGAAATAGCATTAAAGACTGTTTATATCCGAAATAGTCCCGTGCCTGTTCGCCCCGAGACCTGACACTTGAGAGGGATGTATTTGCTCTGACCGTGCACCAGCCGGGTGCCGGTCACATGTTCCCGATCGTTTGCTTCGCCATGATACAAGGGATACTGCTGTTCAGCCCGACGGGCTGAGTCGCCCGCACATGTATATCCACGCATTGGCACTGAAACAGCTCAAGGAGGAAGCATGTCCACACGACGTCATCACCACCATTCCGTCCTTCTCTTGATCGTGATCTACTGTATGACAACGGCACTGCACGCGCAGGTCCAGAGCGTCACGTCCGGTTCTTGGTCGGATGCCGCGACCTGGGGAGGAGCCGGGATACCGCAGGCGGGGGCCGTGGTGACGATTGCCACGGGGACGACGGTGACCATCGGAACGACCGGATTGCCACGGGTTGCATCCATCATCATCAGCGATGCCGCCACGTTGATGGTTGGCACCGGAGGGTCCCTCGATGTCGGCTTCAGTGGGACGGATGCGATTGAAATTTGGGGAACGATGACGGTGCAAGGTGGCGGAAGCGTGCGTGTTGACAGCGCGACGGTGTATGTTGTTGGTGCATTGAACATCGGTGGCAGCGGCACGCCGCTGAACGCCGCCAGCGCCAAGCTGCGTGCGTTTTCCGGTGGTGTCATGACGCAGTCCGGTGGCACCATCACGCTGCGCGATCTCGTCCTCGCCTCCGGCGCCGTGCTGAATATCAACGGAGGATTCGGAATGTCGGTTGGCGGGAATGCGGTGCTCGACGGCACCGTGAGCAGTGGTGGCACGATGCCCGCCTTCTACACGCTCTCCGTCTCCGGCACTGCGTCCGTCGCTGGCAGCCTTCGCGTCGACGGCGTCAACTTCGCCGATACCTACGCGCTTCCCGCCGCCACGACATTCGCGTCCGCGAGCGTGCTGCGGTACGCCCGGACATCGGCGCAAAACATCTCCGCCGCATTCACCTTCGGCAGTATCGTGCTGGAAGGCAGCGGCGACAAGACGCTGACGGGACCCCTCGTACTCCAGCAGCAACTGACCATCGACGGCAGTGCCCGCTTCGTCAACGCCGCCTACCCGGTCACCTGCGGTCAGGCGCTGCGGAACAACAGCACCGCGCTTCACGACTTCGGGAGCGCAACCTACGCATTCGGCGATGCAACCATCGGCGGCAGCGGCAACACGCTCATGAACAACGCCTCGATCACCGTTTCCGGCACATCCTGTGTCATCGGAAATGGAGCGTGGGGGAGTGGGAATGTTTCAATAAAGGATGTGAACTGCTCGAATACCAACGCGATCGTAACGCTTGCCGCGAATAATTATGCAGATACAATCGGCATCTCAGGTGATTTCATCCTTCCTGGGAGCAGCGCGCAAATAAACGTAGATGGCGGCGTGGTTCATCTAAGTAATCTTACGACTTCGGGATCTTTTTCGTCGATCAACTTCATAGATGGGGTTGGGAAGCACACAATTATCGGAGCATTGGACTGCAATGGTGAGCTATCAGTGAGCACTCCTTTATATGTGTCTGGTGACGTTGGTGTTGATGGTAGTGTCGAGATTACTAACGAAATTGACTTGGATGATACCCTAACCGTCGGTGGGTCGTTGACGATCTCGGGCAGTGGTACATCAACGGTGAACACGTTCAATGGTGCGGTGATGGTGAATGGGCCCGCGCTTGTGATCAGCGGTGGGGTGAATGAATTCAACGCGGGACTCTCACATAACACGACGGATGCGGCGTCGAGTTGTTCGCTTGGTGGTACGCTGACCATGGGTACGAGTACCAGTCTCAGCGTGCATGCGGTGGATGTGCTACTGAACGGGGTGCTGCTGCTGGATGCGCTGTCGATCACGAATCCGGCGGGCGTCCTGGAGGCGAATGCGGATGTTATCGTGCGGCGGACCGTGAATCTGGCGAAGGATCTCGCAATTCCGCATCACACGCTGTTCGTGCTGCCGGGTGCACCGATGAATGCCATGAGCGGGAACGGCGAGGTGGTTGGCACGGTGCGCCGCACGCTCGAGGCGATGGGAGCGTACAGCTTCAACAGCAGTCTGACGACGGTGAGTGTGCAGGGACTTTCCGCCGCGGAGGAATACGAAGTCACACTCGTGCGGAATCTCGCGGACATGCAGGCCGTCATGCGATACTACGATATTCAGCGCGTGGGCAGCGACCTGACGCCGGTAATGGGGAGCTGCGCGCTGGGTCTGCCCTACAGGGAGTCCGAGCTCAACGGGAATGACGAAGCGACGCTGAAGCTCGCGTACGGAACTCATGGCAGCGCGACGGAGAATCAGTTCACCAAGCTGCCGGGCAGCACGGTGAATACGTCCGCCAATATTGTCAGCTATTCCTTCGACGGCCTGACCAGCTTCAATCATCGCTATACCTTCGGTGACATGAATGCCGTCCTTCCCGTGGAGCTGCGGGCGTTTCGCGCGCATCGCAGCGGTTCCACCGTTGTATTGCGGTGGAATACGGCCGTGGAGGTGCAGAATTTCGGCTTTGCAATCGAACGTGCGGATGACCCGGATGAGGGCTTCGTGACGATCGCGTTTCTCCCCGGGCAGGGGACGAAACATTCACCCACGGACTACCATGCGATCGACCCCTCGGCCCCACGGTCGGCGGTGTGGTATCGTCTGCGTCAGATCGATCGGGATGGTGGGACGCAGGTTTCGGATGCGATCGGGGTCGCTGCGGAAAAACCAGAATTCCATATCGATAATTATCCGAATCCCTTCCCGCGATCGACGACCGTGACGTTTACCGCGGCCGCCGATGGGGACGCGTCGGTGTGTGTGCGGGATGCGTGGGGGAGAATGGTGCTTCCAGAGCAGACGCGTGGTGTCCGGCGGCATCAATCGGTCGCGGTCCCTCTCGATCTGGGCAATCTTCCGGCAGGTGTGTATTTCTGTACCGTCCGCTGCGGCGACGTTGTCATGCATCGACGGCTCTGCGTGCGCCGGTAACGTCCACACGCGATCAGAGCTCGTCCCGGAGTTCTTCCATTTCCTCGATGCGGCGCGTGATGCGGTCGGCCCCATCGGTGGTGAACCCTGACAGGTCGATACCGCGCTGCCGCAGCACCCAGAGACATTCGCGGCGCGCGGTGTCGCGGTCACCGAGAGCATGACTCATCGACGCGATTTTCGCCCGTGCCTGGATCTCGATATACCGACGCTCCTTCACTTCTGTATCGAGCGAGGCGACAATGCGCTCGTAGGCACGGCGCGCGAGCGCCCAGTCTTCCTTGCCCTCGGCGGCGGATGCGAGTCCCCAGAGGAACAGCCGGTTACGTGGATAGCGTCGGAGAATGGTGTTCGCGGTACGGATGGCGTCGTTCCAGCGCTCCTCCTCGATGAAGATCCAGATCAGGGAATTCGTCGCTTGCTGCGCGCTGTAGTCTGCCTGACGCTCGGCACGACGGAGCAAGCGAATACCTTCGGCGCGTTCGTCGGAGACGATGGTCGTCCAGGTGAGAAAGGACATGTTCCGGCTTTTCCAGTATTTGTATGTCCCGACACCGGTCATGGCATCGTATGCCTTCGGATGTTTCGCGAGCGCGTCTTCGAGGAAGCCCGTGGCCTTCATTCCTTGGGAGAGGCCGGCCAGCCAGTCCTCTCCGTCACGGAATTCGTAATACGCGCGATAGCTGCGCGCCATTCCCCGGTAATACAAGCCCTCGGCAGCCGTGCCCGGGTCCTGAGCGAGCTGCTCGCCAAGACGGTCGACGGTGTCGAGCAGGTCGAGGTATTCCGGCATGCGCACGGGCGTCTCGAAGTCCAGGGACATCACCATGAGCAGAATGGCCTTGTTCAGATACCCCGCGGGATGCGCGGGATACGCGCGGATCGCGCGGTCGAACACCCGGAGTGCCGCGGTGTAGTCCTGCGCGCCGGAATGATTGATGCCTTCGCGGATCATCATGTGTAGCCCCGGATCCGGAATTCTCTGCGCCCGTGCCGTGGTACGCATGCCGAAAAGAAGAAAGACGGCGGCACAGAGAAGAAGGGCGCCGTGCGATGCGATGCGGGTCCAGGCTATCATGGGTTCTCGTTCCCTTCGCGTTTCTGGGTATCCGTCCGTCCCGTCTCCTCCATGGACGCGGAGATATCAGGAGAATCGGATCGGGCAGTCTCCTGGTCGTCCGATGGGAGCGCCGCCTCCTCCGGGTGAAAATAGGCGGTGACGGTTTTCGCGGCCGACCAGCCGATCTGCGCGGCGAGCGCCGCGGTATCGGCCTCCCGTACGGCGCGGACCGATCCGAAGGCGGTGAGGAGCAGCTGGGCGCGTTTGGGACCCACACCCTCGATCTGCTCCAGCTCGGTCTGCAACGTACTCTTGCTGCGTCGCTCGCGATGGAACGTCACCGCGAATCGGTGGGCTTCGTCGCGGACGCGCTGCAGCAGTCGCAGACCGGCGGAGGTCTTCGCGATATTCAGCGGGAGGCTTTCGCCGGGGACGAATACCTCTTCCAGCCGCTTCGCCAGACCGATCACCGGCTGGGTGGCGAGATCGAGTTCGTGGAGAACCTCCACCGCCGAGGAGAGCTGTCCCTTGCCACCGTCGATCACGATCAGATCGGGCATGGGTTGTCCCTCCTCGCGCACGCGAGTATACCGGCGGCGGATCACCTCCCGCATGCTGGCAAAGTCATCCACACCATCCACGGTCTTGATCGAGAATTTGCGGTACTCGCTTTTTCGCGGCTTTCCGTCGAGAAAGGAGACCATCGAGGCGACGGTCTCGGCACCCTGAAAATGCGAGATGTCGAAACACTCGATGCGGCGTGGGGGATGGGGGAGATGGAGATCCGTCTGGAGCATTTCCACGGACTTCGGCAGCGTGTTTCCTGCCTTCATTTTCTGCAGCAGAATTTCATCGAGGATGAACACCGCGTTCGCACGGCACATGCCCAACAGCTTGGCCTTGTCGCCGATTTTCGGGACGGTGAAGGAAACCCGCACCTGCGCTTTTTCCTGCAGCCATTCCTCCAGCGCCTCGCGTGACTCGAGTTCCTCCGCGATGACGATCTCCGGGGGGATGTCCATCGTCTTGGAGTAGTAGCGGTGGACGATGTGTTCGAGAATCTCGCTCTCGCGCTCGATTTCCGCACCCGTGAAGGGGAAGTGCTGCGTGCCGACGATTTTTCCGTCCCGCACACGGAAGACCACACCGACCGCATCGGCATCCTTGCGCGCGAGCGCGATGATGTCGCGGTCCTTGAAATCGGATGCGGCGACCTTTTGTTTGTCCTGATAGATATGCAACGCCTGCAGTCGGTTGCGGCATTCCGCGGCGCGTTCGAATTCAAGGCGATCGGCGCAGCGCCGCATTTCCTCCTCGAGCAGTTCCTGCAAGACGCGCGTTTTCCCCTTCAGCAGTTGTTCGACCTGGTCGATCATCTCGCGATACCGCTGCTGGGAGACATGTCCCTCACAGGGACCCTCGCATTTGCGGATATGGTAATCGAGACAGACGCGGACGCTGCCGCGCGCGATGGATTCCGCGTTGATCAGATAGTCACAGCTGCGGATGGGGAAAATACCGCGGATGGTGCGGAGCATGAGATGCATGGCCTTGACGTCGGTGTAGGGACCGTAGTAGCGGGACCCGTCCCGGCGCACTTGTCGTGTCGGGAAGACACGCGGAAACGGTTCGTTGGTCACGACGATATAGGGGTAGCTCTTGTCGTCCTTGAGCCGCACATTGTATCGCGGATTGTGCTCCTTGATCAGGTTGTTCTCGAGCAGCAGCGCCTCGACCTCCGAGTCGGTCACCAGCAGTTCGAGATCGGCGATCTTCGAAACGAGAATCTCCCGTTTCGGATCGGATGATCCTTTATCCTGGAAGTACGAACGGACGCGGCTCCGGAGATTCTTCGCCTTTCCGACGTAGATGATCTTTCCGTCGGCGTTCTTGAACTGGTACACTCCCGGTGATTTCGGAAGATTGGCCAGTTTCAGCGTCAGGATGTCCGGAGCCGCCCGTTCACTCATGGGAGACAGTTATGCGGCGGGCTGGCAGAGCTCCACGAGCACGCCACCGGCGGATTTCGGGTGGATGAACGCCACGAGGAAATTATCCGCGCCCATCCGCGGCTCCTCGTCAATGAGACGGATGCCCGCGGCCTTCAGACGTGCGAGCTCGGCATGGATGTCATCGACTTCGAACGCCATGTGATGGATGCCCTCGCCCCGCTTTTCGATGAATTTGCTGATGGGCGATTCGGCATCGGTGCCCATCGTGAGCTCGATGTTGGTTTCCGCGACATGGAAACTGCTCACGTCGACGCGCTGGGCTTCGACGCGTTCGACATGGGATGGCTGCAGGTTCAGCAGCGTTTCAAAGGTGTGTTGCGCATCGGTGAGATCCTTCACCGCGATTCCGATATGCGCGATCCGCTTGATCATGGGACTCTGTCTGGTTGTGGGACAAAATGGCGTTTTCGCCGATCTTCAAAGGTAGGGAAATGCGCGATGCGAGGGAAGGATGGAAGTTTGGAAGGATGGGGAAAAAGAGAACGGGATCCTTTATGGGGATCCCGTTGGAAGGTCAGGTCGTGGCGCGAGGTCAGAGGAATTTGTTGCATTTCGAGATCATGAGCTTGGCGGGAGCGCGCAATGTCTCGATGTCGGTCGCGGCAAGCACGCGTTCGAACTGCTCCCGTGCGTCGCGATAGCGTTTCAGCCCGAAGTACGTTTCTCCCATCCAGTACATGCTGCGCACGCGGAGCAGTGCGTCGGGGGCTTGCTCGGAAACCTCCTGGAACACGCTGAGCGCGGTGCTGTACCGGCGGGCTTCGAAATTGTCCCGTCCGATCTGGAATTTCTGCAGCCACCGTTCGAGATCGGGCACCTGCGGGGGGGGCTGGCGCTGTGCGGTGGGAGGAGGGGGTGGTGGCGGAGGAGGTGGTGCGGGAGGAGTGCCTCCCGGCTTGAGCGCCTGCCCGTAGGTCGTCAGTGGCGAATTCGTCGGTGCGACCATCACGAAACGGAAATTCTCGGGCGTGAGGTATTTCAGCACGAAGCCGTGGAAGGGGAAATTGTACATTTCGCCTTCCTCATTGACGATGTACTCGCCTTCATTCCCGAAGAACTGCGTGCGCGCCGTGGTCAACCGCCAGCGATGTCCGTCGAACAGATATTGATTGTCCAGCGGCAGGTCGGAGATGCCGATGATTCCCATTTCAATGACGGCGTAGGAACTCGGATTGAGAATGAAGTAATAGGTGGAATTCGTCGGAGGGACGTAGACCACCGGGGACGTGCCTTTCTGGAAAATATACGGGACGTTGCCACGGTCAAGCACGTTGCGGGCTTCGCCCCAGGGCATTCCGAGCGTGACGCCGTAGATGGAAATATTCAGGCTGGTCATTTCCGCCGGGATCTGGACGACGGATTGCCGCGCAATGTCGATCAGCGCCTTGCCCTGGGCTTCCGCCCGGGAAGGAGCCAGTGTCGCGAGACACAGCAGCATGACCGTCACCAGCGTCGTCACGCTCGTGGCATGCGCCCGGCGTGAATACATTCCCGCGTGCGTCTTCATACTTGCCTCCGGAGTTGGTGATTGGACATTCCTGATCTCAGCCGGCATGTCAGAGCAGACGGTCGCGTAATTCGACCTTCAGATCTGCGACGCGCGGAATGTCCACACCGGGCTCCTTGTAGCCGATCAGATAATCCTCGTCGATCTTTACCCGCACGGTGCGGCGGCCGTAGGTGAACTTCACGGAGATGCGTGTCCGAATCTCCACTCCCTGGGATTCCACGGTCTCGTGCAGCCACTCGGACTTCATGTAGCCATCGTCCTTGGACAGGGTCTCGAATTGATACCCACGCGTGAGCAGCGCGTCCACGACGACCATCCACGCCTCGTTATAGGCCAGTCCTTCACGCACCTCATAGGTAATCCAGTTGTTGGTTTCTTCCTCGATGATCGGCTGGCAGCCGCCGAACAGGGGAAGCAGCAGAAGGGCGAGAAGTGAAAGGCGTACGGAGTGTTTCATGTGCAGGCTCCTGATATGTGTGCCAGTGATGTAAACTCGGTTGCGACGTGAGGCGCGTGGGTGAACCCCGGATCGCGTCGACGTCGGGATGCCGCGGTCAACGGCCGACAAGACAGCGCTCGAGCAGAAGCATCAGCTCCTTGTGCAAGGCCTGCAGCGACTGCTGGCCGTGTCGTGGCGCCGCGGGCGTGCCATCGTAGTTGAAGTCCCGTGCGTGGGGCTGCTCCTTACTCTGCAGGGCTTGCTCATTGCGGAGTCGGAGGGACCCGATATAATTCGTCGACAGACAGTACAGATGCGCGAGCGAGTCGATGACCGCGGTGTTCACGGTATAATATTCCTGCACCGTCGGACGCGCGGAGAGCGCGGGCCAGGGACGCGAGGAGGGGTGGCGCTGTTTATCCCACGCCTGTTCGGAATATTTCGCGTCATCCGCGGTGGCGCGGCGCGCTGAAGGCGCGGCCTGTTCCCGTGAGGGTGCCTGTTCCCGCGAGGGCGCCGGCTGCACCCGCGGCGCGGGCGTCGGGGATGGGCGGTTCCACGATGCCTCGATCGTTCCATCCTGCGCCTGTCCGAATCCAATGGCGGGCAGGCACAACAGGGCGAACACCAGTGTGCTGAATGCGAATCGTAAGCTGAGCATGGACACCTCGGTCTGTGGAAATATCACCGGACTGCGCCGTTCGTCGGGTTTCCCGTGCGGGTGATCGACGTCGGAACGTGCTGCTGTCGAAGCGAAAACGGAATACAGGTTTCCGACCTCTTTTACCTGAATATCCCGAACGTAGTCATGAACGCGACAAAAGTCAAGCAGTGACATCGTTTAGGCCTCGTCGACCGGGGGGTCGAGATCCTCCTCGGCACCGACGCGCGCGATGTCGGCGATGCTGTCGCCGTCACGCAGATCGATCAATCGCACCCCCTGGGTGTTGCGTCCCATCACACGGATGTTGCGCACGTGCTGCCGGATGATCAACCCGCGTTCGGTGATGATCACGATATCATCCTGATCGGAGACTTCCTTGATCGCAATGACGAGACCGGTCTTTTCGGTCACATTCATCGTGATCACACCCTTGCCACCGCGCTTGGTATGACGGTACGAGGCAACCTCGCTGCGTTTGCCATATCCATGTTCACTCACGACGAGCACGTTGCCATTGGGGCGCCCGACCACCATGCCGATGACGACATCGTCGGCGGCGAGTGAAATGCCACGCACGCCGGTTGCATTGCGGCCCATGTCGCGCACGTCGGTTTCATTGAAGCGAATCGCCTGTCCGTTGCGTGTCGCGATCAGAATGTCGCTGCCGCCATCGGTGATCTTCGCGTCGATCAGATTGTCATCGCCGCTGAGATGGATGGCGATGATGCCGGTCGATCGCGGGTTGCCATAGGCGCTGAGCACGGTTTTCTTCACGGTGCCGTCGCCGGTCACCATCATGATGAATTGCGTATCGGTGAATTCCTTCACCGTGACGAACGCGGCGACGTTCTCATCCTTCTGCTTGTTGATGAGATTGATGATCGCCCGCCCGCGCGCGGTGCGGCCGCCTTCCGGGACCTCGAACACCTTGAGCCAGTAACACCGTCCCTTGTCGGTAAAAAACAGGATGTAATGATGCGTCGAGGCGATGAACATGTGCTCGACGAAGTCATCCTCGCGCGTGGCTGAACCCGCGACGCCCTTTCCACCACGTCCCTGTCGGCGGTACGTGCTCACGGGTGTCCGCTTGATGTAGCCCTGATGGCTGATCGTGATCACCACGTCCTCTTCGGCGATCATGTCCTCGAGTTTGAAGTCCGCATAATCATAGATGACCTCGGTGCGCCGCGGATCGTTGTACTTGTCGCGCAGCGCGCGAAGTTCGTCGCCGATCACCTGCCAGCGGAGCTGCGCGTTTTCGAGAATGCCGCGCAACCGGTTGATCAGCTTGATCGTTTCCTTGTATTCGTCCTCGATCTTCTTCCGTTCGAGACCGGTCAGGCGCTGCAGACGCATGTCGAGAATCGCCTTGGCCTGGATTTCGCTCAGTTTGAATTTGCGCATCAGGTTCGTGCGCGCGGTCTCGACGTCGCGGGATTTCTTGATGGTCTCGATCACCTCGTCGATGTTGTCGAGCGCGATCAGATACCCCTCGAGAATATGCGCGCGGCGCTCGGCCTCGGCCAGTTCGAATTTCGTCCGGCGCACGACGACATCGTGACGGAAGTCAAGGAAATGCTGCATCATTTCCTTGAGCGTCAGCACTTTCGGACGACCGTCGACCAGCGCGAGCATGATCGCACCGAAGGTGACCTGCATCTGCGTGTGCTTGTACAGGTTGTTGAGCACGACCTCGGGGTTGCCGTCCCGCTTCGTCTCGATCACGATGCGCATGCCGTCGCGATCCGACTCGTCGCGGATGTTGCTCACGCCATCGATTTTTCCGGCTTTCACCAGTTCGGCGACTTTTTCGATGAGATTCGCCTTGTTGACCTGATAGGGAATTTCACTGATGATGATATTTTCCCGCCCGTTTTTGAGCGTCTCGACATTCGCGCGTCCGCGCACGATGATCTTGCCACGCCCCGTCAGATAGGCATCCTGCACACCCTGATATCCGAAAATGATTCCGCCGGTGGGGAAGTCGGGCGCCTTGACGAGCTTGATCAGATCCTCGGTCCGAAGGTCGGGCGTCTCGATCATGGCGAGCAGGCCGTCGACGATCTCGCCGAGATTGTGCGGCGGGATGTTGGTTGCCATGCCCACCGCGATGCCGCCCGAGCCGTTGACGAGGAGGTTCGGCAGGAGCGCGGGGAGAACGCGCGGTTCCTGCAGCGAGTCGTCGAAGTTCGGCGCATAGTCCACGGTGTCCTTCTCGAGATCGCGCAGCATCTCCATCGCGATCGGCGCCATGCGCGCTTCGGTGTAGCGCATGGCCGCGGCCGAATCACCGTCCACCGATCCGAAGTTTCCCTGTCCCTGCACGAGCGGATATCGGAGGGAAAAATCCTGAACCATGCGGACCATCGTATCGTACACCGCGGAATCGCCGTGCGGGTGGTACTTGCCCAGCACCTCACCGACGATGCGCGCCGACTTTTTGTACGCCCGGGTCGGAGAGAGTCCGAGTTCGCTCATGCCGAAGAGAATGCGGCGGTGGACGGGTTTGAGTCCGTCCCGGACATCCGGCAGCGCGCGCGCGACAATGACGGACATGGAATAATCGATGTAGGAACTCTTGAGTTCATCCTCGATGCTGACGCGGAGGATTTTTTCGGTGGAGGTGGACATAAGTTCGGACGTGTGGAGATGATTTATCTATATCATACAAAAGTACAAAAAAAAGCCCATTCCTGAAAGTATTCTCTTCCGCGCGCGGCGTCGCCGGCGGTCCGCGCGGATGCGGTTTTGATTTTGTTCGCTGGCGTGAGATATTTCCTGATTGATTCGATTTTTCAGGAAATGGACGCCGTACGGCACATGACAGAACGGACACCGTCGGAAATACAGCAGGCATTCGAGGAGCACTTGATCCGGGGTGGGAAGCATCCGAACACCATCCGCTCCTACGCCAACGATCTGCGCCAGTTCACGCAATGGTGCCGCAGTACATTCGGGGATGACTTCGAACTCCGGACGCTGACGCGCAGCGATATCCAGGATTACCGGACCTTTCTGCTCACGCGGAATTCCTCGCCGTCGTCGGTCAATCGAAAGATCACCGCACTGCGGCAGTTCTTCGAATTCTGTGTGCAAGACGCCCTGATGGAGCGGAACCCCGCCGCCGAAATCAGCGGCATGAATGCCGAACCGCGCGCGCCCGTGGTGCTGGCACGGAAGGATGCGCTTCTGCTCGCCCGCACCGCGGAGCGCAGTCCCGGCCCGCTCGAAGCCGCCGTCATTCTCTTGCTGCTGCACAGCGGATTGCGCAGCAGCGAACTCTGCGCCATCACCGTCGGCGACGTCCACATGACTCCGCGTGAAGCACGCCTCTTCATCAAGGGAGTCCGGGGAAAGACCACGCGTTTCGTCTACCTCAGTTCCCGTGCCCAGAATGCGCTGCGGCACTACATGCGCTGGCGTGGTGTCGCCATTCTCGCGAAACGGCTGCGCAAGGAAGCGCTGTTCGTTTCCTACGACGGTGTCGCGATGACACAACAGGCCGTCGACCAGCTGGTCAAGCGCATCGGACGCAATGCGGGGATGGCGGACATCACCGCATCGATGCTGCGCAACACCTATGCCGCGTCGGCGTTGCAGGCGGGCAAGCCGATCGAGACCGTCGCGCGCGTCCTGGGTGTCACCTCGCTCAAGACGCTGCAGCGATTGAAGGGGAATCGGGATCTCGACGCGGAGGTCTGAATCATGCCACGCATCCCCGCCGACCGGCTTCTGTCCCTGTACGCGTCCGGAATTTTTCCGATGGCGGACGGACGGGATGGCACGATCATGCTGTTCAGTCCCGATCCCCGCACGATCATGGAACCGGCGCGACTCGTCATCTCCCGCAGCCTTCGACGGACAATCCGGGCCGGACTTTTCGAGATCCGGCTCGATACCTGCTTCCCGGAGGTCGTGCGCGCGTGCGCCGACCGCGAGGAAACCTGGATTTCGGAGGACATCATCGCGTCCTATCTCGAACTGCACGCACGCGGTGCCGCGCATTCGGTCGAGGCGTGGCGTGACGGCGAACTGGCGGGCGGACTGTATGGGGTGGCGCTCGGCGGTGCGTTTTTCGGTGAATCAATGTTCTCCGCGCGGCGGGATGCGTCGAAGGTCGCCCTGGCCGCGCTCTGCGACCGCATGGTCGCCCGTGGCATGGTGCTGCTCGACGTGCAGTACAGCACGCCACATCTGCTCGGACTCGGTGCGTTCGAAGTGAGTCGCGAGGAGTATCTTCAGCGCCTCGACGCGGCGCTTCGTTTGCCGGTATCCTTTCGCATGGACCCTTCCCGTTCATGAAAACAGCCGGCCCGAGAGGGACCGGCTGCTGCTGCTCACTTGTGGTCCCGCGGTGCGGGTATCATACCTCGTCGAAGGATTTCCCGAGTAATTTCTCCGATATTTCATTCGCCTCCGGTAGCGGGATGAGGGCGCCCGCGTATCCGAGCACCCACGCGGCAACCGCATTCGCGAAATACGCGGCGTTGGCCAGCGGCTTTTCATGCGTGAGCGCGTAATACAGTCCGGCATGCCAGGCGTCGTGGACGCCGGCGGGATCGACCACCTCGGCTTCAACCGCGGGGACACGCAGCACCTTGGCACCATCCGAGACGAGCGCACCGTGCTTGCCCATGGTCATGACCACGGTCTTGGCGCCCATGTCGTGATAGCTCTTGAGATAATCCTCGCGGCTCGATTTCCCGAACAGGTTTTCCGCGTCATCAATCGTGGGGGTGAGAATATCCGCGAATTGCAGGGTCTTCTTGATGGTTGCAAGCGCATCGGGGCGATTGCGCCAGAGCGCGGGTTCGTAGAACGGTTGCAGCACGGTCGTGCTGTCGAACTTCTTCGAAAGCCGGAGGATCTCGAACACGCTGTGGCGCGCGGGGTGTTTCCAGAGACAGAACCCCGACCCGTGCACGATTTTCGAGCCCTGCGCGAGCGTGACATGTTCTTTCGTGTTGTGCAGCTGCCATTCGGAAAGCCGGTAATATGCCGACTGGATGATGCGTCCCATGCGTGCGGTGAAGAGGACGCTCGTCTGGTGCTCACGGGAAAACTGCATCGTCGAGGCATTGACGTTATGCTGCCGGAGGACGTTCTGCACGTAGGTGCCGTGGGCATCCGCGCCCACCGAGGCAATGCAGTTGGCTTTGCCTCCGAGCATGCTGTGGTAGATCGCGATGAGCGCGGCGGAACCCGCGATGCGCTTGGTGAACGTCGTCGCGTCGGGAAGCGGGGTATCCTCGGCGCGTAGTTCGACATAGGCCTCGCCGACCGTGGTCACATCGTAGATCACTGGGGGTGGCACTTTCAGATCATTCATCCCTTTGCTCCTCTGTCAGTAAAGACCGCGTCCGTCCGGGGCGGGGCGGGGCGATGCGTTGTTTCCGGAAAGAGAATGCAACTTATGCAATACCACAGGCAATTTCAATGCCGCCGCAATGCCGCCGCGCGCTCCGCCGGATTCTTGGAATTCAGTCCGCCGCCCGATATATTCATGGTCTTATGTTGAGCGAGCGAATCCGGAACATCGAACAGCGTATCGCCGATGCCTGCGCGCGAGGCGGACGCACCCGTGACGAGGTCACGCTGGTTGCCGTGACCAAAACCCTGCCGGCTTCGATCATCAACGAGGCAATCGCCACCGGCTTGCACGACATCGGCGAGAATCGGGTGCAGGAGTACCTGTCAAAACGCGACGAACTCGGAACGCACCGCTTCCACATGATCGGCCATCTGCAGCGCAACAAGGTGCGGCAAATCCTCGACGTTGTGTCACTGATCCACTCCGTGGACTCCCTCGCGCTGGCGGAGGAAATTGATCGTGTCGCCGCGGCACGCGGAACAGCGGTGGATGTCCTGGTCGAGGTCAATTCCAGCGGTGAATCGTCCAAGTTCGGTGTCGCGCCTGACGACGTCCCGGCACTGTGCGACGCGATCACGCGTCTGCCGCGTATCCGGCTGCGCGGCCTGATGACCGTCGCCGAATTTGTCGCCGATCCCGAAGTCCTCCGACCGGCCTTCCGGCGCATGCGCGAGCTGCGTGATGAACTGGCGCGGACGCATTCACCCGGGATCCGCGAACTCTCGATGGGCATGACCAATGATTTCGAGATCGCCATCGAGGAAGGTGCCACACTCATCCGGCTGGGCAGCGCGATTTTCGGAGCAAGAGAATAATTCCCTGCGGAAGGTGAAACCGTGAACGTCGAAGCCATCGCCAACAGAGCGTTTTCCATCGCGAAAAAAGGATTGAATCCGGACGAAGTCCGTGCCTATCTCACCCTGCTCGCGGAGGAACTCGTGCGTTCGGAGGAGGAGAATCAAGCGTTGCGGGGCGAGATCGGCCGACTCGAGCAGCAACTGCGACAATCGCAGGAAATCGAACAACGCGTCCGTGCCATGCTTGGCGAGATGAAATCCGCCTCGCGGAACATGGTCGGTCAGGCGCAGGCGAGTGCCGCGGCGATGTCCTACAAAATCGAGCAGGAACGAAAGGCGGTGCTCGAGGAAGCAAAAAGAGAAGCGGATGTTATTCTCCGGGATGCCGAACGACGCGCCGAACGGCAGCTCATGCAGGGCAATAGCCGACTGCAGGCGTTGAAGGAACAGATCGACCTGCTCGAGACGAAAAAGCTCGCGCTCATCACCCGACTGAAATCGATCCTTCGCGCGCAGGTGGATTTTCTCTCCGCGCTGGAACATGGAAAGACGTCGCGTCCCTTTCATCCTTCCTTTCCTCCGACGGCACGGACGCGGGAGGGTCTCGATCACGGGGTTCTCGACGACATCATGGAACGACTCGACGACAAGGATGAACGATGATGACAGCCGTACGCAACCAGATACAGGACGCCGTGACGTACATCCGCGGCTACACCGCGAGTACGCCGCGGATCGGGATCATTCTCGGGACGGGGCAGGGAGGTCTCGTCGAGGAAATCCAGACCGAGCAGGTGCTTGACTACGGGGACATTCCGCATTTTCCCCTGTCCACCGTCGAGTCGCATCACGGCAAGCTGATCTTCGGCACGCTGGGCGGCAGGAACGTCGTCGCGATGCAGGGGCGATTTCATTATTACGAGGGCTATACCCTCGGAGAGGTGACGTTTCCGGTGCGTGTCATGCATGCACTCGGCGTGCGCACACTGCTGATTTCCAACGCGGCGGGAGGGATGAATCCGATCTTTCGGCGCGGCGATATCATGGTCATCCATGATCACATCAATTTGATCGGGGACAATCCTCTGATCGGACCCAACGACGAGACACTCGGTCCGCGCTTTCCCGACATGAGCGAAGCGTATAGCGAGGAACTGATCACCACGGCCGAGCAGGTCGCGCTCGAAGAGCGTATTCCCCTGCGCAAGGGTGTGTTCGTCGCGGTGGCGGGACCGAATCTCGAGACCCGTGCCGAGTATCGTTTTCTTCGCGCGATTGGGGCCGATGCCGTGGGGATGTCGACCGTGCCCGAAAATATCGTCGCGATCCACATGGGCATGCGGGTCCTGGCTTTCTCGATTATCACCGACGAGTGTTTCCCCGACGCACTCGAGCCGGTCGACGTCCCGGCGATCATCAAGGCCGCCAATGATGCCGAACCTCGCCTGCGCGCGATCATGCAGGGTGTGATTGCGCGGATGGTTGACTGAGCCGCGCCGCCATGAATGACCTCGCCACGCCGCTGCGCCTGATCGCGGTCCTGCTCGTGCTGTGCATGGCGCTGCTCTTGATGGCACAGCATTTTCACGGGATCCCCTTGATCGGACAACTCCCCGGCGATTTCGAGATCGAGCTGCCGCGAGGGACCGTCTTCATCCCAGTCTCGACAACCCTGCTGTTCGGACTGCTGCTCACACTGATCGCGCTCGCGATTCAGAAACTCCAACGGAAATAATCCAACACCCATGGCCACATTTCTCCCGTTTCCCGAAAAATTCACGTACGCAGAACTGGAGCAGGAAATCCTCGCGTTTTGGGACGCACAGGAAATCTTCGAAAAAAGTATCGCCCAGCGCGCGGACGCGACCACATTTACCTTCTATGAAGGTCCGCCATCGGTGAACGGGAAGCCGGGCATCCATCATGTGATGGCACGAACGCTCAAGGACCTGGTCTGCCGCTACAAGACCATCACCGGCCACAAGGTCATGCGCAAGGCAGGGTGGGATACGCACGGACTCCCGATCGAGGTCGCGCTCGAGAAGGAACTGAAATTCGAACAGAAATCCGATATCGAAACATACGGCGTCGCGAAGTTTAATCGCCGCGCCAAGGATTTCGTCTATCATCACATTGAGTATCCCGAGGGCTGGCAGAAGCTCACCGAGCGCATGGGCTATTGGATCAATCTCGAGGATGCGTACATCACCTGCACGAATGACTATATCGAGTCGGTGTGGTGGGCACTCGCGGAGTTTTTCCGCAAAGGACTCATTTATAAGGGATTCAAGATCGTACCGCAGTGTCCCCACTGCGAAACGCCGCTGTCGTCGCATGAACTCGCGCTCGGGTATGCCGATGTGCAGGACATGAACGTCTACGTCAAGTTTCCATGCGTCGATGAAGATGCGAATATCCTTGTCTGGACCACCACGCCATGGACACTGATTTCGAATGTCGCGCTGGCGGTGCATCCGGATGTCGAGTACGTCAGGATTCGCACCGCGGAGCATGGCGTCCTGTATCTCGCGAAAGAGCGGCTTGGGGTGATCGGTGAGGAATATGAAATCCTCGCCGAAATGCACGGGCGTGATCTTCTCGGCAAGGAATACCACCGCCTCTTCGATTACGTGCCCGTGGAGAAAAAGGCATTCTACATCGTCGCGGGCGACTTCGTCACCACCGCGGACGGTTCGGGCATCGTGCATATCGCGCCGGCGTTCGGTGTGGACGATTACGAGATGATGAAACAGAACGATCTGCCGTTCATCCTGCCCGTCACCACCGCGGGGCGTTTCACCGATGAGGTCACCGATTTCGCCGGACGGTTGGTGAAAACCTTGCAATTCACCACGCACCGGGAGGATGGCGTCGATCCCGACATCATCCGTCTGCTGAAGGAGAAGGGACGGATCTACCGCGCGTCCAAGGATTACCTGCACAGCTATCCGCATTGCTGGCGCTGTGACAACCCGCTCATTTACTACGCCCGCGACAGCTGGTACATCCGCACGACCGAGTACGCGGCGCGCATGATCGAACTCAATCACGAGATCAACTGGTGTCCGCCCGAAGTCGGCGCCGGCCGTTTCGGCAACTGGCTCGAGGATAACAAGGACTGGTCCCTCTCGCGTGATCGCTACTGGGGCACCCCGCTTCCAATCTGGATCGCGGAAGACGGTTCGGACATGTTCATCGTCGGTTCGATCGACGAACTGCTCAAGGGGTTCCGTCTCGTCGACGGCGCCCGGGTGGCACCGCGGCGCGACGAGATCGATCTGCACAAACCATGGGTGGATGAAATCCTGTTCGAGCGTGACGGAAAAATCTATCGTCGCACGCCGGAACTCATTGACGTCTGGTTCGATTCCGGTGCGATGCCGTTCGCGCAATATCACTATCCCTTCGAGAACAGGGAGGTATTCGAGAAGAATTTTCCCTCCGATTTTATTTGCGAAGGCATCGACCAGACGCGTGGATGGTTCTATACGCTGCATGCGATTGCCACGGCGCTGTTCGACCGTCCGGCGTTCAAGAATCTGATTGTCAACGAACTCGTACTTGACAAGAACGGACAGAAGATGTCCAAATCGCGCGGGAATGTTGTCGATCCTTTCATCGTCCTCGAGCAATATGGCGCTGACGCCACGCGCTGGTATCTCGCGGTGAGCAGTCCACCCTGGCGGCAGACGATGTTCAATGAAAAGGACATCGAAGGCGTGCAGCGGAATTTCTTCCGCGCCCTGTTGAATACCTACCAGTTCTTCGCGCTCTACGCCAACATCGATGGCTTCACGGGAGGGGAAGATTCCGTGCCGCTCGCCGATCGTCCCGAAATTGATCAGTGGATCCTGACCGAGCTCAACGCGTTGCTTCGTGATGTTCGTGCATCGATGGATGCCTACGACGTGACACCGGCCGCGCGGGCTATTTCGGAATTCACGATCGATCAACTCTCGAATTGGTACGTGCGCCGCAACCGTCGTCGCTTCTGGAAAGGACAGATGTCCGCCGACAAACTCGCGGCCTATCAAACCCTGCACGAGTGTCTGCGCACCATCGCGCAACTGATGTCCCCGTTCGCTCCATTCCTTTCGGAACACCTCTACCGCCGCCTGACAGCGGGGATGCCCGGTGCGTCGGAATCCGTGCATCTGGCCATGCTCCCCGAGCCAGGCACCATCGATGAAGGTCTCAAGCAGCGCATGCATGATGCCCAGCGCGTCGTGTTCCTCACCCGTGGACTGCGCGAGCAGACGCGCATCAAGACACGGCAGCCGCTCGCGCGCATCCTTGTCGCGACGACCGCGCCCCATCTGGTCGCGCATGTCGAGGCGATGCGGGACGTCATACTCGAGGAAACCAACATCAAGACGGTGGAATTCATCGCCAACGATAACGAGATGCTGCGCAAGAAGGCCAAGCCGAATTTCAAAGTCATTGGTCCGAAATACGGCAAGTACGTCAAGGGCATCACCACGCGCGTGCAGGCATTCACCTCGGATGAGATCAACCGCCTCGAGGCGGATGGCACGATCGGCGTGACGATCGACGGGGAGGAACTGCTGCTCTCGCGCGACGATATCGAGATTCAGCATCAGGACATCGAGGGATGGACCATCGGCGCCGACGTCGATCTCGTCGTGGCCCTCGACACGACATTGAGCGAGGATCTGATCGCCGAAGGCACGGCGCGGGAGTTCGTCAGCAAGATCCAGGCACTGCGGAAGGAGAGCGGATTCGCCGTGACCGATCGCATTCTCATCGTCTGTGAATCTTCCGATGAAACGTTCATGCGGGCAATTCTCAGAATGGAATCGTATATTTGCGCTGAAACACTCGCAGAAAAAATCGTCAGCGACGCGATTCCCGCCGGAGGCGGAACGCAACTCGAGGTCAACGATTCCCGCTGCGTCGTATCGATAACAACCACACGTGCCGAGTGACCGCTCCGCGGTACACTGGAAATCCCTTATACGGAGAGACCGCCATGGCAGCGAAAAAGACTCCAGCAACTTCCACGGATTTGGCCGCCCGTACGGCTGCCAAAGCCGTCCCCCATACGAAAGCCTCGTCGCAAAAGAAAGCCTCGTCGCAAAAGAAAGCCTCGTCGCAAAAGAAAGCC
>JAVFAS010000003.1:8681-17153 GCA_034002405.1 Bacteroidota bacterium | reverse complement strand
GAAAGCCTCGTCGCAAAAGAAAGCCTCGTCGCAAAAGAAAGCCTCGTCGCAAAAGAAAGCCGCGGGCGGCGGTGCATCCGCGAAGTCCGCGATGTCGGAGAAATCCGTGGCCGCATCAAAGTCCCCCGCGACCACGAAGGCCACTACCCCGAAGAAGGCGGCACCGGCACGCAAGGCCTCGGCAACAGCGAAGGCTGCCGCACCGAAAAAGTCCGTTGCACCCAAGAAAGAATCACCAAAAAAGACTGACGTGTCCAAAAAAACCACGACGCCGCAAAAGACCGATGGGTCGAAAAAGACGGAAACAACGAAAAAGGCCCCGGCGACGAAGAAATCCACGGCGGCACGAAACGCCAAAACCGTGAAGAAAGCCCCGGCGGCGAAGAAAGCCCCGGCGGCGAAGAAAGCCCCGGCGGCGAAGAAAGCCCCGGCGGCGAAGAAAGCCCCGGCGGCGAAGAACGTCACGGCCACGAAAAAAACCCCGGCGGCGAAACCTTCCACGTCGGGGAAAACATCCCCCACGCGCACGAGGACGGCGACACCGAAGTCCGCGAAGCCGTCAAAGTCCACCGCGGCATCGAAGAACGCCGAAACCCCGCCGACGCTCGAAACGCCGACGAAGCCCATCGCACCGCGGAAGTCCGCCGCGACCAGGAAGGAACGCGCGCTCGGGAAGCCGGCGCCCGCACCGGAACTGTCGATCGAGGACACCGGCGCGGAGGACAGTCCGAAGAAGCGCAAATACACTCGCCGCTCCAAGAAAGCTCCGGTCGCCATTCCAAAGTATCAGGGAAAACAGGGCCTGCTTCTCAAGAAAAAAGGCGACGTCGTCGCGCCGGTGAAGCCGCGGGTGCAGAAGCATTATGGAGAGAAGGAACTGGATTATTTCCGGCAGATCATCATGCAGAAGATCAACGATGCCAACGATGAGCTGATGAGCATCGAAGAGCGCCTCAATGATTCTTCCTCCGGTGAATTCAGCGAGGATTCAACCTATTCGCTGCATATGGCGGATCAGGGGACGGACGCGATGGAGCGCGAGAAAGCGTAC
Source organism: Bacteroidota bacterium (assembly GCA_034002405.1). Lineage (GTDB taxonomy): Bacteria > Bacteroidota > Ignavibacteria > SZUA-365 > SZUA-365 > SZUA-365. The sequence goes on along the minus strand of JAVFAS010000003.1, from coordinate 16,102 downwards.
CTGTTCGCGGCGCGCGAGCGCAAATTCATCTCCCATCTGACCGATGCGTTGCAGCGAATCAAGAGCGGCAATTTCGGCATCTGCATCGTCTGCAGCAATCTGATCGAGAAAGGCCGTCTCGAGGCGGTACCCCATGCGCGCATGTGCGTCAACTGCAAGCAGGAGACCAAGTCCCGCTGACGACGGCGGGGAAAGGCCAACGCACATCATGCGCATTCTGTACGTCACGCTTGTCGTCCTTCTCGGCGACCAAATCACAAAACTCCTCGTCAAGGGCATCGCGCTTCCGGGTCTCGGACTCGTGGTCGAGGGGATGCAGTATGGCGAATCCATCCCCTTGCTTGGGGACTGGCTCAAGCTCACCTATATCGAGAATCCGCACATGGCGTTCGGTCTCGATATCACGGGAAAAATCTTTCTCGTGCTGTTCTCCTTCATCGCCGCGATCGGCATTCTCGTCTATCTGTATCGCCACCGGCAAGGTGCGCTGTTGTTGCGTTTGTCGCTCGCGCTCATCCTTGCGGGTGCGCTGGGGAACCTGATCGACCGGACCTTTCACGGTGTCTGGTATGGCCAGGCGCCCCTGTTCTACGGCAACGTCGTGGACTTCATGGACCTCGATCTCTTCACCATTCATCTCTTCGGCTCCTCCTTCAAATTCTGGCCGATTTTCAATGTGGCCGATGCGGCGGTGTCGGTCGGTGTGGTGATGTTGCTGATCGTGGGAATTCCACACGGAGAACAGGTCACCGCCGCACCCACCCAGGCACCGGACAACGCCGAATTGGAGCAGACGGTCGTGCGGGAAGGTACCGGCGAGGGACAAGCCGGACGACCGGGATGACGGCAGGAAGCGAGGATGTCCCACTCCCGAACGGTATCGATGACCTGACTGACGACGAGGGATTGGACGTCACGATCCATGAACTCCGCTCCGCACCCAATGCACGACGGGTACGGCTTGACCAGTTCATCACCCGCGGCGTCGAGAATGCCTCGCGATCGAAGGTGCAGCAGCTGATCGAGGCCGGCGGGGTGGAGGTCAATGGTCAGGTCGTGACGAAATCCGGACGGATGGTCGCCCCCGGTGACTTCGTCCGTTGCACGGTCCCCAAACCACCACCGCCCGAAGTGAGAGCGGAACCCATCCCGCTCGACATCCTGCATGAAGACGACGCGGTCATTGTTGTCAACAAGCCTGCCGGCATGGTCACGCATCCCGCATTCGGGAATTACTCCGGGACGCTGGTCAACGCACTGCTGTACCACACCGAACAGCTTTCCCGCGAACGGGGAGAGGATCGTCCGGGAATCCTGCATCGGCTCGACAAGGATACCTCCGGGCTCCTCCTCGTGGCGAAAACCGCGCAGGCACATCAATTCCTCGCGAAGCAATTCGCCGATCACTCGATCGATCGGGAATATCGCGCGATCATCTGGGGCAGATTCGACCCCGCATCGGGTACCGTCGATGCAGCGCTGGCACGGCATCCGAGCGACCGCAAGAAAATGGCGGTGGTCGAGAACGGTAAGCAGGCCGTCACCGACTACTCCATGATCGAGGATTACGGATTTCTATCTCTTGTACGTCTGAAATTGCGCACGGGACGGACGCATCAGATCCGCGTCCACATGGCGTCACGCAACCACGCCATTTTCGGTGATCCCACCTATGGCGGTCGACGCATCCACTATGGAGAAGTGACGGCCCGTTTCAAGCGCTTCATCCATGAGCAGCTGATGCTGTTGCCGCGGCAGGCATTGCATGCGCGGACGCTAGGATTTCTGCATCCGCTCTCGCGCGAGCGGGTCTTTTTCGAATCCCCGCTGCCGGAAGACATGCAGCGGACGATCGACGCCATTCGCGAGTACTGCGGAATCAGCGACCAAGAAACGCCGCGTTGAGCATTTTGCTCACCAGTTTCGCGGCGAGAAAATCCGGCCAGGGAAGACCGGCGGCCGGCGCCAGTTCGACGACGTCGAACCCCACGATGCGCCGATGCTTTCCAATCATCTTCATCAATTGCATGGTTTCATCCCACAGCAGACCACCCGGTTCGGGTGTACCGGTTGACGGCATGATCGAGGGATCGAGCCCGTCGATATCGAAGGTGATGTACACGTCCGATCCGAGCGCGTCGAGGACGCGTTCCTTCCACGACTGGCCGTAGACACCCTGGCGGATTTCCCAACCGAAGAACGTTTGGATCCCCTCGCGTTCAATCAGCTCGTATTCCTCACGGCACTGTGCGCGTATGCCTGCCTGCACGATTCGCGACCCCGGCAGGAATTCGAGCACGCGCGCCATCACGGAGGCGTGGCTGAACCGCGACCCTTCGTATTCCTGACGCAGGTCGGAATGCGCGTCAATCTGCAGCACGGTGAGTTCGGGATAGCGTTCGAGATGCGCGCGGATGGGTGCGGCCGCAATCGTGTGTTCGCCGCCCAAGGTTACGACAAACTTGTCGCGTGCGAGCAGCGCCCGAACCTGTTCCTCGATCATGCCCAGCGCGGCCGCATCGGTGGTTCCCTTGAAGTCGATCGGCGCGAGCGTGGCGATTCCTTTTTCGAAACAGAGCTCACGCTGGAATTCCTCGTCCCAGAACTCCACGAAATGTGACGCGGCGAGGATTGCGGCCGGACCGCGTCCCGTGCCGCGACCGTAGGACACGGTGTGCTCGTACGGGGCCGAGATAATGGCGATTCGCGCGGTGTCCAGATCACTGTGGGTTGCCTCGATTCCGAGAAAGTTTTCTTCGATTCCCAGTGTTTGCATGACGATGCCTTTCCGTTGCGCGCGGGGATCAGCGCGTGATGAGAAGTGGTTTGATACGACAACCTTCCGCGGATTCGAGGACCACCGAATAGGTGCCGGAGGCGAGTCCATCCGCGGGGATCGGGATGAGCGTCACCCCCGCATCGATCGCGCCTGCGTGCAGGGTCCGAACCTCGCGTCCGAGGGCGTCGACAAGGCGAACGCGGATGATCCCGCCACGGCGCGCGGACAGGGAGATCGCCCCGCGCTCGGAATGCCGCAGTGGATTCGGATACGGGGAGGCGAGCGCGAACGCGTCAGAGGCGGGAGTGGACACGTCAAGAATCACGGGTTCCTGATAGGAAATCCGCACCGTGGCCGTGCTGTCATCCATCGCGAGCAACGAAATGTGCAGGTTCGTGTGGATGCGTCCCGAACCGTGGATGAAATCCGGGGTCGGGTTTTTCAGGACACAGAATTCCGGCCGTTCGGGCGTGAATGCCGCGCGCGGATCGCCCCACCAACCGTCGGCCCAGTAGTTTTTCCCGCCGATCGGGATGCGCTGGAAACGACTGTACCCTTTCAGCGGTGCGGCACGGACCGGGATGATGCTGTTGGTCGCACTGTCGAGTTCCCACTCGAATTTTCCCTCCGCGCTGATGACCTCGACTTCCTTCTGGTTTCTGCTCCAACTGTCGTACAGCCGGAATGCGTAGAGTCCGCGCGTCGGAGCCGTGTCCCATTCGGATAAACAGGTCCGGTATTCCAGTGCGTAGTAGCCGCGTGGCTGGTGGACCAGGGGCAACAGCACCGCGTCGCCGGTCGTGACATAATCCCGAAGGACAATGACAGTGTCCGTTTCGGCGAAAACCTCGCGATAGTCGATGTATCCGGCGAGATGACGTTCGAAGCTGTTCATTGCGTAGCCATTACCCGCGTTACCCATGACGCCCAGCGAACCGAACAGTTCGGTGGGATGTCCCTCACCGAGCAGCTTGTGCCCGAATTCGTGGATCGTCACGCGAAACGCGTAGTCCTGGTCGACCACGATGCTGTGTCCGGGAGAACGGCAGAGCGTCAGGCCGGATGCCGCCGCGTCGTTGAACTGTCCGGTCCCGCCATAGACCCAGCGGGCGAGCGATCCGTCGAGGAAATGATACCCCGCGAATCCAAGGTCGGAGACACCGGAGAAGGGAAGAAAGTTCGGATTGGAGATGCTTCGAAAGATGAAGATGAGCAGATCGACCCGTCCATCCGGTCCTGGCTGCACCTGGTACATTTTTCGTTCGGCGTTCCACAGGTCATAGACGCCAAAATCCATGATGCGGTCGAGTGAATCGAGTATTTCACGAATGGCATGTCCGAAATTCTGCTTCCAGTCGACGTACTCGTCCTCGCGGCTGCGCGTGATCATCGGATCAGGATGGATATCCAGTCGAAGATCCAGCGTGCCACCGGACATGTCGTGGAAATACTGGTGCAGCCGCGCGACATACGGATCAGCCCACAGGGGGAGGGTACCCAGTGGCCATGCCGCATCCGGCGTCTGATCATTCTTTGTCTGGACGAAAATCACCCGGCCGCGGATGAGTCCCGTTGTCGGGAGATGGGCCCCGCTGTGCGCTTCGATCCGTGACAGACCCGATGACGCATCGCCGCCGTTCGGCGCGCCCGCCGGCAGGTCCTGCGAATCGGCCGCCAGCATGCCGCACACCGTGGTGACCGTGGACGGGCGATCGGGGGGTGTCCGGTCGTACTGCTGACCGATGGCCGCGGTGCGCGGCAGGATACAGGACAGCAGCAGCAGGGTGCATGCAAAGGGAGCGAGCGATGGAACTGGGGTGCGAGTGAAGGGGAAGAGTGGAAGTGTCCGCATGTGCGTGATGTGATTCGCCTACGTAATGTGGTCGTTCGCGGCAGAAGGGGTTTCACCCATGACGACGATGCCTTGCGGTTTCATCACGACAAAATTACTCAATCGGTCGATCAGACGCCAAAATCGCCATGGAAGAAATCGCAGGAACAGGGACAGCCGGAGGAAGATCAACACCTTGTTCAGGAAGGTGAAATATCGTGGCCGCACGAATCCGGCCTCGGCGAGCAGGGAGAGGAGTTCCGGCGCATCGAATGAATGCAAATGGGCATTGAGCGGCGTCGGCTGATTGCAGTGAATACAGAGGGTATACCGGATGTTCTCGTGAAAGGGTGTGCTGGCGATCAGTCGGCCACCGGGAGCAAGCGCCCCGTGGATCGCGCGCAGTGCGGACCCCGGGTCATTGAGGTGTTCGAGGATTTCCGAGGCGATGACCGCGTCGAAGGATCCCGGACGGAACGGGAGTCGCGTGGCATCCGCCGACACCAGCAAGGCGTCGGGATGGCGGCGTCGCAGGGTGCGGAGATTCGCCACACCGAGATCCACACAGACGAGCATCCGGCTCGCGCGCACGCGGGGATGCCCGAGCGTCCACCCATTGCCGCTGCCGAGATCAAGCACACGTTGGCGCGAGACATCGGAGAGTGCGGAGATCACCGCATCCTGGATCCTCCGCTCGGCATCGCGATCCGCACCGCTTCGCGGAGCGAAATAATCGAAATGTTCCGCGTCCTTTTGATAATGGACCGTCTGATTGCTGAGCTTCATGCCATGCAATGTACGTCCGTGGACGCGCTCGTCACAAATTGTGCGGTGAGTGGAAGTCGCCTATCTTGGGTCGACGCATCCGGCGTTGCCGCACCGCTCACCAGCATGAAAGACCATGACACTTCTGCACGCCCAACTCGAGGCGCCCGCAACAATCCGCTTGACGTTTGACAGTCTGGCCGATGGGATCACGCGACGCGACATCATCGTCACGCCGACGGTCGAACTGCGCGCATTGCGGCATGAGGACTTCGATGTGATCATGGAAATCGATGCGGTGCAGCTCTGTCGGGAGTATACCGTCCTCGTGCGTGGCGCGGGCATCCGGCAGCTCGATAACACCCCCTGCCTGCGGACGATGCAATCCGATGTGACACTCGGCTGTACGCGTGAACAGGATCGGTTGGTCTTCCGCCTGTTCGCTCCGCGGGCGAGCGCGGTCCGTCTCCATCTGTTCGAACATCCCGCGCAAACCGTCGGCACCGAGTACTTTCTTGAACCAACCGAAGCGGGGATCTGGCAGCTTTCCTTGTCCGCCGGATTGAAGGAACGCTATTATTGCTACCGCGTGGATGGTCCGCGCGGGCGCGGTGAATTGTTCAATGCGCAGATACCCGTCGGTGACCCGTATGCGCGGGCCGTGGTGACCGCGAACACCTGGCGGCATCCCGCGCGATGTGTACTCCCCGACCACCGCACATCGTATGATTGGGAGGGCGATACCTTTCGCGCGATCGATCCCGCCGATCTGGTGATCTATGAGCTGCATGTCCGCGACATGACCGCGCATCGGTCCAGTGGTCTCGAGCCACGCCTGGCCGGCACCTACCGCGGACTCGTGGAGCCTGGACATCGAGGAGGGATCGACCATCTGCGCGCGCTCGGTGTCAATGCGGTGGAACTCCTTCCGGTCCAGCACTTCGCCAGCATCGAACCACCCTACCAGCGGCATGTCAGCGGCGGCATCTACAATCACTGGAATCCCTACGAGTGCAATCACTGGGGATACATGACCTCATATTTCTTCACCCCCGAACCGCGGTACGCCGTCGATGCCGTGACAGAGGCCGGACGCTGGAATACCGCCGCGCCGGCGCATCTCGATGAATTCCGCGACATGGTCAAGGCGTTCCATCGCGCGGGCATGGCGGTGATCATGGATGTGGTCTATAATCACACCTCGCAGTACGATTATCAACCGCTCAAATACATCGACCGCAAATACTATTACCGCCGCGGACCCGATGGCGAATACCGCGATGCAAGCGGTTGCGGGAACGATCTCGCCACCGAAATGCCGATGGCGCGTCGACTCATCGTCGACAGCATCGTGCACTGGATGACCGCATACCATATCGATGGATTCCGTTTCGATCTTGCCGCGATGATCGACCAGGAGACGCTCATCGCGGTGCGTGACGCCGCCCGCCGCATCAATCCCCATGTCATTCTCATCGCGGAACCGTGGGGAGGCGGCCGCTACGACCTCGCGCGATTCTCCGAACTGGAGATGGCTTCGTGGAATGACATCTTTCGCAACGGTGTGAAGGGACACGATCCGGTGCATGGCCAGGGCTACATTTTCGGTACATGGGGGGGAAGCAGCGCGGAGGATTTTGGAACGTGGATGCTTGGTTCGGTGCGGGACACGAACGGACCCTTTCTCCAGCATGACCATTCGGTCAACTATCTCGAATCGCATGACGGCTACACGCTCGGTGATTTCATCCGCATCGCCACCGGCAGTGCGCGCCCGGGGCAGCAGATCGCGGACGTCATGACGAATGCACGGCTTCACCCCGCGCAACTCCAGATCGCGAAACTGGCCGCCGTCATGCTCTGTACCGCGCGAGGCATCGTCATGCTGCATGCCGGACAGGAGTTTGCCCGCTCGAAAGTCGTCGCGAATCGCGGTCTCCAGGATGTCCGTCCGTCCGTCCTCGATCACAACAGCTACGAAAAGGACGACGAGACCAACTGGCTCGACTACGATCTCGCGGAGCAGAACCGCGCGTTGTTCGACTA
>JAVFAS010000003.1:0-8581 GCA_034002405.1 Bacteroidota bacterium | reverse complement strand
TTGCAGACGAAGACGAGCCGATCCTCGCGGTTCACGGCAATGCGCTCGAAGGCGAGAATGCCGCGGTCGGCGTCCTCGTGTTCGATCCACTGGAACCCTTCCCAGGAAAAATCGTCTTCGTACATGGCCGGCTGGGAGCGATAGAGCCGGTTGAGATCGCGCACCCACATCAGAAGCTGCCGGTGGGCGTCGAAGTCAAGGAGTTTCCAGTCGAGTTCGCCGTCGTGATTCCACTCGTCCCACTGGCCGAACTCCTGTCCCATGAAAAGGAGTTTTTTCCCCGGATGTCCGTATTGATAGCCGAAGAACAGTCGCATGTTCGCGAATTTCTGCCAGTAATCGCCGGGCATTTTCGAGATCAGCGATTTTTTGCCATGGACGACTTCGTCATGCGAGATGGGGAGCAGGAAGCGCTCGGTGAACGCATAGAGCAGACTGAAGGTCAGGTTGTTGTGGTGGTATTTCCGGAAAATCGGGTCCTTCTGGAAATACTCCAGTGTATCGTTCATCCACCCCATGTTCCACTTCAGGTCGAAACCGAGACCGTTGCCGTCGACCGGATGGGTCACGCCGGTGAACGCGGTGGATTCCTCGGCCATGACCATCGCACCGGGATGGTAGCTGTGCACGGCGTAATTGAGCTGCCGCAGGAAATCGATAGCCTCGAGATTTTCACGTCCGCCATGGCGGTTGGGAATCCATTCGCCCTCGTTGCGCGAGTAGTCGAGATACAGCATCGAGGCGACCGCATCGATACGCAGTCCGTCGATGTGAAAACGTTCGAGCCAGTACAGCGCGTTGGCGATGAGGAAATTCTTCACCTCGTTGCGCCCGAAGTTGAAGATCAGTGTTCCCCAATCCATATGTTCGCCCAGACGGGGATCGGCGTGTTCGAACAGATGTGATCCGTCGAAGGCCCCGAGGGCATGGGAGTCCTTGGGAAAATGTGCCGGCACCCAGTCGAGAATGACACCGATCCCGGCGTCATGGCAGCGGTTGACCAGGTACATCACATCCTCGGGCGATCCGTAGCGGCTGGTCGGCGCATAGTATCCCGACACCTGGTAGCCCCACGACCCGTCGAAGGGATGCTCCATCAGGGGCATGAATTCAAGATGCGTGTATCCGTTTTCCTGGAGGTAGGGGACCAGCGCGTCGGCGAGTTCGCGATAGCCGAGCGCGACCGGCGCGCCGCTCTCCGCATCGGGTTTCCGCTTCCACGAACCGGCGTGCAGTTCATAGATCGCCACCGGAAGATGCAGCGGATCCCGCGCCGCGCGCCGCGCGATCCACTCGTGATCGGTCCAGGGGAAATCCTGCGGTGGATGGGTGATCGACGCGGTCCGTGGCCGTTTCTCCATGGCACTGCCGAAGGGATCCGCTTTCGCGAGGACATGGCCGTCGCGGGTCTTGATCTCGAATTTGTACAATTCATCCGCCCCGATGCCGGGAATGAAAATTTCCCACACGCCCGACGAGCCGAGCACGCGCATCGCATGCCGGCGGCGGTCCCAACCGTTGAAGGATCCGATGACGCTCACGCTGCGTGCGTTGGGTGCCCAGACGGCGAATTCGATGCCGCCCACGCCATTGACTTCGCGATAATGCGCGCCGAGCTTGTCGTAGATGCGGTAATGATTCCCTTCACCAAAGAGATACAGATCGAAATCCGTCAGCTGCGGAAGGAAGGCGTAGGAATCGTAGAAGCTATGGACCTCCCCGTCGAAGGTCTCGCGTCGCAGTTTGTACGGAAACACCTCCGATACGCCTTCGAAGACATATTCGAAGAATCCCTCCTCATGCACGCGCAGCATGGGGAAATCCTCCACCCGACCGTCGGCATCCTCGCGCAGCACCCACGCGTGACGGGCCTTGGGCATGAACGCACGGACCGCCACCGAATCCTTCTGCCGGTACCGTACGCGGTGGATGCCCAGCACGGTGTACGGATCGTGATGCTCGGTGTAAATGATCCGGTAAATGTCTTCGACAGAGGCGGTGGAACGCATCATCAGATGTTGAACATCCACGAAAGGTGGAACAGGACGTTGGGGAGATAGAACTGATCGTCGAAATTCGGGAGGTTGTATTTGGCCTTGCTCTCGGAATCCATATCCTTGGTCGGCTTGAGGATGTTGTTGAATGTCCATCCCAGACTGATGCCGAGATTGAGATCACCGACGGCGGATTTGACCAACGGAAACTCGCCACCCGCGCGCAACTCGATGAGCGTGTTGATGTCGTCGTTCTCCGGTGTGATGTCGGCCCGGATCACCCGCCCGACGTCGAGATTCGCATTGTCTGCCCAGTCCCGGTCCCGCGCGGGATTGATGCCGTTCTCCGGAATGGTTTCGTTGCTCAGCTCGTTGGTCATTTCGCTCGACATCGGCAAACCGACATTCACGCCGATGAAGAACTGGCTGAACTGGAACATCGCGGTGAGCACGGTAAACTGAAAGCTTCCCGTCGTCGTGAGGGTGCCTTCGTTCGGAATATCGGTGCTGTGGTTTTCTATCTGGTCATTGAAGGAGATGCGCTTGTTTTCATCCTTGAACGAAAGCGTGTGATAACCGATTCCGCCCACGACCCGGGTCTTGCGTCCGAGGGGGATGCTGGCACGCACGCCGAAATGCGATCCCAGATCGAGAAAGCGCGACACCCGGCTGACCTGGTAATCGGTGGTGTTCATCGCGAGGGTGAGACCAGCCAATGCGCCGACCTTGAGATGGAGATCGTCTTCGTCACCCGGCTTCTCGACGATGACCGTGGTTTGTTGCGCCGGGAGTTGGATCGCAAGCAGAACGAGCAGAAGCAAGGGAAGGAACATGTTCCTCATACGAGCACCTCTGTATCAGATATGAACGTGGAAATTCACAAGCCGAAATTTACGGCGAAACGCGCAGAGAACAAAGCCGTGGGTCCGATGTGGATGGGACACGGGAGCTACAACAGGTCGCTTGCCAGTTCGGCCAGATCGGAGCGTTCGCCTTTTTCGAGCGTGACATGCGCGTAGAGCTTCTGTCCCTTCATCCTGTCGATGAGGTAACTGAGTCCGTTCGAGCGGCTGTCGAGATAGGGATGGTCGATCTGATAAATGTCACCGGTGAAGATGAATTTCGTGCCCTCGCCGGCACGGGTGATGATGGTTTTCACCTCGTGCGGTGTGAGATTCTGCGCCTCGTCGACGATGAAATAGATGTTCACCAGACTGCGTCCGCGAATATAGGCCAGCGGGGAAATGACCAGTTTCTCCTCTTTGAGCATTTCCTGGATGCGCCGATGTTTGACATCCGATTCGGAGAACTGGTTCTGAATCACCCCGAGATTGTCGAACAATGGCTGCATGTACGGATCGAGCTTGGATTGGATGTCCCCGGGAAGGAAGCCGAGATCCTTGTTCGACAGCGGCACGACGGGACGCGCGAGGTAAATCTGCCGATACAGCCGGCGTTTCTCCAACGCGGCCGCGAGCGCGAGCAGCGTCTTGCCCGTTCCGGCCTTGCCGCAGAGGGACACGAGCTGGATGTCGGGATTGGTCAGCGCGTTGAACGCGAAGGTCTGTTCGGAATTGCGCGGTGTGATGCCGTACGCCGGCAGTTTGTCCACGCGCTTCATCAGTCCGGAGGACGCGTCAAAGGTCCCGAGCGCGGATTTCTTTCCGCAGCGCAGAATGAAATATTCGTTGGGACGGTAGGTGGAAAACTCCGGAAAGCGGCTGGCATCGAGTTCGAACGGGGGTTGATACAGCGTGTCGATCAGCGTTTCATCGACGTCCTCGAGCACCCGTCGCCCGTTGTAGAGCGTGTCGATGTCCTTGACGATGTCGTTGACGAAATCCTGCGCCATCAGTCCGATACCCTTGGCCTTCATCCGCAGGTTGACATCCTTGGTCACGAGGATTACCGGACGTTTGGGGTACTTCCGCGACAGCATTCGCGCGCAGTGCAGAATGCGGTGATCGGGTGTGCCGCTGGGGAAGCTGAGCGCGAATTCGCGGTCGATTTCCTCGTCGAGACGGATGGAGATATTTCCCATCCCCCGTCCGATTTTCACCCCACCGTCGAACAGCTTGTCGCCGCTGAGCGTGTCGAGCGCCCGCACGAATTCCCGCGCATGGAAATTCAGCGACTCGTTTCCTTTCTTGAACTGGTCGAGCTCTTCCAGCACCGCGATCGGGACCACGACATCGTGCTCCTCGAACTTGTACATGCAGGAACTGTCGTGAAGGATGACATTCGTGTCGATCACAAAGATTTTCTTGATTTTTGCCGGCATCAGACTATCCCCTGTTTGCTGAGTGGAATACGGTAATATTAGTCGTATTTCCGTCAATCACAAGCCGCGGCGACCGATCGGCAGGGAGCGTGTGTGGAAGCCGACGCATGCGCGCGCGGTCCGCCTCCATCGTTGCGTGTTGTCCGGACTTCTCGCTCGAAGTATATTTCCTCCATAACGCAACAGAGGAGTGGTTATGTCGTCTCGCAGTTCCTGGGATCAATATTTCATGCGCATCGCCCTGCTCGTGGCCGATCGCGCCACCTGCACCCGTGCGAAAATCGGCGCGGTGATTGTCAAGGACAAGAACATCATCGCGACAGGCTACAACGGTTCCCCGGCCGGACACCCGCATTGCACGGACGTCGGTTGTCTGATCTACGTCTCCCGCAATCCGGACGGGGAAGAGGAAGAAAACTGTTTCCGCACCATTCATGCGGAAATCAATGCGATCGCGCAGGCCGCCAAGCACGGCGTGGAGATCAATGGCGCGGATATCTACATCAACGCCAGTCCCTGCTACCATTGCCTGAAAACGTTGATCAATACCGGAATCCGGCGGGTCTACTATCTCAAGCCGTACAAGATCGAACGGATCCAGCCCCTGCTCGAGTATTCGAATGTCGAATTGATCCAGGTCGAACTCGATGCGGAGTGAACGAAGTGTTCCTCCACGGTTTCATTCGAAAAAAAACGGCGCCCGCGTGGGCGCCGTGTGCGTTGAAAACGGGGATGCCAGACTACCGTGACGTCACACGGAACTCGACGCGGCGATTCATCGCCCGGCCGTCTTCGGTGTCGTTGGTGGTGATCGGCTCATCCATGCCATAGCCCTTCGCGGACAGGCGCTGCCGGGAGACACCTTTGCTGACAAGATAATCGAGCACCGCCTGCGCGCGGTCCTGCGAGAGTTTGCGGTTGTAATCACTCGCGCCGACGTTGTCGGTGTGTCCGGCGAGTTCGACCTTGACACTGCCATTGGCGTTCAGCCACTCCACCGCACGGTCGAGATCGACCGCCGACGCGGGTTGCAGCGTGGCCTTGTCAAAATCGAAATACACCAGGAGGCGCACGATATCGCGCGTCATGGCAATATCCTTGCGCACCGAACTGTTCTTCGAATCCTTGGGCACGTCGAAGCGGTCGGAATAGAACAGATACCCCGGGGCCTCGGCGGTGATGACATAGCTGCGTCCCGGTTGCAGCACGACGACATAGTTCCCATCGACCTCGTCGCTGCGGAAACTGCTGAGCACTTCGTTGCTTTGAATGTCGCGAACCGTCAGTGTCGCGCCGAGCGGCGTCTTGGATTGCGAGTCGCTCACCGTGCCGATGACCGTGGTCACCGCTCCCGGCGGGAGGGGATTGGGAATGGCGAGAAACACATCCAGTTCTCCGTTTCCACCCGGGCGGTTGGACGAGAAATACATGTCCTCGCCGTTGAGCACGAGACTGCAGAAGTAATCGTCATCCTCGCTGTTGATGGGCGTGCCGAGATGCTGCGGGGTGGACCACCCGTCGCTGGTATTCTTCGTGCGGTAGACGTCCTGGCCTCCGATGCCCGGATGCATGTCGCTCGAGAAGTACAGCGTGCTGTTGTCCGGCGCGATATGCGGCGCGAGCTCATCGCCCACCGTGTTGATCGTGCGGCCGAGGTTGACGGCCGGACGCCACTCGCCGCCATAGGCGCGGCGCGTCATCCAGAGATCCGTGCCGCCCTGGCCACCCGTACGCTCGCTGGTGAAGAACAGCATGAGCCCATCGGGTGAGATCGCCGGCTGCGAATCCCACGCCGGGGAATTCACATTCGGGCCGAGATTCTTCACGTTGCGCCAGCCACCACCGACATATTCGGCGATATACAGATCGCAATCTCCGAGACCATCGTCGCGGTCGCAGGCGGTGAACACCATCCAGTGTCCATCAGGGGTGATCGTCGCCCCGCCTTCGTCCCCCGAGCTGTTGAGTTCCGGCCCGAGCTTCTGCACCTGCTCCCAGTTGCCGGCGCCCTGCACGGCCGTATAGATGTCTTGGTCACCGTCGCGGTCGGAGGTGAAGTAGAGCATGCGTCCGTTGCCCAGCAGCAGCGGCGCGAAGTCATTGTCGGAGGAATTGAGCGGACTGACCGATCGGATCGAGATGTCGTACGCGTCCGGTGTAATCGTCGGTCGCACGGGTTTGTCGTCCTGTGCGTGCACGGTCATCGCGATCAACAGGAGAGGCAGGAGGCACAGGGCGAATCGTGTGATGTGTTTCATGGTGTGGTCCTCCATTACGATCCGATGCGCCAGCGCAGGCCGACGGTGAAGAAAACAGTCATCATGTTGAAGTCCTCGTTCGATTCGACGAGGATTTCATCGAAATCGTTTGTCCACACCGGCAGGATCGCGGCGTTCTCGTTCTCGGGATTGAAACCGGTGTCCACCAGCTTGGTCAACGGATAGGCAAGCGCGATTTCCGGCACGAGCTGGAGACTGCGCGTCAGTTCGATGCGCCATCCAAATCCGGCTTTCGCATCGACGCGAAACCCTTTCAAGCCGGCGACTTCCTCGGTGCCCGACGATGTCCGGTAATCATTGACGATATCGTCGACGCCGTTCACATCCTCGAGATAGTAGATGTCATTCGGTTGCACGATTTCCTGATCCAGCTCCGCCGAATTGGAAAGCAGTCCCTGGAAGGAAGGCCCAATCATGAAATACGGTCCGCTCTCCATGAGATCGATGCGCAGGAGGACATCGAATCCGAGATAGTGAAACGTCCAGTTCGTCTGATCTCGCCACACCGTGGTGAGCCCGGTCCCGGTTTGCGGATGAATCTCGCGGGTATCGGTCGTTTCGTCGAAGGCCCCCGCGCGGGTGTGATAGTGGAGCTTGAGCATGATCCCCAGCGCGTCGGAGACGGGGAAGTCCGCGGTCGCGCCAAGATAGAACCCCATACCATGCCCTTCGTCGACGGAGCCGACACGCAGGTAACGCGGATTGTACGGGTTGCTGGTGTAATAGGCGAGCGGTCCATTCTGAAACATCGACCAGGTCAGTCCCGCGTCGACGCCGAGGTACCAATGATAATCGCCGCCGCGATCGGGACGCAGCACGTCGCCGCCACTGGGAGTGAGCCAGGAGACGGGACGGGAATCCGGTCCTCCTTCGGCCGCCGTGCCGGGCATCGCGAACACGATGCTTCCCAGCGCGAGGCCTACGCACAACACAAATGGTCGTGATATTCGCATGATGGTTTCCTTCTGGTGAGTAAATGGGTGTCTCGATGACATTCCGCGGCGTCCGTCCCCGGACGGTCGCCGTCTTCGTTGTTCGTTGATGGATAAAAGCAATAGTAGCCGAAATCAAGCAAAATTGCAATCGCGGCAAACGTCGGCGTGTGCAGTACTCGATCGGAATGCCCGAGCGCACGGACACACGGGTGCAGGCGCACCCATGCCTCGGCGTGTTCGTGGGAGGGAATCAGTCCCGCGTGTGTTCCGTGTCCCGCGAGAGAAATTCCGCGGAAAACGGTTCGGGGAGGAGATTGGTCAGGGAGAGGATGGTATGTTGTCCCGAGAGGCTTGCAAGAACGACGGGCAGATCCGGCGCGAATTCGCTCAACGCCTGCCGGCAGGCACCGCAGGGGGGAACGAGCCTGCCGTCGGCCACGACCGCGACGGCGAGAAAGTCGCGTTCCCCGGCGGCGACCGCGGAGAACAACGCGGTGCGTTCCGCGCAGCAGGTCAGTCCGAACGAGCTGTTCTCGACATTGCAGCCGGTGTACACCGTGCCGTCCGCCGCGAGCAACGCCGCGCCCACCGGGAAACCCGAATACGGTGCGTAGGCGAATGCACGGGCGTCCTTCGCCGCGTCGATGAGCTGCCGTGCGATATCGTCGGGGAGAGACATGACGGACCTCGTTCGAAAGATGAAAGAATGGAGAAAAGAAAAGGTCTGAATGAATCAGACCTTTGTGGACCCAGACGGGATCGAACCGACGACCTCTACAATGCCATTGTAGCGCTCTCCCAGCTGAGCTATGGGCCCGAGGGGTTTACAAATGTACGAAGAGGCGGGGGTGAAATGCAAGGGGGGTGAAGGGGTGAAAAGGTGAAGGGGTGAAAAGGTGAAGGGGTGAAAAGGTGAAAAGGTGAAAAGGTGAAAAGGTGAAGGGGTGAAGGGGTGATGGGGATGGGCTGTCAGAGCATGGAGGTGAAGTAGTCGGTTTTTTCGTGGGTGTGGATGGCGACGGCGCCGGCGCGGACGAGGCGGACGAGGAGGCGCGAGGCGCGGCGGTCGGAGACGTTGATCAGTGTTGCGTA
>JAVFAS010000002.1:86024-137448 GCA_034002405.1 Bacteroidota bacterium | reverse complement strand
CCAACGGCCAACAGCCAACAGCCAACGGCCAACAGCCAACAGCCAACGACCAACAGCCAACGGCCAACAGCCAACAGCCAACGGCCAACAGCCAACGGCCAACAGCCAACGGCCAACAGCCAAAAAGGTCCACCCGGGGGTGGACCTTTTTATCGGACATTCGGAAGCCGGAAGTTGCGACGATCAGCTATTGCCGCGGGCGATCAGGTTGAGCGCGCTGCCGGCCCTCCACCAATCGATCTGTTGCGCGTTCATCGTATGGTTGAGCATGATCGTATCGGAGGCGCCATCGGCATGGGTGACAACCATCGTCAACGGTGCACCGGGCGCGAGTTCGTCGACCTTCAATGCAATGCGGTCAGCTTCCTGGATCCTTGCGTAATCCGCCGGATTGGCGAAGGTCAGCGGAAGCATGCCCTGCTTCTTCAGGTTGGTCTCGTGGATGCGGGCGAAGGATTTCACAATGATCGCCTTGCCACCGAGGTGGCGCGGTTCCATGGCCGCATGTTCACGGCTCGAGCCCTCGCCGTAATTCTCGTCCCCGATCACCACCCAGCCATCGCCCGCTGCCTTGTAGGCGCGCGCGACGTTGGGAACCTCGTCGTATTCCCCGGTGATCTGGTTCTTCACCTTGTTGGCGACGCCATTGAACTCGTTGATCGCGCCGATGAACATGTTGTTGGAGATATTGTCGAGGTGGCCGCGGAAGCGCAGCCAGGGTCCTGCCATCGAGATATGATCGGTTGTGCACTTGCCACGGACTTTCAGGAGCAGACGGAGATTGTCGTATTCTCCTGTCTTCGGCGGTGCGAAGGGCGTGAGCACCTGCAGGCGGTTGCTCGCGGGATCGACGATCACATCGACACCGCTGCCGTCCTCCGCCGGGGGGACAAAGCCGTTGGGATCGGGCACGAAGCCGCGCGCGGGAAGTTCCTCGCCCGTCGGCGGATCGAGCCGCACGTCCTCGCCGGCGTCATTGCGCAGGACCTCTTTCGTGAAATCGAAGGTCAGCGTTCCGGCGAGGGCGAGTGCCGCCACGGTTTCGGGACTCGCGACGAACGCGTGCGTGTCGGGATTGCCGTCGTTACGTCCGGTGAAATTCCGATTAAAGGAGGTGATAATCGAATTTTTGTCCCCCTTCTGTACGTCGTGCCGTTTCCACTGTCCGATGCAGGGACCGCAGGCATTCGCGAGCACGGTGCCGCCGATCCCCTCGAGCAGGGCGAGCTGGCCGTCGCGTTCGATGGTCGCGCGCACCTGTTCGGAGCCCGGCGTGATGGTGAATTCGGATTTCGCACGCAGCCCTTTCGCCTGCGCCTGACGCGCGATGGCGGCGACGCGGTCGATATCCTCGTAGCTCGAATTCGTGCACGATCCGATCAACGCGACCCGCAGTTCTTCCGGCCAGCCATTCTCGCGCACGGCCTTCGCGAATTCCGAAATCGGATAGGCGCGGTCGGGCGTGAACGGTCCGTTCACATGCGGTTCGAGCGTATCGAGATCAATGTGAATGACCTGATCGTAGTATTTCTCCGCGTCGGCGGCTACGGACTCATCGGCGCGAAGATGTTCGGCGACCGCATCGGCCGCCGCTGCCACATCTTCGCGGCCGGTGCTGCGCAGATACGCCGCCATTTTTTCGTCGTAGGGGAAGAGGGAGGTCGTGGCGCCGATTTCCGCACCCATGTTACAGATCGTCCCCTTGCCGGTGGCGGAAATGGTGGCGCAGCCATCCCCGAAATATTCCACGATCGCGCCGGTGCCGCCCTTGACGGTGAGAATGCCGGCGAGTTTGAGAATGATGTCTTTCGGGGACGTCCACCCGCGCAGACGCCCGGTCAGTTTCACGCCGATGAGTTTCGGGAATTTCAACTCCCACGGCATGCCCGCCATCACATCCACCGCATCGGCGCCACCCACGCCGATGGCGATCATCCCGAGTCCGCCGGCGTTTGGCGTGTGCGAGTCCGTCCCGATCATCATACCACCGGGGAAGGCGTAATTCTCGAGCACCACCTGGTGGATGATGCCCGCACCCGGTTTCCAGAATCCGATACCGAATTTCTTCGAGACCGATGCGAGGAAATCAAACACCTCGCGATTGTTTATGAGCGAGGATGCAAGATCCGATGCGGCACCATGCTCGGCGAGGATGAGATGGTCGCAGTGCACGGTCGAAGGCACGGCGACCTGTGGGATGCCGGCGCTCATGAACTGCAGGAGGGCCATCTGCGCGGTTGCGTCCTGCATCGCCACCCGGTCGGGGCCGAAGTTGGCGTAATCCGCACCTCGCGTGAACGGCGCGGCGGGCACGTCCCACAGATGGGCGTAGAGAATTTTTTCCGCGAAGGTAAGCGGACGGCCCAGCAGTGTGCGGGCTGCGACGGTCTTGGCGGCAAGCGCGTGATAGACACGCTCGATCATGTCGAAATTCATCGTCATCGTGTTTGTCTCCGCTGTGAGGTACGTAAGTCGTGTAATATACAAAACGGAGGGGAATTGGGGGAAGCAGGTGCGAGGAAGGAATCCCGTGCGCCCCCGCCCTGCCGGAACCACGGGCGGCGTGCAATAAAAAACGGACGGGCTGTGAGGAACCCGTCCGGTATCCGGTCGCGCGGGGGCCGCCGCGACCGCGGGAAAAAAGGATTATCTGGCGTTTTTCCACCACTCGTAGTAGGTGGTCTCGAGTTCGTGTGTGCTCGGAATCGGGAAGAACAACGCGTTTCCATCCACATCATAGAACCAGAATCCGTGCCGCAGCGCGCGATACGAGATACTGTGCAGCACCGATGAGAGACTGACGGTCTTGACTGTTTTCTGCGTGTTCTGCTGCAGTTCGGTCAGACAGTCGAGCAGGCGATACGGGTTGCTGTCGGGGATCGGCGAGACGACGAGTTCGCGGTTTCTGCTCTCGGCGAGGAACTCCTCGATGTTGAGATCGATTTGCGTGAAGCACACGCGCGCGGCACCCTTGGCGATGTCCTCCGCGATGTACTTGCCGAACGTGCGCTGATCGAGACGGGAGGCGATCAAGTTGCGCACCGGCGCGATTTCCTGATAGATGCGGATCAGTCCGGGGACGTTCTCCGCCGTGTATTCCGCCGGCGAAAGCTCGAGCGCCTTGCCGTTTACCGTGACCAGGTACAGGTTCTTGATCGCATCGAAGGTGACATGTTCGAGCACGCGATAGGAAGAAATGAATTTCGTCCGTTTCGGTGACCCGTCGTCATGCGGGACGGTCTTCTCGAGATACTCGTCGATCTTGAAGTAGGGATGACGGAAATTGATATCGAGTTCCGCGAAAATCACCTTGCCCTGGAAATGCCGCGCACTCCCGATGGTGTAATGCTGCGCGAACGCGGCGGGATCGAGCTGGGAGGCGACAAGCGCGTTGATCGGGAACACGATCATATACAGGTGTTTCTGGTAGTCTGCCATGCGGATGTTTCCGGAATGAAAAAAAACCTCAGTGGAATCATATCAATGTACGGAAAAGGCGGCTGATCGCCAACCGTCGCGCGGCAGGCGCACTCGCTTCTCGCGGGGTGCGCGGCACTCCGCTTGCGTCGGAAGACACGAGAGGGTACATTCTCCGGAGTCCATCGATTCTCCACAGCAGACGAGGTCATCGTGACCCCAGACGAGGTTGCCACGCCGAATCCGGAATCCACGATTGTCGCGGGAGTGGCCTTTTCCCCGCATGCACAACTGATTGCCGCCACCGCGTTCGCCTTCGCCCGGCGACTCGGCGCGCGCGTGCTGTTCGTGCACGTCGGGGAGGATGTCGAGACCACCCGTGCGCGGCTCCGTGCCATGCTGCGCGCGGCGAATGTCGATACCGCGTGCGAATTGATTTTGCGAAGCGGTGATCCCGCCGATGTGCTGACCGGTGTGGCGGAACAGGTCAACGCCACCTTGCTGGTGACCGGCGCCCTCGAAACCGAAGGAATGCTTCAGCGCATTTTCGGGAGCGTGGCGAGAAAAATCGCGCGCCGCGCTCTCTGTCCCGTGCTCCTGTTGCCGCTCAGCGTGCATGCGATCCCGCGGCTCGACCGCGTTGTGCTCGGTATTCGCGCGGGCGAGGAATTCTCGGGGATGCTGGCGTTCACTCTCCGGCTGCTGCGTTCGGCGGGACAAACCCGTCTGCATGTGGTGCAGGAAGCGGATTATCTCAATCGTCTCGCCGCCCGGTATGTGGACGAGCGGGAGGCGACGGAATTTGAAAACGCGCAACGGAGCATGCTGGCCGACACGCTCGCCGAGTACGATCTCACGGGTCTGGACATCGAGATGGATGTGCTCGATGACAGTACGGAGGGGATCGCGGTGATCGAATATGCACGCCGGATCGAAGCGGATCTGGTGATCACGCAGGCACCGCCGCGCGCGTTGACCTTGCGTGACCGCTATATCTCCCATCCGGCCGATTCGGTGCTCTTCAGTCTTCCGTGCGGGATTCTTCTCTACCGCGCCGATTCCACGGCGGGGAAGGAGTGAGTGCCGATGGATCATAGCGAACTGACTGCGTTTTTTCTTGCGCTGGGTCTGCTGCTTCTCGTCGCGCGTATGCTCGGCGAACTCGCCCGTCGTTTCAACATGCCATCGGTGCTCGGCGAACTGCTCGCCGGCGTGCTGCTCGGTCCTTCCGTACTGGGAGCGCTCGCCCCGGGAATCCACGCCGGCCTTTTTCCCGCCACCCCGGGATTCCTGACCGGGATCGAAGCCGTGACCACGCTCGGCATCGCGCTCTTTCTCATGGTTGCCGGCATCGAGGTCGATCTGTCGGCCATCCTCCGCCAGGGGAAGGCCTCCTTTGTCATCAGCCTGTTCGGCATGGTCATTCCGTTCGCATTCGGTTTTGGGAGCGCCATGCTGTTGCCGGAACTGTTCGTCGGCTCATCGGCTGTCGATCAATTGCTGATTGCCGTGTTTCTGGGAACGGCCCTCTCGATCACCGCCCTCCCGGTCATTGCGAAAATCCTGATCGACCTGAACATGTACCGCTCCGATCTGGGAATGATCATCATCGCGGTGGCGGTGATCAACGATATCGTGGGCTGGCTGCTGTTCGCCGTGATTCTTGGCACGATGAACGAGGCAGGACAGACCATCAGCGTGTGGTGGACCATTGCGATGACCGTCGGCTTCACGGTGCTGATTCTCACCGTGGGACGATTCATCATCGATGCCATCCTGCCACCGCTGCAGGCTTATACCACCTGGCCGGGCGGCGTGCTCAGCTTCGCGGTGAGCGGTGGATTGCTGGCGGCCGCGCTGACGGAATGGATCGGCATCCACGCCATTCTCGGCACGTTCATGTTCGGAGTCGCGTTCGGAGACTCAAAACATTTGCGTGAACGCACGCGACAGATTCTTGATCACTTCATCTCGTTTATCTTCGCCCCGCTCTTTTTTGCGTCGATCGGCCTGCAGGTCGACATCGTGCAGTATTGGGATACCACGCTCGTGCTCGTGGTGCTGCTCATCGCCACGGTCGGAAAGGTGCTCGGCAGCCTGGTTGCCAGCAAGATGGTGGGGTTCAGCGACCGGGAATCCCTCGCCATCGGCTTCGGGATGAATGCCCGGGGCGGCATGATCATCATTCTTGGATTGCTTGCCCTGCAGGCGGGATTGATCGACGAGCGTCTCTTCGTCGCGATCATCGTCATGGCCCTCGTGACCTCGCTCGCGGCCGGACCCGCCATGCAGTGGATCATGGGACAGCGGAAGGTCCCGGGTCTCGTCGACTTCCTCAATTCCAAGGCCTTTCTCCCCAGCATGCGGGCGCACGCGCGCGACGAGGCGATCGATGAACTCGTGGCCGCGCTCGCACCCGCGACGGGACTGTCGCGGGAGGAGGTTACCGAGCGCGTGATGGACCGGGAACGGACAATGTCCACCGGCATCGGACGTCGCGTGGCTATCCCGCACGCTCGAATCGATGGTCTCACGGCACCGCTGATCGCGATCGGATTCTCGAAGGACGGGATCGATTTCGACGCGCCCGATGGCAAGACCGCGCGGCTGATCTTTCTGGTCCTCACGCCGCGGGATGAATACCAGCGTCAGTTACAGATCCTCGCCGAAATCGGAAAACTGCTCCGTTCGGATCAGGCCGTCGAGCGCATGCTGCAGGCGGAGACCTTCGTCGCCCTGCGTGCCTTGATCAACAGCGAGGAAAAAACGCAGGGCGCCATGGAATAAGAATGTAAGGTCCTGATATCTGATTATTCCCCGTTTGCCACGGCACGCGGGGCGTCGTAGATTTCGTACGCGTATCTCCCTTCCACTCATTCAACGCGAATGCATCCATGTCCAAGTCCGTGTCTCCCAAACGCCGCAACAGCAACGCTTCCCTGCGCATCCGACGCATCGCCATCAACACCGGAGGCGGCGACGCACCCGGGCTCAACGCGGTCATCCGGGCCGTGACGATTGGCGCGGCGCAGCGCGGGTGGGAGGTCGTGGGCATTCGCGACGGGTACAACGGCTTGCTGATGCCGGAGGAGTATCCCGATGGCGGATTGATTCCGCTCACGACGGAATCGGTGCGCGGTATCACGCATCTCGGGGGCACGATTCTCGGGACCACCAACAAAGGCAATCCGCTCGAGTTTCCGGTGCGGCGAAAGGATGGTAGCTACCGGACCGTCGATCGCAGTGGGGAAATCATCCGGGCCTGCCGCAAGCTTCGTATCGATGCCGTGGTCGCGATCGGGGGCGACGGCTCGCTCTCGATCGCGAACGCGCTGTACGAAAAAGGACTTCGCATCATCGGTGTTCCGAAAACCATCGACAACGATCTGAGCGAGACCATCTCGACCTTCGGCTTCGATACCGCGGTCTCCTTCGCGACCGAATGCCTCGACCGCCTGCATTCCACCGCCGAAGCGCATCGGCGCATCATGGTGGTGGAGGTCATGGGACGCTACGCGGGGTGGATCGCGTTGAACGCGGGCGTGGCGGGAACCGCGGACGCGATCCTGATCCCGGAAGTTCCCTACGATATCGATGTGATCGCGCGGAAAACAACCGATCGCGTGCGCGTCGGCAGGAAATTCTCCATCGTCGTCGTCGCTGAGGGCGCGCAGCCGAAAGGCGGAAGCCGGAGCGTGCTCGAACATGAAATCGGACGTGCCGAACGCCTTGGGGGCATCGGCGAAACCGTGGCCCGGCAGCTGCAGGAACTGACCGGGCAGGAAGCCCGGCATGTGGTGCTGGGTCATCTGCAACGGGGTGGGACGCCCACGACCTTCGACCGTTTGCTTTCGCTGCGCTTCGGCGCCGCGGCGATTCGTGCGCTGGAGGAAGGACAGAACGGCATGATGGTCGCGCTCGATCCGCCCACGGTGCGCTATGTGCCGCTGAAAAAAGCCACGCAGCGCATGAAGGTGGTGCCGCTGGACTGCGATACCATGCGCACCGCGCGTGACCTCGGTATCAGCTTCGGAGACTGATATGCATCGTCATTCCGCGTCCGTCCGCACCCTGCTGCTGCTGCTGTTCGCCATGTTGACGCTGGTTTCCTGCCGCATCCGGCGCGAGGAAAATCCGGATCGTCCCTCGCTGAACCTCGATGGCACCTGGCAATTCCGCCCCGACCCACGTGGCATCGGGGAAAAGGAAAAATGGTTCCTGAAATCCGATAACAGGAAGTGGGATACCCTCACGGTGCCGGGAAGTTGGGACCAGCGGCGCGACCTCGCCAGCTATGACGGCGCCGGATGGTACCGCCGCGTCTTCGATGCCGACATCGATACCGCGATGTCGCAGGCGCTGATCTTCGATGCCGTCGACGATAACGCCACTGTCTGGCTGAACGGCACGAAGCTGGGTGAGCATCGAGGCTACGGGCAACGGTTCTGGTTCGATGTCACCGGCGTGCTGCGGGACACGGACAACCACCTGGTCGTGCGTGTCGAGGACATCGCGGGTCCCGGTGGACTGATTGGCTCGGTCGAACTCCGGGCTTTCGTGGAAGAGGAGGAACTCCTGCGCGGGAAATACTTCGACATGAAACCGGTGGAAAGCGCCGACTGGGTGCGGGATGCGGTGATCTATGAAGTCTACCTCCGTTCGTTTTCGGAGGAAGGGACGTTCCGCGCGCTCGAGCAACGGCTCCCCGAATTGCGCGACATGGGCGTGACCGTACTGTGGCTGATGCCGATCCATCCCGTTGGCAAGGTCAACCGCAAGGGTAGTCTGGGCAGTCCGTATGCCGTGCAGGATTATTACGGGATCAATCCCGAATTCGGCACACTCGACGATTTCAAGTCCCTGGTCGCCGAAGCACATGTGCAGGGGATGCACATCATCATCGACCTCGTCGCGAATCACACGGCGTGGGACAATCCGATGATCACCGAGCATCCCGAGTGGTACACGATGGATGCGGACAGCACCATCGTCTCGCCCAACGCGGACTGGCACGACGTCGCCGATCTCGACTACGACGCGCCGGGACTGCGGGCGTACATGAAGGACATGATGCTCTACTGGGTGCGCGATATCGGCATCGACGGCTACCGCTGCGATGTCGCGGAGATGGTGCCCCATGATTTCTGGGTCGATGCCATTGCCGCGCTGCGCGAAATCAAGCCCGTGATGATGCTGGCCGAGGGCGCCGAACCCTCGCTGCACATCGATGCCTTCGATCTTACCTACGCCTGGAATACCTACGACATCCTGCGTCCCCTCGTGCGTGGGACCCTGCCAGTGGCGGAGTTCGCGGAGGTATTGACGCGTGAACGCTTCCGTTATCCGCGGCATGCACTGCGTCTGCGTTTCACGACGAATCATGACAAGAATGCCTATGACGCACCGGCGGTCGAATGGTTGGGCCCCGAAGCCGCCCGTGCCGCCGCGGTGCTCCTGCATACCATTCCGGGCGTGCCGCTGATCTACAATGGACAGGAGGTCGGCACGCGTGTCCGTATGAGTCTCTTCGAGAAAGAGGACATCGACTGGAACAGCGACTCGCTGGACTTCAGAAAACTCTATACCGCGCTCAACGCGCTGCGCGCCGCGCACGAGCCCCTGCGACGCGGGGACTTCCATCCCGTTGCCGTCAACGACGCACCGTCGGTGATGGCCTTCGTGCGCACCATCGATGAGTCGCATCCGGTATTCGTCGCGGTGAACCTCTCGGCGAAAACCGCCTCCTTCACCTGCCCCGTCCCCGACGGACTGCAAGGCCACAATCTGCTCTCCTCCGGAACCGTCACACGCGAGCGTCGCCTTCTGCGCATCAGCATACCGGCGTGGGGACACGTGATCCTTCGCTGACGCCGTGATCACCACGTGTGATCGCGCGCATGCATCATCCGAAGAATTCCGTTTCCGCGTGTTCTAGAATTGATAACTGCCGTCGAAGACCAGCACGGCCGGTCCTTCGAGCGCGAGATCCCGCGCATAGTATTCCGGTGCGTCCGGGAGGACGTTGGAATCGGGGAGGAAGTGCACGACAAGCAGATCATCGCCGTGCGTGCGGAGGCGGACGGGAGGGGGCGCACCCAAGCGGTGCTGCGCGATCATGCCCGCCGCGAGCGTTCCGGTGCCGCACGCCCAAGTTTCCGCTTCCACACCTTTCTCGAAGGTGCGGATACGGATTGTGTCGTCGGACATCGGTTCGAGGACATTCACATTGCAGCCGCGCGGGGCGAATCGTTCATGATGGCGCAACAGTGCCCCCACGCGTTCCATGTCCAGATCATCGAACGCCGCATGCAGCGACGCCGGCAGATCGTCGGTGAAAATCACGAGATGCGGTGCCCCGTTGTCGACATAGGCGGCGGTGATGACACCCAGTTCGGTCGTGAGCGTCAGACCGAGCTCAATCTCCAGAGGCCGTGGGAAGGAGAGGCGGACGTGCGCCTGTTCCATCCTGCATGCATCCGCATCCGGCCTGCATGCATCCGCATCCGGCGGTGATGTGTCCGGGAGTATGTGCGCCGTGTAGATCCGCTCCAACACCGTGAATCGCATCTCCGCTGGAGCGATGCCACGGACGAAGGCATACAATGCCGCGCAGCGTCCGCCGTTGCCGCACATCGAGCCCACCGAACCGTCAGGATTGTAGAAAGCCATGCGGAAGTCGCATGTCTCCGAATTCTCGATGAATATCGTCCCGTCCGATCCGATGCCCGTGCGTCGATGCGCGCTCCGTTGCGCGAACTCCCGCCTGCATGTGTCGTCGAGTCTGCGTGCGCGATCATCGACAATCACAAAATCGTTTTTCGCGCCATGGGCCTTGGTGAATGGGATGCGTCGCATGATGCCCGAAACTTACGGGTTTTCATGCGCGCATGCCAGCACGAAGGCGGGAACCGCGGGTCCTGAACAACGCGCGGGTGCTGAACAACGCGCCAACGTGAAGCGGTTCACGGAAGCGTGGTCAGATGGACACACCGAGGTCGCGCGTATCGATCTGCGGGACGTACTCGGAAACCACGGGGAAATCGTGCAGATGCCGCGATGCGGCGGCGTCGAGAAAGGACTCCACCCACCGGTAAATATCGTAGCGGCGCACGGTGGCACGCATGCGGCGCATGCGGCGGCGGCGCTCTTCGTCGGGCATGGTGAAGGCCGTGTGCAAGGCGTCGGCGGTACCTTTGATGTCATAGGGATTGACCAGCAGGGCATCGCGGTGCAACTGCGCCGCCGCCCCGGCGAATTCGCTCAGAATCAACACACCGTTATATTCGATGTTGCAGGCGACATACTCCTTGGCGACGAGATTCATGCCATCCTTGATCGGCGTGATCAGGGCGATCTCCGCGGTGCGGTAATACCCGAGCAGTTCGCCCCGTGTCAGGTGACGGAAGTAGTAGTGGATGGGAATCCAGCCTGTGCTGGTGAACTCGCCGTTGATTTCTCCGACGAGACGTTCGATTTCCGTTTTCAACCCATGATATTCCGGAATATCGGTGCGGCTGGGCACGACGACCTGCACGAGGGTGATGTCTCCGCGCACTTCGGGATAGCGGCGCAACAGGTCGCGGAAGGCCTCGAGCCGGTAGGGAATTCCCTTGGTGTAATCGAGGCGGTCGACACCGAGCACGATCTGCCGCTCCGGCAATGCCTCGTGGATATACCATGCGGATTCCGACACTTCCTGGGACTGCGCGAGACGCTGGAACTCCCGTACATCGATACTGATCGGGAACACACCCGCGCGCTGCTCGCGTCCGTCGGAGCGCAGCAGGTGGAAACCTCCGGTGGTGCGCACGGGGACCTCCGGCAGCAGCATGCGCACGCAATGGATGAAATTCCGCTTGTCGCGCATGGTTTGAAAGCCGATCAAATCGTGGGCCAGAAGGGCCTCGAGGATTTGAAACCGCCAGGGGAGCTTCAAGAAAATATCGGGTGGGGGAAACGGGATATGCAGGAAGAATCCGAGCGGATTGCGCGTCCCGAGCGCACGCAATTCGGAGGCCGCCCGCATGAGATGGTAGTCGTGAATCCAGACGAAATCATCCGGTAACACGGCTTCCTGGATATGCCGCGCGAATTTGAGATTCACCGCGCGATAGGCGTCCCAGTACGCGGGATCAAAGTTGCAGTGCGAATGCAGGTCGTGAAACAGCGGCCAGAGAATTTCGTTGGCGAAGCCATGATAGTACTGTGCGAGTTCCTCGGCGCTGAGCGGGACCGCCCGCAGTTCGTAGCCGGCGGAACGGGAGGTGTCGCTGAGTCGCTGGTGGACCTCCTCGTGATCGCTGTCGGGCAAACCCGACCAACCGATCCAGATGCCGCCGCGATCGCGCAATACGGGACCGAGTGCCGTGACGAGTCCACCCGAACCCGGCCGCGTGCGCAAACCGTCCTCGCCTCGTTCGAACACCACCGGCAGACGATTCGAGACGATGACGAGCCTGCCGGATTCGCGCGTGGTCGTTTCCATCATGCGTTCCATTACATCTGCTCCGGGGATGATGAGTGAATGGTTTCACCGGCGCCATCGTCACGACGGAAATACACCGTTTGCGACGGAAACGCGAAGGCGATCCCTTCGTGCTCGAAGGCACGGTAAATCGCGAAATTGATGCGCTGCTGAATGTCCATGAAGTCGTTGTATTCACGGGAGAGGACGTAATACACAAACTCGAACACCAGCGAGGAGCCGCCATAGGATTTGAAATGCCCACGCTCGAAGCGGGTCATCTCCTCCACCTCGATGATGCCGCGCACCATGTCCGGGATGCGTGCCAGCGTTTCCGCGGGTGTGCCGTATTCGACATCGAGCGTGAACAGGATGCGGCGCTCCTGCATCCGCTTGAAATTGCGCACGCGACTCTTGAGCAGATCCGTATTGGAAAAGATGATCAGCTCGCCCGACAGGCTCCGGATCTGTGTCGTCCGCATGCCGATTTTCTCGATGTTTCCCATGAAGCTGTCGATGACGATGAAATCACCGATGACAAAGGGCTTGTCCATGGCGATCGACAACGAGGCGAATAATTCCCCGAGGATGCTCTGCGCGGCGAGGGCGACGGCGATCCCGCCGATGCCCATGCTGGCAATGAGTGTGGTGATGTTTACCCCGAGATTGTCGAGCACGATCAGGAAAACGATCGACCAGAGCAGCAGCCGACTGCTGAACCCGAGGACGTTGAGCATGGTCTGGGCGGACGGATCCTCGAACTCCTGCAGGCGCGTGCTTTTCGTGAGCAGCCACGTCAGCACGCGGCCACCCCACACGCCGAGCTGAATCATGGTCGCGATGAAGAACACCTGATCGAGCACCGATCGTGTCCCATCGGGCACCGCGAGCCACCAACTCCCCGCGTAGAGTCCGACAATCAGGAGGTAGAAGGGACTGATGCGTTGCAGGAGGCCGGTAAGCATGTCGTCGACATCGGTCCGGGTACGCTCCGCCAGACGGACAAGTCGCGCCGTGACAAGGCGTTTGGTCACGATCAGTGCCGTGGTGGCCCCCGCGGCGATTCCCGCGGCGATCAACCAGTCGATCCAGGGATTTCCGGCAAAGGATTGTGCAATGAACGCGATCACAGGTGCTGTCTCCATTGTTCAAGAAACCAATGCAGTTCATCGGGCGGGACAAGATGCACATCCGCCCGCGTTTCCCGCGGTTGGGGACGAACCAGCACGCGCAGGCCCGAGCCGGTCAGCGCCGCGAAGGCATCTTCATCGGTCGCGTCGTCGCCGAGATAGGCAGTGGCCGGTGGTGTGTCATACTCTCCAAGCAGGGCACGCACCGCGTCACCCTTGTTGCGGCCGCTCGCACGCAATTCCAGTCCGCCATCGAAGGGATGAAGCTCCAGTCCCTCCGCCATGCGCGGCGCGCGCCATCGCCGGAGCGCCAGCGCGCGCAGGACGATCTGTGTCTCGGCATCGAGACCACGCCAGTGTACGGCCACCGATGCGGGCTTGCGCTCGGCCAGGTGCGCGGGAACGCTGGCCGTCAGCCACGCCCATTCCTCGGCGAGCACCCGCGCGGTGGTCCGCGGCAGTGTCGGCGGAATCATCCGGCCATCCGCCCGCAGGTGCTCCCAGCCGTGCGAACCCCAGATCTCCGGTACGGAATCGAACGGGAGCAGTGCCCGAAGATCCTCGACCGAACGTCCGCTGATCAGCACGGTCCGGCATGCGGGATGGGTGATCAGCGCCTCGAGCAGTGGCGTGATTTCCGGGTACGGTCGGGCCGCGCCGCGATCCGTCGTGAACGGAGCCAGCGTGCCGTCGTAGTCGAGCAGCAGGAGGCGCTGCGTGGCGTCCCGGACACGGGTGAAGAATTCGGGGAGATCAATATCGGAGTTCAGGATGTTCATATCCGGATCACAGATCCCCGATCATGACAGTTCCACCCGGTCGGCGTGATTGCCGCGAAGGATGAGCATCAGGGTGAGATACTCGCGCAAGTGTCGCGTGAGCAGGAAATTCTCGCGCACGAATTCCCGGGCCTTGCGTCCCATCGTGTCGAGGGCCTCGCGGTGATTGAGCAGGTAACGGATCCGCAGCGCGGCGCCCTCGGGCGTGCTGACGAGGAAGCCGGTGTGATGGTTGATCACCTGCAGGCGGATGCCGCCGGTGTTGCCACCGATCACGGGACGACCTTTCCACATCGCCTCGGTAACGGTCAGGCCGAATCCTTCCTTGGTGGATTTCTGCATGACGATGTCGCTCGCGCGCTGCAGGGCATTGATCGTACGATGCGCGTCCGGAGGGAGAAGCAGGATCTTGATATCCGGATCTCCGTTCGCCGCATCCCGTACTTCCGCCAGCACGGCCTCGCCCTCGGGATCGTCGCTGGCGCCGCCGCCCGCGAGCACGAGTTGGAGACCCGGGACGAACCGCTTCGCAAGCCGATATGAGCGGATCACGCCGACGGGATCCTTGAAACGGTCGAAGCGCGACACCTGCGTGAGCAGCGGTCGCTCCGGATCGAGGTCGAAGCGGTCGCGGACCGCGTCGATTTCCTCGGGCGGGAGATCGATGTTCTTGTCGCTCAGCGGATCGATGCTGGGTGGGATCAGATACTGCGGATGCGGAAGCGGTTGCGCGAAATCCGCCAGCGACCAGATACTCGCGTCGTATCCCGCCAAAAATGGCCGCAGATATTTCCAGACCGGACGGTGGGGTCGGCTGACATCGATGTGACAGCGCCAGATCCATTGTCCCGTGCGGCGGGGGAATGCCCGGAGCAGCGGTGCGGGCTGCGGATCGTGGATGAAGACGATGTCGGCGTCCGCGAGCGCGGGCCGGAGCCGTTCGGCATTCTCCCGATTGGTTTGTTCGAAGTTGCGGAGCAAGTACTCCGGAATCTCCTGGGCATCACCCTGCAGGGTGTTGTGAAAGCGCTTGGTGCATTGGTAGAAATCGGCATTGCCCGTGATCACTTCCCACGCGGTGGGAATACCGAGTTCGTTCATGAACGGCACGAGTTTGGCGAGAATCTCGGCGACACCACCACCCTCGCGGGTGGAATTCACATGCACGACACGCAAACCGCGCAAGGGCGCCGCCAATTGCCGTAACTGGTCGATGACATCGGCGCCGGTAATGCCGGTATAGGCTTCAAGCTGTTGCATCATGCACCTCCGTCGTCCGTCGCGGGAGCGTGCCCGGCGCGAATCCGTCCATATCGAGGGCGTCCGCGAGCTGGATACGCAAATCGGTCAGCGAGGTGAAATAGGGATCGACGTCCGCCAGACGCGTGGCCAATGCGTTTCCTTCCTCCCCGAAATCGGACAGCCAGGTCGAATAATCGTCGCGTCCCTCGGCGGTCCGTCGGCGCGCGTCGATGAAATGGTAGAAAATGCTGCTCACCGAGGATGTTGCCAGACCCTCGGCCAGTTCGCGGGGGTGGGCGATGCTTCGATGGGTGTCGAAGACGACAATCTGCGACCGGATGAACGAGAACTGTTCGTCCGCCTTGGAGACCGGGAGTGTATCGAGTTCGTACAGGCGCTGCTCGAGTGTCTCCACCAGCTCGGTCCGGAGATCCTCGAGCGTCGCGAATTCGGTGGGATCGATCACCCCGAGGCGTTCCGCCGCGACATGATCGCGCAGGGCGTGATGCGCCCATGCCGCGAAATCATTGTGGTATGCGGCTTCGTCAAAGAGCGGTCGCAGCCGTCCACCCCAGAAGTGATAATAGATGCTGGCAATTTCCACCTGTTGCAGATGATCGCGCAGCTCGCGTAAATCGCGCGCCCGCCGCCCCGTTGCGATGGCGGCCAGTGCGCAGTCCTTGAATGAGAACGGCCGTGGCCCGGATCCGTTGATCATATCAACCCGTTGCTGGATGAAACAAATGATGATGGTCGACACGGCGAAGGCCGATACTATATGCAACCACGAGACGCGATGGATAATTCCATCGTGGGGAAAACAGCACCGTGCGCCTTTCATTCGTATATTACGATATTACGTCGGAACACCACTTGCCTCCCCCCGTGCGTGGCTGCCCGCGCGGATTCTCCCTCCCGCGTGGATTGGTGCTTCCGTGCCGTGGTGCTTCCGTGCCCGGGTGCCCGGTGCAGAACGATCCTGTGAGACTCCATCCTGATGCCTGAACGACACGAACTGCTGCGATATCAACTCGAACGGATATTCGGACAAACAATTCCGGATGATCCGTCGTGGAGGCAACTCCTCGCGCTGGTCGACGCGGCCTACCGGGATTTCGACACCTGGCGGAAGGGGGATGATCACGCACGCACGAAGCGCACGCTCGAACGGCGGGACCGGTTGATGCGCGGGGCGACGCTCGCCACACGCCAGATCATCACGTCGCCGGATCTCGAGGACGGCATACAGGCGGCGCTGCGTACGCTCGGCGAGGCGATCGATGTCGATCGGACCTACATTTTCCAGAATGGCGCGGACACGGACACCGGCGCCACGGTCATGATCCACCGCTACGAATGGGCACGGCCGGGCGTGACGCCGCAGATCGACAATCCCGTGCTCCGGCAGCTGCCCTACGAGCCGCGGCTGACGCGCTGGCATTCGGTGCTCTCGGGCGGAAAGACCATCAGCGGCCTCGTCCGCGATCTCCCTGAAATCGAGCGCCCGATTTTCGAGGATCAGGATATCGTCTCCCTGATCTGTGTGCCGATCTTCGCCGATGGGGAGTTCTGGGGCTTCATCGGTTTCGACGACTGCGGCAATGCGCGCCGGTGGACCGAGCAGGAAGAGGCGACACTTCTGGTCATGGCGGGAACGCTCGGCGGCGTGTTCGCGCGGGAGGAGTCGCGGCGGCTCTTGCAGGAACGCGAGACACGCTTCCGCTCGCTGGTGCAGAATCTCAGTGATGCCATCACGGTGCTCGGCGCGGACGGGACGATCCTGTACGAAACCGGTGCCGCGGAGCGCATGAGCGGGTATCGCGCCGCGGATCGCCTCGGCCAATCAATTTTCCGCTCCATTCATCCCGAGGACCTCGCCCATGTGACGGCGGTATCGAAACGGGTGCTCTCGCATCCCGAGTACGCCGAAAAAGTGGAATTCCGCCATCGTCATGTCAACGGGAGCTGGCTGACGCTCGAAGCGGTGGTGAAGAATTTTCTCCATATCCCGTCGATCGACGGCATCGTGGTCACCTCGCGCGATATCAGCGAGCGGCGGCGTATCCACGCGCAGATGGCACGCTTCGCGCATGTGGTCGAATCGGTCAACGATTTCATCGTGATCACCGATATCGACGGACGCATCGAGTATGTCAACCGGCCCGTGCTCGAGCGCTTCGGATATTCGGAGCGGGAACTCCTTGGAAAACCCTCGACGCTGTTTCTTTCTCCCGGCAATCCGTCCAATCTGGCGCGGGAATTGCGGCGCGAGACGCTGGCGGGCGGATGGAAGGGTGATCTGCTCAATATCACGCGGAGTGGAGAGGAATTCTGGGTCTATCTGACCACGTCGATGCTGCGGCAGGACGATCAGCCGGCCGGCATGATCTCGGTATCACATGACATCTCCGATCGCAAGGACGCCGAGCAGCGGCTGCTCGTGTTCAGCGAACAACTCAAACAAATCCATCGATTGAGCACGCAGTCCCATGAAACGTATGACGAACTGTTCGACGACTTCCTGAGCACCGGCATGGCGATGTTCGGCATGGAACACGGCGTGATCAGCCGTCTGGTCGACGGCGCATACGAGATCCTGCACGTACGTTCGCCGCGGACGGACCTTGCTCCCGGCCGGCGCTTCGCGGTGGGGGACACGCTGTGCCGGTATGTGATCCAGCGCCAGGCGACGTTCATGGTGCGCGACGCCGCGGCGGATCCCGACCTGCGGGAAGATGCGGCGTATGGGGAGTGGGATGCCGCGTCGTATGTCGGCAGTCCGATTCGTATGCGCGGACAGATGGTCGGGACCCTGTATTTTTCGTCGCGGCAACCGTTTCCCCGCTCGTTCCGGGCCGGCGATCAGGAGATCATCGAACTGCTCGCGCGGAGCATCGGTCATTACCTCGAGGAACGCGCGCTCGACGAGGAACGACGGCAGAACGAGGTGGCGCTGCTGCAGGCGAAGGAAGCGGCCGAGCACGCCGATCGGGCGAAAAGCGATTTCCTCGCGTCGATGAGCCATGAAATCCGGACACCGATGAACGGGGTTATCGGCATGACCGGACTGCTGCTCGAGACGCCACTCTCGGCCGACCAGCGCGAATATGTCGAGACCATCCGTCAGAGTGGCGACGCGCTGCTGACGATCATCAACGACATTCTCGATTTCTCCAAGATCGAATCCGGCAAGATGGAAATCGAACGGCATCCGTTCGAACTGCGGCCCTGCATCGAGGAGGTGTTCGATCTCCTGACCTCGAATGTCGGAGAGAAACAAATTGAACTCCTGTATCTGATCAATCCGGATGTCCCGGCGGTGCTCGAGAGCGATGTCACGCGGCTCCGGCAGATCCTGCTCAATCTCGTGGGGAACGGGATCAAGTTCACCCAGCGCGGCGAGATCCTCGTGACCGTTTCCCTGGTCGCGCGGGATGCGCGGCAAGCCCAACTCCGTTTCGACGTGCGCGACACGGGGATCGGTATTCCCCCAGAGAAAATCGATCTCCTCTTTCGTTCGTTCACGCAGCTTGATTCGTCCACCACGCGGAAGTTCGGCGGGACTGGTCTTGGCCTGGCGATCAGCGCGCGATTGGTGGAAATGCTGGGTGGAAGAATCTGGGTGGAGAGCCGGGTCGGAAAGGGTTCGACATTTTCCTTCACCATCACCGCCCGATGCGGATCCGGTGCCGAATCCGTCCGCCCCGCGGCCCGGTTGGCGGAAATCGCCGGGCGTCGCGTGTTGGCGGTCGATGATAACGACACCAACCGGCGCATTCTCAATCTCCAATGCACGGGGTGGGGCATGGAATGCCTCGTTCTTCCGAGCGGCGCGGAGGCCTTGCGGGTGTTGGCCGAGGGACAGCAATTCGATCTGGCCATCATGGACATGTTGATGCCGGGAATGGATGGGGTTCGGCTCGCCCGCACGATCCGCGACCGCTTCTCCTCGATGACCATGCCGATGATCCTGCTTACCTCGTTGAACCGGTACGACGCACGCATCCCGACCGACGGACTGTTTCATTCGATCCTGACCAAACCGGTCAAGCAGTCCCAGCTCCTCGATGTGATCGTGGAGGGACTGACGCAACAACAGCGCACGTCGCGCACGTCGGTTTCCACCGCACCGCCGCTCGATCGCCATCTGGCTGAAAAAACGCCGCTGCATATCCTCGTCGCCGAGGACAATCCGGTCAACCAGAAGCTGGTTGTCCGTGTGCTGCAACAGTTGGGATATCGCGCCGATGTCGCGGCCAACGGACTCGAAGTGCTCGACGCGATGCGGCGACAACGGTATGATATCGTGTTCATGGACATCCAGATGCCGGAGATGGATGGCATGGAAGCGACCGCGCATATCAAATCCGAGTGGCCCCCCGACGCACAACCCGTGATCATCGCCGTGACCGCGAATGCCATGGAGGGAGATCGCGAACGTTGTCTCGACGCGGGCATGGATGATTACATCACCAAGCCCATTCGCCTCGATGCGTTGCAGGACGCCATTCTTCGCTGGGCGGGGAAGGCGCATCATGTCCGACCGGAGGAACTGACGGACGAGCATATCGGCGATCTGCTCGATCGTGAGACGGTGGAAATGCTGCAATCCCTCTCTGGTGACTCCGAAACAAGCATCCTGGCGGAACTGCTCACCATTCTTGAAACACAGACGCCCGCACTCGTGGACGAGATGACCGCGGCGCTCGACCGCGGAGACCAGGCGGTCGTCCGGCGGTGCGCGCACACCATCAAGGGCTCGGCGCTCAATCTCGGGGCACGGGCCTTGGCCGAGGTCTGTCAGCGCATGGAGCATGCCGCCGAACACGGCGAGCTGCAGCGGATCCCCGCGCTCCTGACCGTCATGCAACGCCGTTTCGAACAGTCCATGGTCGCGCTGCGATCCGATGCGGGCATGAATACGGAATAACCGACGTCGTTGTACGGTACTGTCGGAATCCATACATTGCGACACGCAACACATGTGGAGACGAAATGAAGAAGATCGCCGTGATCGAGGACGATGTCGTCGTGCGTGAAACCATCATCGAACGACTTTCCGAAGCGGGCTTTCAGGTCGTGTCGGCGGAGAACGGATTGGACGGGATCGAACTGATCCGCGAACAACAACCCGACCTGGTGCTTTGCGATGTGATGATGCCCAATCTCGGCGGTTTCGGGGTGCTCGAATATGTGCGGAAGGATCCCACGACCGAACTCATCCCGTTCATTTTTCTTTCCGCGCTCTCCGATAAAAGTGATCTTCGTCGTGGCATGCTCTCCGGGGCGGATGATTATCTGACGAAGCCCTTTTCCAAGGAGGAGCTGCTCAATGCCGTGAATGTGCGACTGCAAAAACAGCAATCCTACGATCTCCGGATGCACGAAGCGCTTGCACAGTTTCGCGATTCATTGAGCCGCTCGCTTCCGCACGAGTTTTTCACGCCGCTCAACTCCATTCTGGGCATCTCGCATCTGCTGCGCGACCATATCGCGGAGTTCAGTGCCGCGGATGTCGGCGAGATGCTCGGCAATATTCATGTGGCCGGACAGCGGCTGTTGCGGCTGGTGCAGAACTATCTGCGATTCGCGGAACTCGAAAACCTGCGCCATGACGAACGGCGTCGCGTCGAACTGCTCGCGCAGGAAATGGCGCATCCCGACCAGGTGCTGCGCGAGACAGTGGAAACCATCGCCGCGCGCGCGCGCCGCGAACGGGATATCACCGTGCGGGCCGAGCCGGCACGGCTGCGCGTCAACGCACGGGATTTCGAGAAAATCATCGAGGAACTCTCCGACAACGCGTTCAAATTCAGTCTGGATGGATCGAAGGTCGACGTACAGGGCTCGGTCGCGGATGTGTTTTATGAAGTCACGATTATCGATCGGGGACGCGGCATGTCGGAACAGCAGATCGAATCGATCGGCGCCTACACGCAATTCGAGCGCGCGCAATACGAACAGACAGGCGTGGGCCTCGGTCTTGCCATCGTCCATGCCATCGCCGACATGCATGGTGGATTGCTGCGGATCGAAAGCGAAAGTGGAAAATACACCGCGGTGTCGGTGCTACTGCCACTGGCGCTTGAAGAAGGATAATCAGGGACGAATATCGTATTTCCGGATCAGATCGTACAACGTCGTGCGTCCAATGCCGAGCACGCGTGCGGTCTCGGACATGTTTCCCTCGAACAACGTCAGGGTGCGACGGATGGCCCGCTCCCGCAGCGAGTCCAGCGGGACGACGTCCTCCCGCGTCGCGAACAATTCGGCCGGAAGACCACCACGGTCCCGGCCGGGGGAGATGCGCAGCACCTGGGGCAGATCATCCGGATGGATCCCATCACCATCGGCCAGCAGCACGGCGCGCTCGACCACACTCTGCAACTCGCGGACGTTCCCGGGCCACGCATAGCGCTGCAGCAGCGCGAGCGTGTCGGCGTGCATGGTCAATCCCGCCTTCTGCTCGCGCTGGGAGAACTGGTCGAGAAAGTGCTCGGCGAGTAGCGGGATTTCCGACGGTCGGTCGCGGAGCGGTGGAAGTTTGATCGGGAAGGTACTCAGGCGATAGTAGAGATCCTCACGGAACTCCCGCTGTTCCGCCATCGCAAGGAGGTCGCGATTCGTGGCCGAGAGGATGCGCGCGTCCGAGGTGAGTGTCTCGAGTCCGCCGACACGTTCGAATTGCTTGGACTGGATCACGCGCAGGAGCTTTGCCTGCAGCGTCATGTCGAGTTCGCCGATTTCATCGAGAAAAATCGTGCCCGTGTGCGCGGCCTCGAACTTGCCGATTTTCCGGTCGATCGCGCCGGTGAAGGCGCCGCGCTCGTGTCCGAACAGCTCGCTCTCGAGCAGTTCGCGCGGAATCGCCGCGCAATTGATGACCACGAAGGGCTTGTCCTTCCGTGTCCCGTTGAAATGGATGGCGCGCGCGATCAACTCCTTCCCCGTCCCGCTTTCGCCTTCGATCAGCACGTTGATATCGCTGGTGCGCGCCTTGTCGACGAGCTTGAGCACATTCTGCATCGCACCGGAATTCGAAATGATGTTTTCGAAGCGCACGCTGCTCTCGAGCGTGTCCTGCAACTGCCGCACCTTGTCCTTGAGCTGATGCATGCGGATCGCATTGTTCAGCGAGAACCGCAGGCGTTTGAGATCGACGGGTTTCGTGAAATAATCGGTTGCGCCCGCGCGCATCAATTCCACCGCGACATCGATCTTTCCCTGTGCCGACAGCATGATCACCGGGAGGTCGGGCTGCCGCTCGCGCAGTGCCACGAGCGTGTCAAGGCCCGAGAGGCCGGGCATCATGTGATCCATCAGCACCACGGCCGGGAGCTCTTCATCGAGCGACCGCAACAGCGCCTCCCCGTTGGGGAAACTCCGCGGCGCGTAGTCCCACGACTGCAACGTGAATTCGAGCAGTCGCCGGAGCGAGTAATCGTCATCGACGATCGATACGAGCGGCTTGTCCATGGGTCACGGGCGATACTGGGTACATGAATCCGTCGGCATGCGTACTGGCGCAAGGTAAGAAAAAAACAATCTACTCACTGGATGCGCGCCGGAGAATGAGCCGATGGTCGCGGGAGAAGCAGCGCGCGCGCACGAGCGTGACGACAAGCACGCTGCCGATCGCGGTCGAACCCACGAGCATCAGCATCACCATGATCTGATAATTGACCGCCACCATCGGATCGGCACCGGCGAGAATCTGTCCCGTCATCATGCCGGGAATGAATACGAGGCCGACACCCATCATGGAGTTGATGCTGGGAATCATTCCGGCGCGGATCGCATCCCGGAAAATCATTGCCGAGGCTTGCGCACCCGTGGCGCCGAGCAGCAGATGCAGCTCGATTTCCGCGCGGCGGCGCCGGAGTTCGCTGAACAGGCGGTCGAGCGACACCGCGATCGCATTCATCGAATTTCCGATCACCATGCCGCCGATGGGAAGGAAATACTCGGGCAGGTACCAGGGCTCGGCCTGCACGATGAAGTTGACCACGAGGTAGCTGATGGTCATGTAGCTGAGCAGCATGGAAACAAAGGTGGGAAGGAATACGGGAATCGCGCGCTCGCGCAGGCGGCCACGGATGATGCGCGCCGCGAACAGGATCATCACCGCGTACAGGCCGAGCACGATCCACCAGGACTGCTGGGCGAACACCCAGGTCAGAACGAGTCCCATCAGCAGCAGCTGGGCGACGGTGCGGACGGTGCCCCAGAGCAGATCCCGTTCCAGCCCCAGTTTCAGTCGCAGTGACGCGATTCCACCGATGACCACAAACAGCAGCGCGAAGGCGAGCTGTCCGTAGCCGATCTCCAGCGCGCCGTTCATGCGTCTCTCCCGGAAGAAGTATCCACATCGCGCGACACGGATGCGAGGCGTCCATCGCGAAAGGCCAGGATCCGGAGCGTGGTGTCCTGTATCGGAAGCTCCTGATGCGAAACGACAAGCAGCGCGGGTGGGACCGCATCCCATCCCCGCGCGGCCACCCGCATCAGACGCAGGGCCGCGTCGGGATCCAGTGATGCGGTCGGCTCGTCGAGCAGTAACACCCGCGGACGCATGGCCAGCAACCGGAGCAGCGCGAGGCGCTGCTGCTGGCCCACGGAAAGCTGCGCGGCGGGGACCTCGAGTCCGACACCATCGAGTTCCACCTCCGCGAGCCGCGCGCGGAGCACGGTATCCGTGTGTGGGACTTCGTGGGTGTAGCGGAAGGAAAGCCGCACGTTGTCACGCACGCTCCCGTCGGTCATCACCGGAAGCTGCTGCAGCAGGGCGACACGCCGCCGGTACGTCGTGACGGGGATCCGGCGGATATCCTCGCCGTCGAGAACAATCGTGCCGTCCTGTGCTTCCTCGAGCCGGACGATCAGTCGCAGAAGTGTCGATTTTCCACAGCCCGAGGGTCCGCGGATCAGCACGATCTCTCCTGATCCGAGTTCGAGCGAAAGTCCGTTGATCAACGGCGGTCCCGGCGCGGCGGAAGCATCCGTGGCGGGATACGCGAATGTCAGGCCCTCAATGCGCAGCATGAATCAAGACGGGGGGTCGATGTGGATGATGGAAAAAAATGCCGTAGCTTCGTACACACGGCAGGAGTGCCTGCAAGCTACGATCTTCACGTTCCGGTTTCCACTCATGGCGAGAAAAATCTTCCTCTTCGTCGGTATCGCATCGGTCATCATTCTCGGCATCGCGATTTTCCTCCCGTCGACGCGCGAACGGGACGCGGAGGTCCTGCGCGACGATCCACCCGACGTCCAGCTCGAACTGTTCATGACGGATAAAATGGATTACGGGATCCGGTTTTCCCGATTACTTGCCGAAAAGCGCATCGCCATGGCGCGGCGCTTCGCCGCGGAAGATCCCGCACTGGCCGCGCGTGCCCGGGAGGTGATTGATTCGCTCGAGGCGAGACTCTCGCGCAGCGCGAAAATGTGAAAACGGTGAAAATGTGAAAACGTGAAAATGTGAAAATGTGAAAATGTGAAACGGTGAAGCGGTGAAAATGGAGCGGGCGGTCCGGAAAATGGACCGCCCGGTTTTCATGTGCAGGACGATGGATGCGCTCAGGCGCCGAGACGGTCATGCAGCCATGCGCGCAGGGTGCTCATCGCCACACGCTCTTGCTCCATGCTGTCACGGTCGCGGATGGTGACGGTCTGGTCCTCGAGCGTCTGCGAATCGACGGTGATGCAGTACGGCGTGCCGATTTCATCCTGGCGGCGGTAGCGACGGCCGACCGACCCTGAATCATCATAAAAGACCTTGAATTCCTTCGCCAGCTCGCGATACAGGTTCATGCCGATTTCATCCATGCCGTCGCGGTTTACCAGCGGCAGCACCGCGGCCTTGAACGGCGCGAGGCGCGGATGGAAATGCAGCACCACGCGGGTTTCCTTCTCGAGTTCCTGCTCCTCGTAGGCGTCCACGAGGAAGGCCATCAGCGAACGGCTGGCGCCGGCCGAGGTCTCGATCACAAAGGGGACGAATTTCTCTCCGGCCTCCTGGTCGAAATACTCCAGGCTCTTGCCCGAATATTCCATGTGCCGGCTCAGGTCGAAATCCGTGCGGTTGTGGATGCCCTCGATTTCTCCCCAGCCGAAGGGGAATTCGTATTCGATGTCCACCGCCGCCTTGGCGTAATGCGCGAGCTTCTCGGGCGCGTGCGGATGCAGGCGCAGCTTCGCCGGATTCATACCGAGGTCGGTATACCACTGCTGCCGCAGGGCACGCCACTGCTCGTACCACTCGTCGTCCGCGCCGGGTTTGACGAAAAACTGCATTTCCATCTGCTCGAACTCGCGCGTGCGGAAAAGGAAATTCTTCGTGTTGATTTCATTCCGGAAGGCCTTGCCGATCTGCGCGATGCCGAAGGGCACCTTCTGCCGTGTCGACTGCGCGACATTGGCGAAGTTGACGAAAATGCCCTGCGCGGTTTCGGGACGCAGATACACGACCGCGCTGCTGTCCTCGACCGGACCGATGAAGGTCTTGAACATCAGGTTGAATTTCCTTGGCACGGTGAAGGTGCCGTTGCCGCCGCAGTTCGGGCAGACGAGCAGCTCGCCTTCGTTCATCGCGGTGAACACCGCCGCGTCGTCGACCAGGGCATTGCCCGACCGCTCGATCTGTTCGGGGCGGGGCAAGGCCGCGAATGCCTCCGCGTCGCCGCCCGCCGCCGTGAGCAGGGCGAGATAGGCATCAGCGATTTTCTTCTGTCGCTTCTCGTTGTAGGATTCGAACAGCACGTCGAGACGGTAACGGCTCTTGCACTGCTTGCAGTCGACCATCGGATCGGTGAAATTCTCGACATGTCCCGAGGCCTCCCACACGCGCGGGTGCATGAGGATGGACGCGTCGAGTCCCTCGACGTCGTCGCGGTAGGTCATGGCCTTCCACCATGCATCCTTGACATTGCGCAGGAGTTCCACGCCGAGGGGACCATAATCCCAGCAGCCGTTCAGTCCGCTGTAAATCTCCGACGACTGGAAGATGAAACCGCGCCGCTTGGCGAGGGAAACGATTTTTTCGAGCGTGTTCTGCTGGTTCTTGGCCATGTCCGTACCGGTGATATCGGGAAAGAAATAATCAACAAAGGTACGAATTCGCGGGCAGCCATGAAACGGCACGCGCGGATGTGCATGCCTGGGGACCGTGATGCGATGTTCCTTCCCCACAGTTGTCGGAAATCGGTCACTCCCGCTCGAAGCGCAGTATGCCCGCGTCGGTGTCGATGCCGAAGCCGCCGAGGCCGAAGGTCCGGTCGTTCTGCTGCAGCCAGGATGTCCCTTCGGCTGCGTGCGCATGCACGTACTCGTCCTGCCCGCCGATGTCGAAAAACAGGCCCGTGGTCGGCGCGAAGCGCGCCCACTCGCCGCCGCGGCGCGCGGTGGCATAGCCGAAGGCGTTGCCGACGGGCGCGTAGCGGTCGTTGCCGCGGATGTTGGCGAAGAGACCGAAGGAATTGTTGAGAGAGCTGCCGAGGCTGCAGGCGCGGTCGTCGCCGTTGGACATCGTGTACACGTCGTCGCCGTCGGCGTCGATGTAGAAGGCGGCGGAACAGTCATGCGCCGTGCCGAAGCCGAGCGTCATCACGAGGTCCGACCGGTCGTCGCCCGCGTTGTCGAACAGCACGCCGAT
This sequence comes from Bacteroidota bacterium, assembly GCA_034002405.1. Taxonomy (GTDB): domain Bacteria; phylum Bacteroidota; class Ignavibacteria; order SZUA-365; family SZUA-365; genus SZUA-365. The sequence continues at coordinate 110,763 of JAVFAS010000002.1, read as the reverse complement.
GGCGTAATGCGCCGCGGCGCCAAGGTTGAAAAACACGCCCCGGTACCTGTCATTGCCTTTTTCGTCGCTGAGAATGCCGTAGCCGTACCAGTAGCCGCTGCCCTGGGCGAACACGCCGGCGGAATAGGTGTCGTCGCCCGCGAGGTCGTGGAGAATACCGAGTCCTCCGGACATGTTGTGTCCGTCGGTGTGATCGCCGCGTCGGCCGGCGCCGTACCCCTGCGCGTCACTCTCGTTGTGTTTCGGAGTTTCATCTCCGATATGTGTCAGCTGTGTGTCGTCGGCGGTGTAGCTGTCGTTGCCCGCCGCGTCGGCCAGCAGCCCGAGCCCGCGCGAGAAACCATACCCCTGCGCGTAGTACACCGTGTGATACCGGTCGTCGCCCGCGCGGTCGAAGAGCAGGCCGATTCCGTACATGCCCGCGCCCTGTGCAAAACCTTCCGAACGGTATTCGTCGTTTCCGCGTTCGTCATACAAGAGACCGACACCGAAGCGTCCACAGCCCTGTGCGAATGTGCGCGCCGCGTACTCGTCGTCACCCGCGAGATCGAGCAGCATGCCATAGCCCAGCACGCCCGCGCCCTGGGCAGGCATCCCCGCGTATTCGCAGCGGTAGCGATCGTTGCCGTCGATGTCGATGCAGACGGACACGGGAAGATCGGGTGCGGAGGCAGCGGTCGGACCGAGATACAGATCATCCCCTCCGAAATCGACGAGCAGCGCGCAGTCCGAGGCGGTGTGGGTGTCGTTGCCCCGGCCGCGCAACACGAGACGTCCCGAGGGTGTGGGAATATCCAGCGAATGCTCGCCCGCCAGGCGCCGCAGCACCGGAAGCTCTTTCTCGATGGCCTGCGCGAGTTGCATCGCACCCCACGCTGCGGTGCTTCCGTCGAACGCCAGCGCCGCGTCATACACGGTCTGGTCGAAGGTGTGCGCGTCGCATTGCGATTCCTCGAGTGTGGTGTTTGTGTAGATGTGATGGAAGCGCGCGGCGGGAATGTCCGCCAGTGAACGGTCGCGCCAACGCCGTGCCTCGCGTACGGCCGCGAGCAGTCGGGCGAGGGATTCCCGCAGCTCCATCGGGAGTGGCGCGATCGACGCGCGAAAGCGGCCGGCGAGATCGGTCCAGTGTTGCGTCGGCAGGGGATAGACGATGTTGTCGCCGAGATCCGTGCCCGCGTCTTCGTACATGCGGCGCAGCACGTCGAGCAGGGGTTCGGACGCAGCAACGGTGGGAGTGTAGTCGAAGCCGTATTTCCCCACGTCGTGTCCGAGATTGCGGGCCGAGTGCATGATCAGTCCGGCGAGGGGACGGATTTTCGCCAGCATCGGCCGCGGGAAATTCGCGCTGTCCGCCTCGATCCAGAGGTTGTACCACCAGAGCATTTCGCGCGTGAAATTCGGAATTTTCAGCGGCCGCGCCAGGAGCTGGTCGAAGTATGGCAAACGGAAGGGATCGTTGCGATCGGCACTGTTCCATGTGGGGAGCGGACGATACCCCACCGTGGCACTGTCGAGTCCGAAGGTCGTGAGTGCACGTTCGAGCAGATCGGGCTGCGCGTGCAACGGCGCGGCGAGGAATAAAAAGAAAATCAGAGTTTTTTTCATGATGGATTTCGGATGTCGGGGAAGGGAACGCGACGGATCGCCGTGTGAAATGTAGGAAACTCCCCGCGCCCGCGAAAGCGGGGGGTGAATCCTTTTCCGCTGTCATTCATCACATGTTCGATTGAAATAATTCCCATTCACGCAAGGAATACACGTCCATGGAAATGAAAATCGTCTTCCCCGGAAACAAGAAAGTCGACGCAATTTATAACGGAGTCCGTATCAGCACCGATCAGCCCGCGTTCGGTGGTGGCGATGGCACCGCACCCGCGCCCTTCGACCTGTTTCTTGCCTCGCTCGGCACCTGTGCCGGTATCTATGTGCTCGGATTCTGCCAGCAGCGCGGCCTCCCAACCGAGGGCATCGAGTTGACACAACGGATGGAATTCGATCCGACGCGTCGCATGATCTCGAAGGTTAATCTCGAAATCAGCGTGCCCCCGACCTTCCCGGAGAAGTACCACGACGCGCTGATCAAGTCGGCATCGCTCTGCGCGGTGAAAAAGCACATCGAGGAGCCACCCGCGTTCAACATTTTCACCTCGGTGAAGGAAGACGCCGTGGCGTGATCGCAGGATCAAGGAACAGATGAAGAGAGAGCACGGGCGCCCATGACGGGCGCCCGTTTTTGTTGCTTCCTCCTCCCCGGGCCGCTATATTCCTCTCACAATCCCGATTTGCATCGAAGGAGGTATCATGGGTCTAATCGGCTGGATCGTCCTCGGAGGAATCGCCGGCTGGATCGCGAAAAGCGTGACCGGCGTCGGCAAGCAAAAAGGCTGCCTGTTCAATGTTCTCATCGGCGTTATCGGCAGCGTCGTCGGCGGTCTGCTGTTTTCCTGGATCGGGAAGGCATCGGTCACCGGCTTCAATCCCTGGAGCCTGTTCGTCGCCACCGTTGGCGCCATCGCCTTTCTCTGGGTCGCAAGCCTCCTTGGCGTGGGGAAGAAGTAAGCATTCAATCGCGGCGTTCTTCCGCGTCCGTTCCCGCGGCGCATTTTTCCGCGGGCTGATGGAGGAAGGATTCGTGATATTTTTCTCCGTATATTTCAGGACCGGTGGCTACCCGGTATCCGATCTGCGATATTTGAGGAGTATTTTATGGAGAATCTCAGGATTACACGGGCGATACAGTCCCGTATGAGTGGAATCGATTACGGCAACCTCGGCTTCGGTCGCTTTTTCTCCGATCATGTGTTCGTCGTGGATTACGCCGACGGCGCCTGGGGCGAACCGCGCATCGAACCGTATGGTCCGATGGACATCGAGCCGGCCAACTGTACACTACACTACGGCCAGACGATTTTCGAAGGGATGAAGGCCTACCGTTCGGCGAAGGGCGGGGTGAATCTGTTCCGTCCCTACATGAATGCAAAACGGATGAACAACTCCGCGAAAGCGGTGTGCATTCCGGATATCGACGAGGAGCTGTTTGTCGACGGCATCCGCGAACTGATCAAGATCGATCACGAATTCATTCCGAAGGAGCGCGGCCATTCGCTGTATCTGCGTCCCTTCGCCTTCGGCACCGGGAATTTCCTCGGCGTGACGGCGTCGTCGCGGTACCGCTTCATGGTGATCACCTCGCCGGTGGCGTCGTACTATGCCGAGGGACTCAATCCCGTGCGCATCAAGGTGGACGAGGAACACATCCGCGCCGTGCGCGGCGGACTCGGTCAGGCGAAAACCGCGGCCAACTACGCGGCGAGCCTCTACGCCGGCATGCAGGCGAAAAAGGAAGGATTCGCGCAGGTGCTCTTCCTCGAAGCGGTCTCTCGCAATTTCGTCGACGAGATCGGCGCGATGAATATCATGTTCCTCATCGATGACGAACTGATCACACCGCCGCTCACGCAGGGCTCGATACTCCCCGGTGTCACGCGTGACTCGGTACTGCAGCTCGGCCGTCACTGGGGTATGAAGGTGTCGGAACGTTCCATCGGGATCGACGAAATCGCGGACGCCCACCGCGACGGTCGCTTGAAGGAAGCCTTCGGCACCGGCACCGCGGCCGTGATCTCACCGGTCGGCGAGTTCGTCTATCGCGGCGAATCGCTGGTCATCAACGAACGGAACATCGGACCCGTCGCACAGAAATTCTACGACACGATCACCGGCATGCAGTACGGTGAACTCGACGATCCTTTCGGATGGGTCGAAACCCTGCGGATTCCCGACATGGCCAACGCCTGAGTCCGGTCCGGGACGGGGTCCGGGTGGCACTGGCCTCGGACATCATTCGATCATCAATCGTGCAGAACGAAAGCGCCCCGCATCCGCGGGGCGCTTTCGTTCGGCGAGAAACGAAACGATGATGTGGCAACGGAACGCGTCGCGTTCCTGCTGCTATCGGACGACGCAGACCTTGCGCACAGCGACGCGGTCGGCCGCATGCAGACGCAGGAGGTACATGCCCGGCTGCAGGGAAGAGACGTCGATCCACTGCGAGGAGGCCGGACCGTCGTAGACCCGCTGGCCGAGCGGATTCCAGAGCGAGACGGTTGCGTCCGGGGGCATCACTCCACGCAGATGAAGCATGCCGCGCACGGGATTCGGGGAGAAATCAAGGGCAAGGGATGCCGCCGTCGGGATATCGTCGCCATCGAGCACGCTGCCGTCGATATCGATGTACTGATTCGCGGGAATGTCTGTCACCACCGTGTGCGCGAAGGGCTGCCGCGGCCAGAACACGATGATGCTGTCCACGGTCTGGTTCTGTCCCAGGCCAAACAGCTGTTCGAGCGGCTCCTGGCCGGAAAAATGACCCCGTCCTGCCTGCACCTCGCGCATCTGCCGTACGCCGCCGGCGAACACAACCACGCGGGCACCAATGGCCGCGCGATTGACACCCGCCGGGGGCTGGAGCTGGATGCCGATCCAGTTATTGGAGTTTCCGATCCGGTTTTCCAGAAATACGATATCCCCGCGGTCGGTGTTGCCCTGCGCGGAAAAGTGATTCGAATTCATCACGATGTCGTAGTCACCGTCGCGGTCGTAATCGAGCGCTTCGAGTGAATGCGCGCTGCGGAGTGTTCCCACCAGCCCGAGCTGCGGGGTGATATCGTAGAAGTGGTTGTCCTGTCCCTGCAGATAGAAAAACGGCCGGTCGGTGGCGTCGAGATACTCGCATTCGGTCACGATCAGATCGACGAGCATGTCGTTGTTCAGATCAAGCCACTGCGCGTCCATGTTCCCGAGGTGATAGGACTGCGGATTGGCGCGATGCAGCCGCGTCATTTCCTGGACGAGTTTGTACTCATGTGCGGGACCCTGATTGACCGCCAGCACCGTGCGTCCCTCGTTCGCGTCGAGTCCGCCGTGGACGAGCACCTGCAGGACGTCCATGTCGCCGTCGTTGTCGAAGTCGTACGGATATGCTCCCCACTGGCAAAGATTCTGGCCGTTATCCCCCTGCAGTAGGCGCGCGTTGTATCCCGCCATCGGACCGATGTCCCGGAAACTCCCGTCGCCCTCGTTGCGCAGGAGGCTGCCGTTGCTGCGGCAGTAGGGCGAGGTCAGCACATCGGGCCAGCCGTCGTTGTTCCAATCGATCACCGACGCACCCTGCATCGGATATGCGGCGGTGACGCGTGCCTGGCTCGATACATTCACGAAGGTGCCGTCGCCGTTGCCTTTCATCAAGCGGTCGGGATGATACGGGCCGTTCGGGGTCCGCCAATATGCCGCGACATACACATCGAGGATGCCGTCGAGATCATAATCAAGAAAAGAAGATCCGGATATGCTTAATGCCCAGGAGGAGGCGGAGGGGTCGGCGAGCGTCTCGAAGCCGTCGTCGGCGACATGCGCGAACACGGCATTGCCGTCATTGAGGAGAACTTCACTTTGATCCTCGGGAAAAGGAATGTTCGTGTTGTACATCCAGACGGCGTTGATCAGGTCGGGATCGCCGTCATTGTCCACATCTCCGAAACTGATGCACTCGACTTTCTTCGTCGTGTCGAGCCAGGGGTGCCGGTTGACGCCGCTGGCATCGGTGACATCCTCGAAACGGCGGGGTGCCGTGGGCGCCGGAGGCACGGTGGTGTTTTCCCGATTCAGATACACGCGCATGTCACCGCGACGATACGTGCCGCGCACGACGGCGAGATCGGGATAACGGTCGCCGTCGAGGTCGATCGCGTTGAAACGCAGCGCCTTGGTGTCGGTGCCGAAGCCGACCTCCTGCGTGACGATGCGCAGCCAGGTGCTGTCCTGTGCATGACCGGCGAGAGTGGTGGCGAACAGTATGATGAGCAGGGAAATGGACGCAAGACGCATGGCAAGCTCCAGCGGGAGATGAAACAGAATACGAGGTCACATGGAATATAGAAAAATTCGGATTTGTGCCACGGAATATCGGAAACCTGATGACGACGACGCACGCTGCTCCCGGCCGGACCAAACCTGGAGGATGGCGGGCCAAACCTGGAGGATGGCGGGCCAAACCTGGAGGATGGCGGGCCAAACCTGGAGGATGGCGGGCCAAAGTGATGGCAGGGAGGACGGCGCGATGCGGAGGATTACGGGCCCGCCGACTCCCCCGGGGATGACGTGGCGGAGGGCAGATACAGGGAGAATCGCGACCCCTTCCCGGGTTCGCTGACAACGGTAATCCGCCCTCCAAGGGCGTGCGCGAACTTCTGGCTCACGCTCAATCCGAGTCCCGTACCGTCATAGGCGCGACTGTAGCCCTCGCTTGCCTGTCGGAATTCAAGGAAGATCAGGTCGCGATCGGATGCGGAGATCCCGATCCCCGTATCCTCGACATCGATGCGCAGACCTTCGTCGCCGCTGGAGGTCATGCGTTCGGCCGCGAGGGTAATGCCGCCCTCCCGTGTGTACTTGACGGCGTTGTTGAGCAGGTTGTTGAGAATCTGCCGCAGCAGTCGCTCGTCGGTCTGCGTCCGCATCGGGTCGCCGGGAGACTGGAGTCGAAGGTGCAGACCTTTTTTCTGTGCGCTGGCGCGGTACAGCAGCGCAACCTCCTCGAGGAGATCGGTCACGTTGACCGGCGAGGGCTGCACGGCGAGTTTGCCCGACTCGACAATCGACAGATCGAGAATACTGTTGAGCGTGTCGAGCAGACGTCGGCCGCTGCTGTGAATGATCCCGGCCATCTCGGCCAGTTCGGGTTGCGATGCCAGATCTTCCTCGAGCAGGCTCGCGAAACCGAGAATGCCGTTGAGCGGCGTGCGCAGCTCATGACTCATCGTGGCGATGAAATTCGATTTGATACGGCTGGCTTCCTCGGCCTGCTGCTTCGCACGCTGCGTCGCCTCCTGGATTCTTTTTCTTTCGGAGATATCAGCGATGATGCCATCGTGAAAAAGAACGTGTCCTACGGAATCGAAGACCGCGCGGACATTGAGCGCGCAATCAATAACCGTTCCGTCGGCGCGCCGCATCCGCAGCTCCCAATCCTTGATCATGCCATGTTCGCGCAGAACGCGAACGATCTGTTCGCGTTGCGCCGGCTCATCGTAAAAATCAATGGTGTGCATTGTGCAGAGCTCGACGGCGCCCGTGCAGCCGAGCATGCGGGCCAGCATTTCGTTGGCGTGGAGAATGCGGCCTTCCGGCGTGCTTCGATACACGCCGAGTGGGAGATTGTCCTGCAGCACGCGCATCCGCTCCTCGCTTGCGCGCAGCGCTTCCCGCGTGGAGTGGAATTCACGCTCGCGCTCGTGAAGCTGATGCATGTCCTGCGTGTGCTCGCCGGCGTCATACCCGTAGATCTGGACGCAGTCGTGCACGGGGACCGGGATCAACGACAGGTGGTACAGGGATGGTCCCACCTCGAGCGTTGTATCGTATCGCACACCCTCGTCGATCACCGTGCGGACAATCGCACACCACTCCGACGGGAGACAGTCGCCAACGGCGCACCCCCAGTGCGTGAGCATCGCGCTGCTTGCGGGATTCGCGTAGACAAGCAGTCCGTCGCGGTGGGTGCATAGTACGGGGAAGGGACTGTGAAACGAGTAACAATCCCCGCGGGAACGAATCGCGGCGATGCCGGTTGCGTCTGCGGAATACTCCATCCGGGTTGCGGTATGTTCTCGGTGCACCCGCCAGTCCAGGCGGGGAGTTGCGACGTGCGTATCAGGCGAGTGTCCGATGGCACCATCATTTCATGCGTCCCGGAATGATAGAAAAAAAGCAATTCTTTTCCAAAACTCTGATTCCGCCCGAAGAAATGCACTTCGTGGCGCGCACCGTCATCGTGCGGATGCGCGGCGCGGCAGCATGCGCTGCACGCTTCCTCCGTCACCATGGACGCGGAGTAGTAGCATGGTGCCGGCACCGCCGTCGATGTCGATCACGATCTCGCTGGGTCCCGCGGGCAGTGTTCCCTGGGGATGCCGTTGCAGCACGCGCCCGAGGAGATCACGGATCTCCACGGTGAGCGCACCCGCACGCGGGAGGTCGATGCGCAGATGCAGCCGCGCACCGGGATCGAGCGGAAGTGGGTACATGCCGGTGATGGACAGGTTCACCGGTGCGGCTGGCGGCGGGGTGGTCTCCAATGTCGACCGCAGGCTGCGCATGATGCCATGCGCGCGCGTGCCGATCAGCAACCGCTCCCAGTGCGGCGTGGCGCGATGGGCAAACGCGAGTGTCGAGGCGCCGTCAAACGGCAACGCCGGGAATTCCATCCATGCCGTCGGTCCGTCGGAGCGCGGACGGAAGCGGATGACATCACCGTCGAGAAAATAAAAATCGCCGAGGGTATTGAATTCGAGTTCATGGGGCTCCGTCAGCGTGAGCGCTTCCCGCACCCAGTTCCGTCCGCCGTCACTGCTGGAATACAATCGATCCGCGCTGCAGGCGTACAGATCGTGCCGGAGCTGGGAATGCGGGGTCATCGTGACGTGAAACGCGATATCGGTCAGCCACATCGGCAATCCGTCGACGAGGGCGAGATCCCAGATCGACCCGTCATAGGTGGTATGGTACAGACCGCGATCGGTGGCGCAGAACCAGAAGTCCTCCTGCCAATCGTTGCGCGCGGCCAGAATCATGTGTGCGGTATTGATATTCCCGGAGGGTGGCTGGATACGACCATGCGCCTCCCATGGACCGATCCCGAAGTTCGTATTCCCGAGGACGCGTCCATCCGTCGTGACGGTTCGCATGATCCGCGTTCCCCAGAAATCGAGAAACGGCTGCCCGCCCGTGGAATCCACCAGCACCGTCCACTCCGCGGCGCCGCGGTGATGCTGAAGGATCGCGCCATCGGCGAGGACGTTGGCAAACAGGTCGTCATTCTCGGCATGAAGGGCCTCGATCGCGCGTACGTCATAACCCCAGCCCGCCGGCGTGTCGACGAACTCCCATGTGTTTCCCGCGTCAGGACTGAAATACAGTCCGCCGCTTTCGCAGCCGACGAGCATGGATCCCGATTCCATCGAGGCGATCGCGGAGATATTCTGTACGAACAACCCCGCATCGCTCACGGCGAAGGTCATGCCGCGATCGGTGCTGCGATGCAACCGGCCATCGGAGGACAGCAGCACGGTGCCGTTGTCCCGGGCGAACAGCAAGGTCGTCCGCGACGTTGTGTCAGGCGACCAACGCGCACCCCAATCCGTGGAGCGGAAATTTCCCTTGCTGGACGTCGCGATCAGGACGCCGTTCCCGGCCTCCACGACGTCAAAGGTGTTGCCGCCACGTAATTCCGCGATTTCCACCCAGGTCGATCCGAAATCCGTCGAGAGGAAGGTGGCGTTATTGAGGCCGACAAACAGTCCGCCCACCGTTGTCGTACTCAGCGAATACACCGTGTTGCTCGGCAGGCCCGTCTCGATCGATTCCCACGACTGGCCACGGTCGGTGGAGCGGAACAGACCGGTTTGATAGGCGCCGGCATACCACCCGTTATAACTGTCCATCGCGACTTTGTAGTCGCGCGTGCCGCCGGGAAGCGGAGTGCTCCGCGTCCATGTCGTGCCCCGGTCAGAGGACCAGGCAATCTCGCCCCGCATGCCGAAGAGCACCGTCCCCTCGTCATCGCTGCACGCATACAGCGCCATGCCGCCGGGCGTGCATTTCTCCCAGCTCCGGCCGCGATCGGAACTCCGGTACGACCCGCTGTAGCCAAGCGCGTACAGCATGCTGTCGACGCTGCCATGCAGCCGCTGCGTCGATCCCGTCCATGCCGCATCGAAGAGGAATTCCCAATTCGCGCCGTTGTCGGTCGAATGGTAGAATGCACCGCCATTCGGCGCCGCGATGATGTTCCCCGCGACCCAGGCCACGGAATTGATCATGCCGCCGGTCGGTCCCGGCAGGCGCTCCCAGTCCGCCCATTGTGTGTGCGCGGGCGAGGCGATCAGAATGAGGAGGATGATTATGGTCGGGATGCGGAGCATGCTTCCTCCGGAGAATGACAAGATGACAAAATGGAAAAATGAGAAATAGCTGATCGCTGATGGCTGATTTGAATATAACAGATGAGAAGGGTGGATGTTACACCGTGATGGTGACACGTCGGAGGCGGATTCATTCCCGAGAAAAAAAAGACGGGCTTCATTACGAAGCCCGTGAAAAAATATCAATCCGCGTTATCCGCGAATCCGCGTTTCCTCTTCCGTTCCGCGGACGGACTATTCCTCACCCAGGAAAGGATATTCCCATGTTTTTGGTGGATCGAAGGTCTCCTTCATCGCGCGGACGGACATCCAGCGCAGCAGGTTCATCGCCGAACCGGCCTTGTCGTTCGTGCCCGAGGCGCGTCCGCCGCCGAAAGGTTGCTGACCGACCACGGCGCCGGTGGGCTTGTCGTTGAGGTAGAAATTGCCGGCCGCGTTGCGCAGGCGGTCGGACATCTTCACGAGCGCCTCGCGATCCTGCGCGAAAATGGCGCCGGTGAGCGCATACATCGATGTCGTGTCGCAGAGTTCGAGCGTCTCGTCGAGCGTGTCGTCTTCGTAGACGTAGATCGTCAGCACGGGACCGAAGATTTCCTCTTCCATCGATTTGAAACGCGGATTGGTGGTGACGATGGTCGTGGGTTCGATGAAATATCCCTTCGACGCGTCGTATGTTCCGCCGGTGATGATCTCGGCATCCGCGGCATTTTTGGCATGATCGATATAGGAGGTGATGGTCGTGAATGCCGCCTTGTCGATGACGGCGCTCATGAAGTTCGTGAAATTCTCCGGGTCACCCATCTTGATCTTCGCGACTTCGGCGGTGTATCTCGCCTTGAACGCCGGCCAGATCGATTTCGGAATGTACATGCGCGAGGCGGCCGAACATTTCTGTCCCTGATATTCGAAGGCGCCGCGCAGGGCCGCGATGGCGAGCGCGTCGACATCGGCACTCGCATGCGCGAAGATGAAATCTTTTCCGCCGGTCTCGCCCACGATGCGAGGGTAGGCGCGGTATTTCGCGATGTTGTCACCCACGGTCTTCCACATGTTCTGGAACACCGCGGTCGAACCGGTGAAGTGAATGCCCGCGAGATGTTCGCTGGCCATGACCGGCGTACCGACCTTCGCGCCCGAACCCGGGATGAAATTCACCACACCCTTCGGCAGGCCGGCTTCCATGAGCAGTTTCATCAGGAAATATGCCGAATACACCGCGCTCGAGGCCGGTTTCCACAGCGACACACCGCCGACAATGGCCGGAGCGGTGGGGAGGTTTCCCGCGATCGAGGTGAAATTGAACGGGGTAACGGCGAACACGAAGCCTTCGAGTGGACGATATTCCGTCCGATTCCACTGTCCCGCCGGTGAGATCGGCTGGTCCTTCATCAATTCCGTCATGTAAAACGCGTTGAAACGCCAGAAATCGATCAGTTCGCAGGCGGAGTCGATTTCTGCCTGGAACGCGGTTTTCGACTGCCCGAGCATGGTCGCGGCATTGATGGTCATGCGCCAGGGACCAGCCAACAGATCGGCCGCCTTGAGAAATACCGCCGCGCGCTGCTCCCATGGCATGACCGACCAGGTTTTTTGCGCCTCGAGCGCGGCCTCGATGGCCATGTTCACTTCTTTTGCCGATGCGCGATGGTACACGCCGAGTATGTGACCGTGATCGTGCGGGATGCGCATCTCGGCCGTGTCGCCGGTTCGGATCTCCTCGCCGCCGATGATCAGCGGAATGTCGAGCACCTGCGCCTTGAGCTCGGCGATTTTTGCCTTCAGCGCGGTCTTCTCGGGACTCCCCGGCGCGTATGCCTTGATCGGCTCGTTGACCGGAGTCGGGACCTTGAAATAAGCGTTGGACATGGAACTACTCCTGCGATTCGTGTAGCGGACCGGACGGGATTCACCACATCGGGGCCCAAGGATATGTCGCTTCCCTTGGCGGCACGAACACCGCACCGCCAACTCCAAAATTACCAATCCCGCGGGTCAGTTAAAAATACCGGCCGATAACAGATGGCTGAGGCACGATGAAAGCGTGTGCCAATCTCGTTATCTTTCCATCAGCCATCAGCCATCAGTCATCAGCCATCAGCCATCCGTTCATCCATGCGACTGATTCTCACCCAACCCCAACTCACGGCCTTCAACAATCCGCATTCGCTCGAGAGCGTCCGCCGTATTCTCGACGGGGTCGATGGCGGCTTCACGCGCGATGATATTGTGCTGCTGCCGGAGCATGCGTTCTTTGTCGAATCACGCGAGGAATACTTCGCCGTGGTGCAACCGCTGGCGCGGGAGTATGGCTGCCACCTCGTCGCGGGATCGTTTCACGAAATCACGCCCGACGTCCGGCGCAATACCGGCGCGGTGCTTTCTCCCGAGGGCGCGGTGCTGGGATGGTTCGACAAGCTCCGCCCGTATTCCGACGAGCGGTCACGCGTCGAGGCGGGCGGGCGGCTGGGAGAAATCCGTATTGGAGATCTGAATGTCCTGATATTGATCTGCGCGGATTTCTGGTTCGGGGATCTGTTCTTCCAGACGCGCGCACTGCCGGATCTGGTGCTCGTACCGGCGCTGTCGGTGACACGAAAGGCCACGCCCGATTATTCCCGCGCGCTGTGGCGGCATCTCGCGATCGGCCGGGCCTTCGAGTTCGGTGTGTTCGTCGGCATCAGTGATTGGGGACATCCATCCATCCTTCCAAGACACATCACCAGCGGCGTCGGGGGGTTCGCCGACACCACGGGCACCGACCCGACGGCGTTTTACCGTCCCACGGGTGACGCGTCCGTGCACATCATCGACCCTGATTTCGATGCGCTCGAACGCTTCCGCCATGACCGCCGGGAACGCGGGTTCTTCTGGAAGCCGTGATCGGTCCGGGCGTTTCCCCGCATCTTGAGGCGCCACAGGAAAACGAAAGATCCCGGTCAGAGGAGGGGAACCGGGATCTTTCTCAAAAGGAAGCGAGACGAGGGACGTTTCGAGAGGTGCCGTTACTTGAGCCTTTTTCTCAGGAAGGGTATTGAGTCTATCCATCATTGTGAAGAAGGGGTCCGCTCGTCTCCACTTCCTAGTTTCTTAACATCTTAGCTCACTCGAATGTTAACAGATCGGAGGGGGAAATGCAGGTCAAATATTGATGCATGCATGAAGAAAACCCCGTCCGGGAAGGACGGGGTTGAAGATGTGAAACGTGCGGGGAGGACCTATTTTTCGGAAATCTTGACGAGTTCCTCGAGTTCCTTTTTCAATGTTTCGATTTCCTCGCCATAACGGGCCCAATCGCCTTCGCGCTGTGCACGCATGGCATTTTCGTATACCGACATCGCCGCGCGGGAGAGTTCACGAACACTGCGATCGTTGCGTGATGCCATTTTCGACGTGACCGTGGAGGTGGTGGGTGTGCCGGGTTCATCCGCCGTCGGTGTGTTGATTCGGAACACGCGGCGCAGGCTTTCCTCCAAGGTGGGCTCCATCGCGAGGCGGTTGTGGAAGGCGACGATCACGCGTTTGAGTTCGGGGAGCTTGCCGGACGTGGCCTGCAGATACACGGGTTGCACATAGATCACTTCCTCCTTGATCGGGATGACCAGCAGATTTCCGCGGTAGACGCGGGACCCTTGCTGATTCCACAGCGCGAGATTCTGTGAGATTACCGGATCCTGATCGATGCGCGCCGCGACCTGCATGGGACCGAACACCTGCTCCTTCTTCGGGAACTTGTAGACGAGCATGCGGCCGTAATTTTCGCCGTCGCTTCGCGCGCACAGCCAGGCGATCATGTTGTCGCGTCGGTTGGGCGTGTACGGAACCATCTGGATGAATTCCTCCCGTTCCTCACCGGGCAGGCGCATGATCGCGTAATAGCTCTCCATTTTCACGACCTGTTCCTCGAGCTTCTCGTTGGCGATGTTCCACAGATCTTCCTTGTTATAAAAGACCTGTGGGTCCTCCATGTGGTAGGTCGAGTAGATTTCGGACTGAATGTCGAATTGATCCTGCGGATACCGGATGTGCGCCCGGAGGTTCTCGGGCAGTTCGGATTGGTCCTTGAACAGGTCGGGAAAGATGTTTTCGTAAATCCGGATGAGCGGGTCGCGGTCGGCGTTGAATTTGTAAAACGTGGTCTCGCCCGTGTAGGCATCGATGACGATTTTCACCGAGTTCCGGATGTAATTGAAATCGCCCATCGGACGGGAGTAGGGAAATTCCTTGCTGGTGGTATAGGCGTCGTAGATCCAATGCAGTCGTCCGCCCGCCACGACGAGGTACGGATCGTTGTCGTAGGTGAGGAACGGTGCGAGCCGGCGCACGCGCTCGTGGATGTTGCGATGGTAGAGCACCCGGCTATTCGGACCAATGTATCCGGAGATCAGGGTGTTGAGATCGCTGAAATGCATCGCCAGGACCAGGCGCCGGAAGAACGAATTGACCGGTACGCCTCCGTCCTCCTGGTACTTGGTCATCTGGTTCGAGTCGCCCAGGGGATAATCGAATTCCTCGATATCGCCGAGGATGAACACCGGATTGTCGGTTTTCTCGCCGTAATAGATTTCCGGACGTGTCACGGCCAGGCCGTGTTCGGTGATGGGTGGAATATCCTTGATGAAGAATTCCGGCAATCCCTCGTCGGTGACGACGTTGACCGGACTCATTCCGAGTCCATATCCGTGCGTGTACACCAGGTTCGTGTTGACCCAGGTCTGCGCGTTCGCCGGCAGCTTGCTCTGATCCAGCTCGCGTGCGCTGAGCATGACCTGGCGGTAGCTCCCATCCGGCAGTCGGTAGCGATCGATGTCCACATCGGGGAAGGTGTAATAGAGGCGGATCACCTGCAGCTGGTCGAGCGTGCTCGCGAGGGGCCGGTAGTCCCACAGCATGATGTTGCGCACGGTCGCGCTGTCGGCGAGGATGTCTTGCGATTCCAGCGTGTATGCCGGATCGATGGATTTCTCCTCGATGCGGTTGAGTTCGTACGCGTAGCGCGTGAATTCAATGTTGTTGCTGATGAACGGCAGCTCCTTGCTCTGCTCGTTGGGGTTGACGACGAATTTCTGCATCAGCGCCGGATACATCGAACCGACGAGGATGATCGCGGCGACGTACACGATGGCGACCTTGGCGAGCAGGCGGAAATTTCGCGCGAAGATCGTGAAGACCACCGCTCCCGCGGAGAGCAGTGAGAGTACGCTCATGATCCACGATGCGGGCAACTGGGCATTGACGTCGGTGTACCCCGCGCCATAGAAGCCCGACGAACGGCTCGAGAACAGGATGTCATAACGGCCGAGCCAGAAATCCACCGCGACGAGAACGAGCAGCACACCGGCGAGCACGGCCAGATGCTTGCGCGCCTGCGCGGAAATGGCGACGCGTCCGACCGTGAGACTCACCCCCTGCCGCACGACATACACCAGCACCGTGCCGATGAGTACCAGCACGGTCGCGGCGATCAGCCATGATTTCACCGTGTTGATGAACGGCAGCTGGAACAGGTAGAAGGAGACCTCGTTGCCGAATATCGGGTCGGTGAGTCCGAAACCTTCGCTGTTTCCGAATACGAGCATTTCCATCCAGCTGTCACTCAGCACCCCCGCCATGATGAAGGAGAGGAACAGTGACGCGCCGTAGGCCAGCGCGCGAATGGCCTTGCGGAAGCCCTCGACAAACCCCTGCAGTCGCGGATCGACCGTGAGAGTTGATTGCGAGCGGAGCGCGATGCTCAGATTCAGGTTCATGACGAGGAGGAACGTGACGAAACCCACGAACCAGAGGGTGTACTGGGCGCTGTAGCTTTTCCAGAATACCTCAATGTATCCGAGGTGGTCGAACCACCACATGTCAGAGACAAAACTGGAGAGAATTCCGAGGAGGATCAGCATTCCGATGAACACCGACACGATGATCCCGATGACGCGTCTGCCTTTCATGAAGGAGTTCCGAAGTTAGAGGGACATGCATTCAATCTAAGAAACCCTTCGACAGGATGAAACTTTTCGCGCGCACGCAGCCGCCGTGCGGGTCGGACGCCGGGCGTGGCAGCCGCTACCGGCATGAGCGCGAAGTGCGACGCGAGAGGTACGGCGGTCCGGGACTCCCTGACCCGAATGCGGCGTGCAATGTCATTGCTTCTGATGCGGCAGTCCAGTAGAATACCGCAATGATTCTGATTCCGTCCCGCCAATTCCGTCGGATCTCGCGGAGGCATTGTGTCCTCCTGTTGCTGCTGTCGATCCTTCCAGCGGTGATGACGGCGCAGGTCTATCCGGATTCTCCGGTGTACCGCGGCTACCGCGAGCGGCCGTCGCGCCAGGATGGTCGCGCGGGCGAGGGACTTCGTGAACAGATCAATGTGTTCCTGCTCGAGCGCGACGCGGCGGCCGGCGATCCGCTCGCGCAACATGAATTGGGCGTGCGTCTGCTGACCGGGAAGGGGATCGCACCCGACACCACACGCGCCGCCGAGTGGATCGGGCGCGCCGCCGTGCAACGGCTGACCCCCGCGATGTACAATTATGGACTGCTGTATCTCTACGGACACGGTGTCGACTGGAATCCCTTCATCGCCTACCGATATTTCCGGGCCGCGGCGGAGCGCGGCATGAGCGAGGCGCAGCATCTGACGGGAATTTTCTTTACCGACGATCTGGTTCTGCCGCGAAACTGGGACAGCGCCGCTGTGTGGATTTCCCGTGCCGCCGCGGCGGACTACCCGCCCGCGGTGAAGGCGAAACGGGAACTGGTGGCGCGTGGCGTCATCCCCGCGGAGAAGGATTCCCTCCCTTCCACCGACACCGCGGATCCGCGAGCGACAACCGCGGATCCTTCGACGGCGGGAGCGGGCCCCGCGGCCGGAGGAAGCGATCCCGTGCTGGCGGCGTGGGCGCCGGTGCTGCTCGACTTCACGCGCACGCGGAAAACGGAGGCCGTCGAAACGGGCGTGCTGCTCGAGGAACTCCTTGCCTCCCGTGATTTCAGCGCCATGGATTCGCTCACCCTGTCGACACTTCTCGGTACGGATCCCGATCCCGGCGCCATCGCCATGCTCGATTCGATGGCGCGATGGACCAATCCGGAAGCGATGGTGCTCGCGGCGCGACTGCGTGTCGAAGGACGCCACGTGCCACGCGATGTCTGGTGGGCGGCGGAGATGCTCGCCTCCGCGGTGTTTCTCGAGTCGGCCCGCGCCCCCGGGTGTCTGGTCGAACTACTTCGCGACGGTGGATTGTCCCCGGATCTGTTCCCGCGCGCATGGAACGGGGACGCGCGCGCGCAATACCTTCTTGCCTGCCTGAAATTCATGAACATCGAGACACGCGTGACGGACGCGCAGGCGCGTGAACTGCTCGAGCGCGCGGCCGCGCGACAATCCGCCGGCGCGCTCACCCAGCTCGGGATCGGATGGGCGTCCGGGCGCTGGGGCGCGGTCGACACCGACGCGGCGGAGACCGCCTGGGAACAGGCCGCGCGACTGGGGTCCCTCGAGGCGCGCCTGCGCCTCGCCGCCTCCCGGCTCTTTCGTGACGAAGCCCGGGGCGCACGCGCGGAGGCACTTACCACACTCGACCACGGCGCGCGTCAGGGATCGCTGCTCGCGGCCGTCGCCATCGCCGGGAGCATCGAACGCGGGATCGGCCATGATGTGGATGTCGGGAGGGCCGTGCGACGCTACCGGGATGCCGCGGTGCGTGGCAGCACGACCGCCTGGCGTGCGCTGCTGCGGCTGCATGACGCCCGGCGCCCCGATACCCCCGAGTTTCAGCTCCAGTAATCTTGTATCTTTTCCTTTCCGGGAAAGGATTCGTGCCGCGGGCGACCGCCTCCCACCATGGCCGTCGCGATTTTATTATTCCGGGCTTTCCAGTATTATGTCGGCGGAAACAAGCCGCGTATTCCCTTTTTCCTGCATCCTATGACCTATCAGGTCCTCCTCGTCGAACATCGCAGATCGGATGCCGAACTGATCCAGGAGGCGCTCCGACAGGGGCCGGTCTCCTGCAGTGTGACACATGTGCAGCGTCTGGCGGACGCTTTGGCGTGTCCGGTCGGTGCTCGTGTCGATGCGGTGCTGTTGAACCTGTTTCTCCCCGACAGCAACGGGTTGGACACCTTCGTCGCGATGCGCAGCCACTTGCCCGCGGTGCCGATGATCCTGCTCGCCGATTCCGCGGGTCTCGATGTCACGCGCGAAGCGGTGAACAAGGGTGCGCAAGATTATCTCGCCATGGATGAAGTCAGTCCCACCATGCTGGCCCGCACGCTGCTCCACGCCATCGAACGCAAACGGCATGAACGCGACCTGCGGGAGCAGAAGCTGTTTTACGAGAATCTGCTGCTCGAGGCGAATGTGTGGGTCGAGGCCATGGATCATGCCGGCAACACCATTCTCTGGAACACGGGCGCGGAGAAGATCTCGGGGTATCCCGCCCAGGCGATGCTCTCGAACCCCCAGCGCTGGGAAATCCTCTATCCCGACCAGGAGTACCGGGAACGCGAGCGCCGGCGCTTCGAACAACTGTTGAACCGTGAATCCACCGCACGGGACATGGAAACCGAAATTCGCACGGCATCGGGTGATGTACGGGTGCTTTCGTGGAATGCCAGTCTCATCCGCGGTGCCGACGGTGAGGTTGTCGGTGGCATGTTCGTCGGAAACGACGTGACGCAGCAGCACAACGACAGCCGTGACCTCGCCGAGAACGAGCGCCGCTTTCGTACGCTCGCTGAACTGACCACGGATTATGTGTACGCGGCGGCGGTGGGTGACGACGGCGCGATCGTCACGCAATGGGTCGAAGGTGCATTCGAGCGGATCACCGGCTATCGCGCCGAGGAAGTGCTCGGGCAGAGCAATGCCTGGTGGCGGATCGTGGACCCCGCCGATGTTCCCGCACCGGAGAAATTCCACGCGGCACTTGAGAAGGGATCGATGGATTTCGACTATCGGATCCGCCGCAAGGACGGCACCGTGCGCTGGCTGCGGGATCGGCTGCGTCCCCTGCGCGACCCGCGAAGCAATCGCATCACCATGCTGCTCGGCGCGGTCAGCGACATCACGAAAGAGAAAGAGGCCCGGAAATCGGAAATGCTGGCCCGGCATACGCTCGACGCGCTGATCACCGCTTCGCATGATTATGCATTCCTGCTCTCCCCGGATGGAACCATTCTCGCCGCGGGGCCATCCGTCTCGGCATTGCTGGGACACAATCCCGAGGACGTGCAGGGTCGGACGCTCTTCGATTTCACGCCACCGGATTATCCTCCCGAGAAACTCGCGCGCTTGCACGCGCTGTGCACCACCAACGAGGTCTACGAATACACGGCCGATTTCGGTGCGCGGCAGGTTGTCGTGCGCGGCACTCCGGTGTTCGACGACCGGGGAACACGGGTGCTCGTGGCGGTCTTCGGGCATGACGTGACCGAGGAACTGCGGATGAAGGAATTTCTCCAGCGGGAACAGGAAAAATTCCGGGGCACCATCGAGAACGCCACCGACGGCATTTCCCTGGTCGACAGCAGCGGCCGATTCATCGAATGGAATCCCGCCCTCGAACGCATCACCGGCATTCGCCGCGAAGACGCCCTTGGACAGAGCTTCTGGGATATCCAGTCGCGCATCACTCCGGCGGAAGAACGCAGCGCCGAGACCGTCACGGCGTACCGGGCGATGATCGACGAGTTTCTCGCGAGCGACAGCGCACCGTGGCTCGACCGCCTCGTTCCGCGCTGGATTCACCATGCGGATGGTTCGCGCCGCTACCTCGAAATGGTCAGCTTTCGCGTGCGCTCATCCTTCGAAACATTGATCGGGACGATCACCCGGGACATCACCGATATCGCCCTTGCCGAAAAAACCCTCGAAGCGAACAACGCACTGCTCGCCGTGCAAAACGAGGAACTCAGCGAACGCAACGAAGAGTTGGACACCTTCACCCATAGCGTCGCGCACGATCTGAAAAATCCGCTCAGCCTGATCCTCGGCTACGCGGAAATGGCACAGTTTGACGGAGCGGATTTCGGACGGGAAGAACTCCACGACTACATGGAAAGCATCATCTTCAATGGAAGGAAGATGATTTCGATCATCAATTCACTCCTCCTGCTCGCAAGCGCGCGGAAGGAAGACGTGGAGATGGCGCCGCTCGACATGGCACACATCGTGTCGGAAGCGCTGCGGCGTCTTGAAAAATCCATCAAGGACAATCACATCGGCATCACGCTTCCGGATCAGTGGTTCCATCCCCGTGGCTATGCGCCCTGGATCGAGGAGGTCTGGATAAATTATATCGGGAATGCGATCAAACACGCCGGGCACGGCTGCCATGTCGTGCTCACGGCGGAACGGGAATCGGATGGGATGATCCGATATTCCGTCACCGACGACGGCGAGGGAATCCCCGCCGAACGGCTCGGAGATTTGTTCATCCCCTTCACCCGCCTGTCGCAGGCGAAGATCGAGGGACAGGGACTTGGTCTGTCGATTGTCAAGCGCATTATCGAGAAGCAGGGTGGGGCGGTCGGGGTGGTGTCGGAGAACGGGAAGGGAAGCCGTTTCAGCTTCACTCTTCACGAAGTCGGAGACGGCACGTAAAATCCTGCTGGAACTGCACAAGCTGGTGGCGGGAGAACACGCGCAGCGCGACGACGTCCAGCCCCAGGTAGCGCGGGGGCAGGACGGCGAATTTCGCCGTGGCCTTGGCAAGCTGGCTGCGTGCGCCCGCATATCTGCCACGGCGCCGGAGATGCAGTCCCGACGCGAGCTGTATCAGCGCCCGGAGAAAAATCTCGCCGTCATCTTCCGGCCCGTCACCCATGGGCAACCAGGCGGCCTCCCATGATTCGTGGGCATGCCAGAACCGTCCCTCGTTGAACAGCGCGATGCCGCGCAGATAATGCGATCGCTGCGCGGCGTCTAGCCGGGGCTCCATCACGCCGCGGATTTCCCCGGTCTCGCGCTTGCGCGGCGGCATCGGCGTCAGGGCTCCTGCGGACGCGGACTCACGCGCTGACGCCGTGCGTCGATGAATGATTTGATTGCGAACAGGACGAACGCGAACGTGAACAGGGCCATCAGGCTCTGCATGATCGTTGCGAGCGGGCGCGGCACATCATGGCCACCCAGCATGCTCATGAGTGCGCCGAGTCCACGGACCGAACCGGCGAATCCGAGGAGCGCCAGCGCGGCGACGGCATGCATCATGTGCTTGCGCAGGTGTTCCTTGCGGCCGAGCAACCCAAGGATGAGGATGGGAATACCGAAGAATGCGGGGATCAGGGCGGTGACGCTTTCGGCACCCGATGCGAGATACCCGACCGCGCCGAGGATGATGAGCAATGCGCCAAGACCGATGGAACGTGCGACCATGTATGTGAACTCCGTGTGCGTGCAAGAAAAATCGTATCAGCACAACAGGCGGAGGTGCACTCCGGGTTCCTTTGCCGTCACCGGAGTTCCGTTGCCGTCACAGGGGTTCCTTTACCGTTACAGGAGTTCCTGCTCGCGGAGCAGGACGCGCAACAGTTCGAAGCGTGCGTCACGCATCGCGCCCAGATCCTCCGACTCGGGATGCTCGACGTTCAAGACGTACACATACGTCCGCTCCCCGCGTTCGACATAGCCCACGATCCATCCGATGACGGTATCCCCGCGGAGCGCTGTTCCCGTCTTGCCGCGCAAGGTGTATTCCGTGGTACGCTCGAGCAACATGAGATCCTTGACCGTGTGCTGGTGCTCGGAGGAGAACGGCAGGGCGTTCTTCCACAGTTTCGTCAGAAATTCCGCCTGCTCGTCCGGCGAAATCCGAAGCGCGCCGTCGAGCCAGAAGCGGTCGATGCCGCCACCGATGTCCTGGTTTCCGTACGACGCCCCGCGCACCGCCGCGCGCATGCGGGTCTCCCCGACCCGGCGGGCGAGCTCCTGATAGAACCAGACGCAGGATCGCTGGAAGGCGTCGCGCATGCATTGATCCTGGTTCCATGACGCGATGAAATGCTTCGTGCCGTCCCATTGGATGGTATCGTCAAGGCTTCGGACCGCACCGGATTCGAGGGCGACGAGCGAGTTGAGCAGCTTGAATGTCGACGCGGGCGTGAAGCGTCGGGCGCAACGCTCCGGATCGATTCGCAGGAGGTGGGCGCCATCGATCTCGCGGAGGAGGAATGAACCCGTCACACCCGCGGCGCGGAAATGCCGCTGAGGATCCTCGTCCGTGACGGGAGACGGGAGCAGAAACGCGGCGAGAAGAAGAATATATGATATCATGATCCGTTAATCCTGTGGTGGAAGGACGGAGGAATAGATGCGCAGGGCGTTCCCGCCGAGAATGCCGGCGAGTTCGGTGTCGGTGAAGCCGCGCGCGGCGAGGGCCTCGATGAATACGGGCAGGGAGCGGACATCCTCCGCGCCGGTGATGAAGTCCATGGTATCGGCGGGCAGCTGGTCGCGGGCGATCCAGCGCTGCATGGCGTCCATGTAGTAATCGGCGTAATCCGGTCCGAGTCCGAGGCAGTGGGGACCTGCGAGCGTCGCGATATGCACGGCGTGATCGGCGAGTCGATCGGGTGTCACCAGGGCGGGTGTGTGGTCGACGAACTGCCCGAGGAAGTTGAGACCGATGACACCATCACGACGTCCGATCTCACGGATCTGGTCGTCGGTCAGGTTGCGGCGGTGCGGACAGAGGGCGCGTGCGTTGCTGTGGGACACCACGGGCGGATGCGGCCAGCGTTCGAGCGCGTCCCAAAACGATGCATCGGAGAGATGGACGAGGTCGAGCAGCATGTGCATTTCCTCGAGAGCGCGCAGGACCGCGCGACCGAAATCGGACAGACCGCTCGCCCCGGAGACGGCACAGCCGTCGGCGGCATGATTGCGTTCATTGTGCGTGAGGATAACCGCGCGCACGCCGCGGTCGTGCATTCGCCGCAGGTCGTCAAGGTCCCGGACGCCGCGGATCCCCTCCAGCGCAAGCATGAAATAGCGGTCGTCAGTGGGTGGAAGATTCTTCTCCGCGAAGCGGGCGGGGAGCTCGCCGCGGGACCGCACAAGATGGAAGTCCGGTTGCTCCTCGATCTGCCGGAGGGTCGTATCGAGAATGCCATCCATGACCATGGGTTCCCACACGAGCAGCGTGTCGATGTCAAAATCGCCGCCGACGGTCAGCACCTCCATGCGCACACGGCCCTGACGCAGCGCGGGAAGATGCTCCTCGCGCAGCGCATGCGGCTGTCCGGCGGATTCGCGTCGGAGGAGTTCGATGGCATAATCGGAATGCATGTCGACGACAGGCGTGCGGTCCATCAGCGACAGGATGTGTGTGGTGCTGTTGTTCATGTCGGACGCTCTTCCGGGGAGAATGTTCGTGATCCATCAACGCTGCGAGGACGCGCGCCACGTGTGGTGGGGGCGTCCGGCAAAATGGTCGGCGGTGGTTCCGTCGAGACAGCGGTACCCACGCGCGCATTCCGCGGTCAGGCAGGAGTGCACGGGGAGAATGGCAAGCAGATCGCCCACGCGAAGATCGGCCAGCCGTGACGCGGGCAGGTGAACGATACCATGCTCTTGCGAGAGGCGGACGACGGCTGCCCCGGGTATCGGCGCTGTCCAGCCATCGGCGCGCGGCATGGCGACAAGACCGAAGATCGAATCCGCGCCGGGTGTGGCGATGCGTTCGCAGGAGAGGTGAACGGCCCCACCATGCACAACCACTTCCTGCCGTTCCGGGTGCAGCGCGACGACGGGACAGGCGAGAGCGATGGCAATGTCATCGGCGAGGCAGCTTCCGCGCCGCGACTGCATGACATCGAAAAAGACAAAATTTCCCGGACGGATTTCGTCGATGCCCGTGAAATCCTCCGCGGCCGTGCATCCGGGGGTATCACCCACGGACACGCGCAGACCGGTGTGGTCCGCACGCAGCAGATCCGCGACCGCGAGCATTCGCCGACGCGACGTGTCGAAACGCGCGTTGGCCTCCGCGTTGTTGGCGGCAGAATAGGTGTTGCCTCCATGCGTGAGCAGGCCGCGCAGCCGCAGATGGGTGGAGGCCGCTACTGCCTGCGCGGTCTCCCTCAACAATGCGTGATTCTCGTCGCGGATGCCGGTGCGCCCGTACCCCGTGTCGATTTTGAGCCATGCGTCGACAGCCGCGCCGAGCCGGCGATCGAGCTGCCCAACCACATCCGGAGATTCGATGAGCACGCCGAGCGACATGCGTCGTGCGAGATCATCGATCTGTTCCGCTTCGCGCGGATTGACCGGAAAGGCAATGGTGATGTCGTGCCATCCATCGTCGGCGAAATACCGTGCCATGCCTACCGAGGAAACGGTGATGGCGGTGACTCCCGCATCGCGGAACCATGTGGCGACCCGGCGGGACTGATGCGTCTTGAAATGTGGACGAAACAGCACGGCGTGCCGTGCCGCTTTCTGCTGCATTCGTGCGATGTTCCGTCGGCAAACGGCCTCGTCGAGCAGAAGGGTTGGTGTCGTGATGTCGTCCAACGGCATTTCACTGGCCCTGTTTTTCTCTATATTGCCTGACGCCAACACGCAGTGCGGCGCGCAACGCATTGTCTCGCATTCCTGATGCCGCAAGATACGGAAAACCGCGGAGAGGGCGCGAACGCACTGGATCCGGCGAACGCACTGGATCCGGCGAACGCACTGGATCCGGCGAACGCACTGGATCCGGCGAACGCACTGGATCCGGCGAACGCACTGGATCCGGCGACCGGACCGTTCCCAT
>JAVFAS010000002.1:54974-85924 GCA_034002405.1 Bacteroidota bacterium | reverse complement strand
GCGAACGCACTGGATCCGGCGAACGCACTGGATCCGGCGAACGCACTGGATCCGGCGAACGCACTGGATCCGGCGAACGCACTGGATCCGGCGAACGCACTGGATCCGGCGACCGGACCGTTCCCATCATCGACGGGGGTTTCATGAGCGATCAGTTTGAAGTTCTCAGGCACGAAATTCTCTATACGGGACGCGTATTCACCATCGTGCGGGACGAGGTGCGTCATGTCAGCGGATACGAGTCCGTCCGGGAGGTGGTCGAACATGACGGCGGCGCCGTGGCCGTGGCCGTCGATGCGAACAACGAAGTCGTGCTGATCCGGCAATACCGGTATCCGATCGCCGAAGAGATCATCGAGCTTCCCGCGGGGAAATTGTCACCGGGAGAGGATCCTCTTGCCTGTGCGCAACGCGAGTTGCGGGAGGAAACCGGTATTCACGCCTCGCGCTGGGAGAAACTATCCGCCATGCTCAGCACACCCGGCTTCTGCAGCGAGGTGCTGCACCTGTATCTCGCCCGGGATCTTCGGGCCGGAACGCAGGCACTCGAGCAAGGGGAGGAAAGCATCACCGTGCTGCGGGTCCCGCTTCGCGAAGCCTTGGCGATGTGCGCCGACGGGAGGGTTCGCGACGGGAAGACCATCGCGGGACTCTCACTCGCCGCCCTGCGCCTGGGAATGCTGCAAGACCTTCCGGTGTTGTCACATGGTACCCACCACCAAGATTGAGCTTCTCCTATGAAAACCCTCTTAGCACTCTGTATGATTGTTATCACGCCGCTCATGATTGCGCACGCGCAGGATCAGGCGGCATCGCGCCTGTACGAATTCACGATGCAGGACATTGACGGGCAGGACGTCTCGCTTGGGACGCACGCCGGCAAGGTCGTGCTGCTCGTCAATACCGCATCGAAATGCGGATACACGCCGCAGTACGCATCGCTCGAGGAACTGTCGCGGCGCTATGCCGACCGCGGGCTGCGCGTTCTCGCCTTTCCGGCGAACAATTTCGGAGCGCAGGAGCCCGGCAGTAACGAGCAGATCAAGGAGTTCTGCGCGACGACCTACGACGTCACCTTTCCGCTGTTCGCCAAGATCAGTGTCAAGGGTGACGATATCCATCCGCTCTACGCGTGGCTGACCACCGAATCTCCGTTTCCCGGCGACATCCGGTGGAATTTCACGAAATTCCTGATCGACAGAAATGGCGCCGTGGTGGCGCGTTTCGAGACCAAAACCGATCCACTCGACGAGACGGTCCTTCAACGAATCGAGGAGCTGCTGAGTGAATAAGAAACCCTCGCTGTTCCAGCGATCCCTCGACAGGGTCGAGCGCATCGGCAACGCGCTCCCCCATCCCGCCACGATTTTTGCACTCCTTGCGCTCCTGGTCATTATTGTTTCCGCGATCACCGCGGCCATGGGACTCGGCGCCGTTCACCCGGGCACGGGTGACGCGATTGACGTCCGTAGCCTGCTCTCGGCCGAGGGCATCCGCTGGATGTTCGAAAGCGTCGAGGAGAATTTTGTCTCCTTCCCGCCGCTTGGTCTGGTGCTCGTGGCGATGATCGGTATCGGGGTCGCGGAGGGCTCGGGCCTGATCACGGTGATCATCCGCGGTCTCGTGCTCAAGGCGCCGCAACGCCTGATCACCATGTCGCTCGTCGCGGCAGGCATCATCAGCCATCTCGCGTCGGAAGCGGGGTATGTCGTGCTGATTCCATTGGGTGCGGTCATATTTCACGCGCTTGGTCGGCATCCGATCGCCGGACTCGCGGCCGCGTTTGCCGGCGTCAGTGGCGGATTCGGCGCGAATTTCCTCATCGGAAGCGTGGATCCGGTTCTTGCCGGCCTCACGCAGAGCGCGGCGCAGATCATCGATCCCGATATCCTGATTTCCCCCGCCACGAATATCTTCTTCATGTTCGCCTCCGCTACCATGGTCACGATCGTGGGCGCGTGGGTCACGGAGAAACTGGTCGAACCGCGGCTGGGATCGTATCGGGGAAACGAGCAACCGATCGAGCTCGAGCAGCTGACGCCGACGGAACGGAAAGGAATCCGATGGGCGGGAATCAGCGTGCTGCTGGTGCTTGTCGCCTTCGCGGTCACGGTCATTCCGGAACATGGCTTGCTGCGTATTCCCGGACAGAGTGTCCTGCATTCCGCGTTCTTCAACGGGATGATCACCGCGATCATGGTGTTCTTCCTGATCCCGGGGGTGGTGTACGGACTCGTCACGGGCTCGATCCGCTCGGACAAGGACGGCATCAAACAGATGATCACCTCCATGAGCCACCTCGCGACGTATATCGTGCTCGTGTTTTTCGCGGCACAATTCGTCTATTACTTCAATTACTCCAATCTGGGGTTGATTGTCGCGATCGAGGGCGCGGGCTTCCTGAGTCATATCGGATTCACCGGCATTCCTCTCATGATCGCGTTCATCCTCGTTTCGGCGGTGATCAACATGTTCATGGGATCTGCGTCGGCGAAATGGGCAATCATGGCGCCGGTGTTCGTGCCCATGTTCATGCTGCTCGGCTACCATCCTTCCCTCACCCAGATGGTGTTCCGTATCGGTGATTCGCTGACCAATGTCATCACCCCGATGATGTCGTATTTCGCGCTTATCGTTGCCTATGCGGAGAAATATGATGAGAATTATGGGATTGGGACGATCATCTCGACCATGCTGCCCTATTCAATCGTGTTCGGTCTTGTGTGGACACTGCTGCTGATCGCCTGGATGTTGCTCGGGATTCCCGTCGGCCCCGACGGACCCCTGCATTACCAACCCGTCGGTTGATCACCGCCACGCCCGAAACGGCCGCGCCCGAAGCCCCCACGCCGAAAACGGCTGCGCGGGACGCGGCTGCGCGGGACGCGGCCGTCTTTGATCATAGACGTGATTTTCTTAGCTTCAAGGGCTCAGGTCCTCCACGCGCTTTCGATTCGAGCAACCAGCCAGTCCTGCATGCACTATATCGTGACCGTAGTCCTTGGGATCCTCGTCGGCATTCTGATCACGGTGCCGCTTGGTCCGACGTCGATTTACGTCGCGCAGCGAACCCTGCAGGGCGAAACCCGCAAGGGCGTGCTGGTCGCGGTCGGAGCGGTGGTCGTCGACGTCTTCTACTGTCTTATTATCACGCTCGGCCTCATCGCCCTGGTGAATCCGTATCTGCAGAATGCCGTCGTGCAAATGGTGTTTTCCGTGTTTCTGATCGGATACGGGGTGAAGATGCTAGTCTTCGAACGCAAACGCATCGGTCGGGAGACCGAGGAGGTGGTTCCGGACGACGACAGCACGCTCGCGGATCTTCCGGTCGTGCGAACACGGTTCTTCGAGCGCTCGCATTACAAGGGAATTCTTATCGGCATCTCGATGACACTGGCGAATCCGACCCTGTTTTTTTCATGGGTGGCGGTGCTGAGTTTCATCAGTGCGCACGGACTGCTCGCGGACAGCGTCGCGCACAAACTGCTGTTTTCCTTCTCCGTCGGGATCGGCAGCATGGCCTGGTTTCTCTCGCTGGCGCTGTTCGTGCGCAACCGGCGCCATGTCATTTCCGATGGTTTCGTCCGTTTCGCCGCGTCGATCACCGCGCTTGTGATCATTGGATTTGGTGTGTATTTTACGATTACGATCTTCACGCATCTCAATGGGGCAACGTGACATCGCGGAAGCATCCCGATTCTGCAGGACGGTAACCTGACCACAACCACGCCGGCGTGGCGCGACAACGCCGGATTCACTCCCATCACATTCCGGATGCTACCCCCGGAATTCATCCGCATTCGATGAGCATTCGAACACGTTCTCTGCTGCTCGCCGGTCTGTTGTTGTTTGTTTCGAACATCGCGGCACAACCGCGAAGTGTTCGCATCGATCTTCCCGGCAGTTCGGCCGAGGAAGTCAGTATCGCGATCAATCCGCTCGATCCCGACAATATCATCGCGGGGTCGAATCTTCGCTGGCATTACGCCTCGTTCGACGGTGGTCTCACCTGGACGCAGGGCGAACTGACCGGGGGAACGTGGGGCGATCCCGCCGTGCTGTTCGACCACACCGGCCGTGCCTATATCGCGAACCTCGTCTACGGTTGGGATGCGATCATCGTGCGACGCAGCGACGATGGCGGGCTGACCTGGTCCGCGCCGGTCAAGCTTCGCGGCCCGAGTTCCGACAGTGCCCGCGCCGGTAGCCTGTTCAGTTCGAGCCTGCAGGACAAGGAATATCTCGCCACGGACATGACAGACAGCCCCTACCGGGGTTTCCTCTATGCCGCATGGACGGATTTCACGAAGTATGGAAGCGCGGATCCGGCCGACAGCAGTGTGATCGTCTTCGCGCGCTCGACCGACCGCGGCGAGAGCTTCGAGCCCTTCGTCCGCGTCAGCGACACCGGTGGGAACGCCGTCGACAGTGATGAAACCGTCGAAGGTGCCGTGCCCGCCGTGGGGCCGGCCGGCGAAATCTATCTCGCGTGGGCCGGACCGGACGGACTGTATTTCGACCGCTCGTTCGATGGCGGTGTCACCTTCGGCACCGATAAACTGATCTCGGACATGCCGGGAGGCTGGGATATCAATATTTCCGGGATTTCGCGGTCCAATGGCCTGCCGGTGACGGTGGCGGATATCTCGTCGTCGCCGCATCGGGGCACGATCTACGTCAACTGGGTTGACGTGAGAAATGGCGATCCGGATGTGTTTATCTTGAAATCGACGGACCGCGGGGAGACCTGGTCCGCGCCCATCCGGGTCAACGATGACGACGTGGGAAACGGACGAGACCAGTTTTTTACCTGGGCGACGGTCGATCCCATCACCGGCGACCTCTGGATTGTGTTTCACGATCGCCGGGCCTACGCGACCGATTCGACCGACGTCTATCTTGCCCGTTCGACCGATGGCGGGGAAACCTTCTCGAACCAGCGGTTGAGTGACGTGGCGTTCTACCCCAGTCCGATGGTCTTTTTCGGTGATTATAACGGAATCGCCGCCTATAACGGACGAGTGCGTCCGATATGGGTCGAACTCGACCAGGGCGAACTGAGCATTCATACGGCCCTGATCGATCTTGATCCCACCGGTGTGACCGGGCCTTCTCCGGCGACGACCGGGTTCCGCATCGATGCCTATCCGAATCCGTTTCCCTCGACCGCGGGTGCCACGCTCCGGCTGGAACTGTATGCCGGGTCCGGTGGCGAGGCGGAGCTCGCCCTGTTCGACATGATGGGGCGCCGCGCCGGGGGCTCGTCCATTCATCGGATCGGAAACGGTAGCAGCACCGTGACACTCGATATCCGTGACTGTTCGCCGGGTGTGTACCTGTGCCGCGCATTACTGCATCATCACGACGGGTCGGTCGAGACCGCGACCCGTCTGCTCACCATCCTGCCCTGACTGGCACCGACAAGCGTTCCCCGCGTCCACGCGGAATGTTTCGCGGTGCGGCAGTACCACTCCGAGAGACGGAGCGGTGCTGCGTCGCCCTGTGACCGCACACGATCCCGAGAGGTTTTCATGACCGACACCGCACGCATGACCAAAGCCGAATTGATCGAGGAAATTCACCGTCTGCAACGGCAATTCGACGAATTCAGCACGGCGAATGGGACGAACGGCAAGTTCGACGAAGAGGCGTTGTTCGACCTCGCGGAAGGCTCGGAAGGTGACGAACTCTTTCTGGTGACCGAGACCGGTCGCTTCGTCTATGCCAACGAGACCGCACTCGACATGCTCGGGTACGAGGAGCAGGAATTGCTCGGGATGGCCATGCCGACCATCGATCCCGGTAACTCCCGGGCGGCGTGGCTCGGACGCGTCTCGCGTCTCAAGCAGAGCGGCGAACGCGATATGTTCATGACCTCCCATGTGTGCAAGGACGGCAGTCTCCAGCCGAAACAGATCACCGCGTTGTTTGTCACCTATCGAGCGCGGAACTACGTCCTTTGCATCGGCAAACGCACCGAAGCCGAGGAAGACCCGCGGTTGACCTCGACCGTGCGGTCCCGGGAGCAGATCCTCATGCACACCATCTCCGACGGCGTGCTCGTGGTGGATACCCGCGGCGGCATTACCGACAGCAACGTGACCGCGGAACGGATGCTTGGCCTTCCGAAAAGCGAGATCATCGGACGTTCGTGCACCGACTCGCGGTGGCGCCTGGTCGACAGCGACGGGACGCCACTGAGCATCTCGAATCATCCGCTGATGATCACGCTGGTCGAGGAGCAGCCCTTATCCAATCGTCGCATCAACATGCTCGCCACCGATGGGACGCGGCGCATGATGATGATCAACACCGCACCGCTGTTCGATGAGTCGGGAACACTCTCCGGGGCGATCGGATGCATCCGGCCGTACGAGGACAGTGTCGAGCGGAAGGAACAGCAACGCCGCGACACCCGGCAGAGCACGATGTACCGCGAGGCGGTGCAGGCCGTACTCACCGCCGGTTCCGAAGACGATCTCGAACGGCAGTTCTGCGAGCTGCTGGTGCGGACCGGAGAATATGCCCTGGCCTGGCGGGGCGTGAAGAAGGCGACCGATGAGCGCATCCACCCGACCGTCAGTGCCGGCGACGCGGCCGATTACCTGATGAAAATCAGGGTGCGCTATGACGAGAGCGAGTTTGGGAACGGTCCCTACGGCCGCGCGATCAAAACCGGCACGCCCGTGGTCGTGGCGGATCTCGCGACCGACGCGAGTTATGAGCCGTGGCGAATGCAGACGGAGCGGACGGGACTCCATTCGCTCGTCTGTTTCCCGCTGCAGTACGACGGCGGCGAACTCGGACTTCTCTCGATGTATTCGCGGGAGCGAAATGCGTTCGTCGGAACCGAGCTGGAACGACTCAAGGAAATCGCCGTGCTGTTTTCGTTTGGTCTCGGCATCCGGCGTCAGGCCGGCGAGGTACGCGCGGCGCGCGGAGCGATGGAATTGCAACAGACCATGATCGAGGCGTTCCACGATCTGCTTCCCGTCGCCGTCGCCCGCTTCGATCGGCGCGAACCTTTCCGCTGCGAGGACGCCAATGCGGTGTTTCTGGAATTGATCGATGAACCCTTCCGAAGCACGGGGATTATCGGGACCTTCGTGACGGACTTCATGTACGCCGCCTATCATCGCGACATCCATCAGCAACTGTCACGCGCCGCCGCGGGGGAATCGGTCGCGGGCGACGAGATATTCACCGACTGGCAGGGCACCGTGATGCACTGGCGCTGGCGTATCGTCCCGGTTCTCGGTGCGTCGGAACACGAGGAGCTTCTCTACGTGGCATACCGCACCGACCGAACCGACGCGGCAGCGACCGCGGCACTCGATGCACCCGCGGCGGCCGATGCACCCGCGGCGGCCGCGGACCATTCGATGACCGTTCCCCCGGCGGCCTCCATGGATGCGGGTGAAGACCGACCCGCCGTCCTGCGACTCGAGGTGCCCCGCTTCGGGCCACGGGCAAAGGCCGAAACCCGCATCGCCCGGTTTTACGACGAGGCGAGGGTGCTGCACGCCAACGCCGCGGCTCGGGCGCGGTTTCCCCGGCTCCAGCAATCAGGTGAGCAAGATCTGAAACTCCTTTTCCCGGAGGACGCCGCGGATTTCCTCGCGTCGCTTCTTTCGCTCAAGGAGAGCGGCACGACGCTTTCGCTGCCGCTGGCGGGCGCGTCGATGGCGTGTCAGGTTTTCATCATCCCCAATGGCGAAATCCAGCAGTTCGTACTCCTGTGTGACTGAGGGCGCGCGTGTCGATGATCGAAAGCATATTCGATGACGACAGCATCGCCCTGCGTCCCACCGTGATCGAGGTCGATCTCGCGGCGCTGCATGCGAATGTGGCGCGTGTGCGCGAACGGGTTGGTGACGCGAGAATCATGGCAACGGTCAAGGCGAACGCGTACGGCCACGGGCTGCTCCGCACCGCGCGGGAGTTGCTGCGGTTCGGCGTCGACGAACTGGGTGTGGCTTTCCTCGAGGAGGGGATTGCCTTACGGCGGGCCGGGGTCACCGCACCGATCCTCGTGCTTGGCGGCATCATCGGAAATCAGATCGCGCATTTTCTGGAATACGACCTGCAGATCCCCGCGTCCAGCCTCTTCAAGCTCGAACAGATCGAAGCCACCGCCGCCGCCATGGGAACGCGGGCGATGGTCCATGTGAAAATCGACACGGGGATGGGACGCATCGGGATCCGGCACGAGAATGCCTGGCGCCTTTTCGATGCGTTGCAGGAGAGTTCGCATTGCGAACTGCGCGGGGTGTTCTCCCATTTCGCATCGTCACACGATTCCGATCCCGCCTACACCCGTTTGCAACTCGATCGCTTTCTCGAGACGCTCGAGTATTTCCCCCGCCACGGACTGCCGATGCCCGTGCGACATATCGCCAATTCCGCGGCCGTGCTTCAGCACCCCGACAGCATACTCGACATGGTTCGTCCGGGCATCATGCTCTATGGTGTCTATCCATCCCCGGAGGTGCAACGGAGCGTGGTGTTGCGCCCGGCCCTGCGCATGAAGACCCGCGTCGTGTACTTCAAGGTCGTCCGTGAAGGTGCGTCGATCGGGTACGATCGGACGTGGACCGCGGTCCGTGACACGCGCGTGGTGACCTTGCCGGTGGGCTACGGGGACGGGTACGCCCGCAGCCTGTCGAATCGCGCGCAGGTTCTGATCCACGGCAAACGCTATCCGATCGTGGGTCGCATCTCCATGGATCAATGCATGGTCGATATCGGACAGGACTCGGCATACACGGGTGATGAGGTCGTGCTGATCGGAACGCAGAACGATGGCGGTGTCACCATCGAGGAGCTGGCGGAATTTTGCGGAACGATTCCGTACGAGATTCTGACCATGCTGAGCGCCCGTGTGCCGCGCCGGTATG
Source organism: Bacteroidota bacterium (assembly GCA_034002405.1). Lineage (GTDB taxonomy): Bacteria > Bacteroidota > Ignavibacteria > SZUA-365 > SZUA-365 > SZUA-365. Next base: position 77,027 of record JAVFAS010000002.1, on the reverse strand, counting down.
TCGATGTGGAAAAATGATCCGGCATCTTGTCATGCGTGACGATTTGCCGTATCATTCGACACATTGATTCGGAGGAGTTTCCCGGATATTCTCGTTTCGCGCCAACGCCTGACCGTGCGGAACGTGTTGCCTCAGGAGTTTCGATGGAGAGTGTTTCCGTACTGCTGCTGGAAGATCATGAAGGGGAAGCCCGTCTCAACCAACGGCTGCTTGAACGATCATACACGACGGAGTTTCGTTTCGCCACCGCCGGGACACTCGCGGAAGCCGTGCGGCTCCTCGATTCCGGGGCGTTCGATGTCATCCTGCTCGATCTGAATCTCCCGGATTCGAAAGGCCTCGATACGCTCCTCCACATCATGCGGGCCGCACCGGGGATCCCGGTGGTCATTGTCTCGGCGTCGGCCGATGACCGTCTCGCGCAGGAGGCCATTCGCCGAGGTGCGCAGGACTATCTCGTCAAGGGTGGAATCACCAGCGAAATCCTCACCCGCGTCGTCCGCTATGCAATCGCCCGTGGCATCGGACACAGTCAGCCCGGGTCCGCTTCCACGGACGAAATCCATGACGGACTTCCGCTTCACGCCGCATTCACGATCGATGCCGACGGTCGCATCGCGTCGGCAACATCATCGCTCGCGATGTTGCTTGGGGCGCCATCCATCGCGGACGTGCATCTCCAGCCACTCCTCGCATTTTTCACATCCGCGGAGGGTCCTCGCATCGCCGAGATGCTGGACCGTGTCCGTCGCGGAGGTGGCGCCGAGTATCTGCTCGCCCGTCCCGATCGTCCGCACGCGACCGCGCCGCACCTGCTGATCACCCTTGACCGCGTCGCGCACGAAGGGTCGACCGGGATCTTGCACGGGACCGTGGTTGCCGCGCCGGAAGGACTCAGTACCCGTGGCGACGGCGCGCAACTCGCCATCCAGTACCGAACGCTCGTCGAACACAGTCAGGATGGGATATTCATCGTAACGGATAATATTATCTCGTATTCCAGTGCGTCACTGGCCACGATGCTCGGGCGCGAGGTCGCGGAGATCGAAGGCCAGGAAGCCGGGATTCTGATCGCCCCGGAGGACCTCGGACGATTTCTGGAAAATTCCGACCGTCACGCACGCGGTGAGGATGCGGACTCTTCCTACGAAATCAGTGTGATGCACCGCGACGGCTCCCGTCTGCATGCGCAGCTGAGCGTTGGTCGCATCGTGCTCGGGGAACGCGTTGGTGTCATGGGGACGGTCAAGAACATCTCGGAGATCCACCGTGTCGCCTATCTGATGCGGTTGCAGCATCGGATCGCCATCGGCCTTGCCGCCGCGCAGGGTCGGACCGAGGTGTACGAGCAGGTGCTGCATGGGCTGCTCAGCATCGAGCATGTCGATATGGCGGCACTGTATGTTCGCGAAAAGCAGTCGGACGGTTTCGTACGTGTGCTCTGGCGCGGCATGGCGGGGCCCTTCCCCGCGCCGGACGACGATCCGGCATTCCGGCACGCCCACGACCGCCTGATCAGGGAGGGTGCGTCGCACTTCATCGGAGCGGCGGAGATTTCGTCGGATCGACTCGGCGCCATGTTGCTTTCCACGGGGGTGCGTGGATTCGGTCTCATTCCGATCATGCACGCGGGGCGGAGCATCGCGGCTATCGACGTCGCGACGGTGACGATGGACAACTTCCGCGATTCCGTGCAGCGCGTGCTCGAATCCATCGCCTCGTTGCTCGGTGGCGTGCTGGCACGCCTCGATGCGGAGCAAGCACGAAAGGAAAGCGAAATCCTGTATCGTGCGGTCGTCGAAAAGAGCCATGACGCCATGTTCATTTACCGGGACGACCGCATCCTGTTCGTCAACGAGAAATCCGCGGCGATCACGGGATTCTCGCGTGATGAACTTCTCGCTCGCGATCCCTGGTCACTGGTGCACCCCGAGGATCGGACGCAACTGCGCGGCATGGTGGCGCAACGCGGCAGCACGACGGATCCCCCCATCGTGTACGAGGGACGTGTACTGACACGGGACGGGACCATTCGCATCGGGGAATTCGCCGCGACGCGCATCCGATACGAAGGCGAGCCCGCCGCGCTCATTACCGTGCGCGACGTGACCGCGCGAAAGACCCAGGAGGAGGAACTGCGGCGCAGTGATGCGTTGATCCGCGCCGCGGGACTCGCCGCCGCGCGCTTCCTGCGCTCCGCACGATGGCAGGACTGTATCATGGAAGTGCTCGAACGCCTCGGCAGCGCGGCCAATGTCTGTCGGGTCGTGATCCTCGAGAGTGTCAACGAGGGAAACGCGTCCCGTCTCATGCGTCAACGGGCCGTCTGGATCCGACCGGAGATGCGCGATATCATGATCGATCGGGTTCCCGACGGACAGTCCTTCGACGACCCTCCCTTTTCCCGATGGGCCTCCGAACTCGCCGCGGGCAGATCGATCGCGTGTGTCATCGACGACCTTCCCAACGAGGAACAGATCGTGCTCGCCCGTCAGAATGTCCGTTCCGTCGCCATGATGCCCGTCTTCGATGGCGAGACGTGGTGGGGCATGATGCGTTTCGATGAATGCCGTATCCGTCGCACCTGGCTGCATTCGGAAATCGAAGCCATGGCCGTCAGTGCCGAGACGCTGGGGGCGGCGATCCGCCGTGCATCGGCCGAGGGGGAACTCGTCACCTCGCGGGAACAGGCGCTGCAGGCGGATGCGATCAAGAATGCGTTCATCGCGAACATTTCACATGAAGTGCGGACGCCGGTGAATATCATCCTGGGGTATCTCGCACTGGTCGAGGAGATGACATCGGATGACAACGATCCCGAACTTCATGAGTTCATGAATGCCATCAATGCCGCGAGCCGTCGTCTGATCCGCACGGTGGATGCGATTCTGAATATCTCGCGATTCAAATCACATGACATCGTCCCCCAACGGATTCCCATCCGCATCGACAAATACCTCGATACCATCGGAGAAAAATACGCGGAGGCAATAGCCGCGAAAGACCTGGCGTACCGCTTCCACAACCACTGCGGCGCCGTGGAAATCCTCGGTGATGACTATTTCCTCCGGCAAGCCTTTGAACACCTTCTGGACAATGCCGTGAAATTCACGTCCACCGGCTCGGTGACGGTGTCACTGAATCAGGACGAGAATGCCGGCGTCCTTGTCACGATTGAAGATACCGGAATCGGAATATCCGAACAGTTTCTCGAGAAAATATTCGACCCGTATCTACAGGAAGACATGGGGTACAACCGGCGGTACGAGGGTGTCGGACTTGGCCTCACCCTTGTCAAGCTCTATCTCGAGGCACAGGGCGCGACGATCGCCGTGCACAGCGTCAAGGGCAGTGGAACGCGCTGCGACGTCCGTTTCCCGCGCGCCGGATCCTGACACGTCCGGCGCCGAGGTCGATTCTTACTGTGCAAAGTCGTATGTTGCCACTGCGCCACCGTATCCATCCGTACGTGGAGATCTTGTATGTCTGATCAGAAAAAGAGCATCCTTGTCGTCGAGGACGATGAGCAAAGCCAGAAATACATGCGCATTCTTCTCTCGCGGGAGTTCAATGTCTCGATTGCCGCGGGAAGCGCGCAGGCCTGGGAGATACTCCAGAGCCAGCAGATTGACCTGATCCTGATGGATCTCTCGCTGCACGATGGAGACGATGGCCTGAAAATCACGCGTGGTATCCGCGAGCGGGGGCCGGATCCAAACATTCCCATCATCGCGCTGACCGCGCATGCGTTTCCCGAGGACCGCAAACGCAGTCTCGAGGCCGGATGCAACGACTACGTCTCGAAGCCCTTCCAATGGGTGCATCTGCGTAGTGTCATCGAAAAGTATCTTTGACCAGTCACCACGATCGAAATGAGCGACCTCCGTGCGCATTCCATCCACGCTCGCATTCATCCTGATCCTCGTCATCGCGTTCATCGACGCCACGGCCGCGGAGCTGAGATTTCCGACACTGCTACTCATCCATGCGAAGAGCGGAAGCGCGAGCATGACGATGACATCGACGGAAAAGCGGGATGTCACCATCACGCTGTCGGTGCTGGAGCCCGGCAAGGGTGCGAACGACCCCGCACTGCACGCGAAGACGCTCGTTCCCTATCTCCGGTGTCGCGATTCCGCATTCGTCCTGCGGCCCGGTGAGTCACGGACCATCACGTTTGAAACCGCATTGCCCGCCTCGGCAGCGACGGGAGAATATGCGGCACGTGTTCGCGTCCAGTGGAATGCCGCCGAGGATCCGGGTGCGGAGCGCCTCGTGCATGTCGTCCTCCGCAAGGGAGACGTGTATTCGGATATCAAGCTCGGGAAGTTTGGCGCCGTGCGTGATGGTGCGGAGGTGCGCTTCACCATCGACCTCATCCAGCTCGGGAACGCAGGGTACTGCGGCAACATGCACATGAACGTCCTGAACGCGAACGGCACGGTGTTGTATGCGTTGGACCAGGCGATCGATGTCTTCACGTCCGCGCAGTTGACGATCACCGTGCCGGGATCGCGACTGCCGGCGGGACGCTACCGGGTCACGCTCGGCTTTGATTCGGACCGGCCGGAACTGGGCGCGGCCGTGATCCCGGTGCTGCCCAAGAACTACACGATCGATCTCAGCCTGCGCTGAGCGATCCGCGGTGCGCGTCCACACCCGATCCGTCATCGGCGATGTGAAACACATCGATGCCATGTGGCGCACCGTTGCCCCGGTGAGAGGGGCGTTCCGCACGGTTTGCACGGGACCCTGAAAACGATTTTCCTTACAATGCCTGAATGCAATGCCATGAACGCGACCACGCACCCGAACACGATCATTGTCATCGAGGACATCAGTTCGATCACCAAACTGCTGACCATCATCCTGCGAAAGGCGGGTTTCGAGGTGATGACATTCGAGACGGGTGAAGCGGCCTGCGAGTGGCTGCGAAACAACGATCCGGCGCTCGTGCTCTGTGACATCATGCTGCCCGGCATGCATGGAGAGGAAGTCCTGTCGTTCGTCCGTACCCTTCCGCACGGAAAGGGCATTCCGTTTCTCGCCGTGACCGCCCTCGCCAATCCCGGAGATCGTGAACGCCTGCTTCGTCACGGCTTCACTGAACACATCCCCAAGCCGATCAATCCGAGTACCTTCATCTCGCAGATCAAGGAACATCTCCGCCGCTGATCACCGGCACGCTGGACGCGACGCCCGCGCTGACCGACGATCAGGCACACGCCCTCCAGCAGGCACACGCCCTCCAGCAGGCACACGCCCTCCAGCAGGCACACGGCATTGAGCCGGACCGTCTTCGTATTCAAAACAGCGTCCGCCACAAGGCCGTGTTCGAGGGATACTCCGGCGTGGCGATGACCGTGGGTACGCAGAAACGGCGGAGCGCTTCCTCGATGGACACCGTGCCCAACGCGGAGTCGCGTTTGCCGGTAAACGGAAAGTGATCGGGCCCTCGCTGACATTTCCCGTTGATATTCACGCGTCCCACATACCGCGCCGCGGTCATCGCCACACGTGCCAGCTGCGTGGGCGTGGATCCAAACACGCTGCACTGCTGTCCGAAGCGGGCATGTTTCACATACGCCAGCGCCTCGCCTTCCTCCCGGAAGGTCATCACGGGGATGATGGGCCCGAATTGCTCCTCGCCGAAGATTCGCATTCCCGCGTGCACCCCCGTGAGCAGTGCCGGATGCATCAACGTCCGCAGTCGTGTTCCCCCACCGGGATTGCGGATCTCCGCACCCTGGTCCCGCGCGTCGGCAAGCAGCGCGTCGAGCCATTCCGCGTGCGCCGGACTCGAGACCGGCGTGCAACGCACGTCTTCCCACGGCATGCCGGGTACGCATTGCGCCAACTCGTCGGTCAGGCGTTCGAGCAACACCGGGGCGATGTCCTCATGGACCAGAATCATCTTGATCGCGGCACAACGCTGGCCGTTGAACGCCAGCGCACCCTTGACACATTCCGCGACGGTGATATCCATCGGCGCGTCGGGAAAGACGATCGCCGCGTTTTTCGCCTCGAGTCCGAGCAGCAGATGGAGGCGATGAGGCGCGGGATGCCGCGCGATCAGCGCGTCCGCGGTAGCGCTTCCGCCAATAAAGGCAAAGACATCGATTTCTCCGGTATCCATCATCGGACCCAAGAGTTGTTCGCCATCGCCAAAAAGAATATGAACCGCACCCTCGGGAAAATGGCGCGCGAACAGGTCGAGGAGCCGCGCGTAGAGCAATCCGCCCCGTGGGGGTGCCTTGATGATCACCGTGTTCCCCATGAGCAACGCGGGGATGGCATTCGTGAGTGTCTCGTAGAAGGGGTAATTGAACGGGCCGACACAGAGCACCACGCCGATCGGGAGAAGGTCCACCCGACCGATCACCTGTTGCAGCGAGGTATCCCGTCGTTCGCGTTGGTCGAGCGCGAGCGCGGTGTCGACGGTTTCGAGCGTGTACTCGAGCGTGCGATCGAATTCGTTCAGAGACTCGGTGTACACCTTGCCCACCTCCCACATGATCTGCAAGGCGATGATTTCGCGGAGTGGTCGAAGCGCCTCGACGAATTCCCGCACGTGTCCGGCGCGATCGGCCAGTGGCATCGACGGCCAGATGCCATCGCCACGATCGAACGCGTCCACCGCGCCGCGCAACGCCAGGAGCGCCTCCGGTGCGCCGAGATCGGGATGCGATCCGAGCCGGGGATACTCCAGGCTCTCTCCGTTTCGCACGGGAATGGGGGAGAATACCGTGTGCAATGGACCGCTCCATTCCCGCAGAGTTCCGCGTAAAAACGAACGAAGCTCTATTTCCGTGGGGCGGAATGCCGCCGGAATTGCATCCCGTGCGGGAATGTGATCGTCGAGAAGCATGGGGGTCTTCATGGAAAAAATGTGATCCGCGCCCGTGACGCACATCGTGTTTCGATGTCACTGATCATGCAGCGCGACACGTAAGATACGGATTCCCATTATATTGCGGCATGAAACCATGGATGTTCACTCCCGTCGCGACCGTGCACACGACGCGGCGGTTTCGCTACGATGTTCCGCGACAGGGGTCTCTCGATCCGGAGCATATCGCCGAGATTGTGTTTGAACCCGGGTGCAATTACGAACAGGCACTCGAGGACCTTCGTGGCTTCGACCGCCTCTGGCTCCTGTCGGTGTTCCATCTCAACGAAGGATGGAAGACCCGTGTGTCCGTCCCCCGGCATCGGCGGCGGAAGGTGGGTGTGTTCGCAACGCGCGCCCCGTACCGGCCAAATCCCATCGGACTCAGCTGCGTCCGGCTGCTCTCCGTCACGGGGCGCACACTGCGGGTCGCCGAATGTGATTTGATCGACGGGACCCCGATTCTCGATGTCAAACCGTATCTGCCCTACGCTGACAGCTTTCCCGACGCGGCCACCGGATGGGTGCCACGCGAGGAGGATCGGTACACCATCGCATGGACCGAGGCCGCGGCCTTCCGCCTCGACTGGTTGCGCGCGCACGGGCTCGACCTTCTGCCATTCGCGATAACACAGCTCGAAGCCGAGCCGCGACGCGATGATCGCAAGCGGCTGATTCCCACGCCGAATGCGGATGAATACGTGCTCGCCTACCGAACGTGGCGTCTGCGCATTACTGTCGAAGATAAGGATCATACGGTCCGGATCACCGATATCTTCAGCGGGTACCGTTCGACGGAGCTCCATGTCACGGCCGAGGACCCCTACGGCGACAAGGACCTCCATCGCGCCTTTCTTGCCGCGTCGAATGCCGCGACCGCGGATTCCGGCGACAGCCCGCGTCCGTCACCCGATCCCAACACCATCACGAGAATGCCATGGCACGAATGATCAACCCGTTTCACGAAGATGTCCTCCCGCCCTTCAGTGGATTCCCGAACGACACCATACGCTTTCTTCGGGAACTGAAGAAGAACAATACGCGGGAGTGGTTCGCCGAACACAAGGCCCGGTATGAACAGCAGGTGAAGGAACCCATGGTGATGCTGCTCGCGAGCCTCGGCGCGCGCTTGCGGGCGACGCATCCCGATATCGTGATCGAACCGAAAACAGCGATGTATCGCATCCACCGCGATGTGCGCTTCAGCGCGGACAAGTCACCCTACAAGGTCTGGATTGCCGCGGCGTTCACCTACCAGGGGTTCGATCGGAAAAACGATGCCGCGTTTTATTTTCACATCATGCCGGAGGAATTCGGCATCGGCGGAGGACTCCATGCGCCGAGCGGCGATACATTGAAAAACCTGCGCACGGCAATCGACGCGGATGCATCCGCCCTTCGTGCGATTCTCGACGACCGGTCGTTCAAGAAGTATTTTGGTGGACTGACCGGCGAGGAGCTGTTGCGTGTGCCGCGGGGATACGACAAGGAGCATCCCGACGCCGACCTGTTGAAGAAGAAACAGCTGCTTTGCTGGGCCACGTTGCCAGTCGCGACGATACACGACGCCTCCCTGGTCGAGACGCTCGCGACGCATTTCTCCGCCATGGCGCCCTTCGTCCGCTGGCTCGTGGATCACTCCTGAGCGGAATTTCCATCCGCCGTGAGCACATACAGCGGGATCTCCGTCGGGCAGCCGAGGCGGTAGGGGAACCAGTGTCCCGCGCCCGCCGAAACGGAAAGGACCGAGTCACCGCGTGTGTAGCGTCCCCACATATATCGCTCCGGATTCGTGGCATACAGCAGGCTGCGGCCATTGAAGCCGATCTGTCCACCATGCGTATGTCCGGAGAGCGTGAGATCCACTCCCGCGCGGGCGGCCGCCTCGAAGCCGTTCGGACGGTGACAGAGAAGAATGGAGAACGCATCAACCGGGGCGTCTTGCATCGCCGTACCGATCGCCGCGGAAAAGAATCCTTCCGGCAAGCCGAAATTCGAGCGGGGATCGTCGGCGCCCGCGACGTACAACGATGCGCCCCCGACATCGATCGTCGTGCCGCTGTTGAGAAGAAGAGGGATGGGTCCTTTATCGTAAGCCCGGCGGATCGCCGCGATGCCGCGGAAATACTCATGATTTCCAATACAGGCGAATGCGCCATACCGATGGGGGATGGTCCCGACGAGTCGCAGGGCATCGAGGTAGCTGTCCGCATCGTCGGAAAAATCGCCGGTGATCATCACGATGTCGGGGTTCTCCGCGGTGCAGCGCTCGACCATGCGCGCGAGATCCTGCATGCCGATAATCAATCCGATGTGCACGTCGGTGATATGTAGGATGCGAAGTCCCTCGAGCGCCGCGGGCAGTCCGGGAAAGCGAAGCGGGATGCGCGGGATGCGCGGTTCCGCGTACGCCGTGGCGAGGCCGCTCCCGCCCGCGGTGATGGCGATCAGGGGAAAGACCGCGGCCGAGGTGGTCAGGAATTTGCGGCGCCGCGGGTCGGGGATACCGTCCGATGCATTCGATGCCGGCACGGTGGTGGCAATTCCGGGAACGGACTCGACGGGGACACCCTCGGCGGTGGCGGTATCCGTCCCCGGGTCGCGGCGTCGGCGTGCCAGCCACACAAGGAGACGGTCGATTCCGTGTACCAATCCGGAAAGCGGCAGGGAGATCATCAGCGCGATACCCATGACAATCACCACGGTCGTCAATGTGCCACCGAGATTCACGAGGAAATCGCGTTCGAGTGCGACACCCCCCGCCCAGAGCAGGAGTCCGGCAATACCGACGAGCGGAAGACCGTAGGAGAGACGGCGGACAAATTTGAATCGCCACCAATCGCGGTGCAGTTTTTTCAACAGGAAGATCTCCAGCGCGCTCACCAGGGCAAGCAGGACGGCACTGAAGAGAATGGGGAAGTACACTTTCATCGGAACTCCTTCGGAGCCAAACAGGTAGTATGGGAATCCGTCATGCCGGAAACAATGGAAGATTCAATGACCGGAATTCCGACGACCGGCGTGCGTGCTGCACTGCAAGTCCCGTGAAAACGGGTTTTTCATCCGGTGTCCTTGATTCGGTCGATCCGGTTTGCTACCATTGTAATCAGCCGTCCAGTCTTACCCATAGCCAAACGAGTCTCCCCATGAAACAATTCCTCGCCGCGTTCACACTGGTTATTCTTGCCGTCATGTTTGGGAGCGAACGCGTCACCGCGCAAAAGCCTTTCATTTACGCTGCATTGACCGACGAAGGAAACCTCGCCGTCGTGGATCCGGGAAGCAGCCGTCTGGTGCAGCGCATTCAGGTGGGCCGGGATCCGATGGATGTCGTCCTGAACGCGGATCGCACACGCCTGTACATCTCCAACACGGGGGATATCACGGTCTCCATCGTGGATATCGCCGAGGCGAAGGAGGTCCAGGTGCTGCGTCTTCCCGTGAATCGCCGTGGCATCAATGCCGGCGTGATGATCCGGAACTGGGAGGGGACCAAGATCTTTGTTGCCGAGCGCGCGGACGATGTTTCGCGCGATCTCCGCGTCTATGTGATCGATACGCAGAAGGAATTGATTGTCGCCCAGTTCGATGCGGGGAAGAACATCACCGCCATGGCGCAGTCGTTTGACGGAAGCAAGCTGTATGTCGTCAACGGTGGCGAGGGGATCCGTGTGTTCAGTACCGAGGACTACACACCGTCCGGCAGCGTCACGCTGCTCGCCGGGATGGAGCAGTCGGTGTGGGGCATCGCGTGCAGTCCGACCGAGGCCAAGGCGTATGTCACCTATGGCGCGGCGAACAAGATTCAGGTGATCAACACCGCGACCAATAAGGAAACCGCGGTGATCGCCGTGCCGAAATACCATACCGGCATTCAGAAGCGCATCGTCTACAGTCCCGACGGGAAATATGCCTTTGCGTTGAATTACAAGAATACGTTCAAGGAAATCGATGGTGTCAATGTGATCGATGCGTCGAAAAACGAAATCAAAAAGATCTTCAATGCCGGGGTCGTCCCTCACGGCGTCGCCATCAATCACAACAACAAGATCGCGTACTTCGCCTCCGGCGACTTGAAATGGTACAACCTCGAGACGCTCGAGCATATCCGCTCGATTTCGCTGCGGACGAAAATCGGCGGCATCGCCGTGGTCGAGCGCTGAGTCCCGACGAGCGCAGCGAAGGAAAAGAAAACGTCCGCCATGTGGCGGACGTTTTCTTTTCCGTTGGGTTGTCTGTTTCGCGATCAGGGGTTCGCGAACACACCGCTGCGCTCACTGTCCGCTGCGGGACTATTCGTGAAGCGTCCGCCGAAGCGGAAGCGTCGCGTATAATAGCCATCCGTGATGTGATTGAACGTGACGCCAATCGACGAGGATGAATGCGCGAACACTCCGCCTCCCATGTAGATGCCGACATGACCGATGTTCTTCGCGCGACGGCTGGTACCGGTGAAGAAGATCAGGTCGCCGAATTGCAAACTGTCGGGATTGGTGATGGGGGTGAAGCGGGCAGCCTGGACGCGGGAACTTCCGGTGAAGCTGCGGCCCAGCGCCTGTGACATGACTTGGGAGGTGAAGCCCGAACAATCGACACCGTTCTTGGAACGTCCACCATAGCGATAGCGCGTACCCAACCACTCACGGATTGTCTGCATCAGTTGCAGGCGCATGAACGGATTGGCAAAGGGAGAACGCACATCGTAGTTGGACTTGATCGGGAGAAGGGAACTTCCGGTGTAAAACGCATCTTCGAACCGAACCATCTCCGCTTCGAGAATATCGGCGTACCGTGGCAGGTACTCGCGAAGCACAGACAGTGCGCGATCGACTCGCGCCAGTCGTTTTTTCTCCGCCTTGGTGGTCTTCGCTTCCTTGCGACCATTGTCGGTCATGGCCGTCCCCGACATCGTTGCCGGAGTGACCGCGAATCCCGCGATGAGCGAAAGCATCAGCAATACTTTCACGATGTTCCTTCTCTGCATAGTGCTCCGATCTGTTGGTTGACATTCGAGGGTCCCGGATAATCCGGCAAAGACCATAAGTTACTCCCGTCCGACGATACGGATCAAGGGTACTGAACAATTGACCAAAGCTTCGTACCTTTGCAGATCACGACCGGAGGATACACGATGGAACAGAAGGATTTGCGCGTGACCAACGCCCTGCTCGGGCTTCTTGTCATGTTCGCCCTGGGTGTGCTGCTGCACGAGCTGCAATCCGTCCTCCTTCCCTTCGTGCTGGCGTTGTTTCTTTCCTACATCTTCAAGCCGGTGGTGCTGTTCCTGCGGAAATGGCGTGTGCCCTCGGTGCTGGCACTGCTCGTGGTATTGATCGTGATATCCGGATTGTTCTTCGGACTCGGCGCGATTATCTACGCAAGCATCGAATCATTTGTCCAGGAAGCGCCAAAATACCAGGAGAAACTGGCGCGCATCGTTCGTGATCTGACGCTCGTCGCCGATGATCTGGCGGCACGGATCGGAGTGAAGCCGGAGAATGTCGGCTTGACTGATCTCGTCGATGTTTCGGCGCTGACCGGAATTATCACCGCCAGCGCGGGCTCCTTCGTCTCCGGTGTCGGAAATTCCGTGCTTGTTATCCTGCTCATGTTCTTCATCCTCGCGGGGAGTGGAAACCTGAGCGCGAAGGTGCGTCACGCCTTCGCCGCGCGCCATTCGGAACGCCTCGCGGCGGTGATCGAGGGGATCGACCGGAAAGTGCGGCAGTATCTGATCGCGAAAACCCTGATCAGCCTCGGTACCGGCGCTGTCACGACGATCATCCTGCTTCTGTTCGGTGTCGATTTCGCGTTGCTCTGGGGCTTTCTCACCTTTCTCCTGAATTTCATTCCGAATTTCGGATCCATTGTCTCCGTGATTTTTCCCGTGGTGATCGCGTTGCTTCAATTCGACAGTGCATCGTCGGCGTTGATTCTGCTCGTGCTGCTGGTCGCCACACAGATGGTCATGGGCAATGTCATCGAGCCCAAGCTGATGGAATTCAGCCTCGATCTCAGTCCACTGCTCGTCCTGGTCGCATTGATTTTCTGGGGATGGCTCTGGGGCGTGTGGGGAATGATTCTCGCGGTGCCGATGATGTCGATTCTCAAAATCATCTTCGAAAACGTCGACACCCTTCGACCGATCGGCATGATCATGAGCGGAAAGATCCCCGGCGGTCGGAACGGCGCGCGATGAATCCGCCCATCACGAGGAGCGCGATTCCACCCGGTCCGCCACGACAGCGCGGCAGGAAAACAAACATCCCCCGGACGGAAGGCCCGGGGGATGTTGTCCATACGATGGTTGTGGTGGCCGATCAAACGGTCGCCACCGGGATGACTTACTTGATGGAAATCTGACGGGGTTTGACTTCCTCGGTCTTGGGGACGCTGACCACGAGCACGCCGTCCTTGTAGCTCGCCGAGATCTTGTCGGCATCCACCTGCGTGGGGAAGCTGAAGCTGCGGTAGAATCGGCCGCTCAAACGCTCGATGCGATGGCAGGTGGCGTCTTTCTTTTCCTCGACGGCTTTCCGCTCTCCACTGATTTTGAGCGTATTGTCGCTGAACTGCATCTTGATATCCTCGCGACTCATGCCGGGAAGGTCGAAATGCAGTTCGTACTTGTCTCCATCCTCGGTGATGTCGGCCATCGGACTCCAAACCGCCGAGTCGTAGTCCTCGTCGCGTTCGCGGCGGGTGGGCAGGCCGTTGAAGAAGCGGTTGAACTCGCGCTGCAGATTCATCATCTCGTTGACGGGATTCCAGCGTACGACTGTCATATTCTCATACCTCCTGTTGGGGTGTTTGATGTTGTTTGTGTTGTGAATGCCTATCTGCATGTATCTGCATGCGCCAAATGTATCAAGTGCTGTGCCAATCGGGAATCACTGAAAATTACGCATGGAATCCTGTCATTATGGCTGTATAATGATAGAGTAACCTGACGCGTTGGCAGCATTCTGCCATTCTGTCATCTGGCGCTGACATAACGTCTGCAAAAAACCGACAATCTGGCATTCTAACTGAATCATTTTCTGGTACGATGATTGCAAGATTGGAAAGACATGAAACAGAAGAATTTCTATGAAATATTGGGTCTCTCGGAAAACGCGACCCAAGATGAGATAAAAAAAGCGTACCGGAAGCTGGCGAAGCAGTACCATCCCGACCGGCATCCGAATGACGCGAGCGCCGAGGCGAAATTCAAGGAAATCGGCGAAGCGTATGAAGTGCTCAAGGATGCCGAAAAGCGGCGGAAGTATGATGAACTTCGTCGCTACGGTACCGGTCAGCAGCCGGGGTCCATGTCGTATGAGGATTTCATGAGCCGCTTTGGCGGGTATCGGGACTCGGCGGGTGAGCGGGAGGAGTTCACCTGGGGCTTTGGTGGCGGACTGGAGGACATTTTTTCGCAGCTCTTCGGTGGGGGACGAACGGCGTCGTCACGGAGCTCGAAGCGCGGCGGCGGCATCCGTTTCGATTTCGGCGGCGCGACCATGGGTGCGAAAGACGGGCCCGCCACCGGTGGATCCGCACCGGAGCCACAGGCCACCTCCGATGCGTTTTTCAAGCGCAAGGGTGCTGATGCGTATGTGGACATCCCGATCAACCTTGCACAGGCGCTGTTGGGTTCGACCATCCGCGTGCGTACCCCGCAGGGGAAGCGGGTGAATGTCCGCATTCCTGCCGGGACACAACCGGGCGCGATGTTGCGCATCCCGGGGATGGGCTTCGATGTTCACGGGCGTCGCGGCGATCTGTACATTCGCACGTCGCTCACCGTGCCGGCGAAACTGACGGATGCGCAACGGGAAACATTCGCTGCCCTGTTCCGGGAACTGGACATGCGATTCTAAGCCGGCGCGAGGGAGTGGGACGTCGTTCCGAGCAGGCAGGAGGTCTATCCGTGTCGACGGACGGCGGCAGGATCCGATGAACGAGAATACGAAAGGAATACGGAGAAAACGATGAGACTGGAACAATTCACGGTGAAGGCACAGGAATCCATCACGCGGGCGCAGGCTCTGGCGGCGGAGCGCGCGCATCAGCAGCTCGAGCCGGAGCATCTGCTCGCCGCCATGCTCGCGGATCCCGATGGCGTTCCTGCATCCATCATCAGGAAAATCGGTGGGGATCTCGAATCACTCCGCACCGAAGTGGAGCGGGTTCTCGAAGCCAAACCGAAGGTGTACGGCAGTGATCCGTCACGCGTGTACCTCTCGTCCGGGATGGAACGCGTTGTCCGCGCCGCGGAAGAGGAAATGCGGGGCTTTCATGACGAGTTCATCAGCACGGAACATCTTCTGCTCGCGCTGGAGGCGGATCGGAGCAGCGAGGCGGGAACGCTCCTCGCGGCGCGAGGAGTCACGCGGACGCATATTCTCCAGGCATTGCAGGGCATTCGGGGGAGCCAGCGTGTGACGGACCAGAATGCCGAGGAAAAGTATCAGGCGCTCAAGCGCTTCGGTCGCGATCTGACGGATTTCGCACGCCGCGGCCGGCTCGATCCAGTGATCGGACGTGACGAGGAAATCCGCCGATCGGTGCAGGTGCTCTCGCGGCGCACGAAAAACAATCCCGTGCTCGTCGGAGAACCCGGCGTGGGCAAGACCGCCCTGGTGGAAGGTATCGCCCAGCGTATCGCCGCCGGAGACGTGCCCGAGGGATTAAAGGAGAAAACGGTCTTTCAATTGGATATGGGGGCGCTCATCGCCGGCGCGAAATTCCGCGGAGAGTTCGAGGAACGCCTCAAGGCCGTGCTCAAGGAGGTCTCCGAGTCCGACGGACGCATCATCCTCTTCGTCGATGAGTTGCATACGGTCGTGGGTGCCGGCGCGGCCGAGGGCGCCGTGGATGCCGGCAACATGCTCAAACCACTGCTGGCACGCGGGGAGTTGCGCATGATCGGCGCGACGACGCTCGATGAATACCGCAAGTACATCGAAAAGGACAAGGCACTCGAACGCCGCTTCCAACCGGTGCTGATCGAAGAGCCGTCGGTGGAGGACAGCATTTCCATTCTCCGTGGATTGAAGGAGAAATACGAGCTGCACCACGGCGTGCGCATCACCGACGGCGCCATCGTGGCGGCGGCGACGTTGTCCGACCGCTATATCGCCGACCGATTTCTGCCCGACAAGGCCATCGACCTCATCGATGAAGCGGCGGCGCGGCTGCGCACCCAGATTGACTCGATGCCCGAGGAGATGGATGAAATCGACCGCCGGATCAAACAACTCGAAATCGAAGCCGTCGCTCTCCGAAAGGAAACCGATGATGCCTCGCGCGAGCGCGAAGGAAAAATCGCGGCGGAGCTGGCGGACCTCAAGGAGCGCTACCGTTCCCTGCATGTTCATTGGGCCGCGGAAAAGGAGATCATCCAGGAAATCCGCGGCATGAAGGAAGCACTGGAAGTCATGCGCTTCGAGGCGGAAAAGGCCGAGCGGGACGGCGACTACAACCGCGCGGCGGAACTCAAATACGGCAAGCTGATCGAACTGGAAAAACGACAGGCCGAATTCACCGAACGACTCGCCGCCGTGCAACAGGACGGCCCGCTCCTCAAGCAGGAGGTGACCGAGGAGGACGTCGCCGATGTGGTGGCGCGATGGACCGGCATCCCGGTGAGCCGGATGCTCGAAAGCGAACGGGAAAAAATCCTGCGCATGCCCGAACGGCTTCGCAACCGTGTCGTGGGACAGGATGAAGCCGTCGCGGCGGTCTCCGAGGCCGTGCTGCGTTCCCGTGCGGGAATGAGCGACGAGCGGCGGCCGATCGGGTCCTTCATTTTCCTCGGTCCGACCGGTGTCGGAAAGACCGAACTCGCCCGTGCGCTCGCCGAATTTCTCTTCGACAACGAGAACGCGGTCATTCGCATCGACATGTCGGAATATATGGAACAGTTCAACGTCAGCCGCCTGGTCGGCGCGCCTCCGGGATATGTCGGATATGAAGAGGGCGGACAGCTCACCGAGGCCGTCCGGCGCCGGCCGTACAGTGTCGTGCTGCTCGATGAAATCGAGAAAGCACATCCGGAAGTCTTCAATATTCTGCTTCAGGTGCTCGACGATGGACGGCTGACCGACAGCAGGGGTCATATGGTGAACTTCAAGAACGCGATCATCATCATGACCTCGAATCTCGGCGCGGAGATGATCATGGAACGCTTCCGCAGCCAGACCGAGGAAACCATGGATCAGGTCTACGAGGAAACGCGACGCGATGTCACGCAACTTCTGCGATCAACGTTGCGGCCGGAATTCCTCAATCGCGTCGACGAAGTCCTGGTCTTTCACCCGCTGTCGAAGGGAAGCCTGCACCGTATCGTGGAAGTGCAATTCGAGCGACTGGTGCGGGCGAATCTGCACCGCAATGGCATGGATGCCGAAATCACCCCGGCGGCCAAGGACTGGTTGGCCGAGCAGGGCTACGATCCGGTGTTCGGTGCACGTCCACTCAAGCGCCTGATGCTGCGGACCATCATCAATGAACTTTCCGCGCGGATCGTCCGCGGTCAGTTCACGAAGGGCATGCACATTGTCGTGGATGCCGGCGGCGACGGGCTGACGTTCACCCTCCGCCCGTGACCTTGAATCCGAGCGCACGGAAAAAGTCGATGACCACCGTCCGGTGATCGCCCTGGATTTCGATGGTGTCATCCTTCACCGTGCCCCCCGATCCGCATCGTGTTTTGAGCGTGCGCGCGAAATCCTCGAGATCCTTGCGTGTGTGGAAAAATCCCTTGACCACGGTGACGCCTTTTCCCTTGCGTCCCTTCTTCTCCAGCTGTACATGCAACTTGCTCATCGCCATCGCTTTCGCGGCGGCGCTTGTTTTCGCGGCGGCGCCGGTGTTCGACGTGGAGACAGCGCGTTCCTGCTCACCGGACTCCGTCCCCGCCGGCGTGGGGAACAGGGAATGGAGATCCGATAAATCCTTGATCATATTTTTTGCCATGGTGAACCGCGGATGATCGTGGGCACTGCCTGCAAGGTAGGAAGGTCCGGCCCGCGACTCAAGCGCGGGAGGGGAGAAAATCATCGCGCACCATGACCATGATCCCCGTGGGAGGAGGTGGGCCGGACGCCATGTCGATGCCCGACGCCCACGGTTTCAATCACGAGCGGCAATGGGTAGATTGCAGGCATGCACTTCCGAATGATCTGCATCCTGATGCTGCTGAGCGTGATGACCGTTTCCGGACAAACGCATCCGTTCATCCATTACAATGTCGCGCGGGGATTGCCGGCCCGCCACGTCACCGACATCACGGCCGATCATCGCGGCTTTGTCTGGGTGGCCCTCGGCACGGCGGGGATCGTGCGATTCGACGGACGCGGTTTCCATCGTCTGGTGCTCGATGACGCGGGTCCGCGCGACAGCGTGCTCGCGCTCGCGACCGACGGCGGCCGGTGGCTTTTCGCGGGAGGAACGCGCGGGGTCCGTGCCGTACTGCTCGACGGACATGCGGCCGACCGGGTCGATTCGGTCATCGATCGCCGATTGCGAACCATCCGGGCGACGGTGCGGGGGCTTCGGGCGCGGCGTGACCGGACGCTGTATATCGAAACAGCCGAGGGCTCCTGGATCTTCTCGCTGCGCGACAGCAGCCTCGCACGCGCACGCCGGGAAGACGCGCCGCATGCGTTTCTGCGAACACGACTGCCGGGACGCACGATCAGGAAGATGGCGCGCGACTGCGCGGGGGACTATTGGCTTGCAACGGACAGCGGGCTTGTCCGGCTGGGTGATACCGGGCAGGACGCGTATGGGATCGAGAACGGCCTGCCGGCGCACAACCTTCGTACGGTCTGCCTGGATCGCGAGGGTGGTGTCTGGTGCGGCGGAGAAGACGGCCTGTTCCATTTCACTCCGCGACGCTTCCAGTCTCTCACCATCGGTGACGGCGCCACCGTGACGTGCATGCTGGAGACGCTCGATCGGGAACTGTATTTCGGGACGCGCGGACAGGGTCTCTTTCGTTTCCTCGGTGGCCGGCGTGCGTTTCTCACCACGCGCGACGGGCTGCCGTCGAACTCCATCACGGCACTGCGCGAACTGTCCACGGGCGACATCCTGATCGCCACGGATGCGGGCGTGGTGATCTGGAATGGAAACCGTGTGCAACCCATGCCACCGGAACTCACGTTGCCCGATCCATATGTGACGCAGGTGCTTCTCGCCATGGATCGCAGCTATTGGTTCGCCACGCACGGCGGACTCGTGCGTTGGAATAACGAACGCAGCACGGTCTTTCGCGTCAACGATGGCCTGCCCTCGGAACGGATCCTCTGTCTTGCCGAGGATGCGTATGGAACAATCCTGGCGGGGACGGATCATGGATTGGCACGCGTCCGTGCGACCGGAGGCGGGAGTGTGCAGTCCGTCGAGGAATTGCGGGGGCAAACCGTCACCGCGCTGTTTTTCGACAGAGACAGCCGGATGTGGATCGGAACGCAAGGAGGCGGCGTCTTTGTCCTCCATGAAGGAAAACCGCGGCAACTCGGGACCGCGGAGGGACTCGCCGGTGTCAATGTGTCGTGGATCGCACAGGACAATCACGAAACCATGTATTTCGGATGCAACGGCGGGGTGAGCGTGTTGCCACGCCACCAGATGCAATTCCTGTTCGCCGTCGATAGCGCGAAAACCTACGGCGCGGATGCGCCGCCGGCGCAGCAGTCGGCCCTCCGCTTCACGGCGATGTCCACGCTCACCGATGCGATGGGTCTCCGGACCGGTGCCCTGCATGCTGGCGCCGCGTTGCGTGACCGCTTCGGTCGCCTGTGGTTCAGTGGCGCGGACGGTCTCTCCATCCACACCCCCATGCCACCCGCCGCGGTGGGTCGATGGAATCCGCCGGGGTGTGGACGAAACAGCGACGACGCGGTCTCTCTTCTCGCGGTCATTCTCGCCGGCATCTCCATCGACGGGAGGGATGTTCCCCCGACCGAGACCGTCGAACTCGGGAGTGGCGATCACGTGCTGCGTGTCCGTCTCCTCCTGCCGAGTTTCCGCAATCCCGGGCAATGCCGTTTTCTCTACCGCCTCGAAGGACTCGAAACCGCATGGCACGAATCATCGGACGGTCATATCATGTATTCCGGTCTCAAGTCCGGCCGGTATCGTCTTGTTGTCCAGGCGACCATCGGCGAAGGGATATGGACCGTGCGGCAGTCGGTGTTCGACGTCGACATCGCCGCTCCCATCGGGCAGCGGATGCTGCTCTGGGCACTGGTCGCCGCGGCAAGTCTCGGTCTGGGCCTGTTGCTGCGACGAATCCGCGCATCCCGGATGCAGGGTCGTGCGCGAAACGCGACGGTCTCTTCCTCGGAGGAAGCCAGATGAGCATCGAAGGTGCTCGCGAACGGTTCCCCGATCTCCGGTGTGACGCGTCGCGTCAGGTTTTATTTCCGACACGGACGTGCTATTTTTTCTTTCTGTACCCGAGGGTACAGCAGTTCATGTCCCATCAACAGCGACACCGATCATGAAGAAGATTGTCGAATGCGTACCGAACTTTTCCGAAGGCCGCGATGCCGCGGTTATCGACGCCATCGCCGAGAGCATCCGCCGGACGCCTGGCTGCACGCTGCTCGATGTCGATCCCGGAAAATCCACCAACCGCACCGTGTACACCTTTGTCGGCGCACCGGACGCCGTGGTGGAAGGAGCATTGAATGCGGCGCGCGTGGCGCATCAGCGCATCGACATGACCACGCAGACCGGCGAACACCCGCGCATGGGGGCCATGGATGTCTGTCCCTTCGTTCCCGTCGCCAACGTCACGATGGACGAGTGCGTCGCCTGCGCGAAGGAATTCGGCCGTCGCGCGGCGGAGGAACTGAATATTCCGATCTTTTTCTATGAAGAAGCGTCGACGCGCGACTATCGCAAAAGTCTCAAACAGATCCGCGCCGGTGAATACGAAGGGCTCGCGGAGAAAATCGTCCAGCCCGAATGGAAGCCCGACTGCGGACCTGCCGCGTTCGTGCCCCGCTGGGGTGCCACCGCGACGGGCGCGCGTTTCTTTCTTGTCGCCTACAATGTCAACATCCTCGGCACCAAGGAGCAGGCGCATCGCATCGCGCTCAACATCCGCGAGCAGGGACGCGGCGCGGGCGAACCCGGCCGTCTGAAGGCGGTCAAGGGAATCGGTTGGTATGTCGATGAATACAACATGGCGCAGGTGTCGATGAATCTCGACAATTACACGATCACCCCGCCGCATATCGCGTTCGAGGAATGTGCGCGGGACGCACGCGAACTCAACCTCGCCGTCGCGGGCTCGGAGATCGTCGGCCTCATCCCACTCGATGCGATGCTCATGGCGGCGGACTACTATATCGAGAAGGAGAACCTGTTCATTCTCGACGAGCGGCAGAAAATCCGACTCGTCGTCGAACGGCTGGGTCTGAATTCCGTGTCGTCGTTCGTGCCCGAAAAACGCATCATCGAATACATGATCGAACACGAGAATCACGAGCCGCTGGCTTCGATGTCCGTGCGCGCGTTCATTGAACTCACGGGTGCGCGGACGTCCGCGCCCGGTGGTGGTTCGGCGTCGGCGCTTATCGCTGGACTCGGTGCCGCGCTCGGCGCCATGGTCGGATGGATGACCTACGGCAAGCGGAAATTCGAGGACAAGGATGCGGCCATGCGCCGGTTGATTCCCCCGTTGCATGAGGCGATGGAAAAGCTCATCCCGATGATCGATGCCGATACCAGCGCCTTCAACGATTACATGGATGCGCTCGGCATGCCGAAGGACACCGACGAGCAGAAGCGCGCGCGCGGCGCGGCGATGCAAGCCGGCCTGAAGAAAGCGGTCGAGGTACCTCTGACCACGATGCGTATTGTCGATACGTGCTGGGACTACATGGTGGACATGGCCGCCGAAGGGAACCTCAACTCAAAATCCGATCTCGAGGTCGGTGCGAAATCGCTGGAGACCGGTTGCTGGGGCGCGTACAAGAACGTGATGATCAATCTCGGAAGCATCACGGATGAGGATTTCAAACTCCGTGTCACCGCGGAAGCGGAGGGGCTGCTCGCCCGCGCCAAGGAGAAGTGCATCAGCGTGCTGTCCGTTCTCGACCAGCGCAACCGCTGAGTGTCGCGGGGCGTTAGGTTCCAGTGTCGCGGGGCGTTACGGTTCC
>JAVFAS010000002.1:0-54874 GCA_034002405.1 Bacteroidota bacterium | reverse complement strand
GCGGAAGCGGAGGGGCTGCTCGCCCGCGCCAAGGAGAAGTGCATCAGCGTGCTGTCCGTTCTCGACCAGCGCAACCGCTGAGTGTCGCGGGGCGTTAGGTTCCAGTGTCGCGGGGCGTTACGGTTCCGTTGTTTCCCAGAGCGGAATGTACCCGACGTCACGGACAACAGTCTGGCCCGCGGCGCCCAGCACGAAATCGATGAAAGCCTTCCGGTCACCCTCCGGTGCGCGCGCCGCGTAGAGATAGAGGTAGCGTGCGATGGGATAGGTGCCGTTGCGAACATTCTCGGCCGTTGGCGCGATGCCATCGATCGAGGCATGCGTGACGTCGCTCCCGTATGCGAGTCCCCCGTATCCGATTGCGCCGCGGTCGGCGCGGACCCGCTCGACCACCGCGGCCGTTGTCGGTACGGTGATGGCCGCATGCGTGGTCGCATTTCCCCGCAGCACGTGTTCCTCGAAAAACAGATGGGTACCGGAATTCGGGGGACGGCCGAAGACGCGTACCGGCACATTCTCTCCACCGAGTTCACTCCAATTCCGCACCTCGCCGAGAAAGAGGGCGCGAAGCTGTGCGAGACTCAGGTTCCGGATCGGATTTTCCGGGTGGAGATAGATACTGAGTCCATCTTTCGCCGTGAGAATACTGAAGCCGAGGCTGCGTTGGCGCTGCAGCAGCGCGCGTGCCTCGTCGGCACGCATGGGGCGTGACGACGTACACAGCTCGGCGTCGCCGTCGATCAGCGCGTGCAAGCCGGATCCCGAGCCACCGCCCTCGACATAGACCGCAACCTCGGGATGCCGTTGCATGAAGGCCGTGCCCCAGCGCATGGCGAGAAGAAGCATGGTATCGGATCCTTTAATCCGGAGAACGCGCTTCCCCTGGTCTCGTGCGTCGGGAAACGCGGTGCATCCGGCGAGAAGCGCGGCGGTGAGGATCAGGACACACAGGTGTCGGACCGCGGATCTGCCCGAAGTGCCGCGCTCGTCACGGTGTCGGTGCCGCGGTCGCGGCGGCGGACTGCATGGGGAAGGAGGCGCGTTCATCGTTCCTCCGCGAGCGACTGGAGCCGGGCGTTGATGAAGTGGGAGCCGCTCGTCCATTGGGGTTCTTCGAAGGTATTCGCCACACGGGACACAAACGCCGCGATGATGCGAGCGTGCTGTGCGATCGCGTCGCGGTTCACGGGCTGGCCGGCGTCATCGAATGGTGTGTGGTAGCGGGTCGATCCCCATTCGACGAAGCGTCGGAATCCTTCCTCGGGTCCGAGATTCCGATAGGCGCGACCTTCCATGAGCAACAGGGAAGGGATGCCCGCGAGCGCGAAGGCACTCTGATCGGATGCGGAAAATGCCTCGAGCAGCGCGACGCCGTCCGGTAGATCGGACACCGTCAGGTCAAGATCCGACGCGGTCTGTTCGAGATGGCGCCGGAGGGATGAATACTCGCTTCCGATCCCGACGATGTCGTCGAAAGTATCGACCACCGCGAGACCGTCGACATTGACATTCGCGATGGTGCGGTACAACGGGACCGGGGGTTGCGCGCAGTAGAACCGGGAGCCGAGGAGTCCGTGTTCCTCGCCGGTCGTCAGGAGAAACACGAGCGAGCGTCGCGGCCGGAATGCCGCGTGCGAGAAGACGCGCGCGAGTTCGATGACCGCCGCGGTCCCCAGTGCATTGTCCACCAGGCCGTTGTAAATCGAATCGCCGCGCAGGGCGGGGCCGATCCCGAGATGATCGTAATGTGCCGAAAGCAGCAGGTATGAATCCTCGAGCAGTGGATCGCTTCCCGGAAGCATTCCGACAACATTCGGCGCGGTGAATTCCCGTTCATCAAACACCCCGGAGAAACTCACCCGGGCACGGAGCGGAAGGCTGCGGATCCGGTGTTCCGCATCCATCCGTACGACATCGTCGAGAACGATGCCGGAGTCCTCGAACAGTGGCGTCGCGCAATCGAAGCGCAGCACGACGTTCAGATGCGATGGCACGCTGATCGGCAGGGAAACGTCCGTGAAGGAATAGTCGCGCCGCCACTGCTGCCACGTCCGCGATTGCTCGTCCCGCGGAAGCAGGAGCATGATGCTCCCGCGGGCGCCGCGGGTGAACGCGATGCGCTGTTTCATCTCCGGATTGGAATGGATGGTGCTCCGGCGCCCGGAGAAGTAGCGGTCATCGTCGGAGTCCGGTTCCCCCGAGAGATAGACGACCACGGCATCGGTGACGTCAATATTCTGATAATCGTTGTAATCATGTTCCGGTGCGACGATTCCGTAGCCGACGAAGACCATGCGCACGGGTTTGGGAACCAGCGTTTGCGCACCTGTCTTCGCGAGCAGATAATCCTCGCCGAGCTGCAACGTATCGCGGGACACACCACGATGCACGACGAGTTGGCTCGCATTCCTGGGTCGGCTGGCATGCATCGGAACGGGCATGAGATACCCCGTATCCGCTCCGAGGGGACGCAATCCCAGCCGCGCGAACTCGGCGGCAATATATCGCGCGGCGCGCATCCCGCCCGCGGTGCCGGTGCCGCGGCCCTCGAACGCATCCCCCGCCAGTGTCGCGGCGTGCCGCCACAGACTGTCCACCTCCACTGAATCGACAGGCGCCGGGCGAACCGTCACCGGGGACGGGAATTGCGCGCGGTCCTCGGGCGGTGAGGACACGAGCAGCGTCATGATGAACAGAAGGAGACGTGCCATGGTGTGGTAAAAATAGGGAAAAGACGGCTGTGACGCAGATGCTGTCATTCTGGTGACCAGGGAAAAAAAATACCGGGTCTTGACATATATACCGTAGGGGGGTATATTACATCAGTCGCGTTGTTTCACCTCGCCCGGACGTCCATGGCTACA
The DNA here is from genome assembly GCA_034002405.1 of Bacteroidota bacterium. GTDB lineage: Bacteria > Bacteroidota > Ignavibacteria > SZUA-365 > SZUA-365 > SZUA-365. The sequence continues at coordinate 52,010 of JAVFAS010000002.1, read as the reverse complement.
GAACACACACCCCGCACATGCGGAACCGGAGAGCCCTCGCGGCAGAGCCATCACTCGGAGAAGCTCAAGTCGAATCTCACTTCGCGACTCAATCGGATCGAGGGTCAGGTTCGCGGGGTCAAGCGCATGATCGACGAGGATGTGTACTGCGACGATGTCCTCAATGTGATTGCCTCCATCCAGTCGGCGTTGAACGGGGTAGGAACACTGCTGCTCGAGAATCACCTGAAGAGCTGCGTGGTCGAGCAGCTGCGGGACAACGACCCCGAGATCATGGATGAATTGATGCAGACGATTCGTCGCATGATGAAATGACATGACCCGGCGCGCGGGAAGAACGCGCGCGCGGCCCCTTCCCCCATCGTTTCCTTCACATACAGAAAGGCTTCCCATGAAAACCGAAACACTGCGCATCGAGGGCATGACCTGCAATCACTGCGTCATGGCGGTGCGCCGGCAACTCGCCGGCGTCGACCATCTCACCGTCGACGAAGTCGCCGTCGGCCATGCCGTGGTCACCTACGACGAGACACAGGTTCCGGCTCCCGCTATCGACGCCGCGGTCACGGCGGCGGGATTTCGGGTGATCGGTCGGGAATGAGCACCGCCACGAAAACAGTGAGTCTGCCTGTCCAGGGAATGACCTGCGCAAGCTGCGTCGTTCGCGTGGAGAAGGCATTGCAAGGCGTCGCGGGCGTCGAGGCCGCGGCCGTCAATCTCGCATCGAACAAGGCGGTGATTGAAATCGCGGAGGAGACAAACCTTCAGGCCGTCGCGGATGCCGTCCGGTCGGCGGGATATGGCGTACAGTTGCCGCGAAGCAATACCGCGATGGAAGGTGACGTCTTCGAAGATGCGGTCGCGGACCGCACGCAGGATGACGAACACCGGCAACTGTGGCGGGACACCCTGCTCGCCGCCGTACTCACGCTCCCGGTCATGCTGCTGAGCATGCTGCCGATGATCGATGCGGTGCATGCGTGGTGGCCGCTGACGATGGAAGAAACCAACCGCTTGCTGCTGCTGCTCACCGCACCGGTGCTCTTTCTGCCCGGGCGCAGGTTTTTCCGCGGCTTTGCCGCGAACCTTCGTCACTTCCGGGCGGACATGGATACCCTGGTCGCGGTCGGCACGGGATCCGCCTTCGTCTACAGCACCATGGCCGTGCTGTTTCCACAGTGGCTGGGATTGCATGCCGGACATATGGATGTGTATTTCGACACCGCGGCGACAATCATCACGTTGATCCTTGTCGGACGGACGCTCGAAGCGCGCGCGAAGCATCATGCGACCGATGCGATCCGAAAACTCCTCGGGTTGCAGCCACGGACGGCGCGAGTACTTCGTGACAATGAGGAGATCGAAATTCCACTCGCGCAGCTCCGCGGCGGCGAGATTGTCATCGTCCGGCCCGGGGAACGCATTCCCGTCGATGGCGAGGTGATTTCCGGTGCGACCTCGATCGATGAGTCGATGGTGACCGGCGAGCCCTTGCCCGTCGGGAGGAGTGTGCACGACGCCGTGATTGGAGGCACGGTAAACCTGGAGGGGAGCATCACGGTGCGCGCCACGGCAATCGGCGCGGAATCCGTCCTGGGGCATATCGTCCGCATGGTGGATGAAGCGCAAGGTTCGAAAGCACCCGTGCAGCGCCTGGTCGACCGCATCGCATCCGTGTTTGTCCCCGTTGTCATCGGACTCGCCATCCTGACCGGAATGGTCTGGATTGTTGGTCTCGAAGCCGGATTCACCACCGGTATGATGCGCGCCATCGCGGTGTTGATCATCGCGTGTCCGTGCGCGCTCGGACTCGCCACACCCGCCGCCATCATGGTCGGTGTCGGTGTCGGCGCACGGCGTGGGATTCTCATCAAAAACGCGGCAAGCCTCGAACGCACGCGCGGGGTACGCACCATCGTCCTCGACAAAACCGGAACGCTTACCGAGGGTCGTCCCACCGTGACCGCCGTGCTCCCGCTCGGCACGCCGGCCATGGATGCGAACGCCCTGCTCGCGCTCGTCGGCTCGGCCGAGCAGCCGTCCGAACATCCGCTCGGACGGGCGGTGTTGCAGCATGCAAGAGAAACCGGTGTGAATATCCGTATTCCGGAATCGTTCCAGTACGAGCCGGGTGCGGGTGTGATCGCGTTTCTCGGGGGCGATGCGGTCATGGTGGGGAATCACGCGCTGATGCGCTCGTATGCCGTGAAAACGCCCACCGATCTTCCCGACTCCGCGACCGAGGCCGGAACGACGATCCTGCATGTTGCCGTCAATGGCAGTCACGTCGGGGTCCTGGCGCTTTCCGACACGTTGCGTGCGAGTTCGGTCGAGGCCGTGCAGCTCCTGAAGCGTCAGGGAATTGACGTCGTCATGTTGACGGGGGACACGGAAGCGGCCGCGCGTCCCTTCGCGGCGCAGGTCGGAATTGAACGTGTCATCGCCGGCGTCCGGCCCGATCAAAAAGCCGAGCATATCCGCGCGCTGCAGGCGGAGGGCCATGTTGTTGCCATGGTCGGTGACGGCGTGAACGATGCCCCGGCGCTGGCACAGGCGGATGTCAGCATCGCCATGGGGAGTGGGACGGATATCGCGATGGAGGCCGCGGACATCACCCTGATGAAAAGCGATCTGCGCGGCGTGGTCGACGCCATGCGGCTGTCGGCCGCGACGTTGGCCAAGATCAGGCAGAATCTCTTCTGGGCGTTCTTCTACAATGTGATCGGTCTTCCCCTTGCCGCGATCGGATGGTTGACCCCGATGGTCGCCGCCGCCGCGATGGCGTTCAGTTCCGTGAGCGTCGTGTCGAATTCACTTCGTCTGCGTTGGTTTGCCCGGCGCTGAATCCCGCCGTGTCTCGCGTGTGCGCTGCCTGGTCCAGAGGCGCAGCAGGAGTTTGTGCAGTTCCATGAGAACAAGAATCGAGGCCGCGGTCGACACGCAGACGCCCCATTCGCCGAGCGTGAGCGGGGTGACGCGCAGGAGGGTGTTGAGTCCGGGAACGTGAATCGCCGCGACCTGCAGTGTCAGCGAGACCAGCATGACAAGCAGCAACGGACGATTCGAAAACACGCCGATGCGGAACAACGAGGCGTGCAGCGAGCGCGAATTGTGGACGTTGAATATCTGAAACAACGCGAGCGTGACAAATGCCATGGTCCGGGCTTTCTCCAGCGGGAACCCCTGGAGTTCTTCCGCGACGAAATGGTAGCCATGCACGTTGAGCGCCCAGGTGTACACGCCCAGCGTGCCGATCATCATGATGACCCCCGCGAGGAGGATGTTGATGAGCATCTCCTTGGGGACCAATCCCGCGTTCGTCGGACGGGGAGGTCGCGCCATGACATCCCCGTGCTCCTTTTCGTACGCGAGCGGGAAGGTGGATATGCCATCGGTCACGAGGTTCACCCACAACAGCTGCGCGGGGAGCAGGGGGAGCGGCATTCCCGCGACGATGCTGGCCATGATGGTGAGCACGCCGCCGAAACTGGTGCTCAGCACGAAGAGAATAATGTGACGCAGATTGTCGAAAATCACGCGGCCATAGCGCACGGCGGCCGCGATCGAGGCGAAGCTGTTGTCGATCACCACCATGCTCGACGCTTCCTTGGCGACATCGGTGCCGGCGCCCATCGCCACCCCGATATTCGCGGCCTTCAGCGCCGGCGCATCATTGACACCGTCGCCGGTCATGGTGACGATATGATTGCGCCGCTGTAACTGTCGCACGATGCGAAGTTTGTGCATGGGGGAAACGCGCGCGTACACTTCGGTGACATCGCAACGGTCGTGCAGATCCTTGTCATCCATCTCGTCGAGTTGCGCACCGGTGATCACGTCGATCCGCCCGTCGTCGAGACGCAATTCGGTCGCGATGGCTCGCGCCGTTTCGGGATGATCGCCGGTGATCATGATGACCTTGATCCCGGCGTTCTTGCAGTCCGCGATTGCCTGTTTCGCGGTCTCGCGGGGTGGATCGTACATGCCCTGCATCCCGGCGAACACGCAGCCGGTGTAGGTGGATTCGTCGTGCACGGATTCCTCCGGGGTGATATCGCGCCAGCAGCAGGCGATCACGCGAAGCGATTGCCGCGCCAATGCGGCCGCCATGGCGCGCACCGCCGCGTCGTCGAGCGGGACTTCGCCCTCGGCACGGTGCATGCGATCACACATCGAGAGGATGCGCTCCAGCGACCCTTTGATCAGGAGGATCGTGCGACCCTCGAAACGAATCGAGACGGCCATGTACTGCAATTCGGATTCAAAGGGGCGAATATCGACAATGGGATGCCGCCGCAGCGCTTCTTCCGGAGTGACCCCTCCCTTCATCGCGCTGGCCAGCAGCGCCCCTTCGGTGGGATCTCCGACAAGCGTCACCCGATCCTCGTCGTGCACCAATCGCGATTCTGTGCAGAGCGCGCCGATGAGCAGCGTGCGTCCGAGTGGTGACTGTTCCGGAATGTCCGCGAGCACACCGTCGGGTCCGCTGATCGCACCATCGGCATCATAGCCCGTTCCACTCACGACAAATTCCGTGCCTCCCGCGATGATCCGGGTCACGGTCATGGCGTTTTCCGTCAGCGTTCCGGTTTTATCGCTGCAGATGACCGTGGTACTGCCCAGGGTTTCCACCGCGGCAAGCTTGCGGATGATCGCGTTCTTCTTCGCCATGGTGTAGACGCCGATCGAGAGCGCGACGGTGACCGAGACCGGAAGTCCTTCCGGAATCGCCGAAACCGCGAGTCCCACCGAGGTGAGGAACATTCCCAGGATGGAGTTGCCCTGCAGCAGTCCCGCGATGAACAGCACACCGATGGCGATGCCGATGGCGATGCTGAGATTCTTGCCGAAACGGGCCAGGCGGAGCTGCAGCGGGGAGATTGCCTCCTCCGCTTCGATGATGTTTTGTGTGATCTGTCCGAGTTCGGATTGGACACCGACGGCGACGACCACACCGCGCCCGCGTCCGCGCTGCACCACGGTTCCCGCGTACAGCATGTTCAGCCGGTCACCGAGCGCGGCACTGGGTTCCACCACCGTACGGGCATTTTTCAGCACCGGCACGCTTTCGCCCGTGAGCATCGATTCATCGACCATCAACTCGACGGCATCGATCAGGCGGATGTCGGCGGGGACCTTGGTGCCGGATTCCACGAACACCACATCGCCACAGACGAGTTCGGTCGATGGCAAGGTGTGTTGCTGTCCGTCGCGGAGGATGCGTGCCGTCGGTGCCGTCAGGTCCTTGAGCGCCCGCAGCGCCTGCTCCGCCTTGGTCTCCTGGTAATAGCCAATCAGCGTGTTGACGATCACGACCACGAAAATGACAATCGAATCGACCGGATCGGCGAGCAGAGCGGTCAGGACGGCGGCGACGAGGAGGATGATGATGATGGGATTGTTCGCCTGCTCGAGCAGCAGGGTATACCAGGGCTTCCGCTTCTCCGTCGGCAAGGCGTTCGCCCCGTGCGTGCGACGTGAACGCTCGACCGTCGCCGCGTCGAGTCCTCGCTCCGGTGGGGTTTCGAATTCCGAATATATGTCCTCCAGGGGACGGACATGCCAGTGCTTCATGCGTCGATCTCTCCGATGGTCGTCTACAAACATGCAGGATTTTCGCGGTCGGGCAAAACCGGCAACGGAACGCACGCTTTGTCATCGATCCGCGCGGGAGGGTCTGGTGTTCTTCCATCGCACGAATTTTCACATTGTCGCATGTCCGGCGCCTCGGTTATATTACCACAATGGACAGCGCCCAGGATATATGGCAGCTTCTTCAGCAGCTGCGCGATGGCCGTGTCGATATCTCATCCTGCGCCGCAGCGATCCGTGACGCGCAACGTCGGCACCTTTCCGTTGGTGATTTCGCGCGCCTCGATCTCGCGCGGCGAGAGCGGACGGGATTTCCGGAGGTCGTGTACGCACCGGGGAAAACGCGGGAGGAGCTGCGTGGCATTCTTGATGCCCTGCGTGCACATGATCGTCGGAACATCCTCGTCTCCCGCCTCCCCCGGGAGATGTTCGACGCGATCAACATGCAGGATGTTGACGTCCGATATTATGATCGTTCCGCGACCGCGGTGTACGCGCCGATGCCGCCCGCGCACCCTACGGGCCGTATTGCCATCGTGACCGCGGGGACGTCGGACCTCGGTGTCGCCGAGGAGGCGGAGATCGCCTGCACCTACGCCGGGAGCGTGGTCGAACGCTTCGCGGATGTCGGCGTGGCGGGACTCGACCGCTTGCTGTCGGTTCTCCCCGCCATCGCGACGGCGAACGTCTGCATCTGTGTCGCGGGCATGGAAGCCGCGCTTCCCTCGGTGCTGGCGGGACTGCTCTCCATTCCGCTGATCGGGGTCCCGACCTCTGTCGGCTACGGTGTCAACCACGGGGGGATCAACGCGCTGCTCTCCATGATCGGCAGCTGCGCCCCAGGGGTGCTGGTCGTCAATATCGACAATGGAATCGGCGCCGCGGCCGCGGCGCATCGCATCAATCGCATGATGTCGCGCAATACGAGTGGTGGCCATGCCGTGGAATGATCCGGGTACACGATGATGAGCGAGATCGGCGCGGTCTATTCCACCCTGGTCGCGGATATCCGTCACGCGGGAACGGACGCCCTGCATCATCTGATCGCGTTTTCCGGCGGCGTCGACAGCGCGCTGACCGCCAAGGCGGTGTTCGATGCGTTTCCACGGAACTGCGAGGCCGTGATGGCCTTGTCGCCGTCGGTGTCGGCGATGATGCAGGAGGCCGCGTCGGACATCGCCGGACATATCGGCATTCCGCTCCGTTTCGTGCAAAGCGCTGAATATCTTGATCCGACCTACATCGCCAACGAGGGACAGAGCTGTTATATCTGCAAGAGCAACATTTATTCCGCGATGGAGGCGGTGTACCGGGGCGCGAACACGGATGACACCATTCTCTATAATGGAACAAATGCCGATGATCTTGGTGATCCGACACGCGTGGGCCTTCAGGCCGCCCGGGAACACGCGGTCCGCAGTCCGCTCGCCCGCTTCACCAAGGAGGAGATCCGGCTGCTGTCGCGGCATGCGGGTCTGCCGAACTGGAACGCGGCCGCCAGTCCCTGCCTGCGATCACGGCTGCGGATCGGTATTCCCGCGACGGTCGATCACCTGCGTCGCATCGAGCGCGCGGAAGAGATTGTGCGCAAGATGTACGCATTCGCCGAGGAGGTGAATTTCCGGGTCCGTCATCTCCCCGACGACATCGCCATGGTCGAAGTCGAAGCATCGCTGATCGACCGCCTCGACCTCGCGCGCTGCCGCGACGCGATCCTCGCACTCGGTTTTCGACATGTGGATAAACGGACGTTTCGTTCGGGAAGTGTCAGCAGCGCCACGGCGCGTTGACCAAGATCGATCGGTCCGTTTCGCACACGCCTCACGAACATCGCAACGACTCCGATTGCCATGCTTCTTTCCGAATTTCTCGCGCAGCGCTCGCCGCTCATCATGGACGGTGCCACCGGCACCGAACTCCTGCGCGCGGGTATCGAGCTCCCCGCTCCGCTCTGGTCCGCGACCGCACTGTTGCGCGCGCCGCATGTCGTGCGCAACATCCACTACCACTACCTGCATGCGGGGGCGGATATCATCACGACGAACACCTTTCGCAGCAACCTTCGCGCATTGCGGAAGGCAGGAATGGAGGATCGCTGGGAGGAAGTGAATCTGCGCGCCGTGCAGCTCGCGTTCGAGGCGCGGGAACGGTACCGTCCCGCGCGACCCGTGCTCATCGCGGGCGGGCTCGCGCCGGTGGAAGATTGCTACCGACCGGAAGACGTGCCGCCGCGGGACGAACTGCGCGAGGAACATCACCACCAGGCCGGACTTCTTGCCACCTTCGGTGTGGACATCCTTCTCGTCGAGACGATGATGACCATACGCGAAGCGGAAGCCGCGGCGGAAGCCTGCGCCCGAACCGGCAAGGAGTTCATGGTGAGTTTCGTCACCGATGCGACGGGACGGCTGCTGTCCGGTGAGGCCATCAATGATGCCGTCCACGCGGTGCTCCCCTTCGCGCCCACGGCACTGCTCGTCAACTGCGTGGCCGCATCGGACATGCGGACGGCGTTCCGCGCGTTGCGTGCGAGCACGACCCTGCCGGTCGGCTGTTATGCGAATACCGGAAATCCGGATTCGGTCGAGGACACCGACATCCGTCGTGACACGGATATTGCCGGCTTCGTGGAGGCATCACGCGGCTGGGTCGACGACGGCGCGCGGCTCATCGGTGGCTGTTGTGGTACGACACCCGAGTATATCGAGGCGCTGACCCGCCGGCATGTGCCGGAGACGCTGACAACACAGAAAGCGGAAATCGAGGCGTGGTTCGAGGAACGCTATGGCACGCGTTCCACCTCGTCCGAGGCCACCCCATGAACATTCATCTCACCGATACGGCATATTCGTGAACAAGATCCGATTATCCTTTTGGCGGCACCTTCGCATGGCCGCCGCGATCGTCCTCCTCGTCAGCGCCGGAGCCCGGGCACAGACGCTCGCGCCGGAACAGCCGCGCGCGTGGATATTCAGCGTCCAGGGCAGCGTGACGAAAATGCTGGACGATTTTCCCGACACCCGGTTTTCCAATGGCGGGGCCTTGACGTTGCGTCGCGTTGTCCGTGATCTCGGTCCCGGCAACGGATCGCTCTACGCCATGGCCGGCGTGGGATTCCATGACCTCCAGTGGAAGACCGATCATCAGATTCTCGGCCACTTCGACACCACCTGGCTGCCGGTCAACGAAGTCTGCCGCGGCTTCGCGCTGCCGCTGACCTTCGAAGCATTCTGGCGCACACGCGTGGGAACGGAGGCGGAACTTTTTCTTGGCGGCGGTCTGGAATTCACCTATTTCTCGCCGATGAATGGCAATGGTGACGCGCTTCCGAAACCGCAGGAGGATTATGGGAAATGGACCGCCGGCATTCCGCTGACCGTCATGTTCGATTACCTGCTCGGCGACCATTTCGCCGTCAGCCTGCACGCGACGCTGCATTCGACCTTCACCGATTATCTCGACGGATTCGAAGCCGGGGAGTGGAGTGATCTGTATCTCACCACGGGGATCGGATTCACCTACGCATTTCCCGCACCCGATGGTGACCGTGACTATGACGGCCTGTCGAATCGGGAGGAAGCGCGGCAATACCGGACCGATCCCGATAACCCCGATACCGACGGCGATGGCCTGCGCGATGGCGAGGAAATCACCCGCGGCACGTCGCCGCTGTTCGCCGACACCGACGGGGACGGGCTGACCGACGGTGAGGAACTGCGGCGCTGGGGAAGCGATCCCCTTCGGAAGGACACGGACGGTGACGGTCTCGGGGATCAGGAAGAGGTGGTGGGCGGCACGAATCCCACCCGCGCGGATTCGGACAACGACGGACTCAATGACAGCGTGGAACTCGCGCGCGGCACCGATCCGCTGCGCGCGGATACCGATGGGGATGGTCTTCCCGACGGTCTCGAAACGGTATCGAGTCCGCTGCTGCGCGACACCGACGGGGATGGGCTTGACGACGCCGCGGAAAGCGCGTTCGGTACCCGCTCCTACGATGCGGATTTCGACGCGGATGGATTATTCGATGAGATGGAGATTCGCCTTGGGACCGACCCGCTCAAACCCGACACGGACAATGATGGCGCGACGGATTACAGCGAGTATTTCGGACTCATGACCGACCCCCGGAATCCCGACACCGATGGCGACGGCATTCCGGATGGCAGCGATGGGTCACCGGTGCCCCGAAGCGGCTACAATCCCGTGCAGCGGCTGTCGTGGGTTTTTTCCGAACTGTTCAAGCGCGGGCATGCCGTCGACGAGACTTCCAAGGGCTTCACCCAGATGCTGCATCTGATTCGCAGCGCGCCGCGGCAGCAGATTGCCGAAATCGAGATTCAGGTGTTCGGAAACGATGCGACGGAAGCGCGGCAGCGTCGCGGAGAACTGGAGCCGTTTCTCCGGAAAATGACCTCGGGGTGGGACATCCCCATGATCACCATGTACGAGACCATCGAGCGATCGTATTACGACGCGCGGTTGCGGTACGTGTGGAATTCCGGGTTGGGTGGGAGGCAGGAGCGGTAAGGCCTCAGGGTTCGGGAGAATGCGCGGGCGTGAATTTCACGACCACGAGTGTCTGATCGTCGTTCCGTTCCTGACCAGCGGTCCAGCGGTTGACGGCCTCGAGCACGGCCTGCTTGATCGCGATCGCCGTCGCTCCGGCCGAGGCGCGCAGGCAATCGACCACGCCCTCGATGCCGAACTGCGCACCGTGGGCGTCCTCCGCTTCCGTGATGCCATCCGACAGCAGCACGAAGATATCGCCGCCGCGGACGAAAACGCGTTCCTCGCCGAGCTGTTCCGAAAATGCCTGCCGGTCGAGGCCCACCGCGAGACCAGGCGGCTGATGGAGGGTGACGTCGCGACTGAGCGCGTTGTAGTGGAGCAGGGGGAGATGTCCCGCACGCAGAAAGGTCACCTCGCTCTTCGTCAGTTCAACCCGGAGCGCGGCCATCGTCACGAAACTGCGTTTCTCGATGTGGTCGAAGATCTGTGTATTGAGGCGAACGAAAAGCTCCCACAACGTCGGTTGGTATGACTCGATGGTCTTCATGATGCCCTGAATGCGCGCGAGATACATTGCCGCGGAAGTGCCTTTCCCCGAGACATCTCCGATGATCAAGGTTGTCGCGTCGTACCGGGGGAGAAAGTCGTAGAAATCGCCGCCGACCTCGTAGGCGGGAAGCGACTCCGCCGCCATGTCGATGCCCGGAAGATCGGGGAGCGATTCCGGGAGTGACCCGAGCTGGATGCGGCGGGCGATTTCCAGCTCCTTGCGCATGCGTTCCTTCTCCTGCGCGCTTTCGTAGAATCGCATGGTCATCAGCGCGTCGGCGACGTTGATGGCGAGATTGTCCAGCAGCTCGACATCCTCCCGCGAATAATTCGTTTCGGCCTGCTTCTCTCCGAGCAGGATCAGTGCATCGATGCGGCCTCCCACGGCCACGGCCACGAGGAACTCCACGCCGAATTCGGTGAATCGTTCACGCACGGGAAGGTTGTCGGCGGGCTGAGCCGGACCCCGTGCGAAGAGTTCATCCATCGCGCGCGCCACCTCCGGATCGAAGCTCAGAATTCCGGCATCGAGATGCAGGCCGTTGGACGCCAGCAGCGAATAACTTGTCTCGGTGCGGAGCGCGAACGCCGCACCCTTGAGATACATGATCGTGACCAGATCGTTGACCACCGCCCGGGCGAGCAGGGCGGTGTCGGCGTAGCTGTGCGAGAGTTTGCTGAAACTTGTGAGTGCCTGTTTGTAATCGTAGGATCCACGATAAAAGCGCTCGTCGAGCAGGTGCTGCGCGCGGCGGTGCAGCCACCAGAACGCTGCGAGGGCGAGGGCACCGATGGTCAGATACAAGCGCTTCATGAAAACCTGCTGCTGCGCCTCGGGCAGATTCTGCATCGGCACGATTTCGAGTTGCTTGCCCGTGACATTCAGGACGGGAAGGTCCAGTGGTTGCGCCGGAAGCAGAATGAGCAGCAGGAAGAACAACAGAATGAGTGTTCCCCCCGCGACATAGGTCAGCGTGGTGTAGACCGACCCGCGACGGACGACGACGTACAGATCGAAAATGCGGGAGCGCACGATGGTGATGAAAAACAACGTGGGCGTGGCGAGGCCGACGAGAAAGATTGCCTGCCATGCCGTGTACTGCGTGACGGCGAGCGAGGCGGCCACGAACGCGAGCGCGATGATGATGCCTGCACGGACAAGCGGGAAACGCTGCCGGAACTCGACGCTCTCGAAGAGACGGTACCGACGGGTGAGCCGGACCTGTCCCGCGGTGATGGCAATCGCGACACTTCCGAACTGCACGGCCGAACGGAGCACGCCCTGCAACGAGAATATCCCGCCAAGCACCAGGCCCAGCACGACTCCCGCCAACGGGAGAAGATAGAGCAGTGCCAGATCGAGACGTGTCACGGGTTTGACGAAGCGCTGCGCGGGGAAATGGAGGAAGAGGTGGCTGAATACCCCGAAGGAGGCCGCCCATCCGGCGAGTCCCAGCAGCATGCCCGCCCGCGTGATGAAATCCGGATACGAGAGAAACGAATACGACTGGGACACCAGCAGCGTAAATCCGAATATCAGGTGTGAATATCCGTAGAGGCGGGCGACCGGCTGGAACGCGCGGCGGAGGAAGACCCAGGTTCCCAGGCCGATGAACGCGAGGCCGGTGAGGATGTGCGCGAGATAGAAGAGCGGGAGTCCGTACACCGCCGTGTAAATCGTAATCTCCATCCGGACGCCGTCCCGGACGATGCCATACACGAGCGGTTCGCCGCCGCGGCTGCGGAGCAGGTAGGCGTTGGCGTCGTACTTGTCACGGACGTGCTTGCCGTTGATGGTCGCGATGACGTCGCCGGGACGCAATCCCGCGCGATCGGAGACGCCGCCCGGATGCACCTCGACGATGGTCACCTTTCCGTCGATGTCGGTATACCAGTTCTCGTCGGTGACGATGGAGGCGAAGCGCACGATCCAGATCGATGCGAACGCGAGCGCGGCGAGCAGGCATGCGATATAGAGTACGCGTGCCGCATGTGGTCTGGCATGGAAAAATGAAAACCCGTTCATCGGCTCACAGGGATGTGATCCCGCAGTATACAGAAACAGTCGGTCAGAGTTGCATCGCGATCAGGACGCGGCCGCGAGGATCAGCGCGTGCGCTGCAAGCGCTCGAGAAAAGCGTGTTCGCTTTCAAGCACGGCTGCGCGGGCATGCCGGTACCGGCCGCGGTCGCGGATGGCAATCGCGCGGTCGAGTGCATCGAGTGCGTCCTTGAATCGCTCCATGTATCGCAGCACCAATCCGAGGTCATACCAGACGATATCCGCGTGCGCGGTGCGCTCGGTGTCGGCAGTCAGTGTGCGCAGGACATCGGCCGCCAGTGGCCACCGTCCCTCCTCGGCATAGCGGATGGCAATATCGATTTCCGGATAGTCGTCATCGACGAGAAAGGTGACCACATCGTGGTCGCTGACGGGATGCGACGCGTCATGAATATGCGTGGCGAGCTCACGTGCGGCGGTATTCGCGAGATCCCGCTCGTCCAACGGCGGCGGAATGGAATCCGCGGCGTGCGTCTCGCTGCTGACGGTGGTGTGCAATGTATCATCGAACAGCACCCGCTCGCGGCGTGTATCGAGAAGCACGACACGGCACAGCGCATCCGCGCGTCCCTGCCGCACGTTCTTGACGCTTCCCGGTGTGCGTGTGCTGCGGATCGCGGCCGCGGTGATCATCTCGTGGTAGCGGCCGTGCAGGATGTCCGTGACGAGCATCAGCTCACCCGGATACAGGGCGGACCACCAGCGCAGGGAGCGGCGGGAGACATCGCCGTCCGCGGTAAACATTCGCGGCGGGGTGGCGCGTGTTTCCGCGCGGATGACCACGGGCGACACCGAGGACAGCAGGACGGGAAGCAATGAGTCGATACGGGATGCGACCGCGATGGAGAATGGATGGCGGTCCGGAGTACCGGCGGGGAGGACGAGCACCGTATCCGCCGCGGCAAGATTGATGTCGGCGTGACGCGTCACCGGCACGAGAATGCTTCTCGTCCCGCAGCCAGCCAGTATCGCCAGACTTATCGACGCGGTGAGGACGGACACGGTGGCACAACGACGCATGAATCTGCTCCGCAACCGGAAGTGGTGAGTCGATCCGCGTGCGTCAGCGGGTGCACGCGGCCCACGCGAACGACTATCGCGCGGTTGCCAGAAAGGCGGCGTAGAGAATGATGGCCGCGAGGCCGAGAACGAGAATGACGCCGAGAATCGTGAGCATGAACTGCCCCATCGTGTTGCTTCGTCCGGTGGCGGACGCGGACGCGGCATCGACGTACGACAACGTGGTGTCCGCGGAAAAATGCGTGCCATCCGGCTGCGTCACCAACGCCTTCCCGCTGATGCCCGTCATTCCCAGCGACCACCCGTTTTCCGCGAACAGCACCGTCCCACCCGCATGCGTGGCGACCCGCAGGCCGGGGCGCTGTGCGTCCGCCAGTCCACCGCCGCGCGTATCGAAACCATCAGGTCCGGTGACCTGCAGGGCAAGCTGGGGCGCGCAGCCGGTCGTGTAAAGCAGCATGGTGAGGGCAAGCAGTATTCGGCGCATGGAGATCCGGTTATCGGGGAAACGATGATGGAGCGAGCGACATCGTGGTCAACGATCCGAGTGGAAATTAGAAAATACCAGCCTGCAAAAAAAGAAGGCAGTCAATTCTGACTGCCTTGCACGATTCGTGGAAGTTCAACGCGCTCACCGCGTGATCATCAACCGGCGGGAGAGCGACTGCGATCGGGTCGAGAGTTTATAGACATAGATGCCCGCGGGAACAGGGCGGCCTTCATTGTCGCGGCCATCCCAGCTGGCGGACGACCGGCCGGCGGGACGATGCTCGTTGAGCAGCGTGCGGACTTCCTTGCCCAGGAGATTGAACACCTTCAACGTCACCGGGCTGGATTCCACGAGCCGGAACGCGATCGTGGTGGAGGTGGTCTTGCTGTGCGAGAACGGATTGGGATAGTTCTGCTGCAGGGTCAACTCGCCGGCGCTCGGTACGCCAGAGGTCCTCGTGGTCATCGTCGAGGCGGAAAAAGTCAGCTCGACATTCTCGGTCGGATTGTCGGTATTCGTCACCACGACTTTCACCGAACCCGTCGCCGGTGTGCCGGTGGTCGCAAAGGCGATATCCAGAAGTTCGGCGGAAGAGGCCGGCAGCTGGCCGGTCTTCAAGGTCACTCCGGGTGGGTAACAGTTCTGGAAGAAGCAGATCTGCGTCTCCCAGCCTTCGGGAAGCGCGCTTTGGTCGGTGATCTCGATCTGGAGATTCAGCGGACTGGCCGTCAGATTCGTGACCAGGATCTTGACCTCCAGATAGTCCGACGGATTTCCGGTTTTCAGCGCTGATGTCGAGGCAACCTCGAAGCTCTGCGCCGTCGCCGGCCCCAGCATCGGAAGGAAGAGCACAAGGAGAAGAACGGGAAGAAACACTTTCGCTGTATTGGTCATGCGGACTCCTGTTTCACGTACGTTCATCAATCTAATAATACAACAACCGAATTTCAATAACATTCCCGCCGTGGAGGGGGCGGGGCATTTATTTTTCAAGGACACTTTTACGGACCAAAGGTTACGAGGTTCCATCGGAAATAGACGTGCTTCCGTGGAAGGCGGTGTGTTCCGTGTTGACGGGACGGGTTTTTCCCTGAGAACAGAGACGGAGATTCCGTATATTTCCTCTTTGAATGCGATATGGACGACATGTTTGACAAGCTGGAATTGACGGTTTCGCGCTTCGAGGATCTCGGATTGGAGATGAGCTCGCCCGAAGTGGTCGGAGATCAGGCGCTGTTCAGAACATTGGCGCGGGAGCGGAGCCAGCTCGAGCCGATCGTGGAGGAATACCTGCGCTACAAACGTCTGCGATCCGATGTCGAGGGACATCGTGAAATCCTTCACGGGGAAGACGATGCCGAACTGCGACGACTCGCGGAAGATGAACTCCACGGATTGGAGGAGGACCTCGCCACGAGCGAGCAGGAATTGAAACTGTTGCTCATTCCGAAGGACCCCAACGACAGCCGTGACGTCATCGTGGAAATTCGTGCCGGGACCGGAGGAGAGGAAGCAGCGCTGTTCGCCGCCGACCTCTACCGCATGTACTCCCGGTATGCCGAATCCCGGGGATGGCGGCTCGAAATGATCTCCTTCAATGAGGCCAGTGCGGGTGGAGTGAAGGAAGTCACGTTCAGCCTGACCGGTGATGATGTCTACGGTGCGATGAAATTCGAAAGTGGTGTCCATCGCGTGCAGCGTGTTCCCGCCACGGAAGCAAATGGCCGCGTGCACACCTCCGCGGCGACCGTCGCGGTGCTTCCCGAGGTGGAGGACGTGGAGGTCGACGTGAATGAAAACGACATCCGCACCGATATTTACCGCTCGGGAGGAAAAGGCGGTCAGAATGTCAACAAGGTCGAGACCGCGGTGCGCCTCACGCATATTCCCACCGGCATTGTCGTGTCCTGCCAGGAGGAACGTTCGCAGCTGAAAAACCGCCAGAAGGCGATGAAAGTGCTCCGCGCCCGCCTCTATGAACGACGGCTCGCCGAACAGAACGCGGAGATCTCCGCCGCGCGGAAATCCATGGTCGGGAGCGGCGATCGTTCGGACAAGATCCGGACCTACAATTTTCCCCAGAACCGTCTCACCGATCACCGCATCGGTCTGACGATGTACAACCTCGGCGACGTGATCGACGGCGCCCTGCATGAAATCCTCGAAAAACTCCGGATCGCGGATCGGACCGCACGACTCGAAGCCGGAATCGAAGGGAGGCCGTAGCAATGCACGAATCCTCGGGTTCCACCGCGCGCACCGACGCGCGGGCCCAGACCGGGGGGCACCACCCCGTGACACATGGCGCGACGGTGGGCAATCTGCGCATCGGCAATGGCGCCCCGCTGACGCTGATCGCGGGTCCCTGCGTGATCGAGGACCGGGAGATGATCCTGCACACCGCGGCGCGTATCGTGGAGACGGCGCGCGCCTTGGCGATGCCGCTGGTGTTCAAGTCGTCATTCAAAAAAGCAAATCGGACCAGCATATCCGGATTTACCGGCATCGGGCGCGACGAGGCGTTGCACATCCTGCAGGACGTGCGCACGGAATTCGACGTGCCCGTCGTCACCGATGTACATGACGTGGACGACGTCGCCGCGGCGGCGCAGGTGGCGGACATGCTGCAGATCCCGGCGTTTCTCTGCCGCCAGACCGATTTGTTGCTCGCCGCCGGCGCCACGGGACGCGCGGTGAATATCAAGAAGGGGCAGTTTCTCGCGCCCGAGGACATGAGCCATGCCGCCGCGAAAGTCGCGTCGACGGGGAACCAGGATATCCTGTTGTGCGAGCGTGGGAGCAGTTTCGGGTATCACAATCTCGTCGTGGACATGCGGGGGTTGGTGATCATGCGTGCGTTGGGGTATCCGGTCGTGATGGATGCCACGCATTCGGTGCAGATTCCGAGCCAGGGTGCGGTCTCGGGCGGGCGCCCTGAATTCATCGCACCCCTCGCCCGCGCGGCGGCGGCCGTGGGCATCGACGCGCTGTTCATCGAAACGCATCCTGATCCGTCGCGCGCGCTCAGTGACGCGGGAAGCCAACTGCCGCTGGCGCGGCTTTCCGACCTTCTCGTCGATGTGCTGTCCATCGATCGCGCATTCCGTTCTGTTATCCGTGAGAAAGAAGACTGATGACCATTCCCTCCGTCAAGGAACTCAATCCCCAGATCGTGCGTCGGCTTTCGCGCATCGAGGCGTTTCTGCTCGATGTCGACGGAGTGCTGACGGACGGATCGATCGTGATGCCCGGTCACGGCATCGAAAACCGCGTGATCACCATGATGGATGCCGAGAGTATTCGCGCCGTGCAGGACATCGGCATTCGCGTCGGCATCATCACCACGCACGCCTCCGACGTCGTGATCGGTCGTGCGCGCGAGGTCGGGATTCACGACATCTATCACGGAATGTACGACAAGAGCGAGGCCTACGTCGAATTCCGCCAATTGTATGCGCTGCACGACGAGCAGATCGCGTTCATGGGGGATGGAATACTGGATGTCAGTGTCCTGAAACGCGTGGGCTTCGCCGCGACCCCGTCCAATGCACATGCGTCGGCACGCATGGCCGCGCATTACGTATCGCGGTATCGCGGCGGGTATGGCGCGGTGCGCGAGGTCCTGACCATGCTTGTCCGTGTCCACGAGCATCGGGATCGGGAAGCAGCGACGTCGGCACGTCGTGCGCTCTGACCGGACGAAACGGTCCTTCCCGAAGGCGTCCGTGGATTTCCGTGATGCTTGTCAGGTGTCGAAGGATTTCTGAAATCGGGAGTCGTCGATACGAAGACGCTCCACCGGCGTTCCGCCGATGATATGTTCGTCGATGATCTCTTCGACGTCGTCGGGAGAGACGCGACCATACCAGACACCGTCGGGGTAGACGACGATGACGGGACCGAATTCACAGGCGTCGAGGCAACCGGATTTGTTCGCGCGGAACACCGAGGACAGGCCGCGTTTGCGCAATTCCTCCTTCAGCCGTTCCGCCAGCCGCATGCCGTGTTTCGCGCCGCAGGATCCGCGCGGATGTCCGTCAGGACGCAGGTTCTCGCAAATAAAAAGATGTCGTTTGAATCGTGTCATGAATCACCTCCGCAGGCAACATACAACGACAGGCCCACGACGGGCAAACATCGCGGACGTGCGGGAAAAAAGCGGACAAAATCATCGGATATATTTCACGTCGATCGCCGGACGAGGCGATCACCGTTCCATTAGCAGGAGTACTGAATCATGAGTCACCATCGCGAGACCGTCCACACCGACCGCGCCCCCAAGGCACTTGGTCCCTACAGCCAGGCGAATGTCGCCGGGAATCTGGTTTTCGTGTCCGGCCAGCTCGGTCTTGATCCCGCCACGGGGAACTTCGTTCCGGGCGGTGTGAAGGAGCAGACGCTGAAAGTGCTTGAGAACCTCCGCGCCATCCTCGAGGCGGCGGGCGCCACGCTCGGCGATGTCACGGCATGCACGGTGTTTCTCAAGGACATGAACGACTTCGCCGCGATGAATGAAGTCTACGCGACCTTCTTCTCCGAGAATCCGCCCACCCGCGCGGCGATCGAAGTCGCACGGCTTCCGAAGGATGGTCTCGTCGAGATCAGCTGCATCGCGGTCAAGGGCTGAGCGGAATCGACCTACCAGGCGCTCGCCGCGTCACGATCGACGGTGATGCTCGAGAGGCCGGAATCGACATGGATGAACATGCGTTTGTCCGTGCGGTCGAAATTGTCCGTCCGGTACACGCCATCCTCGTTGGTGGAGAAGCCCGCGATGTTCTTTGACGACAGCGCCGACTCGGTGCGGACTTCGCAAGCGACATCCTCGGGAATGGACAGGTGCACGCTGGCGGCGCCGGTTTCGACGAAGACGTGGCAACTGTCCGCGCGATTGCCGAGCCGTACCGTGATCGATGCCGCTCCGGCGTCGAGATCGAGGCGTGCGATGCGATAGCGGCGCAGGTCGAAGTCGATGTTCGCGGCTCCCGCTTCAATGCCGAGGTCCCACAGCGGATCCGGATGCAGGCGCATGACGACATGGTTGCGCATCTTGCCGCCATGCCACGACACCGACTCGTCGGCCATCGAGAGATGGACGGTCGGCATGTCGCCCGCGGCTTCGAAGTCGAGCCGGTAGGGGGAGAGACTGCTGCGCACCGTGACCGCGGCGAGGGCGTCGGTACTGTCGCCCATTTCAAAACTGCCCGCGCCGCCTTCGAAGTGAAAGCGTGCGTGCGTGATCGTACTGTCGAATTCCTGTCGCAATTCCTGTTCGGTGTAGGTCGCGTCATCCGAGTCGATGTTGTCGACGATGCGATGCACGCCATCGCAGCCGCGCTGCACCGAGGCGAAGATGACCACACCCGCGAGCAGGCCGATTCCGCCGATGACGATCCACTTTGATTTCGAATCCTTGAGAAAGGCACTGATACCGAGCAGGATCAACAGCAGCGGCCAGAGTTTCCACAGTGCATCCCAGGAGATCGCGAGATCGAAGTAGTTGTGGAGAATGCCAAGCAGGCCGACGATGACGAGCAGTGTTCCCCAAAAGACGCGTCCGGATTTCATGATGCCACCTCATGGTCGTTGTGCCGGGAACGGGAAGGAGTGTTCCACAGCATCCCTGCGCCGATGGCGATCAGCACGAGCGGCCAGAAGTCATCGAAGCCGAAATGCGGGATGAAATTATCGAGAAGAAACAGCGCGCCGATCACGATCAGCACGATACCGCCGATCATGGAACCGCGTCCGGAAGAGTTCACCGCGGATGCGCGTGACGCGTCGAGGGGGTCCGCATCACCGGAGTCGATGCCGATATCGCCGGTCGGTGTCCCGGCCGCCGCGGGGCTGGCGTCCAGTGTTTCGACACGCTGCGGGACCACGATCCACAGAATAATGTAGGCGAGGATGCCGACGCCGTTGTGCAGGACGAGGATGATGAAGACGAGACGGACGAGGACGGGGTCGATGCTGAAATACTCGGCGAGGCCGCTGCACACACCGCCGATCATTTTTCCGGTGACGGTTCGATACAGACGTTTTTCCATGGTGGCACCTCCGTGAGGCAGATGGGGCTTCCGCGTCGTGCGGGAGCGGAGTGGGGTGAGGTGTACACTACGGGGGTGGCGGGGTATTGTTTCAACGTGCCGTCGCAGCGGGGTCGCGTGGCATCGTGGGCCGGTCTTCCCGCCATTCGAAGTCCTCGAGATTGTAACTCGCCTCGTTCCCCGTCACGTATTTCTCGGGGAAGTACGTACCCTCCACGCCGCGGAGACTCCGGATGGTCTTGACGGCGCCGTCGTCGAAATCGATGACAATCAGGTCACTGCTCTCGCGTCGCACGCCGTTGAGTTTGGACTCATCATACAGATAATACAGACTGATCGCGGTTTCCTCGACGCGGATGCGCGTGGGTTTTTTCTCCCGGAAATCCATGTGAATCCGGCGTCCCTTGGTCTGATCGAAGCGCCCCGGGGGATACAGCGTATCCGCATCGCTGGGCTTGCTGCGCGCGATGCTGAACGCCCGTCCCTCCACATCGAGCGCGCGCAATTCGCTGCCCGCGACATGCGCGGCGATGGAATCTCCGGTGATCTGGTTCTGGTCGTACCAGAGAACGGGATTGCCGCGCAGCACCATGAGACTGTCGGCCCGGAGGAAACGCGCTTCCTCCGCCTTCGCCGCGAGAGCGCCGCGGACGATGCGCACGTCACCCTCGGTGAGGAATACATTGCTGCTGTCGCGATGGGCTTCCATGCGCGTGGCGACAATGCTCAGGGTGTCGAGGTCGGGCGTGGCGGTGCTGTCCGCCGATGCGGCCGCCGCCACCGTGTCGATCTGCCAGAATATCGGGTCCGTGTAAAAATAACTGCGTTTCAGATCCGAATAGTGCCGAAGACTGTCGGTGGTGATCCAGGCATTTTCATCCTTGAAACGGATGCGGACATCGTCCCACGCAATGACCAGGGCGCTGTCGCGCAGGTAATGCATGCGGGTGGATGTGATGATCGCGGCGCTGTCCTCGACCGTGACATTGGAGAGGAACTCGGCGACTTTGGTTCCGGCGCGGTAGTTTCCCGTCTCGGCACGGAGAATCATGTGCCCGTCGTTGATATAGATGCCGCGGTTGGATGCCGCGGTGCGCGAATTCCCGTCGTAGGTTCCGTACTCGGTGCGGAAGGTGAGCGTATCCTGCGTGATCACCACGTTGCCATGGAGCTGCGCGCTGTTGCGAGTGATGTTCTGTGTCGCCCGGTCGCAGCTGATGAAGACATTGTCCTGCTGAAGCCGGACATTCCCGACGAGTTCGCGGATGTCCATATCCCCGACCACGCGTCCCTCGAGCCGGTCGGCGGCGAGCACGCGCAGCAGCGACCGTGATTGCGCCTGCGCGGCCGGCGCCGTGAGCAACATCAGAAGCACCGTGATCAACATCAGAAGCACCGCGGAGGACACCGGCGACACCGCGCTTGGGAGGCGGATCATGAGCCGCATGCACGGAGAGAACAGGACGCGAGGGATCTTCGACTGTATCATGTGGCAAGATACACCGGTGGGAACGGCAAAAGCCAGTACGCGACCGCGCAGGATCGGAGCGAACGCGGGGAGCGGGAGCACAACCGCCACGCGGGTCTGATCGCTCGGCACGCGGGTCTGATCGCTCGGTACGCGGGTCTGATCGCTCGCCACGCGCGTCTGATCGGTCGCGGTGCGTCCGACGGGCGTGGCCTCCGTGCTTGATTTTCGCCCTGCTCATGCATAGCTTGTTCGATATCACCCCTCACTGCGTGCCCGTGCGACTCGCGATCATTTCCGACATACATGCCAACCTCGACGCGCTGCACGCCGTGCTCGCGGATATCGACGCGGTGGAAGCCGACCGGATCGTCTGTCTCGGCGACATCGTCGGCTACGGTGCCGATCCGTCGGCGTGTCTTGCGCTCGTGCGTGAACGCGTGGATCTCTGTGTTCTCGGCAATCACGACGCGGCGACGTTCTCCGTTCCGGAGCGGGCGTTTTTCAATCCGAACGCACGGCTCGCACTGGAATGGACCATCGCGCAACTCTCGGCGGATGACCTGGCCTTTCTGCGCGGTCTGCCGTATCGCGTTTCGAAGGACGATCTCCTCTTCGTCCATTCCGCGCCGCGTGCACCGGAGCAGTGGGACTATGTTTTCACCGGAATGGAAGCCCGCGGGTACGGGCGTCATTTCCACGAACGCATCTGTTTCATCGGGCACTCGCACGTGCCGGGCATTTTCCCCATCGACGCGGGGGCGCCGGACTACGCGCATGATCGGCGCTTTCTCATCAACGTCGGGAGCGTGGGCCAGCCGCGCGATGGAAACTGGCGCGCGAGTTACGGCGTGCTCGACACGGTGGCGGGGAGTTATGAAAACCGGCGCGTGGCCTACGATGTGGAAGCCGCGGGACGGAAGATAATTTCACGCGGTTTGCCACGCAGAATCGCCGAACGGCTCAGGAGCGGGGTGTAGACGCCGCGTCCCCCGCGCGTCCGCGCCGTGTATCCGATTGATTTGACTCACATTTCCGGCTGTCGTATATTTGCAAACTACTGCATTTTGCAGTAAACTTTAAAGTTTGAGTGGGGCGTAGCCAAGCGGTAAGGCATCGGC
The DNA here is from genome assembly GCA_034002405.1 of Bacteroidota bacterium. GTDB lineage: Bacteria > Bacteroidota > Ignavibacteria > SZUA-365 > SZUA-365 > SZUA-365. The sequence goes on along the minus strand of JAVFAS010000002.1, from coordinate 29,147 downwards.
CTTTGGAGCCGACACGCGCAGGTTCGAATCCTGCCGCCCCAGCTGCGATGGTTGCCAGACGTGAATGATGGCTGCCAAGCTCGAACGATGGCGCGACCAACCCAGGAGAGGTCCTGACGCATGTTAGTCTTCAGTGGACGATCGAACCCGGCACTCGCCGAGAACATTGCCGCGCAGATTGGTGAACCCCTCGGGGCATGCGAGATCAAGACCTTCTCGGATGGCGAAATCTGGGTCAAGTACCGCGAGAACATTCGTGGCCGCGATGTCTTCATCATCCAGAGCACGAATCCGCCCGCGGAAAATCTGTTCGAGCTGTTGATCCTGATCGACGCGGCGAAACGCGCATCCGCGCGCCGCGTGACCGCGGTCATTCCATACTTTGGCTACGCGCGGCAGGACCGCAAGGATCAGCCGCGTGTCGCGATCACGGCGAAACTGGTGGCGAATCTGATCACCAGCGCCGGCGCCGACCGCATCGTCTCGATGGATCTGCACGCGCCGCAGATTCAGGGTTTTTTCGATATTCCGTTCGATCATCTCTACTCGTCGGCGGTGTTGTTGAAATCCTTCCGCGAGCAGGCGATCGAAAATCTTTCGGTGGTGTCGCCCGATGTGGGCGGAATCAAAATGGCGCGATCCTTCGCCAAACGTCTCAAAGCCGAACTCGTCGTGCTCGACAAGCGTCGTCCGCGACAGAACGAGGCCGAGGTGATGAACATCATCGGACAGGTGGAAGGACGGAACGTGCTGCTCGTCGACGACATGATCGATACCGGCGGTACCTTCGCCAACGCGGTAAAGGCGTTGAAGAACGCGGGTGCCGAACACGTCTACGGCGCCTGTACCCATGCGGTGTTTTCCGGGCAAGCTCCCGAGAAAATCCGCGATTCGGGCGTGACGAAAGTGCTGGTCACCGACACGTTGCCGTTGCGTGAGGAAATGAGACAAACTGGCCTGATCGACGTGCAGACGGTCGCCGGCCTCTTCGCCGAGGCGATCAAACGAACGCATCTGCATCAGTCGATCAGTTCGCTGTTCGACATTGACAAAGACAAACTAATGTAATCGATACACGTTTTATCAGGAGTACTCCCGTGGCTGAAATCACGCTCAACGCAACCATTCGCGATTACAAGGGCCGTTCGAAATCGAACACCGCCCGCCGGGACGGCAAGGTTCCGGGGGTGTTCTATCACGGCAGTGACAAGAACATTCCCATCGAAGTGGAAGCCCTCGATCTCCGATCGCTGGTCTACACCTCGGAGACGCATATCGTCGACCTCCGCTTCAGTGACGGCACGAGCGAGGCCGCCATCCTGCGCGAAGTGCAGTTCGATCCGATCACCGACCGCATCATGCACATCGATCTGGTCGGTGTCGTGCGTGGCCAGAAGATGAAATTCGAGGTCCCCATCACGCTCGACGGTCAGGCCGAAGGCGTGCGTGCTGGTGGCGTGATGACGCAGACCCTCTACAAGGTGGAAGTCGAGTGCCTGCCGAAGGACCTGCCCGAGCTCATCAGGGTCGACGTGACCGGTCTGGTCGCCGGTGCCGCGCTCACGGTCGCGGATCTGGTCGTGCCCAATGTCGAGATCATCACCAGCGGCGATGTTCCCGTGGCGGTGATCGGCCATGCCCGCGCGGAAGCGGAGGCGACCGGTGAGGAAGCAGCCGAGCCCCAGGTCGGTGGTGAAGGAAAGGACGAAGGCGAGAGCGCGTAAGTCGTTTGGATCAGGCGACCGCACACGACGCAGAAATGCCTGCGCGGCGCCCGGTGCTGTGCGTCGTGGGCCTCGGGAATCCGGGTCCCCGCTACGAACGGACGCGCCACAACATCGGCTTCCGAGTCGTGAACAAACTCGCGGATATTCTGCGTATCCGCGAGTTTTTTGTTGAAGGAAACAGACTCCAGGCAATGGGGCGTCACGGAGAATGGGATGTCATTCTCTGCAAACCCGTGACGTACATGAATCGAAGTGGCGACGCGGTCGTCGGCCTGATGGAGGAGTTTGAACTGTACGATGACGATCTTCTGGTTGTCTACGACGAAGTGCAGCTCCCACTCGGACAACTGCGGCTGCGAAGCCGCGGAAGCGATGGCGGACATAACGGACTGGCGTCCATTCTCGAGATGACGGGGACGGATCGCATTCCGCGGTTGCGATGCGGAATTGATTTTTCGTCCACATCTGATGATCTTGCGGGGTATGTCTTGAGCCCGTTTGAAGAAGAGGAACTCCCCCATGTCGTCTCCATGATCGACCGGGCGGCGCAGGCCGTGCTCGCGATCATGGATTCCGGCATGCAGCGGGCGATGAACGCTTACAACACTCCACCAACAACTCATCGGGATTCGATATGACTGAATTGGGTTCTTTGGGATACTGGCCTCCGGTCGCCGGCGCGCTCGGGCTGGTCGTTGCGCTGATCATCTACTACTCGATCAAGCGGCAACCGGCCGGCACCGATCTCATGCGTGACATCGCCGAGCAGATCCATGTCGGCGCCATGGCCTTCCTGAAAAGCGAATACAAGGTTCTCGCCATCTTCATCGTCATCGTCTTCGCGCTGCTTTCCGCGTTCATCGGACTCGACACCGGCGTGGCCTTCGTCTCGGGCGGTTTGTGCTCGATTCTCGCGGGGTATCTGGGAATGATGGCCGCGACAAAAGCGAATGTTCGCACCAGTGAAGCCGCCCGGACGTCGGGACAGGCTCGCGCGCTCGTGATCTCCTTCCTCGGAGGATCGGTCATGGGTCTTTCCGTTGCCAGCCTGGGCCTGATCGGCGTGGGTATCTTCTTCATCTTCTTCGGGAACTACGAACACGCCGAAGTGCTCAGTGGCTTCGCCATGGGTGCCAGCTCGATCGCGCTGTTCGCGCGTGTCGGTGGCGGCATCTACACCAAGGCCGCCGACGTCGGTGCCGATCTCGTCGGGAAGGTGGAAGCGGGCATTCCCGAGGACGATCCGCGCAACCCCGCCGTCATCGCCGACAATGTCGGCGACAACGTCGGCGACGTCGCGGGCATGGGTGCCGACATTTTCGAATCCTATGTCGGTTCCATCATCGCCTCGGTGGCCATCGCCGCCTCGACTGCCATGAGCGTGGCATTTCTTGCCTTTCCTCTGGTGATCGCGCTGATCGGCCTCGGCGCCTCGCTGATCGGGATCGCCACGATCCGCGTCTTCGCCAATTCCAACCCCGCCGCCGCCCTGCGCTATTCGACCGTCATCGCGCTCGTGCTGATGCTGACCGGAACCTGGTTCGCCATGGGCGCGATGGGGATTGCCATGAATTACTTCTGGCCGCTGCTCGCCGGTTCGGTGGGTGGATTGTTCATCGGCTTCGTGACCGAATATTACACCGGTGGCAGCCCGGTGCGCCGTATCGCGAATTCCAGTCGCTCGGGTGTGGCGACGAATATCATTTCCGGACTCGCGGTCGGCATGGAAAGTGTCATCGGACCGATTATGCTGATCACCATCGCGATTTTCGTGTCCTTCGAAGCCGCCGGCATCTACGGCATCGCCATCGCGGCCGTCGGCATGCTGGCCACGGTCGGCATCACGATGTCGGTGGATGCCTACGGACCCATCGCGGACAACGCGGGCGGGATCTCTGAAATGGCGATGCTCGGCAAGGATGTGCGCAAGATCACCGACACGCTCGATTCGCTCGGCAACACCACCGCCGCCATCGGCAAGGGCTTCGCGATCGGCTCGGCGGCGTTGACCGCGCTCGCGCTGTTCACCGCGTATTCCAGTACCATCAACACCGCGCTCGGAAAGGATGTCGAGTTCGTCATCAACATCCTTGACCACACCACGGTGATCGGACTCTTCATCGGTGGCGTGCTTCCCTTCGCCATCGCCGCGATGACCATGACCTCGGTCGGCAAGGCCGCCTTCGCCATGGTGGAGGAAGTGCGGCGGCAGTTCCGGGAAATCACCGGATTGATGGAAGGCACCGCCAAGCCCGATGCCGCGCGCTGCGTGGATATTTCCACCAAGGCCGCGCTGAAGGAAATGATCCTTCCCGGTGTCACCGCCGTGATCATGCCGGTGCTCGTCGGATTCATCCTGGGTCCCGAAGCCCTGGGCGGCATGCTTGCCGGCGCCACGGTGACCGGTGTCCTGCTCGCGCTGTTCATGGCCAATGCCGGTGGTGCGTGGGATAATGCGAAGAAATGGGTCGAACAGGGGAATCTCGGCGGAAAGAATTCCGAGGTTCATAAGGCAACGGTTGTCGGCGATACCGTGGGCGATCCGTTCAAGGACACCTCGGGCCCGGCCATGAATATTTTGATTAAATTGATGTCCATTGTATCTTTAGTGATTGCTCCGCTTATCGCACATCTCGCGATGTAACGGATCACGTTCCTTACGATACCAACAGACCCTGCTCGGCGGCGCATTGGCGTCGCCGGGCCGCTTTTTCTTCAACAGTCCAAAGGGCACTGCTTCAATGAAACGCTATTACGAGTGCACGTTCATCATCAACCCCGGGTTGGATGACGCACAGATCGAATCCACGGTGAAAATGGCCGAAGACACCGTCGTCAAGAACGGCGGCGAACTCGTCAACACCGACCACCTCGGCCGCCGCCGTCTCGCCTATCCCATCGCGAAGAAACACAACGGCTTCTATGTCTGTCTCGAATTCGAGGCCGAAGGACGCATCGTTGAAAAAGTCGAGCGCTTCCTCACGCTCGACGAGAACGTCATGCGCTATCTCACGGTCGCGCTCGATGCACGGGAACTCACGGCAAAACGCACCCGTGCCGCCATGGCCGCCCAGGAAAAGGAAGCCGCGGAAGCCGCCGCCGACGAGAAGAAGGATGGCCCCGTCGCCGCGAAGGAAGAAAAAGCCGGCTGAGGATGCGCGACCGCGCCGCCCCGTCCGGCGGTTATCGCCGCGCGATGTGTATGAAACGCGAGGAAGCCACATGGCAGATCTGAAGATGCCGGAACTGAATTATGTCCTGATCGTGGGGAATCTCACCAAGGACCCGATTTTCCGGACGACATCGAACAATACCCCCGTCGTGAACTTCTCGATCGCCTCCAACAGGCGATATAAAGACCGCAATAACTCCTGGCAGGAGGACGTGTGCTATATCGGCATCGTCGCCTGGAACAAGCTGGCCGAAAGCTGCCATCTGCGCCTGCGCAAGGGCAGCGCCGTGCTGATCGAAGGAGAATTGCAGACGCGGACCTGGCGCAGCGAGGATGGCAGCAACCGCAGCATTCTCGAAGTCAAGGCGCGTCGCATCCAGTTCCTCAACAAGAACGGCCGTACGAACGGCAACGGCGTGCATGAGGAGGATGACCATCACGGCTCCTTCAGCGATGAAGAAGACGGGCTGTTCGAGCTGTTTGACGGCGGCGATGACACATTCTTCACCTTCGATGTGGAGCGCGTCACCGCCAATCACGACAGGGACTGACCGAAACGATACAGAACAGCAATTACAGATATCCGACCGGAGAAAGCAATGAAAGTCATTTTACGCCAGAACATCGAGACGCTCGGGAAGATGGGCGAGGTCGTGTCCGTCAAGGACGGCTACGCGCGCAACTACCTTCTTCCGCGCGGGATGGCCTACGTCGCCACGAAAGGCAACGTGCAGGTGCTCGAGCAGGAGCGCCGTAGCCTGCAGGTGAAGCTGAACCGCGAACTCAAGGCGGCGAGCGATATCGCAACCGAACTCGAGAAGCACGAAAACGCCATCACCATCGCCATGCAGGTCGGTGAGGAAGACAAACTTTTCGGCACCGTCACCAAGGAAATGGTCGCGGAAAAACTCGCCGCGAAGGGCTTCAGCATCGACAAACGCAAGATCGAGATCGACGAGCCCATCAAGGTCCTTGGCATCTACACCGTTTCCGCGAAGCTCCACCCGGAGGTCGTCGCGAAAATCAAGGTGTGGGTCGTGCGCCAGGAAAACTGAGCCCCGCCGCGCTCGCCTGTTTCGTTGACCTTTTACCTTGTCCCCGTCGAGGGGACATTCTATATTTATAAAAATCTGACCTTTGTACGACCTCAGGCAGGATCATGGCAACAACAGTTGAAACGGCGGATGGACGCAAGACCAAAAGCGTGGACTACGTGGAGGTTGATGCGGTAACCATCCGCTTCGCAGGCGATTCCGGCGACGGTATGCAGCTGACCGGAACACAATTCACTACCACCACCGCACAGCTGGGAAACGATCTCAGCACATTCCCGGACTACCCTTCCGAAATCCGCGCTCCATCAGGAACGCTGTACGGAGTTTCGGGATTTCAGATCCGATTCAGCAGCAAACCGATCTACACGCCCGGCGACCGTTTCGATACGCTGATCGCGATGAACCCCGCCGCGCTCAAGGTGAATCTCAAGCAGCTTCACGAAGGCGGAAATATTATCGTCAACGTCGACTCCTTCGACGCGAAAAATCTCAAGCTGGCCAAGTACGACACCAATCCGCTCGAGGATGAAAGTCTCGGCGCCTACAAGGTGTTTCCCGTGCGCATCACGTCGCTCACGAACAAGGCGCTCGAGGATACTGGACTGAGTCCCAAGGAAATGGCGCGCTCGAAGAACTTCTTCGCGCTCGGACTGCTCTACTGGATGTACAATCGTCCGATGGACTCGACGCTCGAGTGGATCAAAGTGAAATTCGGGAAGGCACCGAAGGTGGCCCTCGCCAACGAGCTGGCACTCAAGGCGGGGTACAGTTTCGGCAACATGACCGAAGTGTTCTCGGTGCAGTACAATGTGCGTCCCGCCGCATTGCCGGCCGGAACCTACCGGAACGTCACCGGCAACGAAGCCACGGCACTCGGCATGGTGGCGGCCACGATCAAATCCGGACTCCCCGGCTTCCTCGGCAGCTATCCGATCACACCCGCGACGGAAATCCTGCAGGAACTCGCGAAGCGGAAAAACTTCGGCTTCAAGACTTTCCAGGCCGAGGACGAAATCGCGGGCGTGTGTACCGCGATCGGTGCGTCCTTTGGTGGCTCCCTCAGTTTCACCACGACGAGTGGTCCGGGCATGGCCCTGAAAACCGAGGCCATCGGCCTCGCGCTCATGGTCGAACTCCCGCTGGTCGTCATTGATGTGCAGCGCGGGGGACCATCGACCGGACTCCCGACGAAGCCCGAGCAGTCGGATCTGTTCCAGGCCGTGCTTGGTCGCAATGGAGAAGCCCCCGTGCCCGTCATTGCCGCATCTTCACCCGCCAACTGCTTCTTTGCGGCGTTTGAAGCCTCTCGGCTCGCGCTCAAATACATGACACCGGTCGTTCTTCTGACCGACGGCTTCCTCGCCAACGGCTCCGAGCCCTGGCTGCTGCCGAAGGACGAGGATTTACCGGACATCTCCGTCCCCTTTGCATCCGATCCCGAGAACTACCAGCCCTACGCACGCAACGAGCATCTGTCACGCCCCTGGGCCGTCCCGGGCATGGCCGGTTTCGAACATCGCATCGGCGGGCTGGAGAAGCAACACATCACGGGTGCGGTGTCGCATGACCCGATGAACCATCAGTTCATGGTGGAAATGCGCGCGAAAAAAGTCGCCGGGATCGCGAATGACATTCCCGCGCAAACGGTGTTCGGTCACGAGGATGCCGATCTTGTCATTCTCGGCTGGGGCGGCACCTACGGCGATATCCGCACGGCGGTCGAACGCATGCAGGCGAAGGGACATTCGGTCGCGCACGTCCATGTCAAATACCTGAATCCCTTCCCGAAGAATCTCGGCGATGTGCTCTCGCGCTTCAAGAAGATTCTTCTGCCGGAAATGAACCTCGGGCAGCTGGCTTTCCTGTTGCGTGCGCATTACCACTTCGACCCCATTTCCATGCCGAAAGTGCAGGGACGTCCCTTCACGCCAATGGAAATCGAAGAGAAGGCCATTGAAATTCTGAACACGTTGTAAAGGCGAGAAGATCATGAGCAATCAGGAACATACCACCGCGGTCAACGATCAAATCAAGGTTCTCACCGCCAAGGATCTCGCCTCCGACCAGGACGTCCGTTGGTGTCCGGGCTGTGGGGATTATTCCATGCTGTCTCAGCTGCAGCGCGCCCTCCCCGAGGTCGGCGTCCGCAAGGAAGACATCGCCGTCGTGGCGGGCATCGGCTGCTCGAGCCGCTTCCCCTATTACATGGATACGTTCGGCCTGCACGGCATTCACGGCCGCGCACTCGCGATCGCGTCCGGTCTCAAAACCGCGCATCCGAATCTCTCGGTCTGGGTGTCCACCGGTGACGGCGACTGCCTCTCGATCGGCGGGAACCACTTCATCCATGCGCTGCGCCGGAACGTGGACATCAACGTGATGATGTTCAACAACCAGATCTACGCCCTCACCAAGGGCCAGTATTCACCGACCTCCGTACATGGTCAGAAGACGAAAACGAGTCCGACCGGCGTGATCGACCATCCGTTCAATCCGGCGCTCATCGCGCTCGGCGCCGAGGGCACCTTCGTCGCGCGGTCGATGGACCGCGACCCGAAGCATCTCAAGGAGATGATGATCGCGATGCACACCCATCATGGCACGGCGTTCATCGACATTCTCCAGAATTGCGTGATCTTCAACGATGGCGCATTCGATCTCTACACGAACAAGGACACCCGCGACGATAATGTCGTGTATCTCGAACACGGCAAACCCCTGGTCTTCGGCAAGGAACGCGACAAGGGACTCCGTCTCGACGGTTTCCATACGCAGGTCGTTTCGCTGAAGGACTACAGTGAAAACGACCTTATTATCCACAATTCGAAGTCGAAGGAGCTGGCCTTCATCCTCGCCCATATGAACGATCAGCCGGGTTTCCCGCTGCCGGTCGGAATTTTCCTCGATATCGAGCGTGTCACCTACGAGGACGAACTCGCGCAGCATATCGCCCAGGCCCGCGAAAAACAGGGGGTGGGAACGATCGAGTCCCTCCTCTACGCTGGACAGACCTGGGAAATCGTTCACGACAACGACGGCACGGACGCGTAAGTCCCACCGCCATCGGTCCGGAATCACATCGCCCCGTCAGAGCCGCTCTGACGGGGCGATGTTTGTTTCCACGCGGTCGGTGTCGCGCACGGGTGTTACCGCAGCTGCAAGCGGCCCGTGTGAATCTCCGTGCCGACCTGTAGACGGAAGGGATACGTGCCCGGGGCAATGCCGTGGAATGCGTCCGCGGGCAATCGCAGTTCCTGTGCACCGCTGCCCACATCGGAAGCGGAGAGCACGCGGAGTCGTCGTCCCAGGAGATCATACAGGTGCAGGCGGACGCTTCCGCCCGCGCGCGCGGTGAACGGAAGGTGGAACGTCGCATGGGACGTCATGGAAAACGGATTGGGATATCCGGAATCAAGGAGCAGCGATGCGGGACGCGCCTCCGTCACTGGCATACCGACGATGCCACCAAATTCATTCGAGCGGATCGCGCCGCCGTAGCCGTAGCCCCAAACGCGTGACGGTGCGCGGAAAAACCAACCGCTGTATGCCGCGCGCTCGCCCATCGAGTGCTTGGTCCAACTCGCTCCGCCATCGGTCGTGGTCATCACGAACGTGAGATCGTCCTGCATCGGATCACTCCACAGCACCATGCCATTGCGTTCGTCAAAAAAATGGAGCAGCTGTGGAGTGAAATCAGACGTGACATCCCAGTTCTTCCCGCCATCGGTGGTGCGGGCGAATTCTCCGGAGATGAGACCATACCCGACGTCCGGCGTGACGAACTGCGCCTCCCAGAGCGTGCGCGCGCGCGGTGTCAGACGGCCCTCCCAGGTGTTGCCTCCGTCGGTGGAGTACTGCAGGCCGTTGCTCTGCAGATAGATGAAGGTCGCGGGCGGGAAATGGAACAACGCGGTGCCGGACGAAAACTGACTGGTCTGGCTCGATTGCACCGTGCGCCGATCCCAACTGCGTCCACCATCGGTCGACCGCAGCAGCAGCCCGTATGTGGCGCCGACCAGGATATCGTTATCCGATATCGCAAGAATGCGTTGCGCCATTTCGGGATTGCTGCTCGTGTACTGCAGTGGAAGTCGGCTGCGCAGCTCCCAGCTCCGGCCGTGATCGGTGCTGACGAACAGGTCGAAATCATAGCTGTGTGTCGTGGCGACCAGAAACAGCGTGCCATCGGGCGAGGCGGCGATTGCGTCGCATGCGTGATCGGAGGAAGGAATGGCGTTGTCCCAGCGCCGGCCGCCATTGGTGGTGAGCAGCACGGTGGAGGAATAGGTCGTGGCGATGCCATGATCATCGTCGGTGAAGATGACATCGGTGATCGTTCCGATATACCCGATGCCGTGGACGATGGACCAGGATTGTCCACCATCTTCGGTACGGAGGATACGTCCGCCATCGCCGGCAATGAAACCCGTGGACGCATCGACGAATTCGATGACGTACGGATAGGCGTCGACGAAGGCCGACTCGGTCAGGCTGATATTCCAGTGTTCACCACCGTCGCTGCTGGCGTTGAGCAGGTAGCGTCCCAGACTCAATGCGAACACCGCATCGCCGAGCGCACCGCCGGCCTCGAGATCGCGCAGGGTTCCGAATCCATAGATATCCATCTCCACCCAGGTCGCGCCGCCATCGTGTGTGCGCAGCAACTGTCCCTCGCGCAACTCGTAGCCGTAGAGACTATCAACGAAGACATAGCGCTGATGCTGCCGCGATTGATCGCGATCGAGTATCATTTCCCAGTTGTCGCCGGCATCGGTGGTCTTATACAACCCCCAATTCCCAAGCAGGTACCACACGGTGTTGGACTGCACCGACAGTGCCCGCGGTGTTTCATTGGATATCTGGATGTTGTTGTCCGCGAAGCGGGTCCATGTGACGCCGTTGTCCCGCGATTGGTAATAGTACGGTCCGTTGACCACCGCGACCAGCGTGCCATCGGGCGTCATGTGCAGTTCGAAAACCCCCAGGCGATTCCCGCCCACGATGGTGTGCACCTCCTGCCAGGAGTAGGCCATGTCGGTGGAACGGTAGATACGCTGCCGGTCCGTGAGCAGGACCAGGCTTCCGTCCCGTGCCTCGATGATGCGTTCGAGATTCGCGTGTCCGAGCCGATAGGTGGTCCAGCTCCGTCCGCCATCGGCGGTGTACAGGTAATACCCATTGTTGCAAACCGCTACACCGCGCGCGGCGTCCACCATCACCATGTCGTTCACGGTTTCACCATGCGGTCGCGGATTCTGCCATTCCCAACCCTGGGAATGCAATGAGGGTGCGGTCAGGATGGTGAGAAGGAGAATGACGGACGCAATGCGCATGGGGTGATTCCGTGGGATGGGAGTGGGTGGATTGGGTTGGGGAAGGTGAAAGGTGAAAGGTTAAGGGTTAAGGGTGAAGGGTTAAGGGTTAAGGGTTAAGGGTGAAGAGGGAGATGGTGTGGTCTCGGTGGTGGTGTGGTATGAATGGGTGAACGCGACAGTATGCATGATGGCGGCATGGGAGTCAATGGATTTCCCGGTCCCCACCTGGCCATGCCGGATTCTGCCGCCGTGCAGGGCGGCGAGATAAACGCTGGCGGCGGCGGCGGTGATGACGAAGATATAGAGGACTTTGCGCTTGGCGTTGTAGCGCCGCTTGAGGTGAAGGAAGACGCGCCATGCGCCCGCGAGGAAAAAGATCCAAACCGCGATGTTTGCGTAGCGCATGTGATTGTCCAGCGCGACGAGGGCATGCTCGATTCCGGGTGCGAGCGTGGCGGCGAGATTGCCGGTGAGCACCGCGAGAAGCAGAAAGGGCATCGCCGCGATCAGGAGCAGAAAGCCGGCATCCTCGAAACGTCGGCGCGACAGAAAGAAATCGAGAATGTCGAACGCGACGCTGCCAATACTGAAGGCCACGGCGAAATGGACAATGAAGGGGTGCCAGGATGCGAGGGTTTCGAGCATGGGAGGGTGCGTGTTGTTGGAACATGGGTGGAACAGGAATTCCGGTCAGGATGTCGCGGTGAACGCGTGTTCAATATGGTGAATCTCCGGGACGCCGCGGATGATCGTGACGGCGATGACGTCGAAACGACAATACAATTCGTGTTTGCCGTGCAGCCATTGCCAGCCGCGCGCGAGACGGATGATCTGCCGGCGCTTCGACGGCGTCACGGCGAGTTCGGGTGGTCCGCAGGAACGCGATTGCCGCGTCTTGACCTCGACAAACACCGTGCAGTCGGCATCGCGCGCGATAATGTCAATTTCTCCACCGCGGCCGTAGCGGAAATTTCGATCGAGAATGGTCCATCCCGCATCAACCAGATAACGGGTCGCGAGTTCCTCGCCCTCGCGCGCGAGTTCCTGTCGGTCTTTCATCGGAAAATAACCTCTGCTGTTCCGAGAGTGATTTTACCGTGAACGACCGGCGGTGGACCGCGCTGGGCCCGTGCGCGCGCAGGGCCGCGACATGCGCCGCGGTGGGATACCCCTTGTGTCGCGCGAAACCGTATTCCGGATATTCCGCATCAAGACGGTCCATGATCGCGTCCCGTTCCACCTTCGCGAGGATGGATGCGGCGGCGATACTGAAACAGATCGCGTCGCCTCGCACCACCGTCCGGAACGGCAGTTCCGGATGCGCGAAACGGTTGCCGTCGACGAGGAGATACGTCGGCGATACCGGCATGGCGGCGATCGCGCGCCGCATGGCCAGCATCGAAGCCTGGAGAATGTTGATCGCGTCAATCTCCTCGGGCGATGCCAGTCCGATGCCGGTGGCCAGCGCGGACTCGCGAATCGCGGCCGCCGCGGTCACACGACGGGCATGGGAGAGGGCCTTCGAGTCGGCGATCCCGTCGATGTGTGTTCCCGGAGCGAACATCACCGCCGCCGCGACCACCGGACCCGCGAGCGGTCCGCGACCCGCTTCGTCCACGCCGGCGAAACGGGTGATGCCCGCCGCGATCAGCTCGCATTCGATGTCGCTGTAGCAGTGCATCGTCCTATCGCGCTCCCATGACGATGGCGGTGATTCCCAGAAGCATGTCGTACTTGAGCAGGACATTCAGCCGCGCGATGTTCCCCCGCGACCGGTCGTTCCACATCGCAACAAGCAGCACGGCGAGGACACAATCAACACCAAAAAACACGACCCAGAAATATTGTTCATTGTACAGGGAAAGCCAGTAGGGAATGATGCTTCCGAGAATCACCGTGACGAGCAGGATGGTGACCACACGCAGCGTCCACCGCTCGCCGGCGATCAGCGGAAATGTGCGAACCGCCGCGAGCTGGTCGCCGGGCCGGTCTTCGAGGTCCTTGAGCATTTCCCTGGCCAGATTGAAGAAAAAGGCAAACAAGCCGGGTACGACTCCCGCCGCGGGATGCCCGAAGACGCTGGCGCCAAAAATGAACGCCATGCCCGTGAGCAGTCCGACGGCAATGTTGCCAATGAGCGGAATGCCCTTGAGCCGTGCGCTGTAGAAATAGAGCAGCGCGGCACTGGCCATGGCGATCGATGCCGGCACGATGCCGAGGGGAAGCGAGAGGGCGATGCCCGTCGCGGCGCACAGCGCGGCCCAGATCCGCGCGGTGCGAGGCGGGACGATACCACGCACGATCGCGCGCCGTGGTTTGTTGATCCGGTCGATGGCGATATCGAACACATCGTTGATGATGTTTCCGGCTGCCGCGAGCAGCGCCCCGGCGGTGGCGGCGAGGAGAACACGGCCCCGGTCGCTCCATTCCGCGCCCGCGATCACCGCGGCCGCGGCGATCGCGATGAATGCCACGAGGGTATTGACCGGACGCATCAGCGCCAGCAATCCGCGTGTACGCAGTGTCACGCGCACCGTGGATGGAAGAAGTGGGGAATGTCGCTCAGAATGCATTGATCAGGCCGAAATGGATCTTTCCTTCCGCGAGACTGTCGCCTTCTCCCAGTGCATAACTGACACCGAGGATACCAAGGCCGGTTTCGAGGCGTCCACCGATGCCGTAGCCGCCGCGCAGGACGCTGAATCCGTCTCGATTTCGTGCGGGATCCGGTGACTGCTCAATATAACCAAAATCGAAAAACGCGAAACCGAAGGTCCGGCGACCGAGACTGTACCGGAGTTCGACAGTGGTCCACCCGAGCCGGGTGCCGCTGAACTGCTCTTCACGGTAGCCCCGGAGCGTGGTCGCTCCCCCGAGTCGGTACAGATCGCTGAGGTCGAGATCGCCGCCCCGAAGTTCGCGACCGTGCAGTGCCGTGGCAAGCACGGTCCGTGGCAGGAGTTCGAGATAATATTCCGCGTCGAGTTCGAGTCGTTGCATGGCACTTCGCACCGTCCCCGTCGCGCTCGTGGCGCGCTTGTTCCCCGCGGAATAGGAATTCCGCAGCGTGATGCCCGCGCGGGGATTGTACACATCGTCGCGCGTGTCGATGCGCAGCGCGAGGCCGCCCGCCAGGGTCGTGCCGCGTGCGAGGATGTCGTTTCCCTCCGCCGGGATGACCGTCACCTGCTGCACGCTGGCGGTCAGCTGTAGCGCGCTGCTCCATAAAAAGGTGATCGCACCGTCGAGGCTTCGCCGGACGTAGGCGGAATCCTGCTGCCGCTGGAAAAACGCGGCCTCGATGTTGACGGGCAATCCCGCGAGCCAGGGCTCCAGATACTGGAAATCCAGTTCCGAAATCTCCGTTGTAGCCCGCTCCCAGCGTGCGGCGAGTCGGCGGCCGGTGCCGAACAGATTGCGCAGCTGGAGATTCACCAGTCCGGTCACCGACCCGCGCTCCTCGTCGCCACGCGGGGGTTGATAGCCCACGACACCGTCGAACTGGTTGGTGTTTCCCTCCACCACGCGCAGGAGGAGGCCGCCGGTGCTGTCGCGCATGTACAGTGCCGGTTCATCGACGCGGGAGAAAAACTGCAGTCGCTCGACCCGGCGCCGGATTTCGCCGATCTCCTCCGGATCGTACCGTGCATGCGGGCCGAGACGTGTTTCGCGCACGATCACATCGGCGTTCGTCAACGCGTTGCCCTCGACCGTGAGTTCGTCAATATAAAAGAGTGGTCCTTCCGAAATCCGGATCTCCACATCGGCGAGCGCGTCGCCGTCCTCCCGTGCGCCACCGGTCACCGCGCCGGTATCGCTCTGGTCGGCAGCAGTGTCGCGCCGGAGGGTGATATCCGCGACCCGCGCTTCCGCGAAGGGATAGCCGGCGGCGTCGAGGATCGCGACGATACGACGCAGATCCCGTTCGAGCAGCTCGTCGCGGAACATCGCGCCCGGGCGCATCTCCATCTCGCGGTGCAGGACGTCGGGGGACAGTCCCCGCAGGCCAGGAAACAGGACGCGTCCGACACGAAGTCGCGGTCCTTCCGTGATCCACACCGACACGGTCGCGGCACTGCTGTCGTTGGACCAATTCCATGCAATGCTGTCGATGTGCATGAAGGGAAATCCCTGGGCGGCCGCGGCATCGATCAGCGTCGTGCGCAGTGCGCTGTCGTCCTGCAACGGCGACGCATGCACCGTGACGCTGCGTGGCAGCGATGGCGCCATGTGCTCGCGGTCGAGACGGCGTATCCCCTGCAGGTCGAGGCGGAGCGGAACCAGACGTCCCCGCGGGGGAAACGCATGCTCCTGCTGGGCGTCGAGTCGCGGGGAGAGGACGCACAGCATCAGCACCACATGCGCCGAGACCAGCGCGCGATATGTCGAAGGAGGGAGAGACACGTTGTCGCAAGATACGGCAAATGGGAGTGGAGCTCCACAGGACGACACGGATCATCTCGTCACGAGTGCGGTCACGCCGAGGGTCCGCTCCTCGGTCGATGTCGCGCATGCGGGTCCGCTGCCGTGGGTCTTGCTTGCATCACGGGCGGAAGAGGGCTATTATTCGTCACCAACTTCACTCACCGAGGAGGACCCTATGGGCATGATGAAGGAATTCAAGGAATTTGCCATGCGGGGAAATGTGATGGACATGGCGATCGGCATCGTCATCGGCGCGGCATTTGGCGCGATCGTGACCTCATTCGTCGCGGATGTGGTGACCCCTCCGCTCGGATTGATCATCGGTGGGATTGATTTCAGCGCGATGAACGTGGTTCTGAAGGAAGCCGTGGGGGAGACGCCCGCGGTGACAATCAATTATGGCATCTTCCTGCAGAAAGTCTTCGATTTCATCGTGATCGCCTTCGTCATTTTCCTGGTGATCAAGGCCATCAACAATATGAAGCGGAAAGAAGAAGAAGCACCGGCCGCACCGGCCGCACCGCCCGCCGAGGAAGTGTTGCTCACCGAAATTCGCGACCTGCTGAAGACGAAGAACTAAAACAATCGGAATTCATGGGGACGCGGTGCGTCGGGAACGCACCGCGTCCACCGTCCCTGACACTCCCATCCCACGGAACCCATGCTTGATTCCCTCGCCACGTTGGCACTGTTGCTCGGACTCGAGCTGGTGCTCGGCATCGACAACATCCTCGTCATTTCGATTTTCGTCGCACGTCTGAAGGAAGCGGAGCGCAACAAGGCGCGCGTCATCGGCCTCGCCCTCGCCTTCGTCGCGCGTCTGGTGATGCTGGTCGTGGTGCTCGCGCTCGCGAGTCTGACCGCTCCGGTGCTCTATTCGCTGTCCGTCCGTGATCTGCTGCTGCTGGCGGGAGGATTGTTCCTCCTCTACAAGGCCGTGCGAGAAATCCATCATACCGTCGAACTCACCGATGAACTCGCGCATGCCACGAAGGCGCATACGTTCACCTCGGTGATCACGCAGATCGTGCTTCTCGACATGGTGTTTTCCATCGACAGCGTGATCACGGCCATTGGACTCACATCCGAACTCTGGGTCATCATCACCGCCGTGATCCTGTCCTTCGCCGTCATCCTCATGTTCGCCCGGCGGATCGGAGATTTCATCCTCCAGCATCCGGCATTGAAAATCCTCGCGTTGTCGTTTCTCGTGACCATCGGCGTGACGATTTTCATGGAAGGGCTGCACAAGGATGTGCCGAAGGCCTACATCTATCTTCCCATGGGGTTCGCGCTCGTGGTGGAACTGCTGCAGATGCGCTATACCCGTAATCGAAGACTGCGCGACGGGGTCCCGCGTGGCGCGGATCCGGAATAACACACGTTGTCCGAACAAGAGATCACTGCATCCGGAAATCCGGACACTCCCGGTGACCGTTCCGTGTCACTGCTCGCGGCGAATTTCCTCATGGTGTTTTTCGCCCTTCCCGCCGTGCTGATCCTCGGCGGTGTGTACGCATGGATCTGGGGCGCGCATCGTTTCGTCTGGGCGTTGCAGGGCAACTATCTCGCGCACGTCGTGGCCGTACTTGCCGGCATCGTCGCGCATGAGGCCATTCATGGGCTGACGTGGAAGATCGTCGCGCGCAAACCCGCCGGGGCCATCACGTTTGGCATGAACTGGAAGCTGCTCACACCGTATGCGCATTGCCGCGAGCCGATGACCACGCGCGCCTACCGCATCGGTGCCGTCATGCCGCTGCTGCTGCTCGGCCTGCTGCCCGCGCTCGTGGGGATTGCCGGGGGACAGCCGGCGGTGATGCTGTTTGGTCTGTTCTTTACTTTCGCCGCGGGCGGCGACATGCTCATCCTCTGGCTGCTGCGCGGCGTCCCCGCCACGGCGCTCGTCGAGGATCACGCCGAACGCGCGGGATGCCGGGTCGTCGGTGCAGCGCCCGCGACCCCGCCCGACACGCTCGTCTGACCCGCGGACGATACCCGTTCCGTGGACGACACCCGTTCCGCGCGTGCGCCCGGGAGCGCGGCAGGAGTTCATCTCCCAAATCAAGACACAAGGTTTCGAGACATGCAGACGACGGAGTGGAATGACGGTGGAAACATATTCCGTCACACCTATTTCGCGCAGTACCATGACTGCGATACGCGGCAGCGTTTGACGGTGCTGGCGATGATGCGGTATTTCGAGGACATCGCCCTGTTGCAGAGCGAATCGTACGATGTCGGCCTGCGATATTATGAATCGCAGCGCGTGGCGTGGCTGCTCAATAAATGGGATATTCGCATCCACGATACGCCTGTATTCATGGATGATGTCCACGTGCACACCCAGCCGACCGCCATGCGCCGTTTTCTCGCCAACCGGCGCTATCGCATCGTCGGAGACGATGGCGCCGCGCGGGTGGACGCCGATTCGCAGTGGGTGTTCGTCGACATGGCGCGTCGACGACCGACGCGCATCCGCGAGGAAATTTTCCGCACCTACGGTATCATCCAGGAATCCGAGACCCTGCCCGCGCCCGCGGGCATCGAGGTTCCCCTCCGGGTGGATGTAACACGGGAGTTTCACATCCGGAAAAGCGATATCGATGTCAATCGCCACGTCAACAACATCCGCTATGTCGACTGGGCCTTCGATGCCCTGCCCGACACCGTCGCGCTCGAGGGATCGCTGACGCGCCTGCGCGTGCACTACCGCAAGGAAGTGCATGACGGCGAGGAGGTGCGCGTGCGCGGCGAGCTGCGGGAGGAGGGAGATCGCGTGGTCGCCGTGCATGGGGTGTATGTCGGGGAGGATTTGCGGTGTTCGTTGGAGAGTCAGTGGACGATGGGTTGATGGAACGATGGAATGATGCGGGGTTGTGTTTTTCGCCTTGCGCGTGGCGGCATGGTTGGGTAATTTTTTTTGATATGTCGGATCATGCAATTTCAAGACCATGAAACAATTCGCACTGCTCGTTTTCCTGACCATGATGCTTTCCGGGCCTGTCGCCGCGCAGGGAATCGTGACGGCCGTACCGGAGGACATCGATCCCGCGGCGCTGTATGTGTTTTATCTTCCCGATGAAATCGTCACACCGGCGAATCCCGAGCCACGGCATCCCGACCATGGCGTATATCAATACCTGCAGATCGCCAATCAGCTGATGACGCGAGGGTTCGTCGTGGTGACCCGTCCGCGCGAAACCACCGAGCATCCCTATCTCGTGGCGGAGGATATCGCGAGGCAGATCCGCCGCCTGCTCGACGCCGGCGTGCCGGCGACGAATATCGGCATTCTCGGGGCGGGACAGGGTGCGGCGATCACCGTGCTGGTCACGACACAGCTCCGCGATCCCGGCCTCCAGGTTGTCGTGCTTTCGCTGTGTACCGAGTCCTTCATCGATTTCTGGATCGCGCACAATGAAACGCTCTGCGGCAACGTGCTTTCGATCCATGCCGACGGAGACAAGGACCGCGGCCCCTGCCACCGCTATCTCGAACATGGCGCGACGGCGCATGTGCGCGAGCACCGGGAAATGCGGATCGCGGGGAATGCGGGATTTCAATTCCGGGCCTCGGCGGAATGGCTGTTGCCCGCCATCGAATGGCTGCGCGGCAATCATGCGGCGGTGACCGAGACCGGACTCAAACCGCCCGAGGTCCGCAAGCCGGAGTAAGGGTAACCTTTCCCCACCGCGTCCGTATCAACCCCTCTGCCATAACAATGGTCCATGGTGAACGAGCAACAGAACACGACGCACGCGCGCGGTGAAGCGGGATTTCGCGAGACACTCAAATCGGATTTCCGGCAGGAGGATTTCGCAAAAAACATCAAGCGTGATTGGGACGAGGTCGTCGAATTCTTCATGACCGACGAGCGGCGCGAGGAACTGCGCGCCATGCATCCTGTCAAGAAGATCTTTGTCGTTCCGTTCTGGCTGTTCCGCGCGATGTATCTGCATCTCACCCCCGCGCGGCGTATTCTTCTCCTCATCGGTATTGTCATCAGCTTCGTGCAAGTTCGCGCCGGTGATGGATCGGTGTCCGACGGACATCTCCTGGGCGTGCTGCTGCTACTGTTCATTCTTCTGCTCGAACTCAAGGACAAGATTCTCGCACGGGACGAACTCGAAGCCGGGCGAGCCGTGCAGATGGCGCTCATGCCCGATGCCTGTCCGCGCTTCGCGGGGTGGGATATCTGGATTCACACCCTTCCGGCCAACGATGTCGGCGGCGATCTTGTCGACTCGATTCCGATCGATGCGCATACGTTGGGGTTGTCACTCGGCGATGTGGCGGGGAAAGGTCTCGGTGCCGCGCTGTTCATGGCCAAACTGCAGGCCACGCTGCGCGCGCTGGCGCCCGGACGTGCCAGCATCGCCGCGCTCGGCACGCGACTGAGCGAGATCTTCGACCGCGACGGTCTTCCCAATCGCTTCACCTCGCTTGTCTATCTCGAGGTCACCGACGACAGCGGCGAGATCACCTTGCTGAATGCGGGACATATGCCACCCCTGCACATCGTCGGCGACACGATCACGGAACTCCCACGCGGGGGACCCGCGCTCGGTATTCTCAAACAGGCCACGTACGGCGAGCAACGGGTCCGGCTCGGGACGGGAGAGGTGCTGCTGGTGTATTCCGACGGACTCACCGAAGCACAAAACGCCGCGGGAGATTTCTTCGGGGAAGACCGTCTGCGCCGTCTGCTCGTTCGCATGCAGGGACTCGACGCATCGCGCATGGGAGAGCATATTCTCGAGCGCGTCCGCCGTTTCACCGGTGATGCCCGCCAGCATGACGACCTGTCGCTGATGATTCTCCGCAAGCTGGAATGGCCGGCGGAAACCACCCCGCAAGAATCTTCGGGCGCTGTGTGATATATTGAGAGGAACATGACGTTTTCCTCTCATCCGCTCCGGGTTTCCATGTCGCCTCGCATTCGGTGTTTCCTCCTCGTCGCCACCATTCTTCCCATCGCGATCCCATCCCTGCACGCGCAGATCACCGCCGTGCAGCGCCAGCGCCTCGAGGCCGATGCCGCGATGCTCACGCAACGCAGTCGGATCGAGCGGGAGGACGCCCAGGCACGCGCCATGATCCTGAACATTCCGCTGCGTGCTGTTCTCGACAACGGTGCCATCATTGAGCTCCAGCGATTCCGCGACGGGAAACCCGAGTATTTCCTGACCGACAACAGCGTCTCCGCCGCGACGATCTCTTCCGATCGGGTCCGCGCGGGAGGCGCCCTCGGTCTCTCGCTCAGCGGTGCCGGTGTGACGCTGTCGCTGTGGGACGGCGGCGCGGTGCGCGTTTCGCATCAGGAATTCGCCGGACGTGTGACGCAGAAGGACAACACGAGCAGCCAGGCCGATCACGCGACGCATGTCGCCGGCACGATGGTCGCCGCGGGAGTGAAAGCCGCGGCGCGCGGCATGTCGCCCGACGCGCGGTTGCTGGCGCATGACTGGAACAACGATCTCGGTGAGATGACCACGCGCGCCGCCGAGGGCGTGCAGGTATCGAATCATTCGTACGGCAGTGTCAGTGGATGGATCAATAATTACCGCAAGGACGGCCGCTGGGCGTGGTTTGGCGACCCGGCCGACAACGCACCCGAGGACAGGAATTTCGGTCTCTACGACAGTCGTGCCCGTGAATGGGATAATCTGGTCCATAATGCCGGATATTTTCTTCCCGTCAAGTCCGCCGGGAACGACCGCGGCGAGGGACCGTCCTCGCAGCCCCTCGCGCACTGGGAACTCGTCAACGGCGGATGGAAGCTGGTCTCGGATGTGCGCGGAAAGGATGGCGGGACGGAGGGCTACGACTGCATCGCCAGTTACGGCAATGCGAAGAACATCCTCACCGTTGGTGCGGTGGAAGACATCCCCGGTGGGTACAGCACCAGCGCCGATGTGCGCATGTCCTCGTTCAGCGGTTGGGGACCGACCGACGACGGCCGTATCAAACCCGATATCGTCACCAACGGGGTCGCGCTGTATTCGGCGTTGAAGTCCTCCAATACCGCGTACGCCTCGTACAGCGGCACCTCGATGGCCGCACCCAGTGCATCGGGTTCTCTCGGCCTCATTCTAGAACATCAAAAAAACCTGCATGGAGGCACGTTGCTCCGCGCCTCGACAATCAAGGGGCTGCTTCTCCACACCGCCGACGAGGCAGGCAGCGCGCCCGGACCGGATTATCGTTTCGGATGGGGATTGATGAATACCGCATCGGTGGTAAAGCTGATGTCGAATGCCGCCACGGGCGGCGCATCGCATCTGATCCGTGAGGCGGACATCGCCAGCGGTGCGGTCTATGAACTGCAGCTCTACAGTCCGGGGCGCGGTCCGATGCACGTGACGATATGCTGGACCGATGTGCCCGGTTCTCCGCAGCCCGGGATGGTTGATCCATCCAATCGCGTGCTGGTGAATGACATGGATCTCCGTCTCGTTGGACCGGATGCCGTTGAACATCTACCCTGGATTCTCGACCCGGCGAATCCCGCGGCGCCCGCCACGACGGGCGACAACATCCGCGACAACGTCGAGCAGGTATATGTGTCCGCGCCGGTCGAGGGGTGGTATACCGTACGCGTCGCGCACAAAGGCACCCTGCACGGCGGGCGGCAGATGGTTTCGATCATCGCCAGCGTGAGCAACGCGCCGGGACTGCTTTCCCCGCCGAACGCACTGACCGATCTGAGTGTCACCCCCGCGTTGCAGTGGAATGCCGCGCAGGGCGCGATCGGGTATGAACTCACGGTGTCGGAGCATCCTGACATGCGTTCCCCGGTGATCACCCGCGACGACCTCACCGCGACCTGGTTTGACACGCCGAAACTGAAGAAGCTGACGCGCTACTTCTGGCGTGTGCGGGTGCGCGACGCGCAGGGACTGAGCGATTGGTCCGATGTCTGGAATTTCACCACGGGTGGGACGTCCGCGCTCCCGGGACATGCCGTGTATCTCGACGGAAACGACGATCTCGTGGTGGTCCCCTATCGGCATGATTTCTCCGAGATCGAGGACAATGATGAACTGACGATCGAGGCCTGGGTACGGCCGCTCGGCTGGTCGACCGGGAGTTTCCCGATCATCGACAAGCGCGATACCGGATCGGGCGCGGGATGGCAGTTGCGGTTGCATGCGACCAACGGATTGGAATTCTCCGCCGCGGGCACGACGAGAATTTCCCTTGCACCGCAGCTCGGGCGTTGGTATCACCTCGCCGTCAGTTACCGTAAATCGGATGGAAAGATCCGTTTTTATGTCGACGGCGCCCGCCGGGCGGAGCTGGACTTTGACGGCGATCTGATCGGGACGGGGTGGGGACCGCTGACGGTCGGCGGCGTGCCGTCCGGCGCCGCTGGCCACGGTGTCATCGACGAACTGCGTGTGTGGAGGACCGCCCGTGGCGACGCGGAGATCAGTGCGGGGATGTACACCATATACGACGGGACCGAGCCCGGACTCGTCGCGCTGTTGCGCTTCGATGACGCGCGTACCCTGCAGGCAACGGTACAACCCGGTGGCGAGGCGGCCGTGCTTGCCGGGGGCGCGGCCTGGCTGGTTTCCGATGTGCCCATTGTCGCGCCGACGCCCCCCCTGCTGCAGTACCCGGCGCAGAATGGCGTGAATGTGCCCGTGCAGCCCGAGCTGCTCTGGCAGCCGTCGACGGGAGCGTTGCGGTATCGTGTACAGATCTCCGACCGCGCGGATTTCTCCACGCTTGTACTGGATGCGCGCGATGTGACCGACCTGCGGCACGCCGCGCCCGTATTGACATCCGAGTCCGTTTACTGGTGGCGTGCCAATGCGACCAATCCCGCCGGCACCAGCGACTGGTCGCCGTCGCATCGCTTCACCACCGCGATCGCACCGCCGGAGACACCGACGCTCGTGACACCGCGGGTCGGCGTCCGCGATCTGCCATTGCTGGTCACGCTGTTGTGGGATGCATCCGACCGTGCGGTGCGGTATCAGGCGCAGGTTTCGACCGACTCGCTGTTTTCCGCGGCATTTCTTCTCGATCGCGACGACATCATCTCCCCGACCGCGGAGGTTCGCGATTTGGGAAACTTCCAGAAGTATTACTGGCGTGTCCGCGCATTCAATTTTGGCGGCATGAGTAGCTGGTCCGATATCTGGAGCTTCACGACGCTGCCGGCGGAGCCCGAGGCCCCGGTGCTGCTCACGCCCGAGGACCACGCGTCTGGTGTCGCGGCGAATCCACAATTCACCTGGTCACCGGTCGAAAGCGCCACGGGCTATCAGGTGCAGCTTTCGGAGGAAGCGAGCTTCGGGACGACTCTTCTCGATGCGAGCGGCGTGCCGTTGACGCGGTACGCGGCGAGCGGGCTGCCGGATGCGACCTGGCATTATTGGCGTGTGCGTGCATCCAACGCCGCCGGGACCGGACCGTGGTCCGCGATCAGCAGATTCCGCACCGTGCGCCCGGTTCCCGGAACGATCCGATTACTCGCGCCGCCGGACGGCGCGGTCGACGTCACCGAACGACCGGAATTTCTCTGGGAGGCCGACAGTCTCGCGGACAGCTACACGCTGCAGGTCGCGCGGGATTCGGCGTTCAACCCGCTCGTTCTGGACATGAAAAACATTCACGCGAACCGGCGTATCTCACCGCAGTCGCTGCCGAACAATACGCAGCTGTATTGGCGTGTGAGTGCACAAAATGAAAGTGGATCGGGGCCGTTGAGCGACGTCTGGACCTTCCGCGTCATTGACAGTCTTGCCGCGCCCATGCTCATTTCGCCGCCGGATGGAAGCACGGTGTCCGCCGACGCACTCGAATTCCGCTGGCATTCGGTCCCGGCTTCCGATGGATACGAACTCGAGGTGACGGGCCCGGGGTCGAGTCCCGGTCTGACCCAGACTGACACCAGCACGGTGAAATCGTTGCTTCCGGGCGAGGACTATCTCTGGCGTGTGCGCGCCTGGCGCGGTCCGCTGGCCGGCGTCTGGTCCGAGCAGTGGCGCTTCCGCACGGAAACGAAAACCGACACGACAACAGGGGTCACGCAGTCCGCCGGCCGGTTCGAATCCCTGGCATTGCATCCGGGGTATCCGAATCCGGTGGTCGATGGAAGCGTCCATTTCGGATACACGCTGCCACATTCCGCGGACGTGCGCATCGAACTCCGTGATCTCCTCGGTAGACGTCTCGCGCTGCTTGCGCACGCGTGGGAGCATGCGGGTGCGCATCATCGCACGTTCGACACGGAAGGACTCACGCCCGGACAGTACTTCATCGTGCTGCGCGTCGGCGGAAGCATACGCCTGCGTCCACTCCACATCGCGCGGTGAGTCCGGGAGCATAGGCCCCTGTCCCGCGCGGTCCGAGAGGGCACGACGCGGCGGGGTGGCATCGAGGAACACGTCCCGTTTTCCTTTCCCCCGTCTTTCCCGTATTTTTATTGGCTACAAATTATTTTTCCTCATCAACACATCCATCCCCATGCGTTATCCGTTCCGCGAGATCGAGCCCCGGTGGCAGAATTACTGGGAAGAGCAGAGCACATTCAAGACGGCCGAGGATTTCAGCAAGCCGAAGTACTATGTGCTCGACATGTTTCCGTATCCCTCGGGGGCGGGACTGCATGTCGGACATCCCGAAGGGTATACCGCCACGGATATCATCGCGCGCTACAAGCGCATGCGCGGGTTCAACGTGTTGCATCCGATGGGATGGGATGCCTTCGGTCTACCGGCCGAACAGTACGCGGTGAAGACCGGCGTCCATCCCGCCATCACCACGAAGCAGAACGTGGAGACCTTCCGCCGGCAGCTGAAAATGATCGGCTTCTCCTATGACTGGGATCGCGAGGTCAATACCACCGACGAGCGCTATGTGAAGTGGACACAATGGATTTTTTCCCAGTTGTACAAGGCCGGTCTCGCCTACATGGCCGAGGTGCCGGTGAACTGGTGTCCCGAACTGGGAACCGTACTCGCCAACGAGGAAGTGCCGGAGCAGATCGAAAAGGGCTTCACCGTCGTGCGTCGGCCGATGCGGCAGTGGATGCTGAAAATCACCGCCTATGCGCAGCGCCTGCTCGATGATCTCGATACGCTCGAGTGGCCCGAGAGTCTCAAGGAAATGCAGCGCAATTGGATTGGCCGTTCGGAAGGCGCCGAGGTGCGCTTCGCCGTCGATGGCGCCGACGCCTCCATCACCGTCTTCACGACCCGGCCCGATACGCTCTGGGGCGCGACCTACATGGTGCTCGCGCCGGAACATCCGCTGGTCGACACGCTGACCACGGCCGCGCAACGGAAGGCGGTGGACCAGTACATCGCGGCGGCGGCACGGAAAAACGATCTCGAGCGGACCGAACTCTCAAAGGAGAAAAGCGGCGTCTTCACCGGCGCGCATGCGGTCAATCCGGTCAATGAGGAAAAGATTCCGATCTGGATCGCCGATTATGTCCTGATGTCCTACGGCACGGGTGCCATCATGGCCGTGCCGGCGCATGACGAACGCGATTGGGAATTCGCGCGCACCTTCGATCTGCCGATCCGCGAGGTGATCGCGGGCGGGAACGTCGAGGAAGCCGCGTACACCGACACCGAACAGGGCACGGCCGTCCATTCGGATTTCATCAACGGGCTCGGCTATCGCGATGCGTTCGAGAAGGTCATTGCCTGGCTCGAGCAGCGCGGTCTCGGCCGACGAAAGGTGAATTTCAAACTGCGTGACTGGCTGTTTTCCCGCCAGCGCTACTGGGGCGAGCCGTTCCCGATACTCCATGTGCGGCATCCCGACGGACATGAGGAAATCACGCTGTTGCCGGAGGACATGCTTCCGGTCACCCTGCCCGAGGTCGAGTCCTACAAACCCAGCGGGACGGGCGAATCGCCGCTCGCGACGATGGAGGAGTGGGTGAACACCACCGACCCCGCGACGGATCTCCCCGCGCGGCGCGAGACCAACACGATGCCGCAATGGGCGGGGTCGTGCTGGTACTATCTGCGCTTCATGGATCCGCACAACGAAACGATGTTCTGCGATCGGGAGAAGGAAGCATATTGGGGACCCGTCGATCTCTACGTCGGCGGCACCGAGCATGCCGTGCTGCATTTGCTGTATGCGCGCTTCTGGCACAAGGTGCTCTTCGATCTCGGCCATGTCTCGACAAACGAACCGTTTCTCCGCCTCGTCAACCAGGGCATGATCCTCGGCGAGGACGGGCGCAAGATGTCGAAGTCCTTTGGAAATGTCATCAATCCGGATGATGTCATCCGTGAATACGGTGCCGACACGCTGCGGCTGTTCGAGATGTTCATGGGACCCCTCGAGCAGGTCAAGCCCTGGAATACCAAGGGCGTCGAGGGTGTGCATCGCTTCCTCAACCGCGTCTGGCGTCTGTTCATCACCGACGATCCCGATGCCGTGACGGCCACGCTCGATGCGAGCATCCAGGACAGCGCGGCGGATGCCGAAACCTTGCGTCTGCTGCACAAGACCATCAAGAAAGTGGGAGAGGACATCGAGGCGCTACGCTTTAACACGGCGATCTCGCAGATGATGATTTTCGTCAACGAGATGAACAAGAAGGACGTGCGTCCGCGCGCGGCGATGGAGACCTTCGTGCTGCTGCTCGCGCCGTTCGCGCCACATCTCGCGGAGGAACTCTGGCGACTGCTCGGGCATGACGGAACGTTGGCGTATGAAGCCTGGCCGGCGTTTGATCCTGCCTACACGGTCGACGACGAGGTGGAGGTGATTCTGCAGGTGAACGGAAAGTTGCGTGACCGTATCCGTGTGGAGAAAGGAATGGCGGCGGATGCGCTCGAAGCCGCCGCCAGGGAAAACGAGAAAGTGCGGAGTTTTCTCGACGGGAAAACCGTGGTGAAGGTGATCACGGTGCCGGACAAGCTCGTCAATATCGTGGTGCGGTAACACGCGTGACGGGGAAGACGCATCTGACGGGCGGCATCGCGGCCGCGGCGGCGCTGCATGCCGCGCGGTTGTTGCCGGAACTCGCACCACATATCCCCACGGGAATGATCACCATGCACGGCGTGGTTCTGCCCGTGCTCCTGCCCGGCATGGCCGTCGCTGTCGTTGCGTCGCTGCTCCCGGATATCGATGAACCGCAATCACTGATCTCGAACTCCCCGAACGCGATTCGCGCACAGCTCGGAACGGGCCGGCGCGGGGCCGACCGCGCCGCGCGGCGAGGTGCCGGAGTGATTCTTCAGGTGGGCAACATCCTTACCCGGACGCTCGCCCAGCTCGTGCGCCTTCTTGCCGGCGGACATCGCGCCGCGACGCATGTACTGCCCATCGCCGCGGCGCTCACCGTCGGCATGTATTATCTCGGCGCCTCCCTCGGCTTCCCGTCGCTGTGGATCTGGTTCGCCGCGGGCTATCTCAGCCATCTCCTGCTCGACATGATGACGCCCGCGGGCCTCGCGCTGTTCTGGCCGCTCTCGAAACGTGACTGGCATATCCTGCCGTCGTTCCTGCGCATGCAGACCGGCGGGGGCGGGGATGTATTCATGCGGACGTTTCTGCTGCTGCTGGCGGTGGGGTTGGTTGTGGTGGGGTGAAGAGGTGAAGAGGTAAAGAGGTAAAGAGGTGAAGAGGTGAAGAGGTGAAGAGGTCGAAGGGTCAAGTGATGAGGGGGGAGGTGGCGGCGGAATTGGTTGCGGGGCTGTTCGGGCTTGCGATGCTGGCGCTGTTTCTGGCGGTGACGTCCGCGGTATTGCTGGGGGAAACGGCGGGGGTCGATGCATGGCTGCTGCGCGCACTGCGTCAGGTGGAGGAACCGGCCGCGATTGTTGGACCCCGCTGGGTGCGGGATGTGGCGGTCACCATTACCACGCTGGGGAATAATCTGACATTGCTGGCCGCCGCGCTCACGGGACTTGCCTGGCTGTTCTTCCGCGGTGATCGCCGCGCGCAGTTGGTGCTGCTTGTCGTGAGTATCGGTGGATTGCTGCTCAATCTCGCCCTGAAACTCGGGATCGACCGGCCGCGTCCGGCGGTGGTCCCCTGGCTGTCATCCGCGGATGCATGGAGCTTCCCCAGCGGACACGCGATGATGACGATGGTCATATTTCTTGCGCTCGCGGTGCTGATTGGCAGGGGGATTAAGGATGCGCGCATCCGATATATTCTGGTCGCCGTCGCGGTGACCGGCAGTCTCGCGACCGGTGCCACGCGCGTCATGCTCGGGGTGCATTATCCGAGCGATGTGTTCGCGGGCTGGCTGCTGGCGCTCGGTTGGTGCGCCGCCTGCTGGTTATGGGATAGACGCGGTCGGGAGGGGCGGTTCGCCGGTACGGGGCGGGGCGGGAGGGGCGGGAGGGGCGAACCGTATACGAAGGGAGGAGGATCGCCGGACTGGCTGGGCTTGTTACGACTGGCGATGACCGTGGGACTTGGGATGGGCGGTTCGCCCTGACGGGGGGGTGCGCCG
>JAVFAS010000001.1:212956-217045 GCA_034002405.1 Bacteroidota bacterium | reverse complement strand
CGCGGCAACACCGATGGCATTCGGACTCGAGCAGAACTATCCGAATCCGTTCAATCCGACGACGTCGATCGTCTTCACGGTCGGCGAGGAGCGTGCCGTGCGCGTGGCGGTGTACGACCTGCTCGGTACGGAGATGGCGGAGCTGGTGAACGAAACGCTGCCCGCGGGTCGGTATGAAGTGACGTTCGATGCCTCGGATCTTCCGAGCGGGACGTACGTCTACCGCATGCAGGCAGGGGACTTCGTCTTCACGCAGCGGATGACGCTCTCGAAGTAATCCTCATCGACATGCAGGGTCCTGGGCCTTCCGGATCCTGAATGAACGGGGCCGCGGAAGATATTCCGCGGCCTCGTTTGTCATTACGGCCGTGGTGCGCGACCGTCGCGATCGCCGGACGCCCGTGCCGCCCGCCCGCGCCGTTCGCGTGGGCGCCGTCCGGCATTGCATCTTTAGCCGGTGGATCGTATGATGCAGTATTGTATCGGAATTCACCCGGATTTCACCGACGCAGACTGCAGCACATGAACAGCATCAATCCAGCGGCATCGTGCGGGATCCAGGGCCAGGGCCCGGAGCCGTGTGCATGAACCGCGAGCGGAACATCTCCGACCTCGTCCTCCCCGATCGTATCCAGCATCCCGGGGAGCGCTGTCGCATCATGGGTATCCTGAACGTCACGCCGGATTCCTTTTCCGATGGGGGAGAGCATCTCCGAGTCGCGGACGCGGTCGCCCATGCACGGTCGATGATTGCCGACGGGGCGGACATCATCGATATCGGTGGCGAGTCGACTCGTCCCGGCGCGGCGGAACTGCCGCCGGACGAAGAACTGCGCCGCGTGCTGCCGGTGATCGAAGCGCTGCGGCGGGAGTCCGACATCCCCATTTCCATCGATACGCGGCACGCGGATGTCGCGCGTGCGGCGCTCGACGCCGGCGCGGATCTTATCAACGACGTCAGCGCGCTGCGACATGATCCACGCATGGCCGAGGTCGCGGCGGCATGTGGCGCTCCCGTTGTGCTGATGCACATGGCGGGGACCCCCGCGACGATGCAGGATGCGCCATCCTATAAAAACGTCACACAGGACATCTATATCTTTTTCGAAGAGCGCATTGCGTTCTGCCATGCCGCGGGCATGACGGAACTCGTGCTCGACC
This sequence comes from Bacteroidota bacterium, assembly GCA_034002405.1. GTDB lineage: Bacteria > Bacteroidota > Ignavibacteria > SZUA-365 > SZUA-365 > SZUA-365. Next base: position 215,884 of record JAVFAS010000001.1, on the reverse strand, counting down.
CGGGTATCGGATTCGGGAAGACCGTCGCGCACAACCTGCAGCTTGTGCGGGAGCTCGCGGACTTCGGTCCGCTCGGCTGTCCCTTGCTTGTCGGTACCTCGCGCAAATCCTTCCTCGGTGCCCTGACCGGGGCGGAGCCACCCGACCGTCTGCCGGGTACGATCGCCAGCTGCCTGTCCGCCTGGCGGCGCGGCGCGGGCATTCTCCGTGTGCATGACGTTCGCGCCGTCCGCGACGCGCTGCGCGTCGCCGACGCGATCGAGGAGGGAGGAGCGCATGCTGTTTAATATCGGCTTTCTCGAGATCGGGTGGACCGACATCCTCGACATCGTCGTGGTCACCTTCATTTTCTACCGGCTCTACCTGGTGATGCGGGGGACGATCGCGATCCAGATCTTTCTCGGCCTCATCGTGGTTGTTGCCGGTAGTTTCGTGGCGGCCTCGCTCGAGCTGAAGGCCATGACGTGGATTCTCCGCACTCTCGCCGATGTCTGGGTGGTGGCCTTCATCATCCTCTTCCAGCCCGAGCTGCGCCGGCTGCTCGTCATTCTTGGACGCGGGCGGCTCATGGCGAATCTGATGCGTCGCAGCATGGACGAGACCATCGAAGCGATCGCCGAGGCCTGCGAGGAGATGGCGCAGCGGCAAATCGGTGCGCTGATCGTGATTCCACGGCGCACGGGTATCCGTATGATCATCGAATCGGGCATTCCGCTCGGCGCGGTGGTCAGCAAGCAACTGCTGCTGTCGGTGTTCAATCCGAAAGCGCCGCTGCATGACGGCGCGGTGGTGATCAAGGACCGCATCGTCGAGGCGGCGCGCTGCACGCTGCCGCTGAGCAACCAGCTGCGCATCGATGGCTTCATCATGGGCATGCGGCACCGTTCGGCCGTCGGTATCTCCGAGCAGACCGATGCGCTGGCCATCGTCGTGTCGGAGGAAACCGGTACGATTTCCGTGGCCGAGGACGGCCGCCTGCAACGCGATCTCTCGGCCGAAACCCTGCGGGCGGCGCTGCGGCACGGACTCAACGTCAACGTCAAATCCATTTTCGATGCGCTGTCGGGACAGGAGAACGGGAGCGAGGACAGGGCGGAATGAACAGCGGTTTTTCCCATCGACAATTCGACCTTGCGCGCCAGCAATTGATCGATCTGCTCCGGAAAAAAGGAATATCGGATCCGGCGGTCATCAATGCCATCGCCGTGGTTCCGCGGCATGCCTTCGTGCAGGAAGTCTTCCAGCCCAAGGCCTATGACGACTCGGCCCTGCCGATCGAATGCCGGCAGACCATCTCCCAACCCTTCACCGTCGCCTTCATGACGCAACTTCTGCAGGTGCGCCGGGGCGACAAGGTGCTCGAAATCGGCACCGGGTCGGGGTACCAGGCCTGCCTTCTCGCCGAACTCGGCGCACGCGTCTTCACCATCGAGCGGCATTTCGACCTGCTCGAGCACGCCCGGCGGCGCATGGAGACGCTCGGGTACAATATCGCCTCGAAGGTGGGCGATGGCACCATCGGTTGGTCGCAATTCGCGCCGTTCGACGGCATCATCGTCACGGCCGGGGCGCCGGACGTGCCGTCGTCGCTGCTGCGGCAGCTCGCGGACGGCGGACGGCTGGTCATCCCCGTCGGTGACCAGGCGACGCAGGCGATGGTCCTCGTGCAGCGCCATGGTGACGAATTCACCCAGACGCGGCATGCCGGTTTCAAGTTCGTTCCCCTCGTCGGCAAGGAAGGCTGGCGCATGTAGCGCCGGGGTGATGGAGACGAAACCACCACCGATCATTGTCCTTGCCGGACCCACGGCCTCGGGCAAGACCGACGCGGGCATCGCGCTCGCGCGGTTGCTCGACGCCGAAATCATCAGCGCCGATTCGCGGCAGGTCTACCGTCGGCTCGATATCGGCACGGCAAAGCCCGACGTCGCCCAGCGTCGCGCCGTGCCGCATCATGGCATCGACGTGTGCGATCCGTCCGAGACCTACACCGCCGGACGGTTTTTCCGCGAGGCCGCGGACTGGATCGCCGACATCCAGCACCGGGGCCGACGTGTCCTGGTGGTGGGCGGATCGGGCCTGTATCTTCGTGCGATCACCGACGGGATATTCGACGGACCGGAAGCCGACCCCGCGCTCCGCGCGCGGCTCGAGGAACGAATCCGGAATGAAGGACTGGAATCTCTTGTTTCTGATCTCACGCGACACGATCCGGACACCGCCGCGCGCATCGACCGGCGGAATCCCGTGCGTGTCATCCGCGCGCTGGAAGTCTGCCTGCTCACCGGCCGTCCCTATTCCGTGCTGCGGCGTGAGCGCATGCCGCAAGTGATCCAGGATACGCGGATGTTCGGCCTGCGCCGCGAGCGGGCGGCGCTCAACGCGCGCATCAACCGGCGTGTGGACGACATGATCGCGTCGGGGTTGGTCGAGGAAGTAACGTCGCTGCTCGCGGGCGGCGCCGATCCGGGGTGGACCTCCCTCCAGGCGGTTGGGTATCCGGAAATCATCCGGTATCTTGCCGCATCGACCTCTCTCGCCGACAGTATCGACGCGATCAAACGGAGCACCCGGCAATACGCCCGGCGGCAGATGACGTGGTTTCGCAAGGAAGCGCGACTGCGGTGGATCGACGCACACGACAGGATGGACGCCGACGACATCGCGGCGGAAATCCTGCGCCGGCTCGACGCACCGCGGGAGGAGGGAAACGCGGGGGCGCGTCCGACGTCGGACGCGGCGGCGCATCATGACACATGAAACATCGCAATATCGGAATACCAGAAATGAAGGTGGAGATCATGATGAGAAGCAGGAGAATGCTGATCGCGGCACTGGCAACGATGCTGTTCATCGGCTGTCAGCCGGAAGGAAACGCGGGCGGGGAGACAGGCAGCACGAGCGCGGGACGGGATGCCGTCGCGCGGG
>JAVFAS010000001.1:160441-212856 GCA_034002405.1 Bacteroidota bacterium | reverse complement strand
CGGGATGCCGTCGCGCGGGGGGCTACCGTCCGGGGCGCGACGGTGACGGCATTGCGGGGCAGCAGCGAGGAGGTCCGTTTCACCACGGCCGACGGCATTGTGATCACGGGAACGCTGTACCCGGCGGGGAACCGCGCGCCGGCGGTGTTGTGTCTCCATCAGTGGCGCAGTGACCGGCGCAGTTTCGCCGCGTTGGCGGGTTCGCTGCAGGCCGCGGGCATGACCGTGCTGGCGATCGACATGCGCGGGTATGGCGGGAGCACCAAGACCGCGTCGGGGCGGAGCGTGCGTCCCGATCGCAAGGCCGTGGCGGATATCACCGCGGCGATGGCATTCCTGCGCGCGCATGCGAAGGTCGACGCCGGGCGCATCGGCATCGTGGGTGCATCCTACGGCAGCAGCAACGCCATCATCTATGCCGCCGGTGATCCGGCGGTGCGCGCGACGGTGCTGATCAGTCCGGGCCTCAATTACTTCAACGAACTTCCGACCGAGGGTCCGGTGCGCAAATACAAGGGCCGCCCGTTGTTGGTGGCGGCCAGCAGCGAGGATCTGCGGTCGATCGAGACCGTTGACGTCTATCGCGGCATCGATCCCGCGATGGAAGTCACGATCTATCCGAATGCCGGACATGGCACTGATATTTTGGATGCGGGCGTCGGTCTGGATGCGACGATCGTTGCTTTTCTGAAAAAAAATCTCTGAAACGCCCGGTTTTTTTCACGGCACCGCATTCAGCGTTTGACTTTGACCAAAACACAGGATATATTTGTGATCCTGTCCGCATTTTGGGACAGTCCTGCTGGCGTAGCTCAGTTGGTAGAGCAGCTGACTTGTAATCAGCAGGTCACCAGTTCAAGTCTGGTCGCCAGCTCAGGTTGACGAAAAGACAAGACGGTGGGGTACCGAAGTGGCCAACCGGGACAGACTGTAAATCTGTTGTCACACGACTTCGTAGGTTCGAATCCTACCCCCACCACAGAGTTCTTTCGCCGAGGCACACCGACCGGTCCGGACGCGCAGCGACACCGGCACGTTGGAGAGACAAGGCGGTCCCGTACGCGGGGGTAACTCAATTGGTAGAGTCACAGCCTTCCAAGCTGTTGGTTGCGGGTTCGAGTCCCGTCTCCCGCTCCACGCTCACGTAGCTCAGTCGGTAGAGCACTTCCTTGGTAAGGAAGAGGTCACCGGTTCAAATCCGGTCGTGAGCTCAAGGTACGGCAAGGTACCTTTCTTCGTATTCGTGACAAGAGGCAGAGACATGGCCAAGAGCAACAAAGGACGGATCATCATCACGTTGGAGAGCACCGCGGGTACGGGGTATCGTTACACCACGAAGAAGAACAAGCAGCTGCATCCGCAGCGCGTGGAATACAAGAAGTACGATCCCGTCGTGCGCAAGCACGTGGCCTTCAAGGAAACCAAATAACGCCGCCCTCGCGACCGACCCATCCGCGTGCGGTTTCTACGAGAGTAGCTTAATTGGTAGAGCAGCGGTCTCCAAAACCGCAGGTTGGGGGTTCGAGTCCCTCCTCTCGTGCCAGATGAACAACTCAACGACAGCCGGATCATGAAAGAAAAGATTACGGAATTTATCAACGGCGTTACCAAGGAAATGAAGAAGGTGACGTGGCCCACGAAGGACGAGCTCCGCGAGTCAACCGTCGTCGTCCTGGTGTCCACCATCGTCATCTCGCTTTTCGTCTTCGTGGTTGATTCCTTGTTAACGCAAATCATGAAATTGCTGCTCGGCACGTGACGGCGAAAGCCGCGTGACGCGCAGCGGGAACACACGGTTGTCCATGGCTTCGGAAGAAGAGAAGCAGATCGAACATCTCCGGTGGTATGCCATACGGTCGTATTCCGGCCATGAGAACAAGGTCAAGGCATACATCGAAAACGAGGTGAAGCAGGCGGATCCGTCGCTCAGGATGAGTGAACGGATACTTGCCGTCATCGTCCCCACCGAGAAAGTGTACGAAGTGCGCGACGGCAAGAAGCGCACGAAGACGCGGAATTTCTTTCCGGGGTATGTCCTGATCCACTGTGTGCTGGACAAGGACACCAAGCACATCATTCTCAACACGCCGTCGGTGATTTCCTTTGTCGGGCCGAAGAACGCCCCGACGCCGCTGCGCCGTGACGAGGTCGACAAGATCCTCGGTCGCATGGAAGAGCGGCGCGACACGGAAATCCCCGAAGTGCAGTTCCGCGTCGGCGATCCCGTGCGCGTGATCGACGGTCCGTTCAACACCTTCAGCGGCTTCGTGCAGGAAGTCAACCAAGAGAAGACGAAGCTGAAAGTGATGGTTTCGATTTTCGGACGCAAGACGCCGGTGGAGCTGGACTTCAGTCAGGTCGAATTCGATACGTAATTACATAGGCGGAAATTCCCATGGCAAAAAAAATCGACAGCTACATCAAACTCCAGATCCGTGCCGGTGCGGCCAATCCCGCGCCACCGGTCGGACCGGCGCTCGGTCAGAAGGGCGTCAACATCATGGAGTTTTGCAAGCAGTTCAATGCACGCACGCAGGACAAGGACGGGCTGATCATTCCGGTGGTCATCACCGTGTTCTCCGACAAGTCCTTCACCTTCATCACCAAGACACCGCCCGCCGCGGTGTTGTTGAAGAAGGCCGCGGGGTCGGAGAAGGGCTCGCCCGAACCGAACCGCAACAAGGTCGCGAAAGTCACCAACGCGCAGGTGCGCGAAATCGCCGAGACGAAGATGCCCGACCTGAACGCGCACACCGTCGAGGCGGCGATGGAAATGGTTGCGGGCACGGCGCGCAGCATGGGATTCACTGTTGAAGGATAAGGTGCAGGAAATGAAACTGACGAAACGCATGAAGGACACCACGAGCCTCGTCGAGAAACAGCGTGAATACGCGATCCGCGAGGGTGTGGCGCTGCTGAAGAAAACCGCGAAGGCGAAATTCAACGAGTCGATCGACATCGCCGTGCGCCTCGGTGTCGACCCCAAGAAATCGGATCAGATGATCCGCGGCACCGCGTCGCTGCCGCATGGCATCGGCAAATCGGTGCGGGTGCTCGTGCTCACGCGTCCCGCCAAGCAGCAGGAAGCCCGTGATGCCGGCGCCGAACATGTCGGACTCGAGGATTATCTCGAGAAGATCCAGGAGGGCTGGGCCGATATCGACGTGATCATCGCCACCCCCGACGTGATGGGAGAGGTCGGCAAGCTCGGCAAGGTGCTGGGACCCCGCGGCCTCATGCCCAACCCGAAATCCGGTACCGTGACCACCGAGGTCGGCCAGGCCGTCACCGATGTCAAGGGCGGCAAGATTTCCTTCCGCGTCGACAAGGGCGGCATCGTGCATGCCATGGTCGGCAAGGTCAACTTCGACGAGGACAAGATCGTCGAGAACGTGCAATCGTTCATCACCACGCTCAACCGCATGAAGCCGGCCGCCGCCAAAGGCGTCTATATCAAGGGCGTCACGCTGTCGAGCACCATGGGCCCCGGCATCCATCTCGACCGGAGCGAAGCTTCGTTGCTTCATTAGAGAAAGAGATTCGTTTTTCGAATACTGACCTGCATCCGGTCAGTTACGCACTCCAATGCTTCTACCTAATTCACGTGTCCCCATTCGTGTTTTCCTGTTGAGGATCGAATGACCAAAGAACAAAAAGCCAAGGTGATCGCAGACGCCGTCGCACGGCTTCAGAACGTGAGCGGGCTGTACCTGGCGGACTTCGCGGGCTTGACGGTCGAAAAGGCCAATCAGCTGCGGAGCGAGTTCTTCAAAGCCGGTGTGGACTACAAAGTCATCAAGAACACCCTGTTCGAACGCGCGCTCAAGGAAGTCGGCGGATATGACGGGCTGTTCCCGTACCTCGTCGGGCAGACCGGCGTGGTGTTTGCCTATGATGATCCCGTCGCACCCGCCCGCTTGCTGAAAAACTTCGTCAAGGACAACGAAAAAATGTTGTCGGTGAAGGCCTGTGTGATCGGCACGGAGGTGTTTGACGGTGCACGCCTCGAGGAACTCGCATCGCTCCCGACGCGCGAGGAAATCATTGCCGGCATCGTGGGCAGCATCGCTGCTCCGGCGCAGGGCATCGTTGGCGCCATTCATGGTGTCATGAGCGGCATCGTCTACGCGCTCGACGCGATCGAGAAACAGAAGGCTGCCTGAGCACCCGGATTCTCGTGATCACCCGTTTTGATTGAAATTCGAAACAATTCATCTCCCAAGGAGTCATACAATGTCCGTGATCGAAGAAATCGTTGAAAAAATCGAGAAACTGACGCTGCTCGAGGCGTCCGAACTCAAGAAGGCGCTCGAAGACAAGTTCGGCGTCACCGCCGCCGCTCCGATGATGATGGCCGGCGGGATGATGCCCGGGGCCGCTCCGGCCGCCGAGGCGGAAGAGAAAACCGAGTTCGACGTCGAGCTGACCACCATCGGTGCGAACAAGATCAACGTGATCAAGGTCGTCCGCGCGGCGACAAGCCTGGGCCTGAAGGAAGCAAAGGATCTCGTCGAAGGCGCCCCCTCGATCGTGAAGGAGCAGGTGTCGAAGGACGAAGCCGACAAGCTGAAAAAGGAGCTCGAGGAAGCCGGCGCGACCGTCACCCTCAAGTAAGTCGACGCTCGAACGGAATACTTCTCACCATCTGACAGAACGTTCTGTTTTACGACAACGACGATTCATCGGTGTGATTGACAGGAAGCGGGTCGAATGCTGTTCGACCCGCACTTGTCGTTTTATCACGTCCGCCCGGATTGTCCCCCCTGACCGCCGTTCGCGCCCGCTCCGGGCGCGGCGCGATCATTCCCGCAGGTTTCCGTCACGTACGCACCCATGTTAAGGAGCCAGGAATTGACTACCTCAAACGCGAACGGTTTCAACGATACATTTCGGAAGCTGGACCTGAAGCAGATGCCGAACGGTCGCTGGAGCTTCGGAAAGATCTCGGATCTGTATGAGTATCCGAACTTTCTCGACGTGCAGGTCGCCTCGTTCGACCAGTTTCTCCAGGAAAAACTCTCGCCCGCGCTGCGCGCCGACGCAGGACTGCAGCAGGTGTTCGCCACCAACTTCCCCATTACCGACGCCCGCGAAAATTACATTCTCGAATTCATCGAATACTTCGTCGAAAAACCGAAATACTCCGTGCCGGAGTGCCAGGAACGCGGGTTGACCTTCGCCGTCCCGCTCAAGGCGCGCCTGCGTCTTTCCAGCAAGTCGGAGGAGCCCAACAGCAACGAGTATATCGAAACGGTCGAACAGGAAGTCTATCTCGGAAATCTTCCGTATATGACCGAACGCGGGACCTTCATCATCAACGGCGCGGAACGCGTGGTCGTCAGCCAGTTGCACCGCTCGCCGGGTGTGTTCTTCGGGGAGTCGATGCACCCGAACGGAACGAAGATGTTCTCCGCCCGCATCATTCCCTTCCGTGGTTCCTGGGTGGAATTCGCCACCGATATCAACCATGTCATGTACGCGTACATCGACCGGAAAAAGAAATTCCCGGTCACGACACTGCTGCGTGCCCTCGGCTATTCATCGAACAAGGAACTCCTCGAACTGTTCGACCTCGTCGAGGATGTCAAGCTCGCGAGCGCCGATATCGAGGAACACTTCGGTCGCATTCTCTGCGAGGAAGTGGTCGACGAGAGCACCGGCGAACTGCTGGTGAGCGCGGACACCGAACTCGACGAGGATATCGTCCATTCCATCCGTGAACACGGTGTGAAGACGGTGCGGGTGTACAAGACCGACAATGAAAACGCGCTGGTCATCGCCAATACCATCCGCAAGGACGAGGCGAGCAACGACCAGGAAGCGCTCGAGATGATCTACAAGCAACTGCGCTCGGGCGAGGCGCCCGACCTCGAGACCGCCAAGGGACTCATCGAACGGCTGTTCTTCAACCCGAAGCGCTACGATCTCGGCATTGTCGGCCGCTACCGCCTCAACAAGAAACTCAGCTTGCAGATCGCTCCCGACATCACCACGCTGACGCGCGAAGATATCGTTGCCATCGTCCGCTATCTGATCGACCTCATGCAGGGACAGCAAGCCGTCGACGATATCGATCATCTCGGCAACCGCCGCGTGCGTACCGTGGGCGAACAGCTCGCCGCGCAGTACAATGTCGGTATCTCGCGCATGGCGCGCACCATCAAGGAGCGCATGAACATCCGGGACGTGGAGAATTTCACCCCGGCCGATCTCGTCAATGCGCGCACCATCTCCAGCGTGGTCAATGCCTTCTTCGGCACCAACCAGCTGTCCCAGTTCATGGATCAGACCAACCCGCTGTCGGAGCTGACCCACAAGCGCCGTATGTCGGCCCTGGGTCCGGGTGGCCTCACGCGCGAACGCGCGGGCTTCGAGGTGCGTGACGTGCATTATACGCATTACGGACGACTTTGTCCGATTGAAACGCCCGAGGGCCCGAACATCGGTCTGATCTCGTCGCTCTGCATTCATGCCCGCATCAATGAATTCGGGTTCATCGAGACCCCGTATCGCATCGTGAAAAACGGCAAGGTGTCGAAGGACGTGCTCTACCTCACCGCCGAGGAAGAAGACGACATCATCATCGCGCAGGCGAACGCGCCGCTCAACCCCGACGGCACGTTCATGCTCGATCGTGTGAAGTGCCGCCTCGGAAGTGAATTCCCGGTCATGGAGCCGGACCAGGTCGACTTTATGGACGTCGCGCCGAACCAGATCGTCAGTCCCGCCGCGGCGCTGATTCCGTTTCTCGAACACGACGATGCCAACCGCGCGCTGATGGGATCGAACATGCAGCGGCAGGGCGTACCCCTGCTGCGTCCCGAGGCGCCGCTGGTCGGCACCGGTCTCGAGGAAAAAGTCGCCCGCGATTCGCACGCGATGATCGTGGCCGCTCATGACGGTGAGGTGGTGTTCGTCGACGCGACGAAGATCCGCGTGCGCTACAATCTCGGCCGCACGGCCGACGACGTGCTGGCCGCCTTCGACGCGAACGGCATCGTCGAGTATGATCTGATCAAGTTCTTCCGCACGAACCAGGACACCTGCATCAACCAGCGGCCGGTTGTCAAGCCCGCGCAGAAGTTCAAGAAAGGCGACATTCTCGCCGACGGTTCTTCCACCGACAAGGGCGAACTCGCGCTCGGCCGCAATGTCATCGTGGCCTTCATGCCCTGGCGCGGGTACAATTTCGAGGACGCCATCATCGTCAGCGAGCGCCTCGTGGCCGAGGATGTGTACACGTCGATCCACATCGAGGAATTCGAGCTGCAGGTGCGCGACACCAAGCGTGGCGAGGAGGAACTCACGCGGGAAATCCCCAACGTGAGCGAGGAGGCCACGAAGGACCTCGATGAATTCGGTATCGTGCGTGTCGGCGCCGAGGTGCGTGAAAACGACATCATCATCGGCAAGATCACGCCGAAGGGCGAGTCCGATCCGACGCCCGAGGAAAAGCTGCTCAAGGCCATCTTCGGCGACAAGGCCGGCGATGTCAAGGACGCCTCGCTCAAGGCGCCTCCCGGCATGAAGGGCGTGGTGATCAAGACCAAGCTGTTCAGCCGCAAGAAAAAGGAGAGCGACGCGAAGAAGGAAGAAAAGCGCCGCATGGATAATCTCGAGGCCGACTTCGACCGGCGCCGTGCGGATCTCTCCCAACTCTTCGCGCAGAAGCTGACCACGCTGCTCAAGGGAGAAAAGGTGCTCGGCATCCGGGACCTCCAGGGCAGCAGTGTCATCCGCGGCGGCACGACCATCGGTGACGATACGTTCGTCAACATCCTCGACCAGCTCGACGCGCTCGATCCCACGCAGCCGTGGAGCGACAGCAAGCGCGTCAACGCGATGGTGCAGCGTCTGTATGACAATTACAAGTACGCCCGTCGCGAGCTTGAGGAAGAGTACAAGCGCGAGAAGGGCAAGATCCAGATGGGCGACGAACTGCAGCCCGGCATCGTGCAGCTCGCGAAGGTCTACATCGCCAAGAAGCGCAAGCTCTCGATCGGTGACAAGATGGCCGGACGACACGGCAACAAGGGTGTCGTTTCCAACGTGGTTCCGGTGCAGGATATGCCGTATCTCGCCGACGGAACTCCAGTCGACATCGTGCTCAATCCGCTGGGCGTGCCCTCGCGCATGAACCTCGGACAGCTGTACGAAACCGCGCTCGGGTGGGTCGCCAAGCGGCTCGGCGACGGTGTGCGTTTCGCCACGCCGATTTTCGACGGCGCCAAGTGGGAAGAAATCGCCGACCTGATGGGGTCGGTCGAACTGAATCCCTCGGGCAAGATCGAGCTGTTTGACGGACGCACCGGCGAACGCTTCGACCAGCCCGTGACCGTCGGGTTCATCTACATGCTCAAGCTGAGCCACCTGGTCGACGACAAGATCCACGCGCGTTCGATCGGTCCGTACAGTCTCATCACCCAGCAGCCTCTCGGCGGAAAGGCGCAGTTCGGCGGTCAGCGCTTCGGCGAGATGGAAGTGTGGGCGCTCGAGGCGTACGGTGCCGCGCACGTGCTGCAGGAAATCCTTACCGTCAAGAGCGACGACGTACAGGGTCGCGCCAAAGTTTACGAAGCCATCGTCAAGGGCGAGAATCTTCCCGAGCCGAACGTCCCCGAATCCTTCAACGTGCTCGTTCGCGAGTTGCAGGGACTCGGTCTCGAGATCAAGATCGAGTGACGCCGCTCCCGTGTGCAAAGTCCCGTTCACCCCATGAGTAAGAATCAGTACTGAATCGGAGATAAAGATGCCATTCAAACCGCAGGAGCAAGTCAAGAAGAATTTTGCGCGCATCGCGGTGAGCCTTGCCTCATCGGACGCCATTCTTTCCCGTTCCTATGGTGAGGTCACCAAACCTGAGACGATCAACTACCGCTCGTTCCGTCCCGAGAAAGACGGTCTTTTCTGCGAAAAGATCTTCGGGCCGGTGCGCGACTGGGAATGCCATTGCGGAAAGTACAAACGCATCCGCTACAAGGGCATCATCTGCGACCGCTGCGGCGTCGAGGTGACGCAGAAGTCCGTCCGCCGCGAACGCATGGGTCACATTTCCCTCGCCGTGCCTATCGTCCACATCTGGTACTTCCGCTCGCTGCCCAGCAAGATCGCCAACATCCTCGGCATTTCGTCGAAGGAACTCGAGCGTATCATCTACTACGAAAACTACGTGGTGATCAATCCGGGGCCGACCAGTTTTCCGCGACCGTTCGGCGCGCTGGATGACGAGATTCCCGAATCGGAAGTCGGGGAGAAGATCGACAAGGCCTATTTTCGCAACGACATCACCCTGCTCACCGAGGAAGAATTCCTCGAGGTGCTCGATGGTCTGCCCGAGGACAATCAGGATCTCGACAACGACGATCCGAACAAGTTCGTCGCGCTCATCGGCGGCGAGGCGATCAAGGCACTGCTTCGGCAGGTCGACATCGAAAAGCTGGCCGACCGGCTTCGCTTCCAGGTCCGCTATGAAACCTCGCAGCAGAAGCGGCAGGAAGCCATCAAGCGGCTGCGCGTCGTGACGGCCTTCCTCGCGCAGCGCGAGACCGAATACATCAACCGTCCCGAATGGATGGTCCTTGACGTGATCCCCGTGATCCCGCCCGAGCTGCGTCCGCTGGTCCCGCTCGAAGGTGGACGCTTCGCGACATCGGATCTCAATGACCTGTATCGCCGGGTCATCATCCGCAACAACCGCCTCAAACGCCTGATCGATATCAAGGCGCCCGAGGTGATTCTTCGCAACGAAAAGCGCATGCTGCAGGAAGCGGTCGATTCGCTGTTCGACAACAGCCGCCGGGTCAACTCGGTGCGCAGCGACAACAACCGCGCGCTCAAGTCGCTCTCCGACATGCTCAAGGGCAAGCAGGGCCGTTTCCGGCAGAACCTGCTTGGCAAGCGCGTCGACTATTCGGGTCGTTCGGTGATCGTCGTGGGTCCGGAAATGAAACTGCATCAGTGCGGTCTTCCGAAGGACATGGCGGTCGAGTTGTTCAAACCCTTTGTCATCCGCAAGCTGATCGAGCGCGGCATCGTCAAGACGGTCAAGAGCGCGAAGAAGGTTGTGGATAAAAAGGGTCCGGAAGTCTGGGATATTCTTGAAAAGATCATCGACGGCCATCCCGTACTCCTCAACCGTGCGCCCACGCTGCACCGGCTCGGCATCCAGGCCTTCCAGCCGCTGCTGGTCGAGGGAAAGGCCATCCGCCTCCATCCGCTGGTCTGCACGGCATTCAATGCCGACTTCGACGGTGACCAGATGGCGGTGCACGTGCCGCTGTCGTTCGACGCGCAGCTCGAGGCATCGATCCTCCTGCTGTCCTCGCACAACATCCTCTCGCCGCAGAACGGCAATCCGATCACCATTCCGAGCCAGGAAATGGTGCTCGGCTGTTATTACATCACCAAGGCCCTGCCGGGCGACCGGGGCGAGGGAATGGTGTTTGCTTCGATGGACGAGGCGATGATCGCCTTCGATCAGCGGCAGGTCGGACTGCATGCACGCGTGAAGGTGCGCGTGCCGCTGGCGCCCGACCGTCTGGTCGAGGACGGGCCCCGGACGGAGATCATCGACACGACGATGGGGCGCATTCTTTTCAATCGCATCGTTCCTCTCGAGATCGGCTTCATCAACGAGTTGCTCACCAAGCGCCGGCTCGTGCAGATCATCGGCATGATCTTCCACAAGAGCGGCAACCTGACGACGACGAAATTCCTCGACGACCTCAAGGATCTCGGCTTCGGGTACGCGACCAGCGGCGGCTTGTCGATCAGCGTCGCCGACGTGGAGATCCCCGGCGAGAAAGTCGAGATCATCGAGAAGGCGCAGCGCGATGTCGAGAGCATCATGCAGCAGTACCAGATGGGATTCATCACCAATGGCGAGCGCTACAACAAGGTGATCGACATCTGGACGCGCACGACCAACCGCGTGGCCGACAAGCTCTTCGACACCTTGCAGCGCAGCCAGAACGGTTTCAACTCGCTGTACATGATGATGGACTCCGGTGCCCGTGGTTCGAAGGAGCAGGTGCGCCAGCTGGCCGGCATGCGCGGACTGATGGCGAAGCCGCAGAAGAGCATGACCGGACAAACGGGTGAGATTATCGAAAATCCGATCGTGGCGAATTTCCGCGACGGACTCTCGGTGCTCGAATACTTCATCTCCACGCACGGCGCCCGCAAGGGTCTGGCCGACACCGCGTTGAAAACCGCCGACGCCGGGTATCTGACCCGCCGCCTGGTCGACGTGGCACAGGACGTCGCGATCACCGAGTTCGACTGCAACACGATTCGTGGCGTCGAGGTCGAGGCGCTCAAGGAAGGCGAGGACATCAAGGAGCCGCTCTCCGAGCGCATTCTCGGGCGTGTCTCGCTGTACGACGTGAAGGATCCGCTGAGTGGCGAGCTGCTGATTTCCGCCGGCGAAATGATCGACGAGATCAAGGCCGACACCGTCGCGCGGACCTCCATCGAGGCCGTCGTGATCCGGTCGGTGCTGACCTGCGAGGCGCGGCACGGTGTGTGCGCGCGCTGCTACGGCCGCAACATGACCACCGGCCGCCTGGTCGACGTCGGCGAGGCCGTGGGCATCGTCGCCGCGCAGTCCATCGGCGAGCCGGGTACGCAGCTGACCCTGCGCACCTTCCACGTCGGTGGAACGGCAAGCCGTATCGCCGCCCAGTCGCAGATCTCGACCCGCTTCGACGGCCGCGTGCAGTTCGAAGGACTCAAGTCGGTCGTGTATCATGACGACATCGAGGATCGCACGATCGTCATCAACCGCAACGGTGTGATCAACATTCTCGACGACGACAATCGCGTGCTCTCGAAATACGACATCCCCTACGGTTCGGTACTGCTGGTGGAAGAAAACCAGCGCGTCGCCCGTGGGGAGGTGCTCTACGAGTGGGATCCCTACAACGCCACCATCATCGCCGCCTTCCCCGGCACGGTGCGGTACGCCGATCTCCATGAAGGGCGGACGTTCCGCGAGGAGCCGGACGATCAGACCGGGCACATCCAGAAAGTCGTCACCGACTCGAAGGACAAGACGCTCAATCCGCGCATCCAGATCGTCAACGAGCACGGTGACGTGCTGGCGGAATACAACACGCCGGTCCGCGCCAACCTCACGGTCGAAAACGGCCAGCGGGTCATCGGCGGCACGGTGCTCGTCAAGATCCCGCGCGAGATCGGCAAGACCCGCGACATCACGGGCGGTCTGCCCCGCGTGACCGAGCTGTTCGAATCGCGCAGTTCGCAGAACCCCTCGATCGTCAGCGAGATCGACGGCACGGTGACCTTCGGCGCGCAGAAGCGCGGATCGCGCGAGATCATCGTCACCAGCCACGACGGCAGCGACATCCGCACGTATCTCGCACCGATCGGCCGACATGTGCTGGTGCAGGAACACGATGTCGTCAAGGCCGGCGAACGCCTCACCGACGGGTCGATCAACCCGCATGACATCCTGCGCATCAAGGGCGCGGGCGCGGTGCAGGAATACCTGGTGAACGAAATCCAGGAAGTCTACCGCATGCAGGGCGTGCGCATCAACGACAAACACATCGAAGTGATCGTCCGCCAGATGCTGCAGAAGGTCCGCATCATCGCGCCCGGCGACACGCAGTTCCTCGAAGGTGACGTGGTCGAGCGCGTGCGCGTGGTCGAGGAAAACGGCGAACTCGACGACAAGGTGATCATCACCGATAAAAAGGACTCGAAATTCAAGAAAGGCCAGTTGGTGTCGCGCAAGAAAGTGCGCGAGGCGGCCTTCGAACTCAAGAAAAAAGGAAAAGATGCTCCGGAATCCCGGGACGCCGAGGCCGCCAGCTACGAACCGATCCTGCTCGGCATCACGCAGGCGTCGCTGACCACCGAGAGCTTCATTTCCGCGGCATCGTTCCAGGAGACGACCAAGGTGCTCACCGAGGCCGCGATCGCGGGCAAGGTGGACGGTTTGGTCGGCCTGAAGGAAAACGTCATCATCGGCCATCTGATCCCGGCCGGGACAGGACTGAAGAAATTCCGGAATATTGTTGTCACCTCGACGCAGGATGAGGACGTGGCCGTCGTGGCCGAGGAGCCTGCCGTCATGATCCCGGTGCAATAATTTCCCCGGAAACCGGACAATATTTCTTCTCCCGCGGGATTTTTAGCTCGCGGGAGAAGAAAATCGTCCGATCTTGCGCCATGACGCTTGACAATGTCTTGAGCTTTCGCTAAATTTATAAGCTCTTGTGAGCTCTTCCGATCTCGCATGAGTTTTTTACGTATCTCAGTAAAGGATCCCCGCAGTGCCAACCATCAGCCAGCTTGTCCGCAAAGGAAGAAAGGTCGTCAAGGCCAAGAAGAAAGCGCCCGCGCTCGATGCCTGTCCGCAGAAGCGCGGCGTATGCACCCGCGTGTACACGACGACGCCGAAGAAGCCGAACTCCGCGCTGCGCAAGGTCGCGCGTATCCGGCTGTCGAACGGCCAGGAAGTGACCGCGTACATCCCGGGTGAGGGTCACAACCTCCAGGAGCATTCAATCGTGATGATCCGCGGTGGTCGTGTGAAGGATCTGCCGGGTGTCCGGTATCACATCATCCGCGGCACGCTGGACACACAGGGTGTGCAGTCGCGTCGTCAGGGTCGTTCCAAGTATGGCGCCAAGCGGCCGAAATCCTAATCAGCAACCAGACCGAAGTCAGAAGAAATGAGAAAGAGACGCGCACAACGCAGACACCTCAGCCCGGACCCGAAGTTCAACGACATTCTGGTTTCGCGCTTCATCAATTCGATCATGCTGAGCGGGAAGAAGACCACGGCCCGCCGCATTCTCTACGGCGCCATCGAGGAAATCGAGCGTCGCACCGGGCAGAACGGCTATGAGCTGTTTCGCAAGGCGCTGTTCAACGCGCAGCCGGTGATCGAGGTCCGTGCCCGCCGCGTTGGTGGTGCCACCTACCAGGTCCCGATGGAAGTACGTCCCGAGCGCCGCACCGCGCTGTCGATCCGCTGGCTGCTGAACGCCTCCCGTTCGCGCGGCGACAAGTCGATGCTGCGCCGTCTGGCCTCGGAGCTGATCGCCGCCGCCAACAACGAAGGCGGAGCGGTGAAGAAGAAGGACGACGTGCATCGCATGGCCGAGTCGAACAAGGCCTTCGCGCACTTCAAGTGGTAAACAAGATTTTTATTCAATTCGAAATCCGATCGGGAAAGCAGTAAAGGAATGGCGAAGCGGGAATATCCACTGGAACGCACCAGGAACATCGGTATCATGGCGCATATCGATGCCGGGAAGACCACCACGACAGAGCGTATTCTGTTCTATACCGGCATCCTCCACCGCATGGGCGAAGTCCATGACGGCGCGGCGACCATGGACTGGATGGAGCAGGAAAAGGAGCGTGGCATCACGATCACGAGTGCCGCGACCACGTGCTTCTGGCGGAATCACCGCATCAACATCATCGACACGCCGGGTCACGTGGACTTCACGGTCGAGGTCGAGCGTTCCCTCCGGGTGCTGGACGGCGCCGTGGCGCTGTTCTGCGCGGTGGGTGGTGTCGAACCGCAGTCCGAGACCGTCTGGCGTCAGGCGGACAAGTACCGTGTGCCGCGTATCGCCTTCGTCAACAAGATGGACCGTGTCGGCGCGGATTTCTACAATGCCGTCGGAATGATGCGCACCCGTCTCGGGGCGAATGCCATTCCGGTGGTGCTGCCGATCGGACAGGGCGAAACCTTCGTCGGTATCATCGATCTGATTACCAATACCGCCCGCATCTATCATGAGGAGTCGTTTGGCGGAACCTGGGATGAAATCGAAATCCCCGGCGATCTGCGCGATGTCGCGCACGATTACCGCACGCAGATGCTCGAAGCGGTGGCCGAGGTCGACGACTCGCTGCTCGTGAAATATCTCGAAGGCGAGGAGATCAGTCCCGAGGAAGTCGCGCGCGTGTTGCGGCAGGCCACCGTCGAAATGAAAATCGTGCCGGTGCTCTGTGGCTCGTCCTTCAAGAACAAGGGCGTGCAGCGCATGCTCGACGCGGTGGTGGACTTCCTCCCCTCCCCGAAGGATGTGGGCGTCACGGTCGGCCATCATGTCAACCTCTCCGACCACATCGAACGTCAACCGGCCGACGAGGAGAAGTTCTCCGCGCTGGCGTTCAAGGTCGCGACCGATCCGTATGTCGGCCGGCTCATCTTTTTTCGCGTCTACAGCGGAACGGTGAAAGCCGGATCGTACGTGTTCAATTCCATCAGTGGCAAGAAGGAGCGCCTCGGACGCATTCTCCGCATGCATGCGAATCATCGCGAGGATGTCGAAACGGCCTATACGGGTGATATCTGCGCGGCCATCGGTCTCAAACACACGCGCACGGGCGATACGCTCTGCGACGAAGCCGATCAGATCGTGCTGGAGAAAATGGAGTTTCCGGAGCCCGTGATCGACGTGGCCATCGAGCCCAAGTCGAAAGCGGACCAGGAAAACCTTGGTGAGGCCATTCAGAAGCTCGCCGAAGAAGATCCGACCTTCCGCGTGCACACCGACGAGGATACCGGACAGACGATCATCAGCGGTATGGGAGAATTGCATCTCGAAATCCTCATTGACCGCATGAAGCGTGAATTCAACGTCGAGGCGAATGTCGGCAAGCCGCAGGTGGCTTATAAGGAAACCATCCGGACCGCCGCGAAGGCCGACATGAAGTTCTCGCGTCAGACGGGTGGCCGCGGTCAGTTTGCCCATGTGCTCATCGAGGTCATTCCGAACGAAAAGGGCGGTGGCTACGAATTCGTCGACGAGATCGTCGGCGGCGTGATTCCGAAAGAGTACATTCCCGCCGTGTCCGAAGGGATCAAGTCGGCCATGCGCAATGGCTTCCTCGCCGGGTACCCGATCGAGGACGTGAAGGTCCGCCTCTACGACGGATCCTTCCACGAGGTCGACTCCTCCGAAATGGCCTTCAAGATCGCCGGATCGATGGCATTCAAGGAAGCGGTGAAGAAGGCGAAGCCCGTGCTGCTCGAGCCGATCTTCACCGTCGAGGTGGTCACACCCGAGGAGTACATGGGCAGCGTGGTCGGGGATTTGAACTCGCGTCGCGGACGCATCGAAGGCATGGGCACGCGCAGCGACGCCCAGGTCGTGCGCTCGATCGTCCCGCTTTCCGAGATGTTTGGGTATGCGACCTCGCTCCGTTCGCTCACGCAGGGCCGCGCCATTTACACGATGCACTTCAGTCACTACGACGAAGTCCCGACGAGCATCAGCGAGAAGATCGTTGAGAAGTTCCAGGGAAAGAAAAACGACAAGTAATCAAGATTTTCAACGTTCACTCCATACAGTCACAGGAGCATTAGTACCATGGCCAAGGAAAAATTCGATCGCTCTAAGCCTCACGTCAACATCGGCACAATCGGTCACGTTGACCACGGCAAGACCACGCTGACGGCTGCCATTACGATGGCGCTGGCAAAGGCCGGTCTTTCCGAGGTCCGTACCTTCGATTCGATCGATAACGCTCCGGAAGAGCGCGAGCGCGGTATCACGATCGCGACGGCGCACGTCGAGTACCAGACCGCCAATCGCCACTACGCGCACGTGGACTGCCCGGGTCACGCCGATTATGTGAAGAACATGATCACCGGCGCCGCGCAGATGGACGGTGCGATCCTTGTCGTGGCCGCCTCCGATGGCCCCATGCCGCAGACCCGCGAGCACATCCTCCTTGCGCGCCAGGTGAACGTGCCGCGCATCGTGGTGTTTCTCAACAAGGTCGACATGGTCGACGACGCCGAACTGCTCGAGCTCGTTGAAATGGAACTCCGTGAGCTGCTCAGCTCCTATGAATTCCCCGGCGACGAGATTCCCATCATCCGTGGCAGCGCCCTTCACGCCCTCGAAGCCGGCACCGATCCCGCGATTCCGAAAGAAGACGATCGCCTGCAGTGCATCTGGGATCTGATGGACGCATGCGACGCCTATATCCCCATTCCCGAGCGCCAGGTGGACAAGCCGTTCCTGATGTCGGTCGAGGACGTGTTCTCGATCACGGGTCGTGGCACGGTGGGCACCGGTCGTATCGATCGTGGTCTCGTGAAGGTTGGCGAGGAAGTCGAAATCATCGGCCTCGGTGCGCACAAGAAAACCGTGGTGACCGGCGTCGAGATGTTCCGCAAGGAGCTCGACCAGGGCATGGCCGGTGACAACGTCGGTCTGCTTCTCCGTGGCGTCGACAAGACCGAGCTGGAGCGCGGCATGGTCATCGCGAAGCCGGGCAGCATCACCCCGCACAAGAAGTTCCTCGCGCAGGTGTACGTGCTGAAGAAAGAGGAAGGTGGCCGCCACACTCCGTTCTTCAACAACTACCGCCCGCAGTTCTATTTCACCACGACCGACGTGACCGGCATCGTTTCCCTGCCCGAGGGCACGGAGATGGTCATGCCCGGTGACAACGTCGACGGAATGGTCATTTCGATGATTTCCGAAATCGCCATGGAAGAAGGACAGCGTTTCGCCATCCGCGAAGGCGGCCGCACGGTCGGCGCCGGCGTGGTGACGAAGATTGTCGAATAATCGTCGTGACGGAAACAGTGGGTGGAAACACCGCCCACTGTTTTTTTCACCCCCATCAAATCCAGAGAGTTTACTGTGGCGCAGCAGAAGATACGCATCAAATTGAAGTCCTACGATCACAGCCTGATCGACAAGTCGGCGGAGAAAATCATCAAGACCGTCAAGACCACGGGTGCCGTGGTGTCGGGACCGATTCCTCTCCCCACGAAGCGGTCCGTCTATACGGTCTTGCGGTCGCCGCATGTGGACAAGAAGTCCCGCGAGCAGTTCGAAACGCGCTCGCACAAACGCCTCATTGACATTTTCAACAGCACGCAACGGACGGTGGACTCGCTCATGAAGCTCGAGCTCCCCGCCGGCGTCGATGTTGAAATCAAAGTGTAACGACTTAGAAGAGCTGGTTAGACACTATGCGCGGAATACTAGGAAAAAAACTCGGAATGACGAGCATTTTCGATGAGAATGGCAAGCTCATTCCCTGCACGGTCATCGAAGCAGGTCCCTGCACGGTGATGCAGAAGCGCACCAAGGAGCAGGACGGCTACGAAGCGCTGCAGCTCGGCTTTGTCGAGCGTTCCGAGAAAAACGTGAACAAGCCCGATCTGGGCCAGTTCAAGAAATTCAATCTGAAGCCGCTGCGCCACATACGTGAGTTCAAGGGCTTCGATGCCGCTACGCTGAACTCCGGCGATACGGTTTCGGTCGACATGTTCGCCGCCGGCGAGAAGGTCACGGTGACGGGCACCTCGAAAGGAAAAGGATTCCAGGGTGTCATGAAGCGTCACGGGTTCGGTGGTGTCGGTGGGGCCACGCACGGCCAGCACAATCGCCTCCGCGCTCCCGGGTCGATCGGTTCGAGCTCCTATCCCTCCCGCGTGTTCCGCGGCATGCGGATGGCGGGGCGTACCGGCAACAGCCGTGTGACGTACAAGAACCTGACGGTCATTCGCGTTATTCCGGAGTCGAATATCATTATCGTCAAGGGTGCGGTGCCGGGCGCGAAGACCGGGCTTCTCGAGATTTACAAACAAGCTAAGTAATGACTGGCATTATGAACGTTCAAGCATATACCACCTCCGGCGCAAAAAGCCAGGACATCGAACTGACCGACACGGTGTTCGGTATCGAGCCCAACGCGCATGTCGTCTATCAGGCCGTGCGCATCCATCTCGGGAACAAGCGTCAGGGGACGTCGAAGGCCAAGGAGCGCTCGGAAGTGAGCGGCGGCGGCAAGAAGCCCTGGCGGCAGAAGGGTCGGGGCACGGCCCGTTCGGGTTCGTCGCGGTCGCCGTTGTGGGTCGGCGGTGGCACGGTCTTCGGACCACGTCCCCGCAATTACCGCAAGAGCCTGCCATCGAAGATGCGGCAGCTCGCCCGGAAGTCCGCCTACGCGATGAAGGCGCAGGATCAGCAGATCATGGTGATCGAGGATTTTTCGGCCGTGAACGCCAAGACGCGCGAAGTCGCGGCGGTGCTCAAGGCCCTGTCGCTCGAGAACACCAAGACCCTGTTGATCGTGGCCGAATACGATCAGAATCTCTGGCTTGCCGGACGCAACATCCCGACGCTCGAGATCCGCGAAGCAGCGAAGGCCTCGACCTACGACGTGCTGAACAATCAGATGCTGCTGATCCAGAAGAGCGCGCTGCCGGTGATCGAAGAAGCGTTCACGAAAATCTCATGAGTGGAATGGCAATGAAAACCATCATCAAACGCCCGATCCTTACCGAAAAGATGACCATGCTTGGCGAGCGCGCCCAATACGCGTTCGAGGTGGACATCAATTCGAACAAGATCGAGATCGCACAGGCGATCGCCAAGCGCTTCTCCGTCGACATCGAAAGCATTCGGACGATCCGGTATAAAGGCAAGCGCAAATCGCAGTTCACCCGCCGTGGGCGCATGGTCGGCAATCGTCCGAGCTGGAAGAAAGCCATCGTGACGCTCAAGCAAGGACAGACGATCGAACTGCTGGAATCGTAGTCGCGCGGTGGTACCGGCGTGATGCCGGCGCCCGGGACGTGAGAACATGTAACGAAAATTATTATCCGAGGAACGAGCAGTGGCTGTCAGAAAACTTCGCCCGATGACCCCCGCGACGCGGTTTTACTCGATCAATACGTTCGAGGAAGTAACCTGCACGACGCCGGAGAAATCCCTTCTCGCCCCGTTGAAGAAAAGCGGCGGACGGAACAATCAGGGTCGCATCACGAGCAGGCATCGCGGCGGCGGACACAAGCGCCGGTATCGCATCATTGATTTCCGGCGCAACAAGATCGGAATCCCCGGTCGCGTCGAGACCATCGAATACGATCCGAACCGCACCGCGTTCATCGCGCTCATCGTCTACGAAGACGGCGAGAAGCGATACATTCTCGCGCCCAACGGACTGAAGGTCGGCGAGCAGATCATGGCCGGCCCCGATGCCGAAATCAAGGACGCGAACGCGCTGCCGCTGCAGAACATCCCCGTCGGTTCGTTCATTCACAACATCGAACTCAAGCCGGGAAAGGGCGGACAGATCGCCCGCAGCGCCGGGAACGCCGCCCAGCTCGTGGCGAAGGAAGGGAAGTACGCGCAGGTGAAGCTGCCGTCGGGCGAGGTTCGGCTCGTGCGGTTGGTTTGCTACGCGACGCTCGGCACGGTCGGCAACGCCACGCATGAAAACATCAGCTGGGGCAAGGCCGGTCGCAGCCGCTGGCGCGGAAAGCGCCCGCATGTCCGCGGCATGTGCATGAATCCCGTCGATCATCCCAACGGTGGTGGCGAAGGCAAGTCGAAGTCGGGTGGTGGCCGCCAGCATCCGGTGTCTCCCTGGGGCAAGTATGCCAAGGGATTGAAGACACGGAAGAAAAAGAACCCGTCAAATAAGTATATCATCAAGTCGCGGAAGAAATAGTCATGGCACGTTCGCTCAAGAAAGGACCATTCATCGACGAGAAGCTGGCCCGCAAGGTCGACGAGCTCAACAGGGTGAATCAGAAACGCGTCATCAAGACCTGGGCGCGTCGTTGCACGATCCCGCCGGATTTCATCGGACACACGTTCGCGGTGCACAACGGCAACAAGTTCATCCCTGTCTACGTGCAGGAAAACATGATCGGGCACAAGCTCGGCGAATTTTCGCCGACGCGGATCTTCCGCAGTCATCCCGGTGGAAAAGCAGAAAAATCTTCTCGATAAGCTGGAGAACAGGTACACGTTATGAGTCTCGAAGCACGCGCGATCAAGCGATATATTCCGGGGTCACCGAGAAAAATGCGGCTCGTGGCCGACCAGATTCGCGGCAAGTCCGTCGAGGAGGCGCTGAATATCCTGCATTATTCCCCGAAACACGCCTCGAAGGTGTGTGAATTGACACTGCGTTCGGCGGTGTCGAACCTAATCAACGCCAAGGATGGCGGCCGCATCGATCCGGACGACATCGTGGTGAAGACGATCACCGTCGATGGCGGTCCCGCACAGAAGCGCGTTCTGCCGGCCCCGATGGGCCGTGCGTATCGCGTCCGCAAGCGGACGAACCATCTTACCATCGTCGTTTCTGAAATCGAGTAGGCAGCAGGAGAAGCATTTTGGGCCAGAAGACTAATCCCGTAGGAATCCGCCTTGGCATCACGCGCGAGTGGGATGCAAACTGGTACGACGAACGCAATTTCGCCGCGAAGCTTGACGAGGATCTGATGATCCGCAGTTACATCCGCAACCGTCTCCGCAAGGCGGGGATCTCGCGGATTATCATCGAGCGGACCCCGAAGCGCGTGGTACTCGCGATCCATACCTCGCGACCGGGCGTGGTGATCGGCAAGAGCGGCAAGGAAATCGCGCAGCTCGAGGAAGAGCTCAAGAAGGTGACCAACAAGGATGTGAAGATCCTGATCTCCGAAATCAAGCGTCCCGAACTCGACGCCTACCTGGTGGCGGAGAATATCGCCAACCAGCTTGAAGGCCGCGTGTCGTTCCGTCGCGCGATGAAGTCAGCGATCACGGCCGCGATGCGCATGGGCGCCGACGGCGTCCGCATCATGTGCGCGGGGCGTCTCGGTGGCGCGGAAATGTCGCGGACCGAGCAGTACAAGGACGGGCGCATCCCGCTGCACACGCTGCGCTCCAACATCGATTATGCGCAGGCAACCGCCAAGACCATTTATGGCACGATCGGCGTGAAGGTCTGGATCTGCAAGGGCGAGGTACTGGGCTCGAAGGCCAGTCCCGCCGCCCGCATGTAAGCCGAGTCAACACGAACTGCATTGAAGAAGGATTAGACCAATGTTAATGCCGAAACGAGTAAAGTTCAGAAAACAGCAGCGTGGCCGCATGCGGGGCAAGGCATACCGCGGTTCGTCGGTGGCCTTCGGCGCCTTCGGGCTCAAGGCCCTGGAACCGGGGTGGATCACCTCGCGGCAGATCGAGGCGGCGCGTGTGGCGCTGAACCGCCGGATGAAGCGCGATGGAAAAGTCTGGATCCGCATTTTCCCGGACAAGCCTGTTTCCAAGAAGCCGCTCGAGACCCGCATGGGCAAGGGCAAGGGCGCGCCGGAATTCTGGGTGGCGGTCATCAAGCCCGGGCGCGTCATGTTCGAGGTCGATGGCGTCAGCAAGGAGCTTGCGTACGAGGCATTGCAACTCGCGGCCTACAAGCTTCCGATCAAAGTGAAAATCGTAACCCGCCCGGACTATACTGGCGAATAAGAGCAACGGTACCATGAAGGCAACAGAAATTCGACAGATGACCACGCAGGAAATCCGCAACATGATCGCGGAGAGTCATGACAAGATCACGACCCTGCACTTCCAGCATGCGAGCTCGCAGCTCACGAACACCGCGCAAATCAACCAGGTGCGCAAGGACATCGCTCGGCTGATGACCATCCTGAGAGAACGCGAACTTAGCGGAGAACAACAATAATGATGGCTACTGCACAGGATACCCCATCCACCGCGCGCAATACGCGCAAGACTCGCGTTGGGATCGTTGTTTCGACGAAAATGAACAAGACGATTACCGTCACGATCGAGCGCAAGGTCCCGCACCCGTTGTACAAAAAGTACTTCAAGACGACCAAGCGTTTTCTCGTGCACGACGAGCACGGAACCGCGGGCGTCGGCGACAAGGTGCTGATCATGGAAACGCGTCCGCTGAGCAAAACCAAGCGCTGGCGTCTCGTCGAAATCGTTGAACGTGCACGATAAAACTGTAGGTAACACCGATGATTCAGGAAGAAACCAATCTTGTCGCGGCCGATAACTCCGGCGCAAAGAAAATCCGCTGTATTCGTGTGCTCGGCGGTTCCGGCCGGCGTTATGCCACCGTGGGCGACATTGTTGTCGTCGCGGTGAAAACCGCCATCCCTGGCGGCGCGGTCAAGAAGGGAGAGGTCTCCCGGGCTGTCATTGTCCGGACCAAGAAGGAATACCGTCGCCCGGACGGATCGTACATCCGCTTCGACGAAAACGCGGCCGTGCTGATCAATCAGAATCTCGAGCCCCGTGGAACCCGTATTTTCGGCCCGGTCGCCCGCGAGCTGCGCGAGAAGGCGTTCATGAAAATCGTGTCGCTGGCTCCCGAAGTCCTCTAATAGTTTTTTCACGCAGAGAACGAACAGACATGAATATCAAGAAAAACGACATGGTGATGGTGATCGCCGGGAATTCCAAGGGAAAGTCCGGCAAGGTGCTGCGCGTGTATCCCGAGAAGCAGCGTCTGATCGTCGAGGGCGTGAACCTCGTCAGCCGCCATCGTCGGCCGTCGCAGCAGAATCCGCAGGGTGGCATCACCCGTCAGGAAGCCCCGATCAATATCAGCAATGTGATGCTGCTCGATCCGAAGACCGGCGAACCGACACGCGTCGGGCGTGCCGCGATCACCGACGAGAACAGCGGAAAGATCCGTCACGTGCGTCGCAGCGTCGCCACGGGCGAGACCATCGAATAATCTCCATCTATCGACACTGAGAGAACATGGCATCGAAGACAAAAAACAAGGACGCTGCGGCAAAATCCGCGGCGAAGGTCAAGGAACACGGCGACGATCCCGTCCAGACGTTCCGTCTTTTCGACCGGTACAAGGAAACGATCGTTCCCGAGTTGATGAAGCAGTTCTCCTACAAGAGCGTCATGCAGGTGCCGCAGCTGGAGAAGATCGCCATCAATATGGGATTGGGTGATGCGATCGGGGATGCGAAAATCCTCGAACAGGCAGCCGAGGCGCTCGAGATCATTTGTGGTCAGAAACCGGTGATCACCAAGGCGACCAAGAGCATTTCCAATTTCAAGCTTCGCGAAGGAATGCAGATCGGTCTCCGGGTGACCCTGCGTCGCGGACGCATGTACGAGTTTCTCGATCGCTTCATCAGCGCGGCGATCCCGCGTATCAGGGATTTCCGCGGTGTGTCGGACAAATCCTTTGATGGTCGCGGAAACTACACGATCGGTGTCAAGGAGCAGATCATCTTTCCGGAAATCGACGTTGACAAGATCGCGCGTATTTTCGGCATGGACGTCACCTTCGTGACCAGCGCCAAGACGGATGAAGAGGCCCGCGCGCTTCTCGAGCAGTTCGGACTGCCGTTCCGCAAAAAAGAAGTCGCTCAAGCGTAATCGAACAACGAACGATAGAAGAAGGACAGTACCGTGGCTCGTAAATCCCTCATCGTCAAGGCCAAGAAAACACAGAAATTCGGCGTGCGTGAATACAACCGCTGTTTCCGTTGCGGCCGTGCCCGCGCCTATTATCGCAGATTCGGTGTGTGCCGTCTCTGTTTCCGTGAACTGGCGCTGGAAGGCAAGATTCCCGGCGTGCGCAAGGCCAGCTGGTAAATTCACAGGACGTTTATATCCCATAGAGATCATCATGACAGATCCCATTGCAGATTTCCTCACGCGCGTTCGCAATGCCGTGCGCGCGCATCACAAGCAGGTCGAGATTCCTGCATCGAAGATGAAGATCGGTCTGACCGAAATTCTCTATCAGCAGAATTTCATCAACGGCTTCTCCATCCTCAACGACACCCCGCAGGGCACCATCCGGATCTACCTCCGCTACGGCAAGGACGGAGCGCCGGTCATCGAGGGTCTCGCGCGCATCAGTTCGCCGGGCCTGCGCCATTATTCAGCGGCGAAGGATATTCCGCGCACGCTCAATGGCCTCGGTGTGACCATCGTGTCGACCCCGAGCGGGCTGCTTACCGACGCGCAGGCGCGCCAGCAGAACGTCGGCGGCGAAGTACTGTGCAGAATCTGGTAAAGATCAATCGACAAGGAGTTGTTACGTGTCCAGAGTAGGTAAAAATCCCGTAGTGCTCCCCGCCGGAGTGACGGTGAAGCTCGAAAATGGCGTCCTCACCGTCAAGGGTCCGAAGGGCGAACTGAAGACGGCCATTCACAAGGATATGACCGTCACGATCGAGGACGGCCAGGTCGCCGTGACCCGTCCCTCCGACCTCAAGCAGCATCGCGCCCTGCACGGAACGACACGCGCGAATATTCAGAACATGGTCATCGGCGTTACCGAAGGATACAAGAAGACGCTCGAACTCATCGGTGTCGGCTACAAGGTGGAATTGAATGCCGGCCTGTTGATCATGAATATCGGATTTTCGCATCAGTTGGCCTTTATCCCGCCGCAGGGGATCGTGTTCGAAGTCGCCACGCCGACGCAGCTGCATATCAGCGGCATCGACAAGCAGCTGGTGGGCCAGATGTCCGCCAAGATCCGCGCCGTGCGTCCGCCCGAGCCGTACAAGGGCAAGGGCATCAAGTACGCCGGCGAGAAGATCCGTCGCAAGGCCGGCAAGACCGCAAAATCGTAATTTGATCTCATGAGCTTTTGATATCGGAGCAGGCAGCATGTCCATTCGTAAAGTCAAAAAATATTCGTCACGTCAGAAGCGGAAGATGCATATCCGCCGGAAAATTTCCGGTACTTCCGAAAAGCCGCGCCTGTCGGTCTTCCGCAGCCTGAATCACATGTACGCGCAGCTGATCGACGATTCGCAGGGCGTTTCGCTCGGGACCGTGTCCACGAAGACGAAGGAACTCGCCGGCGAATTCAGCGCCGCCGAGGGGAAGGTGGCCCGCGCGTTCCTGGTCGGAAAGGCGATCGCCGATCTCGCGAAATCCAAGAATATCACGACCGTGGTATTCGATCGCAGCGGATACCTCTATCACGGCCGCATCAAGGCCGTGGCGGATGGTGCCCGCGAAGGTGGTTTACAATTTTAATTCGGATAGTAGAAGGAGTGATTCTTGGCTACAGTCGTCAAAGCTAGCGAGCTTGAACTCAAGGAGCGGCTCGTCCAGATCAAACGCGTTGCGAAGGTCGTGAAAGGTGGACGCCGATTCAGCTTCAATGCCATCGTTGTCGTCGGCGACGGCAATGGCCACGTGGGCATCGGCCTGGGCAAGGCAAACGAAGTCACGGACGCGATTTCGAAGGGTGTCGAGGATGCCCGGAAGCGCGTGATCCGCATTCCCATCATCAATGGCACCATTCCGCACGAAGTGCTCGGCCGCTACGGTGCCGGACGCGTCATTCTCAAGCCCGCATCGCGTGGAACCGGCCTGATCGCTGGTGGCGGCGTGCGTGCCGTCCTCGAATCGGCGGGTGTCGAAGACATCCTGACCAAGTCGCTCGGCACATCCAACCAGCATAACGTCGTCAAGGCGACCATGAATGCGCTCGAGACGATCATCGACGCGCGGACCATGGCGCGGCGCCGCAACATGTCGGTACAGGAAGTGTTCACCCAGGTACCTCAGAGTAAATGATCTCAACGGATAATGAAATGGCGAAGCTAAAAATCACACAGGTGCGCAGCGTTATCGGCCGACTCGAAAACCAGAAGCGCACAATCGAAGCGCTCGGTCTCGGTCGTCCGAATCACTTCGTGTTCCAGAACGACACCCCTCAGATTCGCGGGATGATCCGCAAGGTCGCCCACCTCGTCACGGTGGAAGAAGTCGCCGAGTAACGTGCCAGACAGCAAGGAGAAACGGGTAATACATCATGGCTAATCACCTTGGAAATCTGCAGTACGCAGAAGGATCACGAAAGAAAAAGAAACGCCTCGGCCGTGGCCAGGGCAGCGGCCGTGGCGGCACGTCCACGCGCGGTCACAAGGGCGCACAGTCCCGTTCCGGTGCGAAACGCAAGCCTGGATTCGAGGGCGGTCAGATGCCCTTGCAGCGCCGGCTTCCGAAATTCGGCTTCACGAACATCAACCGGAAAGAATACCTCGGCATCAATGTCGCACGTCTCGAGGAACTCGTCAGCAAGGGCGTGATCACCGATGGTGTGATCAACCCCGACGTGCTGTACTCGATCGGTGTCGTTGCCAAGCGCCGTGCGCTGGTGAAGATTCTCGGCAATGGAGATCTCACAAGCAAGCTCACGATCACGGCACACGCGTTCAGTGCGACCGCGAAAGAGAAAATCGAGGCGGCCGGCGGTACCGCAACCACAGTTACAGCGTAGGACGGGTTCATACATGGCTGGTTTCAGCGAAAGTTTCGGAAACATGTTCAAGATACAGGAACTGCGTCAGCGGATCCTGTTCACCCTCGTCATGCTCATCCTCGTGCGGCTTGGGTCGCACATCACGCTGCCGGGTGTCAATGCCGGCCTGCTCGCCGATTGGCTCGATTCCCAGACCGGGTCGGGTGGTATTTTCGGGATGTTCGACATGTTCGTCGGCGGCGCGTTCAGTAATGCCGCGATTTTCTCGCTCGGTATCATGCCGTACATCACCGCCTCGATTATCCTCCAGCTCCTGGGCGCGGTCATTCCGTACTTCCAGAAGCTGCAGAAGGAAGGTGGTGAAGAGGGCCGCAAGAAGATCAATCAGTACACACGCTACGGGACGATTTTCATCGCCATCCTGCAGGGCTGGGCGGTGAGCATCCGACTGCAGAGTCTTACCACGCCCACCGGCGCGCCAATCGTTCCGCCCGAGGTGCAGGGTGTCCTCTTCGCGGTCGGAACCATGTTTGTCATCGCCGCATCAACCATGCTCATGATGTGGATCGGCGAGCAAATCACCGAGCGCGGCATCGGAAATGGTATCTCACTGATCATCTTCATCGGCATTATCGCGCGTCTTCCGCACGCGACCGTGGCGGAGTTTTCTCGCGGTGCCAACATTATCATCGAACTCGTCATCATCGTCTCCATGGTGTTGATCACCGCCGGGGTGGTCATGGTGACACAGGGGACCCGACGCATCCCGGTGCAGTATGCGAAGCGGGTGGTCGGACGCAAGGTGTATGGTGGTGTCACGCAGTATATTCCGTTGCGCGTCAACACCGCGGGTGTCATGCCGATCATCTTCGCGCAGGCCCTGATGTTCATCCCCGAAACGGTGACCATGTTCTTCCCCGAAAGCGAATTCATGCAGTCACTGGCGGTCTGGTTCCGCTTCGACTCGTTTGTGTACGCGGCGTTTTATGCGGTGTTGATCGTGTTCTTCACGTACTTCTATACCGCGATTTCCTTCAACCCGCAGGACGTCAGCGACAACATGAAAAAGCAGGGTGGCTTCATTCCGGGTATTCGTCCCGGTGCGCACACCCGTGATTACATCGATAACATTCTCACGAAGATCACCCTTCCGGGTTCGATCTTCCTGGCCATCATCGCCATCCTGCCGACATTCATGATGCGACTCAATGTCTCGCCTGAATTCGCGCAGTTCTTTGGCGGCACCAGCTTGTTGATTATCGTCGGTGTCGCGCTCGACACCTTGCAGCAAATTGAATCGCATCTTCTCATGCGCCATTATGATGGCTTCATGAAGAGCGGAAAAATTCGCGGCCGCATCGGTCGCGGTTAATAGTAGCAGACAATAACGGGGCATGATCCACCGCAAGACAGAACAGGAAATCGAGGTGATGCGCGAGGCGAATCGAATCGTCGCCGACGTCCACCGCCTTCTGCTGCCCCTGATCAAGCCGGGGACTCGCGTCTCCGAATTGGATGCCCTGGCGGAAGAATTCATCCGCGCGAATGGAGCGCGTCCAGCCTTCAAGGGCTACGGCTCCGGAAGCAAATCGATTCCGCCGTTTCCGGCGACATTGTGTGTCTCGATCGACGATGAAGTCGTCCACGGTATCCCGACCGACCGTGTTCTCCAGGATGGGGAAATCGTGTCGGTGGATGTGGGCGCGGAGAAAAACGGATTTTACGGCGACGGCGCCATGACGGTCCCGGTCGGGACGGTGAATGCGGAAAAGCACCGCCTTCTTCGCGTCACCAGAGAATCACTGTTCCGCGGGATCGACCAGGCACTGCCCGGAAACCACCTGCACGATATTTCCGCGGCGATCCAGCAGCATGTCGAGGCGGCCGGTTTCACGGTCGTGCGAGACCTGGTCGGACACGGAATCGGAAAGAGCCTGCATGAGGACCCCCCCGTCCCGAATTTCGGGCGGAAGGGAAGCGGTCCGCTCCTGGATGCAGGAATGACCCTGGCGATCGAGCCGATGGTCAACTACGGTGGCCATCGAGTCAAGGTGGATGCGAACGGATGGACCGTCCGCACGCGCGATGGCTCTGCATCGGCCCATTTCGAACATACCGTGTACATTTCGAAAGACGGACCCGTACTGCTTACCAATCATTTCGAACGAGAGAATGGCGAAACAAGGATCGATAACGGTTGACGGAGTAATCACCGAGACATTGCCGAATGCAATGTTTCGCGTACGTCTCGATAACGGTCACGAGGTGCTTGCCCACGTGTCGGGCAAAATGCGTATGCATTTCATTCGCATTCTCCAGGGTGACAAGGTCACCGTCGAGCTGTCGCCGTACGATCTGACCAAGGGCCGAATTACTTATCGCTACAAATAGATTACGTGGAGAACCCATGAAAGTCCGTTCGTCCGTGAAGAAAATTTGCGACAAGTGCAAGATCATCCGCCGGAAAGGCGTGGTCCGTGTGATCTGCACGAATCCCAAGCACAAGCAACGCCAAGGCTAATCGAATGTTCAGAACACAAAACCGAGCTGCAAGGAGTTACAGTTGGCACGTATAGCAGGAGTCGATTTACCAAGAGCGAAACATGCCGTCATCGCACTGACGTACATTTACGGCATCGGTCGTTCGACCGCCAAAAGCATTCTTGACCAGGCGGGCATTCCTCACGACAAGAAAATCGAGGCCTTGAACGATGATGAGGTGAGCGCCATCCGCACGATCATCCAGGGGATGCGTGTCGAAGGAGCCGTGCGCAGCGAAATGCAGATGAACATCAAGCGACTGATGGACATTGGCTGCTATCGCGGATTGCGTCATCGCAAGGGCCTCCCGGTGCGTGGACAGCGCACGAAGACGAATTCCCGTACGCGGAAGGGCCGCAGGAAGACGGTGGCCGGCAAGAAAAAGGCGCCGGGCAAGAAGTAGTAATCTGGTTATCGTGAGTTATTCAAGGAGTAGCTGTGGCTAAAGCCGTCAAGAAAACGAAAAAGAAAATCCAGGTCGACACCACGGGCCGGGCGTACATCAAGGCGACGTTCAACAACGTGCTGGTGACCCTGACCGACGTGTACGGGAATACGATTTCCTGGTCCTCCGCCGGTAAGAATGGATTCAAGGGCTCGCGCAAGAATACACCGTATGCCGCGCAGGTTTCCGCCGAATCCGCCGCCAAGGAAGCGCACGATCTCGGGCTGCGCAAGGTGGAGGTTTTTGTCAAGGGTCCGGGCTCCGGCCGTGAAGCCGCGATCCGCGCGCTGCAAACCGCGGGCCTCGAGATCATGGCCATCCGCGACGTCACGCCGATTCCGCACAACGGCTGCCGTCCGCCGAAGCGCAGAAGAGTCTGACCGGTTCCACTCGCGCACCGCAGCGCGGCAGCGCGACTGCTCCGCATGTGTTGGACCATGACCTGACTCAGAACCCCTAACAGGAGAGCATTTACGCAGATGACTACGACAACGATTCAAATGCCGGATGGCATCGTCCTCGACGAGGCGACGTATTCCGAAACCTTCGGACGATTCGTCATTCAGCCGCTTGAAAAGGGATACGGTATCACGATCGGCAACTCCTTCCGGCGAGTGCTGCTGTCCTCGTTGACCGGCCTGGCGATCACCTCCGTGAAGATCGACGGCGTGATGCATGAGTTTTCCACGATCCACGGCGTGGTGGAGGATGTGTCCGAGATTATCCTCAACCTCAAGGAAATTCGTTTCCGTGCGGTCAATCCCAAGGCCTCGACCATCACGCTTTCCCTGAAGGGGCAACATACATTCACGGCGGCGGACATCCAGTCAGCCTCCTCGGAGTTCGAGGTTCTGAACCCGGAGAAGTATATCTGCACCCTCGGCCCGGAGGCCGCGGTCGAGATCGAGTTGCGCATCGCACGGGGCCGCGGATACGTGCCCGCGGATGAAAACAAACTCCCCGATCAGCCATTGGGAACGATCTCGATGGATGCGATTTTCACACCGATCAAGAACGTCAAACTGCTTGTCGAGAACACGCGTGTCGGCGGGAGCACCGATTACGACAAGCTCACGCTCGATATCACCACCGACGGATCGATGTCGCCGCGTGAAGCGCTCTCGCAGTCCGCACGCATTCTCCTCGACCATGTGCAGATGTTCCTCAATTTCGACATGGTCACGGGTGAGGAAGAAGACAAGACGCAGGAGGATGATGAAACCGCCCGCGTCCGCAAGATCCTTCTGACGTCGGTCGACGATCTTGAACTTTCCGTGCGTTCCCACAACTGCCTGAAGGCAGCAAATATTAAAACCATTGCCGATCTCGTCCGCCGTGAAGAAGCGGAGATGCTGAAATTCCGGAACTTTGGCCGCAAGTCCCTTGCAGAGCTCGGGGCCATCGTCGACGATTTCGGACTGCAGTTCGGCATGAACGTCGACCAGTACATCGGTTCTTCGCAGGAAGAAGAGTAATTCGAGGAATAGAAAAACACCATGAGACACGCAAAAGTTGGAAGAAGACTCAGCCGGTCCGCCAGCCATCGCAAGGCCCTGCTGTCCGCGCTCTCGACGGCGCTGATCAAACACAAACGTATCCGCACGACCACGGCCAAGGCGAAGGAAACCCGCCGGATCGTCGAACCGCTGATCACCCGCGCCCGCGACGCGTACATGCGCGAAAAAAGCGGCGAGGCGCTGGACGTGCACGCACGCCGCGAGATCGCGAAATTCATCCGCGATAAAGAGGCCTTGCAGATCCTGTTCTCCGAAATCGCGGAGAAGGTCGGCAAGCGTGCCGGCGGATACACGCGCGTGCTCAAGCTCGGCAGTCGCCTCGGTGACGGGGCCGAGATGGCCGTGATCGAGCTGGTTGATTACAACGAGGCGCAGGACAGCAAGCAGCGCAAGGAGCGCGCAGCCCGTTCGAAGGCCGCGGCACAGCGTCGCAAGGCCGCCGAAGAGCGCAAGTCCAAGGATGCCCCGACGACGGCGCCGGCCTCAGAGGGCGAGACGATCGTCGCGGATGCCGTCAATACCGCGGATGCCGTGGCCGCCGACGTGCAGTCGGTCGCGACGGAAGCGGAAGCGGCCGTCACCGATGCCACCGAGACCGCCACGGATCTCGCGCAGGATATCGCCGCGCCCGAGGACGAGAAGAAGGACGCCTGACCGTCGTCCATGGATCGTGAACGCCGTGGCGGTTTTCCCCACGGCGTTTTTTTTGCCACGAACGCCCGTGTGCACCCATGCAACTCCGCGCAGTGTTTGAAATCGGAGCGGCAAGCCCGCAGCAGTTCCCGGAACCGGCCTATCCCGAAATCGCCTTTGCCGGGCGGTCGAACGTGGGGAAGTCGTCCCTGCTCAATATGCTCGTCGGCGCACGCCAGCTGGCCAAGGTCAGCGCGACGCCGGGCAAGACGCAGCAGATCAATTTCTTTCTCGTGGAGGATCGCCTGCGCTTCGTCGATCTTCCGGGCTACGGGTACGCGAAGGCATCGCAGGGAAAGCGCCGCGACTGGGGACGGCTGATCACCGCCTATTTCGACGGTGGACGGCCGCTCGCCATGGTCCTGCAACTCGTCGATGCCCGCCTGCCGCTGCAGGATTCCGACGCCCGCGTCCTGCGCTGGTTCGTGGAGAATGGATTTCCCCTGCAGGTCGCCCTTACGAAAATCGACAAGCTCAAACAGGGCGAACGCGTCCGGCAGGAACGATCACTTTCCCTCGCGATGGAACAGCTCGGCTATCGGGGCGGCCTGTTGCTGCTGTCCAGTCTGAAGGGCACGGGAAAAAAGGAATTGCTCGCCTCGATGTTCACCCGGATCGACACCGTCGAATAATCTCCACCCGCGTATTGTCGTATCGTTACACGGAGTATGGTATCCGAAAATCTTCAGATATCGAGGATCCCGGACCGCTCCCCATCACCCCCATCCCACCATGTTCGAAGTATTCATCCAAGCATTCATCCCACTGTTCGTGGCAATGGACACCCTCGGCCTCATCCCGCTGTTTCTCGGCCTGACACAGGGGATGGAACGCGCGGAGCTGCGTCGGTTGATCTACAGCGCCACGGGCACCGCCTTCATCATCGCGATCGTCTTCATGTTCTCCGGCACGGCGCTGTTTGACTTCCTCGGCATCACACCCGCGGATTTCCGGATCGGCGGCGGCGTGGTGCTGCTGGTGCTCGCGATTCAGGACCTGATCTCGACAGCGCCGGAAGAACGCCGCAAGCCGCGAGCGAACGTTGGGGTCGTTCCCATTGGCATCCCGCTCATCATGGGCCCGGCCGGCATGACGACCATCCTCATCTCCGTCGATGCGCATGGACTGATGATCACCCTCGCCGCGTTGATCGCCAACTGCCTGTTGGTGTTGATCCTGTTGATCAATTCGAAATGGATCATCCGCGTCATGGGCGAAGCGGGGTCCCAGGCGTTCGCGAAAGTTGCCTCGCTGTTCATGGCGGGTATCGCGATCATGATGATCCGTTCCGGCATCGCCGCGTCACTCTGATCTACGATCGCGGATCGGACGGTATCAAGCGGATCCGATCAGCTCCTCCACGATCTTCGAGGAAGAGAGCACGCCCGGCAGGCCCGCACCGGGATGCGTTCCCGCACCGGTGAAATAGAGATTGCGCACATCCTCGCTGCGGTTGTGCGGACGGAACCACGCGCTTTGTGTCAGGATGGGTTCCACGGAAAACGCCGAGCCGAGATGGCTGTTGAGGCGATGCTCGAAATCATCCGGAGTGAAGAGGCGCGCGGTGGCAAGATGCGCCGAGAGTTCGGGGAGATAGTTCTTCTCGAGAAACGCCATGATGCGAGCCTGCAGTTTCGGTCCCTCGGTCTTCCAGTCAATGCCGGAGGCGTTGTTCGGCACGGGCGCGAGCACGTAAAACGCGTCGCCGCCGGAGGGCGCCATCGACGCATCGGTGGCCGTGGGACGATGCAGGTACAGGGAGAAATCATCCGCGAGCACCTTGCGGCGGAAGATGTCGTCGAGCAGTTCGCGGTACCGATGGCTGAGAATGATGGTATGATGCGCGATATCGGGATAGTGCCGCGTCGTGCCAAAGTAGATGACGACCAGAGACATCGAGTAGCGCATGCCGCGCAACTTCCGGTCGCTGTTTTTCCGTCGCGCGGATCGATCGATCAGGTCGAGATACGTGTGCGCGACATCGGCGTTGGACACCACAATGTCTGCCTCGATGCTGCTGCCGTCCTTCAAGTGAACGGCGCGCGCCATGCCCTCACGCACCTCGATGCGATCGACCTCCGCGTTCAGCCGCAGCGTTCCGCCTTCCTCCTCGAACAATTTCGCGAAGCCCCGGATCACCGTGCCCGTCCCACCCATCGCATAATGGACCCCCCACTCTTTTTCCAGGTAGTGAATCATCGCGTAAATCGAGGTGGTGTGGAAAGGGTTGCCCCCGACCAGCAGCGGGTGGAAGGTGAACACCATCCGCAGCCGCGGGTCCTTGATGAATCGCGAGACGTAGGAATACACGCTGCGGTGCGAGCCGAGGCGAAGCAGATCGGGCACGACCCGGAGCATGCTGCCCAGGGTCAGAAAGGGTTTGTCCGCGAGTTCGACGAATCCCTTCTCGAAGATGGGTTTCGTTTGTTTCATGAAGGCGCGGTACCCGTCGACGTCGTCGGGATTGAATTTCCGGATGTTCTCTTCGATGAAATCCTGATCGTTGTTGTATTCGAAGAAACTCCGGTCATGGAAGGCGATGCGGTAGAAGGGCTGCACCGGGACGATGCGCACGTAGTCGTCACTGCGCTTGCCGAAGAGTTCGAAGATCTCGTGAATCAGCCAGGGTGCGGTGATGACCGTGGGACCGGCATCAAACGTGTAGCCGTCCTGTTCGAACACATAGGCACGGCCTCCGGGTTTGTCGAGTTTTTCGAGAATGGTGACTTCGTGTCCCCGGGCGAGAAGGCGCAGGGCTGCCCCCATGCCTCCGAATCCCGAACCGATCACAACGATGCGGCTCATGTGCGATGTGCTCCGTGTTGATGTGTTGAACAGAACGCGATGCGTTGAAAAACAATCGTACCACAGTAAAAGCGAAGAATGAAGATCAAAGTTCCGTTCATGACGGAATCAGCGATCCAGACGCACGGTCAATCATCAGCCAGGGGAAAAGAAAGACGGGACGCAACGCATCCCGTCTTTCCGTGCATGCGGACTCGATCGCATCGTGGATGGCGCGATCAAGCGCCGACAACCGTGTCTCTCGCCGTCCGGGAGGAATCAGAAATCCGTGCTGACGCCCAGCCCGAGCGCATTGCTGCGATAATCGTAATAGGTCGTATTCGACTGATTGCGGAGGTACACATAGTTCAACGAAATCGTGAGTCCGTTGAACAGGAGCCAGGAACCGGACAGTGTTTTTTCCAGGGTAAGGTAGCCACCGAATCGTTCATCTTCGCGCGTCGGAGCCGACAGGTCCGTGTAATCGAGTGACGCAGGGTAGGCGTAGGTCTTCATCGCGTACACGCCCCCGATCCGGGCCTTCATTCCCCAGCCGAGAATTTGCGTCAGGATCAGTGATGCCTCACTGCTTTCGTAGCTGTAGGGATCGTCGAACAATTCCTCCTCGCCGATGAAATCGACCGCGCCGCCCACGAACGCGCGTCCGCGATCGGTAAGATTCCATCGCTGCAACAGCCGCAGGCTCAGACCGGTGCTCTCCGTCAGTCCCTGCCCGATATTGATCCACGCACTGAGCTGGCTGGTGGATGGTTCTTCATACATCAGGTACTGCACGGAGCCTTCCATCCCACTATGGTCACCCATGCCCATGCGGCCGCTTCCGTTGCCGCCGCCCCACCCATCCGTGCCGCCGCTCGCACCGGGACTACCCTTCCCGCCGCCGTTGCCGTCACCACCGTTGCCACCGCCGCCGTTGCCACCGCCATCGACGGTGAGCGAACCCGACGTCGACGAGGGCGCGAAACCGCTGCCTCCCGTCGGGACGATCATGGTGGAAGTCTGCAGGTAATTCTTAAACCCATAATCGGCCTGCACGCGGATGCTCGTCCGGGTCTCGAAAAAGACCGAGCTGCCGAGTGATGCGAAATGCTCGAGGTAACTCAACTCGCCGAAATTGGGATAGCGCCGGTACCGCAGACGGTAGGACGCAAGTATCGGAATATCGGAAATGAATCTCTGTTTCAGTGATGCGGAAGCAATCAGCTGCGTGTAGTCGTAGAGTTCATAGTCCGCCCCATCGAGCCGGAGGTTGCCGGCGCCCATGAGCGTGAGACTGTGCTGCTCTTCCGCGCCGTACGGCATGGCCCAGGACGCCCCGAGCGTGTGGGTCGAGTACAGGCGTTCCGGATACTGTGCGAACGTCGACAATGCACCGGAGTAATTGACCGCCCAGTTGTCGTCGTTGGGAAAGAATCCATACATCAGGGAGATGTCGGTGAGCGTGGCTTCCGTGGCGCTGTAATTGCGGAACATGTTGTCGTCATATCCGCTTTCGATCGCGAGCGTGCCGAGCCATTGGGCCTGGAGTGGGGAGGAGACCGCAAGCGCGGCAAGGACGAAAAGGATGCGGGCGCTCACTGCGTGCCCCCTTTCGCCGCACCATGCCGCTGTGTCCGGCGGAGTCCGGTGCCACCGCAGCGTTCGTCATGAATTCCGTCACCATCCTGATCGATGAAATGATCGCGGCGATGCACGCGCAGGCGCTGCCGCTGGGAGGAACCCGAGGGTTGATCGACCGCGTGCGCGCCGCGGTCGTTGATTCCGTCACCATCCTCGTCCACGAATCCCTGCTGTGCACCGGTGGTGGTGCCCTGCTGCGTGACTGCCGGTTGATTCCGGGTCGCCGGTTCTTTTTTCCGTGGCTGTTCCTGGGCCGCCGCGGTCAGCGAACACAGGAGAAGAGCGGTGAGGAGAAGAAGGGATTTCATGACGGGAGTCCGTTTGATCGTGTGTGGGAGGAGGAAAGGGCGGGCGGGAATCCCGCCCGCCGCTTGCCTTACTTTGCCTGTGCGCGGCCGCGACGCTGCACGCCCGCCGGTGTGGCGCCACCATCACCGCAGGAGCCGTCACGCAGGCGCTGGCGCTGCGCGGTGCCCGTGCAGTCGCCGGCACCCTGTCCGGCACCCTTGCCGGCACCCTGACGGGCACCTTGACGCTGACGCGCGGTGCCGTCTTTCTGATGATCGCAAATACCGTCGTTGTCCTCGTCGATGAAGCGCGGACCCGGGGTTTGCTGCCCGGACTGCGTCACCGCGGCCTTGGCATCCTTGTTGCCCGGCTTGTCCTGCGCGAACGCACTGCCGCTCACGGCAACGACCAACAGCGCGATGGCGAAGAGGAAAGAGATCTGTTTCATGATATCCTCACGTTGAATTGAAGGTTCGCCATTATGAAATGCAATCCCCGTGCCAGTCTTGATCATGCGAATACAGTGGTTTTTCCGTGTCTGTGCTCGGGATCGGAAAAAGTTCGACAATATCGTCGAGGATCTCCGGCAAGGATTGTCGAATGAAACGGACGCGCATCCACACGGCATCATCCGCGGCGTCGCGCACGTTTGTAGCGCAGCGTCCGCTCCGAGATGTTGAGCAGCGCCGCGGCTTTGACCTGATTACCACCGCTCTGCGCGAGGGCCTTGTCGATGAGGATGTCTTCGAGCGATTCCACCCGCGCGGTCAGGTCCCCAAGCTCGAAGATGGAATGTTCGGGAAGGCCTTCCGGCACGGTTCCTTCCCGCAGTGTCGGCGGCAGATCCGCGGTCGTCACGATTTCATCGCGGGTGAGTACCACCGCACGCTGGATGATATTCTCGAGTTCGCGTACATTGCCCGGAAAATCATGACGTGTGAGCAGATCCATGGCTTCGCGGGAGATGCCACGGACCTCTTTTCCGTTGGCGTCGGCGTATTTCCGGACGAACGCATCCGTCAGCAATGCGATATCCTCGCGGCGTTTCCGCAAGGGGGGGAGAAGGATGGTGACGACGTTGAGACGGTAGTACAGATCTTCACGAAAACTGCCGTCGGCGATCATGGACTCCAGATCGCGATTGGTCGCGGCGACGATGCGGACGTCGAGTTGCAGGGTCTCGGAACCCCCGACCCGCTCGATGTGTCCGAATTGCAGTGCCCGCAGCAGTTTCACCTGGATCGCGAGAGGAATGTCGCCGACTTCGTCGATAAAAAGCGTTCCGCCGTCCGCCTGCTCGAACTTTCCAATGCGTTGCCGCTCCGCACCCGTGAATGCCCCTTTCTCATGTCCGAAAAGTTCGCTTTCGAACAGTGATTCGGGCAGCGCCGCGCAGTTGATGACCAGAAAGGGACGGTCGCGTCGTCCGCTTGCCGTGTGAATGGCGCGGGCGATGAGTTCCTTCCCCGTCCCGCTTTCGCCGCGCACGAGAACGGAGGCCTTGCTCGGTGCCACGCGACCCGCGGTGTTGAGCACGTGCTCCATCGCTCCACTGCGCGAAATGATATTGTCGAAGGAGTACCGTTCGGCGAGTTGCTGGCGCAGGAGCTTGTTCTCGGACACGAGCATTCGGTGCTCGCGGGCGCGACGGATGATCAGCAGCAGCTCCTCGAGTTCCACTGGCTTCTGCAGGTAGTCGAAGGCCCCATGCTTCATGATATCCACTGCGGTCTCGATGCTGCCATACGCGGTGAGTACGACAACGGGGATATCGGGGTTGATGGCGCGGACGCGGTCGAGCACCTCCAGGCCCGTCATGTCGGGCATGCGAAAATCCGTCAGCAGGAGATCGACCGGGTTGCCGTCCACATGGCGAACCGCGGTGGTACCGTTCGGCGCCTCCGCGACCGTGAAGCCCTGCTTTCGCAGGAAACCCGCGATCGCCTTGCGCTGCGCCTCTTCGTCGTCCACGATCAGAATGGAAAATTCGCTCATGCATGCCTCGGTGGTCGGGATGTTTCTTGCTGTACGATGCGCCAACCTCGATCAGGATTTTCCGGTGGCGGCGGTGGGCGGTGCCAGGGGCAGCAGGATCTGGAAGGTCGTGCCTCCGTGTTCATTGCTCGCGACACGGATTTCGCCACCATGTTCACTGATGATCTGATGGACGATGCTCAATCCGAGTCCGGTGCCGGTGGATTTCGTCGTGAAATAGAGGTTGAAGATCTTGCGTCGCACCTCCTCGGGCATGCCCGGACCATTGTCGGCGATGGAAACGGAGACACGGTCGCCGCTGCGGCATGCGACGGTCTTGATGATGCCTGCGTCGGGGAGGGCCTCGAGGGCGTTTTGATAGATGTTGAGCAGGGCCTGTAACAGCTTCTCCCGGTCCGCGGAGATCACGAGTTCCGCATCGGCGATCAGGGGCATCTGAACCTGCCGCGCCGCGGCCTGACTGCGCACGAGCGCGAGACTTTCGGTAATGAGGGGAATGAGCTCGCACGGCCGCGGCACGAGCCGTGGTGGACGCGCGAATTCGAGGAATTGCGTGATGATGGAATTGACGCGCTGCACTTCCGAACGGATGGTCCGCGTCAATTCGGCGTATTCGTCCGCGCCGTCGGCCGGGGTGAACTCGTGCTGGAAGCGCTGCGCGATGATGCTGATGGCATTGAGGGGATTGCGGATTTCATGCGCGATACCGCCGGCGAGTTCTCCCATCGCGGTCACCCGGTCCTTGCGCTGCAGTTGCTCGCGGATCCGCTGCTGTTCGGTCATGTCACGCGCGATGGCGACGAGTGTCTCGACCGCGCCCGCTTCGTCCCGGATCACCGACGTACTCACGGCCAGCATCCGGGTTTCGCCGCTCGGACGCGTCAGCGAGGTCTCGGCGTACGGTACCGCCGCCGCGGATTCGCGGGTGTGCCGCAGGAGGAAGACATCCCCGGGACACAGATCACCGCAGCGTCGGCCCACGCCGTCGCCATCCGAAAGCCCGAGCATCCGGGCGGCGGCCTGGTTGAGCACCGTCACCGTGCCGACGGCATCGGTGGCCACGACGGCGTCGTTGATATTGTCGAGGACAAGATCCGTATA
The DNA here is from genome assembly GCA_034002405.1 of Bacteroidota bacterium. Lineage (GTDB taxonomy): Bacteria > Bacteroidota > Ignavibacteria > SZUA-365 > SZUA-365 > SZUA-365. The sequence goes on along the minus strand of JAVFAS010000001.1, from coordinate 172,824 downwards.
TCCGCGAATGCGGCGATGCTCCTGACGCAGGGCACCGTATCGCTGCCGGGTGTACAGCAGGATGAGCAGGATGGCCGCGGTGATGAAGAATCCGACGGCGATGAAGATGACGCGGTGCATCGACCGCTGCTGGATGTCGCGGACCAGGTCGAGGGAAAGTCCGATCCGCATCAGCGCGGGCGGCTCCTCGCCTCGGTGCAGGCGCTTGACGACTTCAAAGACCGGCACACCCGCGTGGTCACGGATGCGCGAATGGGTGCGGTCATCGTCGAGCGCGTCGCGAAGGAAGGGGTCGTCGGCGATCGCGCGCATCTCCCGGATGCCTTCGCTGGCGGTGAGAATCCCATGGTCGTCCTGCAGCACCACGAATGCGAGGGCGGACGTCGCCCCGATATCCCGCAGCAGCGTGCCGATACCGAGACGCAGACGCATGTCAAGCATCGCCGTGGAGGAAATGCCGACAAGCACCGCGCCGGGAGCGCGGTGCCGCTCGTGCACGAGGATGAACAGCTCCTGCTCGTTGTCCGCCAGTCGCACGCCGCCCTGCGCAAGCCAGCTGTACCGGCCGTCGAGGACCGGACGCACAACATCCGCGAACACCTCCGATGTGTCGGGAGGCGAGGATGACACCGAGGCAACGATATCCGTGCCGGCGGTGATGCGTCCCGCTCCGTCAATGATCTGGATCCGGTCGACGTCCAGATCCCGTGCGACGGCGTCGAAACGGGTGGACGCGAACAGCGTCGTCTCCCGGTCGATCACACGTGCCGCCAGACGGAGGCGATGCACCAGTGCACGTTCGAGTTCCGCGTTCGCCGCGATGGTGGTTTCCGATCCCCGGTTGACCGTGGCGATGAGAACCGCGGCTTCGGCCTCGACGAAACGCAACAATTCCTCCCGGCTCTGCGTGACCTCGAACCAGACGAAAAACGTCACCGCCACGGCGAGAACCGCCAGTCCGAGAACAAGCAGACGAGATCGGGAGGAAAGGGTGCGTGTGCGTTGCATGAGTGAACTCTTCACGGCATATTAACATGCACGGAAACAAAATGCACTCACCGTCTCACGGGGCAGCGCACATGGACAGCACGCATCCTCTCGTCCGCGGTGGCGGATTCCTGATCATCACGGGATGCATCGCGGTGCTGTTGCTCCTCCTTCTCGGCGATGCGCGCCCGGTCCTCCCGCCGCTCGACGATCTTCGCATGTACCTGGTCATGCCCGACCGTTTCGATGACGGAGACCGCGCGAACAACGACGCCAATGGACGCAGCGATCCGTCCAACCCGCTTGCCGTGCAGGGGGGCGATTTGCGCGGCATCGCGCGGCGTCTGCCCTATCTGCGGCAACTCGGTATCAATGCACTGTGGATCACGCCCGTGCAGATGAATGTCCCCGGCGCGTTCCACGGCTACTGGATCCAGCATTTCCAACGTGTCGATCCACGGCTCGGCACGATGGACGACCTCAAACAGCTCGTCTGTTCCGCCCACGCGCGCGGTATGCGGGTGTATCTGGATGTCGTGTGCAATCATACCGGGCCGCTGATCGGGACCGTGGAAGGCGGTCACGCGTGGAACGACGCGGGTTACACGCTCGTCTGGAAGGATCCCGCACAAAAGCCCACGCCCGTCGAACTGCAGGACCTGTCACTGTACCACAATTTCGGGGAAGTCAAGGAATGGCGCGATCCCTACCAGGTGCTGGGTGAATTGCCCGGCGGCCTCGACGACTTGCGGACCGAGGACCCGCGCGTGCTCGCCGCCATGATACGGATCTGGACCTGGTGGCTCGAGCAGACCGGCTGCGACGGGTTTCGCGTCGACACGGTCAAGCATGTCGACATGCCGTTCTGGTATGCGTGGCTGGCCGCGGTGCGCCGGCATGCCGAACGAATCGGAAAAACAGACTTTTTTATCTTCGGAGAAGTGTTTTCCGGTGACGATGCGATCTGCGCGCCGTACACGAAACCGGACGCCGACGGGCGACGTGGATTCGACGCGGTGTTCAATTTCAGCGTCGCCGAGGCACTGCGCGATGTCATCGCCCGCGATGCTCCGGTGACGCGGATCGCCACGAGCATCCGGAATTTCTCACGGTATGCCCCGGCGGCGCTTTCGCGGCAGATGCTGTTCGTGGACAATCATGACATGGCGCGCTTCCTGGCCGTCGCGTCGGGGGATGAACGCCGCCTCCGCGAGGCGCTGTGTGTTCTGTATGGATTGCCGGGAATTCCCCTGCTGTACTATGGCACCGAGCAAGGCTTTCCGGGAGGCCTGGGTCCCGACTGGGAAAACCGTGAATCGATGTTCGCTCACGGGTGGAAGGGCGCCGCGCCGAACGGCGACCGCTTTGCCACCGACGGGGCGCTGTTTCGCGCGATCGCCGAACTCAATGCCCGGCGCGCGGCGTCGCGCATTCTCCGGCATGGCTCCTGCACGGTGGCGGACGTCGATACGGCGCGGCGGATGATCGCCGTGCGCCGGAGTCTCGGACATATGGATGCGTATATCCTGTATAATGGCGGTCCGGGGGATTTGCGCTGGTCCGCGCCGTCGGACGGACGCTGGCGGCTGTGGCCGCCGGATGCCGGAGTGCTGGAAGAGGGACGCATCCTGACGCTGCACGCCGGCCGCGCTGCCTGGATGCTGCCCGTGCCTGGGCACGCGCGCGCATCCCATCCGGGGGAGCGCCATGGCATCCATGCCGACTCCCCTCTCCGGGGCATGAGAGGAGACGGGGCGTGACGGAATCACCGATCACGGTGCTGCATCTGGTCAACAGCCTGCAATGGGGTGGCGTGCGCCGGCATGTGCTCGATCTGCGGCGGGGTCTTGCCGCGCATGGCGTCCGCAGCCTGATCGCCGCCTGGCTCCCGTCCGGTGATCCACGGGGTGGTGATCCGGATGTGTATCCCCTGCCACTGTACGACGCGTCGGGGACGCGGAAATCCGCCGCGGGCTTCTTCGAAAGCGTGCGCGTGCTACGAGCGCTGCTGCGTCGCGAGAATGTCGCGCTGGTGCATGAACACAGCCGGTATGCGGCCCTGCTGGGTGATCTTGCCACGCGCGGCCGGAACACGGCCCGATTGTACACCGCGCACAATGTATTCGAGGACCTGCGCCGTTTCCCGTTCTATCCGCGCGACATCCTCGCGCCCTCGGCCATCGTGCGGGACCACTTCCGTGCGCATGTCCGTCGTGCCGGGCGCGGACGCATCACGGTCGTGCGTCACGGCGTGGATATACCGGAAATGGAAATCCGAAATGAGGAAACTCATCCGCGTTTTTGTTTCGCGGGACGACTGTGCGAGGAAAAGGGCATCCGTGTTCTGGTCGAGGCCCTGGGGCTGTTGCATGCGGCGGGAGGCGAGCTGCCCGAAATCGACATTCTCGGGGACGGTCCGCTGCGCGCGTGGATGTCCGAGCAGATCGCCTCGACGCTGCATGGAATGCCGATACGCGTCCATGGCTATGTGACGGACCCGCTCCCGCGCATCGCGGGAGCGACGGCGCTGCTGTTTCCGTCGATTGCTCTTGACAGCGCACCGTACATCGTACTCGAAGCCCTGGCCTCGGCTGTCCCCGTCATCGCCAGTGATCTTCCCGTACTCCGCGAACTCGTCCGGCACGGGGAGAGCGGATGGACGGTGCCGCCGGGCGATGCGCCCGCTCTGGCGGGCGCCCTGCGCGTCGCGATCGCCGAGCCCGCACGCATGCGGCGCATGGGAATCGCGGGACAATCAATTGTCCGTGGGCTGCACGGTCAGGATCGGATGTGTGCCGAAACCGCCGCGGTGTACCGGGAGATCCTGCGACGGTAACGTGACTTATTCCCCGCCCGGGATCGGGCGACCCATGCCGCGGTAGATTTCCTCGATCTGGGCAATTTCACCGAGCACGTTCGCATTGCCGGGCTCGAGATCGAGCGCGTGGCGATACTCGAGCAGAGCCCGGTGATACTTGCCCTGGCGGGGCGAGACGCTGCTGTCATACTGCATGTAATCGCCGAAATCGACATACGCCTTGACGAGCGCGGCCTTGGCGGCGTCGCTGGCCTCGGCTTCGTATGCTTCCCTGGCGGCATCGACCGCGTCGGCATAGGGTTGGATATCCTCATCGATCGCGACCAGTGTCGCCGTGCTGACATCGCGTGGGGCGGCGCTCTGCGCGGTGGCGGATGGCTGCGGTGTCGCGGTGGCATCGGCGGCGGGCTTCTCCGTGTTGCAGGCGACGAGGAAGACGACGGCGACCAGGAGGGGAATGGGTGTATTCATGCGAGCTACTCTTTCTGCTGGTGGGACGGGACATAAAAGTCGGGAGAAAGAAAAAACACGAAACGGACGAAATACGTTCGCCCCGCGCCGCGAGAGGCGCGAGGCCTGTTTCGTGCGCGCACGCGGTGTGCTCAGTGCGCGCGAGGGAGAGAGTCGAGAAGTTCTTCGATCGCGGCGCACTGCGTGTCATGGCTGAAATGACGGAGTGCGTGCCGGCGTCCGTTTTCACGCAGGGTTTCGGCAAGGCCTCGTTCCGTCATGAATCGCAGGAGGGCGCGTTCCAACGCGTCGGCATCACCGGGAGGGACGAGCAGCGCCTGCCCCACCGTTCCGTTGCTGCCGGTGCGTGGCCCCATCGCCGGCGCTTCCTGCCCGAGCGTGAGCAGATCGGGGGTCCCGCCGCTGTCGGTCGCGATCACCGGACAGCCGGCCGCCATCGCCTCGATCGTGACCATGCCGTAGGTTTCGGACAGAGAGGTCAGCGTGAAGACATCCAACGCGGCGTAGGCGGTGGGGACATCCGCGACGAAACCGCGAAAATGCACATGATTGGTCAATCGCAGGGACTCCGCGAGCAGCGCCAGTTCGCGCGCGTATCCCTGCCGTTCCCCGCGTGTCTCCTCGCCGACAAGCAGCACATGGATGTCATGGCCGTCGGCACGCAGCCGGGCGACGGCGCGAAGAAGATATTCCTGTCCTTTTCCTCGATCGAGTCGACCGATCACGCCGGCGATGAAGGCCTCGGACGGGAGATGCAATGCCGCCCGCGCGGCGGACCTGGTCGGCGCGGCAAGCAGCGGGGCGAGCTCGATGCCGAGAGGAACGAGGTGGATGCGATCCGGCGGCACGGCCGTCAACCGTTGCGTCTGCGCGGCGAGCGTGGGCAGCGGCGCCAGCCAGGCATCGAGTTGCCGGTGCTGCCAGCGATGGATGGCATCGCGCTTCGGGCGGCCGATCTGCATGTGCTGGATTTGCAGAAGGCGGAGGGCGTTCCGGCTCCGCCGCTTGGCGAGCACTCCCAGCAGCAAATCGCGGTTGGCGTTCAAGATGAGTGTATCGATGCCGGTATCGTGGAATCGACGTGCGAGCAGTCGTGCATCGCCGAACACGGTGTAGCGGCTGCGTGCCGGGATCGCGAGACAATCGGTCCCGTCGGCCGCGGCACCATGGTGCAACGGCGAATCCTGTGCCGCCACGATGACGCAGTGATGTCCCCGTGCATTCAGCCAGCGCGCGAGGCGACGAACATTCAGTTCAATGCCGCCCATTGCGTGCGTCGTGCAGCAAAGAGCGATGCCATGCGAATTCTGCATATGCAAATATGGTGAGAATTGCCGTGCCGGGGAAATTGTGCGGAACGGTCCACAAGCTGGACGCGATCGTCCCGCGGGGGAGCCGGTCAGCTGCGCCAGCCGAGGGTGTGGAAGATGCGTCCGTCGTCCTCGACGCGAAGGATGCAGAGCCCCGGGACGACATACAGCACGGCGTTGCGTCGCGGGCCCTTCCAGACTTCATAGCGGTGGCAGGGAAGCGAGATCGGGTGGTTGATCATCGCGATCAGCGTGTCGCGATGCGTCAATCGGACCATGAACTCCGGATTCGTTCCGGTGTAGCCGCGGCCGAGGTGCGCGGGGTAGGGCAGCGTGAACATGAATTTTGGGCGGACGGAGATTCCCGCCGTGTCCTCCATGCGCATGGGCTGGTAGAAACTCAGTCCCAGCGTGTCGTTGCGCAACAGCACGGGGAAAGCGGCATCGGCTCCCCCGGCTCCCCCTTGCGAGGCGACATACGGGACGAAAAAGTACGCGACGCCCTCATACGCCAAGCGGCGCGGTGACACGAGACGCGGGAGGGAGAGCGGGCGTGGTGGCACTTCGACGGCATAGATCCACTCCATGCCTTGATGCAGCGGGAGCAGCACCCCGAGCGAATCACTCGGTTCGACCGCGGGCGGTTCGACCGTCGCCTGACGGAGGGGCGGATCGGCGGGAAAATCGCAGCGCGTGACCAGCAGCACGAGCAGCACCAACAGGATCCGCGACGGAACGCGCCGTATGGTATGCTCCCCGCGCATCAGAATCGTACGCTCATGCCATACTGGAGGCCCAGCTTGGTGCTGGGTTCGCTTCTCATGTGTACCATGGCCGAGGGGCCGAGATGGAACACAAGATTCCGGAGTATCTCCGCTTTTATTCCGAAACCAAGCTGTGCCAGGGCCGCGGCACTGCTTGCCCCCGCCCCCACTTCGATGTAGGGTTGAAGAACGGAAGAGGGTAGGGTCCATCGCAGATAGGCGGCCGCGTACCCGTATGTGTAACCCACCACGCCGCCGTACTCGGAAATGCGCTCAATATCGACGTCGGGACCCGGGCGTTCGTGGAACGCGTCTTGTCCGACCGTCACCCCGACTTCCCAGCGGGCGGAAAAGCGGTAGCCGAGACGGAGGACCACATGGGTGAACATGTTCCGCAGTGCACGCGCGTCGTCGGCCGGGAGCTGATAGGCGACACCGCTCTCGATGCCCGCGACGAAGGCACCGCGCTCCGATCGCATGATGGTGCCACGCGCGCCCGTCCAGTTTTCGGCGGTCCGTGATTTACGCAATGTCCGGCCTTCCGTGTACAGCACGGTGCCCTGCGCATCGGAAGCGGTGAAGGTTGCGTCGTACTCGCGGTCCGGAAGATCCGCGGCGTTCCAGACAACTTCGTAGGTCCCCGCCTCGCGTGGTCCCGCATCGATCACGCGCTCCTCGCCGTGGACCTGGATGGACAATCGCACATGACTCGCGCGCGGCACGGCGTAGGTCAACAGGGTCCGCTCGGCGAACGGTTCGGGAAAACTCTCGGGCAGTCCGAAGTGCCGGGGCGTCTCCAGTGTGATCAGCACGGCCTCGTGCAGTGACGTCGGGACCGCGCGCGCGCCGTCCGGAAGGGAGGCCTCCCATTCCGGCAGATCGAATTTCAGTGGAAGATTCCCCACGAGTTCCACCGTGCGGGAGAAGACTTCGCTGCCGTGCACGACGAGCTTCCCGTTATCCTCGGTGACGACCGCACGTTCGAGGAAGACCTGCGCGTGCAACGTCGCGCGTTCATAGCGCATGGGGACGAGTGCCACGCGAAGCATGTAGCGGTAACCGCGGGGTGCGAGTGCGAGATCCTGGTCGGTCTCGCCCGCGCGGGGGAGGTCGACCAGCAGGCCCCCGCGAAACACCTGCTCGGTGGTTTCGGCGGACGCCGGCTGCGTGCCGCGACGAGATGCCGACGCCGACGATGCGGTGAGTGATTCCTGATGCAAATCGATGGGACCGCGGCGGTAGACCACATCCTCGCCGTTCTGCCGCCGGATGTATTCCACCGCGCAGTCGAGTTTCGGCAGCGCGGAGGGCATCGCACCGCGCGCGACGGCGGCCGACAATTCACGGTGGAACACGTCGCTGTCGTTTTGCAGCGTGTAGGACGAAATGTCCTGCCCCGTCGCCACGGCGGACAGCACCGTGACGAGACCGGCGACAACAGACGCTATGATTCCGCGGCATGACATCGGTCAGTACAGACGGTCCTTCGTCGAAAGGGACACGCTCTCCACCGAGACGAGCATGCTGGTGTACTGCGCGAGGAAATTGCGTGTCTTCGTGACGGGGGAGGAACCCGCGGAGATGTCCGCGATCACGGGGCCGGATTCCTCGGGCATCGAATCGGATAATAGAGTATTATTATTCGAAACGTTTGCCGCGATACCCTCGGACCCGGCCGCATCATCCGTCGGTTGCCCTGCGAATCCGGCCGTGGGTCCTTCCTGCCCCCCGGTGCCCGGGATCCGATCCGCGGGGAGGGCGGGAGCACGCTCCCGCACGAGATAGACCGGACGCTCGACTTCCTGGATGCGGGTCAGCGTGTCGGTGCGGACGAGGGTGACCGTGTCGGGCGACACCGGAACGTCGCGCCGCGTCAGGTCGGGATCGGCGCCGTCGATCCAGAACGACAGAAGCAGCACGGCCGCCGCGCCCGCCAGACCGGTCCCGAACAGATGCACCCAGCCGAAGCGCCCCGGCGTCGCGACAGGCACCGCGCGGGTGTCGGTGGCCCGGGTCCGCGGTGCGCGGGCCGCGTGCGTCGCGGTCTCCGCCTCCAACGCGTTGATCCGGCCGAGCAGGCTGTGATGAAGGTCCGTCGGGACTTCCACCGCATCCCGCAGCGTATGGAGTTTCAACGAGAGGATGAGATGCTGTCGCAACAGTTCCGCGGTCTCGGGATTGCGGCTGCACGCGTCGAACAATTCCTGTTCCTGTTCGGGCGTACTGCCACGATGCAGGTAGGCGGAGATCAGTTCCTGAATGCGCTCATTCATAGTCGTTCAATATTGGTTCGAGCATCGTATGCAGTTTCTGTTTGGCACGGTGGATCCGGACCTTGACGTTCGAGAGCGAGGCACCCGTGATCTCGGCGATCTCCTTCAGGGAGAATCCTTCGAATTCAGCGAGCACCAGCGCTTCGCGATAATCCGGCGGCAGCTGGTCGATGGCGCGGCGCAGATACTCGTGCGCATCGCGGTTGGTCACGCCGTCGCCCGGCCCGGCCGGTTCGGGGACGAAGTCCAGCGCCACGGTCCGTCGCTCGGTGCGCTGCCGTGACTTGAGTGCGTTCAGGCATTCGTTTCGCGCGATGCGAAACAGCCAGTTGGCCTCCTTGCCGCTGTCGCGCAAGGTATGCAGCGCCTGATAGGCTTTCACGAACACCTCCTGAAACACATCATGGGCGAGATCGCGGTCGCTGGTGACATAAAGGCAATAGGCCAGGACGCGCCGGTCGTAGGACGCGTAGAGATCATCGAAACGCTCTCGACGTTCGCGTTCTGTCATGGATGCGTGGTCTCGCCAGCTTCATCGTTCGTCGTGTTCGTGTGCGGCCGTGGGGTGTCTCGATTCAGCCACCAGAGGATGACAATGCGGGCCCTGCGGAAGTTACAGAGGCCGAAGGACACGGGGCCGTGACTTTGACTCGTGAAAAATACGGAAATTCGATATGTTTCAAAGATCACGAGAAATTCAGCAACATACAGCCATGCCCAGAACATCCAGGAAAACCGATTCTCCGTCCCGACGGCCGACGCCGTTGATCATCATCGCCGGCAGCGTGCTGGTTCTCGCCGTCGCCTTTTTCTTCATCGCCCGCGTGCTCATCGACGACCGGGATTCGGATGCGACCCGTGCGCTCGCTGAACGCGCCGGCCAGGAGGAGGATGGGCACGACGCCGCGCATGGCACGGACATCGTATTCCGTGATGATGCAACGCTCCGTGTGCTGGCACCCACCGGCGAGGTTCGCGCCACGCTCCGCGTGGAAATCGCGGACAATGATCTCGCACGCACGCAGGGTCTGATGGGCAGGACACAGATGGCCGAGGACCAGGGCATGCTGTTCATCTTTCCGAACGAGGAATTCCGCTCGTTTTGGATGGCGAACACACCGCTCCCGCTCGACATCATGTTCGTCAACGCCGCGCGCGAGATCGTCACGATCCAACGCGATGCCGTCCCGTTTTCGGAGGAGTCGGTTCCCTCGACCGCGCCGGCGACCTATGTGGTCGAAGTCAATGCCGGCTTCGCCGACCGTCATGGACTGGCAGAAGGGGACCGGATCGAATGGCAGCGGAAGTGAGACAAGGACAACGGAGCGATGACTCCTTTTCCCGCCGTGCATGGCCGCGCATCGCGCTCTTTGCCACGGCGCTGGTGGTCTTGGCGATCGTCGCGGTTCTGTATGTCGACGAACTGCGCCGCGAGCCGCCATCGCCGTTGGTCTGCGCCGATGACGCCGCCTCCGCACGCTCCGCGTTGTTTGCCGGCGCCATGACCGACGTCGCGCTGGTGAGCATGGAACGCGCGCCCGTCATGCTTTCGGAACTCGCCGGTGAACGGTTCACCGTCGCGGTGTTTTGTTCCTACAAATGTCCCTGCTCCGACGGCTATGTCGACCGCCTTCGTGCATTGCAGGATCGATACGTCGCACGCGGCGTTGCCTTCGTGGGTATGCACGCCAGTGCCGACGAGACGCTCGACGGCATGACGCGCTATATCCAGCGAACGAAATATCCCCTGCCGGTCTATCGTGACGATACCGGTGTCGCGGCCGATGCCATGCAGGCGACGGTCACCCCCGAGGTGTTCGTGTTCGATCACACATGGCGGCTGCGATATCAGGGACGTATCGATGATGACAAGAGCGGCATCGCCGTGACGGAGGAATCGCTCCGCCTCGCGCTCGATACGCTGCTGGCGGGACAGGAACTGTGGGAGCGAGAGAAAACGTCCCTCGGCTGCGCGATCGTCCGCGCGGAGTGAGAAGACGCGAATGCCCGAATTCCAACACAGAATCATATGAGACAGAAAACTCTTCCTTTCGCCCTTGCCGCGCTCTGCCTGTTGCTGTCGGGTCCCCGAGCGATGGCCCAGGATGGCGGTGAGCGCGGAACGCCGAAAAACATCATCGTCCTGATCGGTGACGGTCTCGGAGTGGGGCAGCTGACGACGATGAAAGCGCTGTTGGGCGAGATCTCCCTCGATGCGTTTCCCGTGGGCGGGTTGGTGGCCACGCAGTCACGGAACAACTTCGTCACCGAATCGGGTGCCGGGGGGACGGCGTTGAGTACCGGCGAGCGGGTCCGCAACCGCCTGATCTCCCAACGCGAGGACGGGACGCCGCTGCGGACCTTGCTCGAGGCGGCCAGTGCCGCCGGCAAGGCCACCGGCACGGTGTCGACCAGCGCGGTCACCCATGCGACACCGGCCAGTTTCCTGACGCACGCCGGCGATCGCGGTCGGGAGATGGAGATCGCGGCGGGGATCGCCCGTTCCGGTGCCGATGCAATTATCGGAGGTGGACGTCGCTTTTTCCTGCCGTCGGGTGCGGGGGGCGCGCGTGAGGACGGGAGGAATCTCGTCGAGGAAATGCAAGCCGCCGGATATACGGTCGCGACGGAACCGGCGGAGGAATTTCCGGATGCGGAAAAGCTGCTCTGGCTGCTGGATGAGGACGCGCTCCCCCCGGCGGGGAAGCGCGCATACGATTTGCGTCACCTCGTGCTCGCGGCGCTGTCGCTGCTCGCACGGCATGACGCGGGTTTCGTGCTGATGATCGAGGGATCACAAATCGACTGGGCCTGCCATGACAATAATTTCGCCCAGTTGAAAGAAGAACTGCGCGATTTCGACGGCGCGGTCGCCACCGCGCTGGATTTCGCGGCGGGGGATGGCGAGACGCTCATTGTCGTGACGGCCGATCATGAAACCGCGGGACTTGCGCTCACCGGCACGGCGCCGGATGGTTCGGACATGGTCGGGCATTGGATTTCGGACGATCATACGGCGAACATGGTCCCGCTGCTGGCGGTTGGTCCCGCCGCGCACCGGTTTGGAGGACTCAAGCGGAATGACGAGATCGGTCGGCTACTTCACGAATTGCTGCGCTGATGACCGCGGGGCCGTGCCTTTTCATTGACGCATCGTCATCGGTTCGTTCCTTCGCGCGCGAGGGTGATGAAATCGACCGCGGCGGGCGTTGCACCGCGTTCACGCAGTATCCGATTGATCTGGGCCCGGTGATAGGCGCCGTGATGCGAGAGATGGGACAGAATGTCGGCGATGGTGTTGTGGAACAGGTCGCCGTGCGTGTTGCGGTAGTGCACGAGCTGATCGAAATCCGCCTCGCCCAGCCGCGCGAGAAAACCGCGGGCGGTCTCGGCGGTGATGCGCGCGAGATTCACGCATTCGTTGAGCGTGAGGACGTCCCATGGCGTCGCGGTGCCGGTGTCGAAGCCCTCGAGTCGGAGGAACCAGATTTTTTCCGCGTTGAGAATATGCGCGTACAGCCGCACGGCCTCGTCGATCCCGTCGTCCACAGCACGCAGGGCGTCGGCGATGCGCAGGTTTGCCTGGATGTTGAATTCGAAGGTTCTGAGAAAATGATCACGCAGCTGCATTGCCGTCCTCATCTGCAAGACGTGGAGAGAAAATTCCCGCGGAACGACGGACCGGTCACGCACACGGGCAGGAAGAGTCATCGCATGCAATATACGAGCAAACCGCGACGTCCCGTTGACTTCACGACGT
>JAVFAS010000001.1:149498-160341 GCA_034002405.1 Bacteroidota bacterium | reverse complement strand
CGACGTCCCGTTGACTTCACGACGTTTCGCTGACAAGGAGAACCTGTTTTCATGCTTCCATTCGACCAACTTCTGACACACGCACCCGCGTCCGTCGTCCTGCTCGCGCTGATCGTCGCGGGCAGTCTTGCCGGTTTTGCATGGCCACGGTTCTCCGATCGATTTCTCCTCCATCCGTTCGTGATGTTCCGCGCGCACCAATACGAGCGACTGCTGACGTCGGGATTCCTGCATGCGGATCTGATGCACCTGCTGTTCAATCTCTTCGCGCTGTATTCGGTCGCCATGTATCTCGAGGCCGCGACCGGGACGGTGAATTTTCTCGTGATTTACCTCGCTTCCCTTTTGCTTTCGGGCATCGTGCCCGCCGTGCGACGGCGGAATGATCCATCCTACCGGGCACTCGGCGCCTCCGGGGCCGTCTCCGCCCTGTTCTTTTCCGGCATGCTGTACTTTCCCGAGGCGAAGGTCATGCTGCTGTTCCTGCCGATTCCGATGCCCTGGCCGGTGTTTGCCGTGCTATTCGTCGCGGCCAGTGTCTATGGCGCGCGGAAGCGGTGGGACAATGTCGCGCATGACGTGCATCTCTACGGCGCGGCGGCGGGACTGCTGCTGACCATCGCGCTTGATCCGCCGGTACTGGGGCATTTTCTCGCGGCGCTGGGAGTGAGCCGATGATGCGCCGCGGCGATCGAGCATCGCACCCGCTCTGTAACCAACACCCGGCGGACGTGTCTGTAGACGTATATGCCGGAAGTGAACACGACAGAACTCCGGCGGTGGCCTGAACAGCGGCGCCGTGCGTCAGATTCATGGCGGAAGACTACAGCAACCATAGTGACGAGCAGCTCTTTGCGGCATTCAAGCTGAGCGGCAAGGAGAAGGATGCGGCGTTCCGCGAACTGTTTTCGCGGTACGAGCGAAAAGTCTATGTCTTCTGCCTGCGCATGACCGGAAATCCCGACGAGGCGGCCGACGTGTTCCAGGAAACCTTCACGCGGTTCTACCGGCAGACGCTCAAACCCGGCGAATCGGTGAGCAACATCCTCGCGTATCTGCTGACCAGCGCGCGCAACGTGTTTCTCAATACCCGGCGCAATATGGTGTACTGGTCGCCATTCGACGACGAGAAGATCGCCAGCCATGCGCCGCTGTACGAGCGGAGCGAGTTGCTCAACATGATCAGTTCCTCGCTCGAACTGCTCGATACACCGTATCGCGAGGCATTCGTGCTTCGATTCTATCAAGGACTTTCCTACAAGGAAATCTCCGAAATCACGGGCGATTCGGTTTCCGCGCTCAAGGTGCGTGTCATGCGCGCCAAGGACCAGATTCGGTATATCCTCGCGCCGTACATCAGCGACTTGATTCGATGACCGCGCGATTCAACGACGAACGAACAGAATCAGATCATGCAGCATTCCGAATTACTTCACCGGTTTTTTGACGAAGGACTCGACGAGCCGCTCGAGGACGTTCTCTTCGGGCAGATGGCGCTCGACCCGGAACTGCGGCGAGAATTTGTGTCGCATCTCAAACTTCACACCATCATCCAGGAGGATGTCGCGGGGATCACGACACCGTCGCATGTGTCGCGGCAACTGTTTGCCTCTCTCGGACTCGGTCTGCCCGAGGCACCGCTCCCCGAGCCGGCTTTCGGGCTGCGTGACAGTGCCGGGGCGGCGTGGGCGCGGCTTCGCACGCTCGTCGCCGCCCACCGACGTGAGCTGTCGGTCGGTGTCTTTTCCGCCCTCGCGACCGCCCTGCTGCTCATGCAGTTCACCGTGCGCGACGTCCCGATTCTCAGGCCAATCCCGGTCGCGATGGAATCGCGGGTACAGGAAGCTCCCGTGACCGAGCCCGCACCATCTCTTCAGGAATCCCGTTCCTTGACCACGGGCGCCGCATCCCGCGTCACGTCACCCGACGCAAGCGTCACGTCACCCGACGCATTCGTCACGGCACCCGACGTCGCGTCACCCGACGGAAATGGCACGGCACCCGGCGTCGCGTCACCTGATGGAAGCATCGCCGCTTTCATGCCGCCGACGGCGGATGCGGGAATGGTGCCGATGGTGAACAATGGCAGCGCCATCGCGGTCTCGAACGAGGGCGTGACCGTGGCGGACATCCCCGACGCGGTCGCGATCGAAAGGATTCCGTCGCCTGCCGATGGAGCGCGGGAGCCGGATGGGGAAACCGCGCGGTTGCCGTTCGGGGACGTCGTGATCGCCGAACTTCCGGTCATCGACCCTCCCTGGCAATTCACGCAACCGGGACCACGCGAGAACATTTTCTCGAACCTCATCTTTGAATTACGTCGGCTCTACGGCCGGTCCTACCCGGAGGTCGACCAGCAGCACAACTCCTTCAACGTGTTCGAGAACATGGCCATCAGTGTGGTTTCGAAAACCACCGAACATCACGCATTCGGGCTGGAATACGGACGCGAGAATTTCGGACGCGAGTTCCACCGAAGCGCCGAACCACAGGTCCCGCTGCTCTCCTTCGCGGATCCGAGTTCGGCCGAGGTCTATCGTCCCCCCGCGCAGGCGGTGGCCGGGCCGCAGCGCGAAAACCGCATGCTCGATGTCGTCGGCGCGGTGTGGAAGCTCTCCCTGCCCGAGTACGGGATGTTCGATCTCGTGTATCCCTATCTGCGCACGCTGGTTGGTGCGACGAAGCTGGGTCCGGTCGGCAAGGTGCGCGCGGGACTCGAGATGTATCCGTCGAATTATTCGATGCTGAATGTCGGCATCGAGGGTGGCATGCTGCGCTACATGGTCGATGATATTCCGTATTATACAGCAAAGTTGAATTTCACATTCGGCGTCGCCCTCGCGTTCTGAGCGGCGCAAGGAGGTTGTCATGGTTCGTCTGCTTCTCATGGTCCTTCCCCTGTGCCTGCTGGCATGTTCGAATGAGAGTACCGGACCGGAATCTCCGACACCGGTCCGCGCGGCCACCAGCGGCGAGCGCGCGGTACTGCGCGCGAACACCGACTTCGGCTTCACGCTGTTCCGCACGACCGCCGCGGTGGCGACGGACGAGAACCTGTTCCTTTCGCCGCTGAGCGTTTCGATGGCACTTGGCATGACGGCGAATGGTGCCGCGGGGGAAACCGCGCAGGCGATGCGGCTGGCGCTGGCGCAGCAGGGACTTTCGTCGACGGAGATCAACCAGTCCTATCGCTCGCTGATCGACCTACTCCGCGGCACCGATCCGCGCGTGCGTTTCAATATCGCGAATGGAATCTGGAACCGCGCGGGCTTCGTTCCGGAGCAGGCGTTCATCGACAGCAATCGCTTCTATTTCGACGCGGACGTGCGTACGCTTGATTTCTCGCGCGCCGATGCCGCGGATATCATCAATGCCTGGGTGAGCCAGAAGACGCAGGGGAAGATTCCCGCCATCGTCGCCCCACCCATCCCTCCGCTGACGGTGATGTATCTGATCAACGCGATGTATTTCAAGGGGACCTGGGCGACGCAGTTCGACCCCGCGCGCACGCGCGACGACGTGTTCAAGGCCCCGGGCGACCGCGACATCCCCGTGAAGATGATGAACGGCAATGCGGACATTCGTTACCTCAAGGACCAACTCGCCGAGGTCGTGGATCTGCCGTATGGGTGGGACCGGTACAGCATGGCGATTCTTCTGCCGCGGCCGGATGTGACGCTCGCGACGCTGCGCGACGCCCTTCGTCCCGCGCAGTGGCAAACCTGGCAGGAGGCCATGCACGAAACGGCGATGGATCTCCAGATCCCCCGCTTCACGATGGAGTATGAAACATCACTCAATGATATCCTCGCGTCGATGGGCATGGGTATCGCGTTCGATCCATCGCATGCCGATTTTTCCGGGATCTCGCGACAGATGGAATTGTTCATCAGCCAGGTCAAGCACAAGACCTTTGTCCAGGTGAATGAAGAAGGAACGGAAGCCGCCGCCGCGACATCGGTGGAGATCGGGACGACCTCCGTTCCACAGGTGTTCCGCGTCGATCGGCCGTTTGTCTTTGTCATTCACGAACGCAACACCGGCGCCATCCTCTTCATCGGACAGGTGACGGCGCCGCGGGAGTGACACCCGGGTTCCGTGACAGTGCTTGTCGGGGGTGAGGGGAACCCGTAGATTGCGGGGTATGGGTGATCAGCCGACCATCATCGAACGACAGTTCCACATCGACGTGGCCGGAGACGGCCTCTTCGTGAAGCTCCTCCTGCACGCGACGCCCGAGGTGGAGGAAACCCGTCCGACCTGGGTCTTCCTGCACGAGGCGCTCGGCAGCGTCGGGCAGTGGAAGAGTTTTCCATTCGAACTCTGCCGCGCCACGGGATACGACGCCATCGTCTACGACCGCGTCGGCCACGGACGTTCGACGCCGATGCGCAAGGGACGGGATCTCGATTTCTACGAGGAAGAAGCCGCGGTGTATCTGCGCGGACTGCTCGCGGAGATGAATGTTCGCAAACCTCTTCTCTTCGGCCACAGCGACGGCGCGACGCTCGCGCTGAAATACGCCGCGCTGTTTCCCGATGCTCTTGTTGGCGCGGTGGTCGAGGCGCCGCATGTCGTCATCGAGGATGTGACGGTATCCGGAATACAGGAGGCAAAAATCCTGTATGAGGAATCCGATCTGCGCGAGAAACTCATGCGATATCATGGCGAGCGCACCGACGCGGTGTTCGGTGCCTGGATCGATACCTGGCTCGATCCGGCCGGTGCGGAATGGAACATGCTCGCCGATCTCGCGGCGATCCGCTGTCCGCTGCTGCTGATTCAGGGGGATGCGGACCAATACGGGACGCGGCGCCAGGTGGAGTTGATCGCCGAACGGGTGCAGGGGCCGGCCGCACTGCTCTGGCTCGAAGGAATCGGCCATGTGCCGCATCTGCAGGCGAGGACGCGTGTCGTCGACGAAACCGCGCGCTGGGTCCCGGGGCAAAACCCGGTCGCCAGACGCTGAGGCGCGGACGTGGGATCCTGAATGCGGAGGGGACGCGGACGATGTGTGTGGAACTGGGACAGGAGGAAATGAAAAACGCCGGGCTGCGTGGCCCGGCGTTTTTCATTTCATGCGAGAGGGAATGACGTGGATCGTGCTCAACGAGCGACGATGAAACTCCGCAGGACATGCTCCGACGCATCCCAGACCCGGTAGAAATAGACGCCGGGCTGCAACGCCGCCGTCGAGACGGTGAAGGTGACACGCGTGCCGGGTTGCGTTGCCTCGTGCCGGGATTCCACCCGGCGTCCGAGCGCATCGAAGATTTCGACGGTAAGCGTCGTGGCCGTTCCGACATCGACCGGCACGGCGAGGGACTGCCGGGCGGGTTGCGGATAATGCGCGCGGACGGTGAAGGCGCCAGGGCGCACTGCTTCGACATCCACGGTTGCATCGACTTCGATCTGGAAGGACTGCTGCGCCGTGCCGAAGCCGTTGTCGGCCTCGAAGAGCACCGTGTGCATTCCGAGTTGCGCGTCGGTCGGGGTCCAGGTGATGAAACCGTTCTGGGGATCGATCGCGAGGCCGGTCGGTGCGGCGTTGATCGCGAAGACCGGTGCGGGACGCGCATCGACGCTGGGCTGGTACCAGAAGGGGAGGTTGGGACCGGTGCGTTGATCCGCGATGGCATCGATGACCGGGGCTTTGTAGACTTCGAGTGTGAAGGACTGTTCACCCGAGCCGGCACTGTTGCTGACGGTGATGCGGATGGGATGCGCCGCGGCCTGGGCGCGGGTCGGGACCCAGAGCACCGAGCCGCGTCCCGGATCGATGACCATGCCCTGCGGTTTCTCCGCCAAGGCGTAGGTGATGGGAGGAGTCCCATCGGTGGTGACCTGGTACGTGTATTGTTTGCCTGCTTCCGCGACGGTCACGGGTGTCGAGGTGACGACGGGCCCGGAGGCCGATCCTCCCACCACGATCTGATAGGATTGCGCATCGCTGCCCGACGTGTTCTCGGCAATGATGGTGACGTCCTGGTTGCCTTCCTGCCCCGCCGCGGGTGTCCAGTCAATCCGTCCACTGCCCGCATCGATGCTCATACCAGCGGGTGCCGTGTCGAGACGGAATATGGGAGCGGGTTCGCCGA
Organism: Bacteroidota bacterium; assembly: GCA_034002405.1. Taxonomy (GTDB): domain Bacteria; phylum Bacteroidota; class Ignavibacteria; order SZUA-365; family SZUA-365; genus SZUA-365. The sequence continues at coordinate 154,243 of JAVFAS010000001.1, read as the reverse complement.
ATGCCTGGACCTCGTAGGTGTACGGCTGTCCCACGCGCGCGCTGGTTTTCGGCAGCGACGTGATCACCGGTGCATTGCCGGAGATACAGCGGAACGGGAGTCCGCTCGTGGCATGCACCAGACAGGTGATGGTATCGGACGCGGCGGCGAAGCGGAAGAACCAATACTGTCCCTGCGGGATGTAGCGGTTGTGCACGGGATTGTTGATGACAAACGCGATCGGGACCGTCGCATCGGGATTGGCCTGAAGGAAGGTTTCCGCGCCGCCATCCCTGGCGCCCTGCAGGGCGGCATCACTGTCGGCCCAGGGCTCGGTCATCTGCGTCTCTCCCGGCGCGACCGGGAAATACCGCGTGATGGTATCGAGTGGCAGTCGTACGGCCTGGGTTCCGAGAAGCGGTACACGCGCGCCGATGTAATAGGCGGCGGAGTCGAGTCCGGGACTGTACACCCGGTACAACCAACCAGTGGCACTCCCGTCGGTGAGATCGAGCTCGAAGCGGACACCCTGGAATTCGAATCCGAAAAAGAGTGCGTTGGTCAGCACGGCATCGGAGGAGAATTCGGCCTGTGCCTTTCCCATGACCGTGGGGAGAATTTCCTTGACCGTCACCTTCTCGAGAAGCTGCGCGTGCAGCGGCACCGAGAACATGATGATCGACAGCAGGAGGAGGAGTTTTCTCATGGTGATTCCAATCAGTGGAGCAGGGATGAATCAGAAAGAATGGCGGTGCGGAACAGCCGCACGCGACTTATGGACTGACCAGCAGGCGCGTGCCGCGCATTGTGTCGCCAGACCGGATCGTGAGGAAATGCAATCCGCTCCCGAGCTGGACCGGAAGCGCTACCGAAAATTCTCCCGGGCGCAGTTCGTCGACATGCATTCGGCAGAGCCGTTGTCCGAGGAGGTTGTGGATCTCGATGCGCGCGGCGGTGAGAGGACGCTCCGCCTGCAGTGTCAGGCGAAGTGTACCCTCGTGAATTCGGGCATGCGCGATTTCCCACGAACCCGCGTCGGGAGTGGGATCGATCCCGGTACTGATCTGTCCGTTGTAAGCGACGGCGTACCGTCTGTCAGGCTGCAGCGATGTCAGCTGCTGCCGTGCGCCGTTGGGATACAGGATCACGACACTGTCAATGGAGACCGCGTTCCCGAGGCCGAAATGCAGCTCGTTGCTGTTCGTGGCCGTGCGCGATCCGGCCGATGAGGTGGAAAGCGTCCGTGTAAAGCGGCGTCCATCGGCGAAGACGATCACACGGGTGCCGAAGGCGTTTTGCGGCACGCCGTCGGCCGGACTCCCGGCAAGCCGCAGGGCGAGCCAGCGGCCATTGCGCGGCAGGTCATTGCGGAAGAGCTTGACACCCTCATGCTGGCTGGCGACGAGAAGATCGAGATCGCCGTCGCGGTCGAAGTCGAGGCGGGAGACCGTCCATGCTCCGTGAACCGTGCTGCCGACATGCCAGGTCCGGTCACGGAGGCGGAAATCGGGCGCCCCGGTGTTGAAATAGACGCGGGAATACCGACCGGGTTCACCGTCCTGGCCTTCCTTCGCATAGGAGTACTGGGACTGCCAGAGATCCAGCCATCCGTCGAGATCGAGGTCGGCCCAGAGCACGCCGGCATTCATTTCCCGGAACTTGAGCCCCATGTCATGATGCAGTTCGGAAAACCGCACGGTGTTGTCGTTGTGGAAGATCAGCGAGGGATTCGATACCGCGCCGCGCCAGTCGGGGTGGCCGAGGTTTCCGACTACAAGATCCAGATATCCGTCATTATCGAAGTCGCCCCAGTCCGATCCCATGCCATGGCCGAAATAATTCGAGGCGGCGGTGGGTACGCCGCGCACGCCCGTGGCGGCGCCGACATCGGTGAAGGTCCCGTCACCGTTGTTGCGGTAGAGCCGGTCCGGCGCGAGACGGTAGGTCGAGACGAAAATGTCGGTACGTCCGTCGTTGTTGTAATCACAGGCGCTCGCGCCCCAGCAGTCCTCGTACGGCGAGGGTTCCGCTGCGGCAATGCCGCTCGCCGCGGTGATGTCGGAAAACGTGCCATCGCCGTTGTTGCGCCAGAGCTTGTCCTGGAAATACACTTCCTGATTGTTGACCGTGCGGCGGCCGTTGGCAAGAAAAAGATCAAGGTGTCCGTCATTATCGGCATCGAGCCAGATCGGCGTCACCGTGGGCGCGGGATTGGCGAGCTTCGATGTGGCGGTCACGTCCTCGAAACGGCCGTCACCGCGGTTGCGGAAGAGCTTGTCGTTGTCTCCGCCGTTGACGACATACGCATCCTCCCAGCCGTCATTGTCGAAGTCGCCCCAGACCGCGAAGCCGCCGGGGAGTCCCAGGCTGCCCGAGACGTTTTCGAACGTTCCGTCCCCGCGGTTCTGGAAATAATTCGCACCGATGTTGACATCATCCCATCCGTCGCGATTCCAGTCTCCCACGGCCGCGATGGCGCTCGTGACCGGCAGGCCACCGCTGTGCAGTCCGGCCGCCACGGCGACATCACCGAGCGTCGGCGCGGGTGGGGGCAGCGATCCCCCCGCATCGGGATAGTCATACTCGACCAGGGCGCGGATCATGTAGTCGTTGGTGACGAGAAAATACTGTCCGGGACCCCCGAGACTGTTGGTCCTGGATGGATCCATCAGGAAGCACCAGTACGGCGTGGCCTGCGCATCGGTGTCGACGGCGAACCAGGGTCCCGCCGGACGCTGCAGCCAGTGCTGCACCACGATGCGGTCATGTCCGTCGCAGCGCAGGTCATGGCCACGCAGATCGATGGTATACCATCCTTCCGTACCGGGATAGTCGAACACGATCGGCGGGATGAGGGTGTTGTATTCCCACACCCAATGCGTGGGCGGAATGGCGCCCTCGGAAGCGTCGCCGACGATGAACAGCGTGTCCTTCACCGCATTCGTGCCCATATAATAGATCCGCAACTCGAGCACGCGGCAGGGTCCATCAAAGGACAGGATTGCCGATTCATTCGTGAACGACGGATTATTGAAGTACGCGCCGGCTTTCGTTCCGTTGTCCCGCTGAATCAGCACGGGCTGGGCAAGGGTGACGATCGCGCTCAGGCACAGCAGGAGCGTGGTCAGCAGCAATCGGTTCATGGCACTACCAGGGGTTCGGTGAGAAAAGATGCATGCACGAATAATACGAAGCCGCCGCGCCAGATTCAATGTGATCGCGGGGGGGAGGAAGCGTGTCGGGAACGCCCCGTCGGTGCCATGCCGCACGCGCCGAATGGACAGACAGCGGAGAATCATATTCGATAATCCGTGATTTTTCGTATAATTGGAGGCAACCTTTGTCGAACCACGGAGCACCAATGGCAGACAATGTGAATTCCGCTCCCCAGGAACATCAACCATTCCCGGTGACATTCTGGACCGCGAACCTGACCGAGCTTTTCGAGCGCGGGGCGTATTACGCCATGGCCAGTTTCGTGGTGCTGTATCTTGGCCAGCTCGGACTCGGCGATTACTGGCCGAGCACGCTCAATGGCATTCTCTGGACCTTGGTCTATTTCCTGCCGATTCTTTCCGGCACCATCGCCGACCAGGTCGGCTTCAAGCGTTCCCTGCTCGCGGCCTTCGTGCTACTCTCCTTCGGGTATTTCCTGATGGGCTACCCGGTGTGGTTCGGCGGACAAACCATGCACGACATGGTCTCGAGCGAAATCACCGCCGGCGCGGGCGTGGTCGTTCCGGTGATGCTCGCGATCCTGCTGATCGGCATGGGCGGCTCGGTGATCAAGCCCTGCATCTCGGGCACGGTGCAGAAAACCGCCGGCGCACGGGCGACCCTCGCCTTTGGTATCTTCTACATGGTCATCAACATCGGCTCGCTCGTCGGACGCGGCATCAGCTATTATGTGCGCACGTCGTATGATCTGAGCTACATTTTCGCCGTGGCGGTGGGGTGTTCGGTGGTCGCGTTCGTCGTTGTGCTGTTCCTGTATCGCGATAGCGCCGAGGACACACAGGCGCGGCGCGAGCGCAAGGGCCGTCGCAGCATCGGGCGCATCCTGCTCGATATGGTGCTGGTGCTGAAGAACCTGCGCTTCGCCATGTTCCTCGTGGTCTCCAGCGGATTCTTTTTCATCTACTCGCAGGTCTACAACGTGCTGCCGCTGTACCTGAAGAAGGTCGTGGAAACGGATCCGGCGGTGGATATCTACACGATGGCCAATCCCTTCGTCATCGTGTTCTTCCAGTTGCTGATCACCCGGCTGTTCGGCAAGATGAAACCGATTCGCTCGATCATCGTGGGCATCATCATTATCGGGGTGTCCATGCTCATCAACATCGTCCCGATCTATTTCGCCGACAACGTGCGCCTCGAGGTGTGGGATCTTCTCCCGATCGGGTCGCTGTTCATCGTGCTCACCGTCGCGCTCATCGCCTTCGGCGAACTGTTCACTTCCGCGCGCACCTACGAATACATCGGGGCGCTCGCGCCAAAAGGACAAGAAGGTCTCTTTCTTGGGTACGCGAATCTCCCGATGGCTATCGGATCGCTGATCGGGGGTCCCGCCGGCGCCGCGATTTTCAACGAAATCATGTGCCGCAATGCGACACCGCTCGAGAACGGTTTGCTCGAACTCGATCCCACGTGGAACACCGCGGGATGGATCGTCCTCATGGCGATCGGTCTCGTTTCCGCGCTCAGCATGTGGCTCTATAATCGCTGGCTGGAGAAGCAGGTCGCGTGAGATGATGACAAAATGACAA
>JAVFAS010000001.1:125722-149398 GCA_034002405.1 Bacteroidota bacterium | reverse complement strand
AATGACAAGATGACAAGATGCCCCCCGTCTTGTCATTTTGTTATCGTGTCATCGTGTTCTCGAAAACAGCGCGATGGCGCGTTCCTTCTGGACGGCATGGTCCACGATCGGGAAGGGATAGTCCTCGCCGACAATGCAATGCGCGGCCTGCCACGCGAGCGGATCCGCGTCCGCCGGTGCGTGGATGCGCCGGTTGTCAAAGCCGCGGAGTTCGGGTACCCAGGCGCGGATGAACGCGCCGTCGGGATCGAATTTCCGGGACTGGAGAATCGGATTGAATACTCTGAAATAGGGAGCCGCGTCGACGCCCGTTGACGCCGACCATTGCCAGCCGCCGTTGTTGGCGGCGAGATCGAAGTCGAGCAGCTGGCGCGCGAAATACTCTTCCCCGCGCCGCCAGTCGACAAGCAGATCCTTGACGAGAAACATCGCCGTCACCATGCGCAGACGGTTGTGCATCCATCCCGTCGCGTTGAGTTGCCGCATCGCCGCATCGACGATCGGAAATCCCGTGCGTCCCTCGCACCACGCGGTGAACACGTCCTCGTCGCCTGGCCAGCGGATATCGTCATACTGCCGCTGGAACGCATGGGTGACGACAAAGGGGAAACGGTCGAGGATCATCTGATAGAATTCACGCCAGATCAGTTCCGACAACCAGGTCGCCGCGCCGGCGGATCTTTCTTCCCGCGCTGCCCGCACACATTCGCGAATGGAAATCGTTCCGAAGCGCAGATGCACGGAAAGACCGGACGTTCCCGCGACGGCGGGGAAATCCCGGTCATCCTTGTATCGCGACAGCCGCGCGCGGAACTCCCCGAGTCGTGTGCGTGCCGCGCGTTCCCCGGGCGCAAGCCAGAGTTCCTGTTCGGTGAAGCCCAGATCCTTCGGCGTGGCTTCGTCACCGAGGTCATGCATCATCCGCGCGGGCGCGAGCCGGCTCAGATCGGGTTCAATGGGCAGATCGGGTTGCAATCCCTCGAGCGTTTCCGATTCGAAGCGCCGCAGCCAGGCCTTTTTATAGGGAGTGAACACGCGGTAGGGCGCGCCGTCTCCCTTCGCGACCTCGTGTGCCTCGAAAATGACCTGGTCCTTGAAGCGCTCGAATGTTCGTCCATCCGCGGCGAGACTCCGCGCCACGGTGTCATCACGGAGCTTCGCGTACGGTTCGTAATCCCGGTTGGTGAACACCGCCGCGGCGTCGATCCGCGCGGCCAGTTCGGGGATGCGCCGCATCGGATCGCCGTGCAGCAGCACGAGGTCCGACCCGTGCGCGCGCAGCTTCAGCCGGAGTTCGCGGATGCTCGCAAGAATGAACGAAACGCGACGATCCCGACGGTCGGGGAGGTCATCGAGGATGGTGGTGTCGAAGACGAAGACCGGTACCACCTGTGAGGAAGCAGCGGTGGCGGCCGCGAAGCCCGCGTTGTCGGCCATGCGCAGGTCGCGGCGGAACCAGAAGAGAATCGGGGAAGCAATGGGTGCGGACATGGGATGACAGGGGCTTGCGGGCACCGCGTGACTCGGTGGCATTGCGGTCGAGGACGCGACACCGGTGGTGGAGGAATGCAGGTGTACCGCAATGTAGCAATATTCCGTGAGGATCGCCGGGCGAGCCGCGACGGTCCGCGCGGCGGGGAAGACCCGTCGCGCTCACGGAATCCTAACATTTCCCTCATCCACCGCTCATATGTGTTGGATAGTTTTGATTTCGTGTGCAACATGCCGACGGTCATCATGGTGACACGACATGTTCATACAACCCGTCTTCTCACGGAGCAACAATGAAAGAAATCCGCTTCCTGATCGCAATCATGTTCATCGTGACTCTTCCCCTGAGTGTCCGCGCCCAGCAGGACGATGTTTCGACCGCGGTCGAGGAAATCAAAAGCCAGGTCGAGGGAATGGACGAGGCGATCAAGGAATTGCAGACGGATCGAGACAGGCTGAAAAAACTGAAAATCAGCGGGTATGTGCAGATGAACTGGGAGCAGACGGAAGCGGAACAGGGCTTCGCCGTTGATCCGTACGATCCGTCGGACGAAATATCCTCGCGCTTCCGTCTGCGGCGCGCGCGCCTGAAGTTCACCTACACCGAGACCTTCGGCCGCATGGTCGTGCAGGCCGATTTCGGAAACACGAAGCTCGAACTCAAGGATGCGTATTTCGAATTCAACGAACCCTGGCTGCGTATGTTCTCCCTGCGCATGGGGGTGTTCAACCGTCCCAACTACGAAGTGGAATATTCATCCAGCCAGCGCGAGTCCGTCGAACGGTCGACGGTCGTACGCACACTGTATCCGGGCGAGCGCGATCTCGGTGCCATGCTCACCGTGGCGCCCGAGGATCTGTTCACCCTGCAGGTCGCGGCATTCAACAATACCCATCTCGGGACGTATGCGCAGGGCAATCCCAGCTACGGAAGCGAGCCTCTGTATTTCATGACGCGGCTGACGAAATCGTTCATGCTCGGCGATGTCGGCCTCGATCTCGGTGCGCATGCACGCATCGGGAATGCGCGGCTCAATACGCAACGCGTTATCACAAGCGCGTCGCCGGCATCGGGTGCGGACGCCATCATCGATTCCACCACCTACGCCATCGGCGACGGTGTGGCGCGGAACTGGTACGGGGTCGAGATGCAGGTGTACTACGATTTCCTCGGCGGCATGAAGCTTCTCGGTGAATACATCACGGGCTCCGACGTCAATCAGCTCAGTACCGCGGTTCCACCCGCGCCCGCGCGCCTGCGTGAATTCAGCGGATGGTATGTCATGCTGGTGAAAAATGTCGGCACCGATTTCCAGGCCGCGGTGAAATACGACCGCTTCACGCCGAATACGACCATCGCGGACGCGGACATCAGCACGACGGCGGAACTCCCGCGCGGCACCTTGGGCGTGGGTCTGCACAACTACACCTTCGAGAATGTCCGCCTCACGGTCTGGTACGAGATGAATTCCTGGAACACCACCGAACGTTTCGAAACCGATCCGAAGGACAATCTGCTGGTCCTTCGCGCGCAGTATAAATTCTGAACGCGGCGGGCAGACGGATTACAAGAGCGTATTATCTTTTTCTCACAGCAAGGACACGTATTCATGACGCGCACGCATTTCCTCCCCATTCTCGTTCTCGCGCTGGCCGCGCTCGGTACGATGGGCGCCTCGCAGAAGATCACGGTGAAGGGCTCCGACACCATGGTCATCCTCTCGCAGCGCTGGGCCGAGCGGTATATGTCGACGCACAAGGGCGTCGCCATCCAGGTCACCGGCGGCGGCTCGGGCACGGGCATTTCCGCCCTGATCAACGGCACCACCGACATCTGCAATGCCTCGCGGCCGATGAAACCTTCCGAAATCAAGAAACTCAAGGAACGCTTCGGGACGATGGGCGTCGAGATCCCCTGCGCGAAGGACGGCCTGTCGATTTACGTCAACGAGAAGAATCCGGTGAAGAACCTTACTCTTGCGCAGATCAAGGATATCTACACCGAGAAGATCACCAACTGGAAGCAGGTCGGTGGCGCGGACGCCCGCATCGTGCTGTATTCGCGGGAGAACAACTCCGGGACCTATGTCTACTTCAAGGACAATGTACTCAAGGGGGCGGACTACGCGCCTTCGTGTCAGAACCTCCCGGGCACCGCGGCGGTCGTCAATGCCGTGGCGAAGGACAAGAATGGCATTGGCTACGGTGGCGCGGCGTACGGCAAGGGAATCCGCGAGGTCTCGGTGAACGGGCACGCGCCGACGAAGGAGAACATCGCGAGCGGGAAGTATCCCATCGCGCGCTATCTGTACATGTATGTGCGCAACAAGCCGACCGGCGAGATGAAGAAGTTCATTGACTGGGTGCTGAGTCCGGAAGGACAGGACGTCGTCACGCAGGTCGGGTACTTCCCCGTCCGATGAACACGCTCCCGCCGTCGGAACCGATTCCGGATGAGACGCCGGTGCGGCCGCCCAGCGCGGCCGCCCGGCTGCTTGTCCATCCGCCGCTGAATGAAGGGAAAACCTTTTATCTCAGCGAATTTCTCGCCGAACGCAGCATTCAGGCCATCGCGTTCCTCTCCATCGCGATCATTCTCGCCATCTTCTTCTATGTCTTCCAGGAAGCGACCTGGGCCTTCCGCGACCACATGCAGCAGGCGTCGTCCGAGCAGCCAGTCGAGGATAACCAGACGCGAAACTCCGAAGAAGGAATGGAAGAGTACCGTCCCGCGACGTATGGCATGGAGGAAGAGGAATACCGTCCCGCGACGTATGGCATGGAGGAAGAGGAATACCGTCCCGCGACGTATGGCATGGAGGAAGAGGAATACCGTCCCGCGACGTATGGCGTGGAGGAAGAGGAGTATCGTCCCGCGACGTATGGCGTGGAGGGGTCGACGGTGGAGGAGCGGCAGCGGGAGAACTCGATCAGTCTCGAGACCTCGGGCAACAACGATTCGGTGACGGCGCGGCAGTTGCTGCTCGCCAACGACACGATCCATGGCATTCCGGAATATATCTGGCAGCCCGTCAGCCAGGTGCCGAAATACAGTCTGGTGCCGTTGTTCGTGGGTGCGTTGAAAGTGACGCTGATCGGATTGGTGATCGCGGCGCCGATTGCCATCCTCGCCGCGATCTATATCAGCATGTTCGCCCCCCGGTGGATGCGCGAGATCATGAAGCCGGCGATCGAAATCCTCGCGGGCTTCCCGTCGGTGGTGATCGGGTTCTTTGCCCTGATGACACTCGCGACGGTCGTGCAGTCCATCACCGGCGCGCAATACCGTCTCAACGCCTTCGTGGGGGGACTCGGCATGGCGCTGGCGGTGATCCCGATCATTTTCACCGTCACCGAGGACGCGCTGTCGACCGTGCCGAAATCCATGAAGGAAGCGAGCATCGCGCTTGGCGCCTCGCGCTGGCAGACGGCCTATCGTGTGCTGCTTCCCGCGGCGACGCCCGGAGTGTTCGCCGCGCTCATCCTCGGCTTCGGTCGCGCGTTCGGGGAAACCATGATCGCGCTGATGGCCACCGGCAACGCGGCGTTGGTCTCCGCCGACATCTTCGAATCGGTGCGCACCATGGCCGCCACCATCGGCGCGGAAATGGCGGAGGTTGAATTCCACAGCGTGCATTATGGCGTGCTCTTCCTGATCGGCGCGATTCTGTTCGTCATCACCTTTTCTCTCAACGCCGTCGCGGAATTCTTCGTCCGCAAGCGACTGCTCAAACGTTTCCAGGGAACGTAGCCCATGGCCATGAAGGAACGCATTCGCTTCACATTCGCCGCGGCATCGTTGCTGTTGCTCGGTGTATCGCTGTTTCTCCTGCTCGCGGTCTTTCTGCCCTGGTACGCGGCGCTCGGCGTGATCACCGCCGTCGTCGCGGCCGCGCCCTTCGGGTGGCGCCGCTTTTCCCTCGACACACGGCGGAAGCTGAGCGAGAACATGTTCATCCTCGTTTCGGGCGCGACGGCGTTGATCATCGTGGTCTTCGTCGCCTATTTTCTCGTGCACATCTTCCTGCTCGGACAGTCGCAACTTTCGTGGTCGTTTCTCTTCTCGCCCCCGACCGAGGGTCTGACCGAGGGCGGGATTTTCCCCGCCATCGTCGGCACCGCGCTGCTGGTCATCATCATGTCGCTCGCGGGCGTGCCGGTGGGAACGATCACCGCGATCTACCTGACCGAGTATGCGAGCAATACCTCGGTCATCGCCCGGTTCATCCGATTCGCCGTCAACACGCTCGCGGGCGTGCCGGCGATCGTGTTCGGACTGTTCGGTCTCGGATTTTTCATCGGCACGCTGGGACGGCAGATGGACACCTTCGCCTTCGACCAGCGCATGGATGATTTCCAGTCGCTCGCCGTCGCGGCGGGTTCGCCCTTCACCGGCGACAGCCGCGCGCGTGTCGAGGAAATCCGCGCGATGTTCCTCGGCGATGATGCCACCGGCTGGCGCGCGGAAGTCGAACAGCTCCGCATTCTGCAGGAACTGCGTGGAGAGGAGGAAGTCACCGTGGCCGAGGTGACGTCGTTTTTCACCGCGCAGCAGCGACCGCACTGGGGACAGCCGTCCATACTCTGGGCGGCGCTCACCATGGCATTGCTCACGCTGCCGGTGGTGATCGTGTCGGTGGAGGAAGCGATCAAGAGCGTGCCGCGCGACCTGCGCGAGGCCAGCATGGCGCTGGGCGCCACGAAGTGGAAAACCATCCGCAGCGTGGTCATCCCGGGGTCGATGACCGGCATACTCACCGGCGCGATTCTCGCGGTCAGCCGCGGCGCCGGCGAAGTCGCACCGATCCTGTTCACCGGCGCGGCCTATTACCTGCCGGATCTGCCGACGGCGCTGACCTCGCAGTTCATGGAACTCGGCTATCACATCTACGTGCTCACCACACAGTCCACCGACGTCGAGGCCACCAAGCCCCTGCTCTATGCCACGACGTTCGTGCTGCTCATGCTGACCTTCACGCTCAACTTCACCGCGATCTTTCTTCGCTCCCGCGTCCGCGCGCGCATGCTTCGCTAATCAATCATCACCGAGTCTATGAAAGCACCGAAAATCCGCGTCGAGAATCTCAATCTGCATTACGGCAGCAAGCAGGCGCTGCACGACATCACCATCGATCTCCCCGAGCATCGGGTCACCGCGTTCATCGGACCCTCCGGTTGCGGGAAGTCCACCTTCCTCCGCACGCTCAACCGCATGAACGATTTGATCGACGGCGTGCGCATCACCGGTTCGGTGAAGATCGACGATGTCGACATCTATGACCGCACGGTCGATGTCGTGCGGCTGCGCAAGCGCATCGGCATGGTGTTCCAGAAATCGAATCCCTTTCCGAAATCGATTTACGACAATATCGCGTACGGTCCGCGGGTGAACGGCATCCGCGATCGCGGCGCGCTCGATGAGATCGTGGAGGAAAGTCTCAAGCAGGCGGCGATCTGGGACGAGGTGAAGGACCGGCTCGATGAATCGGCCATGCGTCTTTCGGGCGGGCAGCAGCAGCGCGTGTGCATCGCCCGCTCGCTCGCGGTGAATCCGGACATCCTGCTGATGGACGAACCCGCCAGCGCCCTCGACCCGATCTCCACGGCGAAGATCGAGGAGCTCATTTTTGAACTCAAGGACCGCTATACCATATTGATCGTCACCCACAACATGCAGCAGGCCGCGCGCGTCAGTGACTACACGGCCTTCTTCTATCTGGGAGAGTTGGTGGAGTTCGACAAGACCCGGACGATATTCACCAAGCCCGGCAACGGCAAGACCGAGGAATACGTGACCGGGAGATTCGGATGACAAATTCAGGAAAAGACATGGCCGACCATATCCTCACACGATTCGACAACGAACTCGAAAAGCTTGGCGCGCGCATCGACGCGATGGCCGAACTCGTGCGCGCGCAGCTCGCGGGCGCACTCGGGGCGCTGCGCGACAGCGACGCCGTCCGCGCCGCCGACATCATCGAACAGGACGACCGCGTCGATCTGCTGGATGTGAAAATCGAGAAGCTGTGCATGCGCCTGCTCGCGCTGCAGCAGCCCGTGGCACTGGATCTGCGCACCGTGCTCTCGGCGCTCGCGGTCAACCGCTATCTCGAGCGCATCGGAGACGCGGCCGTCAACATCGCCGAACGGGTCGACGCGCTCGCCGCGCACCCGGCCCTGCTGCGGCGGACGCGCGTGCCCGAGATGGGCGAGGCCGCGCAATCGATGGTGGCGGACGCCATCGCCGCCTTTCTCGAAAGCGACATCGTCCGGGCCCGGGGCGTGGCCCTCCGCGACGGCGTCATGGATGATTATGACCGGGAGAATTTCACCATCCTCACCGATGTCATGTCGCGGGAACCGTCGCTCGTGGTTCCCGCCAGCCACCTCCTCATCGTCTCACGCAATCTCGAACGGCTCGCGGACGAGGCGACGAATATCGCCGAAGCGGCGGTGTTTGTCGCGGATGCGAAGATTGTCAAGCATGGGGGGTGGGGGGAGTGACAGGATGGACGGATGGAAAGATGGAATGATGGTCAGGGGAGGACTTCCTCGGCTTTGCGGAGGACTTCCTTGCCTTGCTCGGGCAGGGTGTCGTGGCCGAGATAATGCATGACGATCGCGAGGGCGATGATAATGATGGAAATGGAAACGGCGAATTTCAAGAGTTTCTTGACGACGGTGAAAATCAGCGAGACCACCAGACTGACGAGCAGGACGCCGAGAATGGGATATTCGGTGAGCGTGTTGATGATTTGATCCATGCGGCGCGGGGGGCGTTCGTGAATGGGGGACTGGGGAGAATCTACGAAAACGCGCGCGAAAGTCCCACAGCGATGGAATCCTCGCACGGTGTGCGTACATTTGCGCATGCGTGCGATCATCAGTATTCCATTCACCCTTCCCGACGTGTACCAGGGACTCGCCGAAGGGCATGGCCGGCTTTCGGCGGACGAGCAGGGACTCATGCTCGAATACCGCATCGAGGACGCCCTCGTCGGTGTGGTCAAATCCGCGGTGCGCGAGATCCGCATCGCCTACGACGACATCGATGACATCGCGTTCATCGACCGCTGGTACCGTCGTCGCGTGGTGATCCAACTGCATCACATGCGTGCCATCGCCGATTTCCCCGCCGCGAAAAGCGGACGCATCATATTGAAAATTTCACGAGCCGCCCGGGAACGTGCCCGTGAACTCTTCTCTTACAGTTCACTGCGGATTTCCGAAGCACGCCTTCGGCAATTCGAAGCTCCCGACGACTGGCCGGTGTGAGTCGGCCAGCCGCGTGCGGTGGTGGCGGGGAGACGCGAATCCGCGGGCGCTCGACGATGCGGGCCCGTCTCTCGTTTTCTTTTCCCTCAAAGTCAACGTTGCGACCGTCGCGGCCAACCAATATCTTTCCCTGCTGATCACGATTTTTCAAACGGGAAGGACCATGCTGAACATTGCCGATATCCTCGTCCAGGAATTCTCCCTGCAACCATGGCAGGTGGCCAATACGCTCGCGTTGCTCGCCGAGGGGGGGACCGTCCCCTTCATCGCGCGATACCGGAAGGAACGTACCGGCGAACTCAATGAAATCCAGCTCCGAGGGCTGGTCGACCGGCACGCATACTTGAGTGAACTCGAGGAGCGCAAGGCGACCGTGCTGGCGTCCATCGAGGAGCAGGGGAAGCTCACCGACGAACTGCGGGCGCGCATCGAGGCCTGCATGCAGAAAACGGAGTTGGAGGATCTCTATCTCCCCTATAAACCAAAAAAGCGCACGCGTGCGACCATCGCGCGGGAAAAGGGGCTTGCGCCGCTTGCGGACATCATTCGCGCGCTCAACGCGCCCGAAGTGCGCACGGCGGATCTCGATGCCGAAGCGGTGAAATTCATCGACGAGGAGAAGGGCGTCGCCGGCGCGCGGGAAGCCCTGGCCGGGGCATCGGATATCCTTGCCGAGGAGACGGCGGAGCAGGCCGAACTCCGGGCATACATCCGGGCGCATATGGCCGAACATGGGGTGTTCCGCTCACGGGTCAAGGCCGAATTCCCCGAAGGCACGACGAAATATGAAATGTACCGCGACTGGCACGCGCCGGTGCGCAACATCCCGGCCCATAACATGCTCGCCCTGCGCCGGGGCGAGGCCGAAGGCGTGCTGCTGTTCGAACTGGAATTCGACCAGCCACAGGTGCTCGCCTGGCTCGAGGGACGTGTCTCGCGCAGCGGGGCCGCCGAGGTCCGCGCATTCTTCACCGCGATGATCGCGGATGCCTTCGACCGCCTGATGAAACACACCCTCATCGGCGAGGTGCGCTATGACAGGAAGGTGGACGCCGACACCGCATCGATCAGCACCTTCGAGAGCAATCTTCGGGAACTCCTGCTGGCGAGTCCCGCCGGCATGAAGCCGACTCTTGGTATCGATCCCGGTTTCCGCACGGGCTGCAAGCTGGTGGCCATCGACCGCACGGGGAAGTTCCTGGAGAATCGGACCATGTACCCCCATACCGGCGAAGGGAAGCGCGCCGAGGCCGCGCGCATGCTGCGCGAGATGATCACGCGGCACGGCACCGAGCTGATCGCGATTGGGAATGGCACGGCGGGACGCGAGACCGACAGCTTTGTCGGGGAAGTGATCCGTGATCTCGATCCGTGTCCCGTCAAGGTTCTTGTCAATGAATCCGGTGCCTCGATTTATTCCGCCAGCGATGTGGCGATCGACGAATTCCCCGATCTCGATCTCACCGTGCGCGGCGCGATCAGCATCGGACGCCGGTTGATGGATCCGCTTGCCGAACTGGTGAAAATCGATCCGAAATCCATCGGCGTCGGACAATACCAGCACGATGTCGACCAGCGCCTGCTGAAGAAAAAGCTCGACGAAACCGTGGAGAGTTGCGTGAATTACGTCGGCGTCGATCTCAATACCGCGTCGAAGGAATTGCTCGGCTATGTCGCGGGACTCTCAGCGGGTGTGGCGAAAAATGTCGTGGCCTATCGCAACGAACACGGACGGTTCGCAAGCAGGACGGAACTGCTCAAGGTGCCGCGCTTCGGACCAAAGGCCTTCGAACAGTCCGCCGGCTTCCTGCGCATCCGCGGCGGCGCGCAACCGCTCGACAACACCGCCGTGCATCCCGAAAGCTATCACATCGTCGAAACGATCGCGCGCGATCTCGACGTGTCGCTCGAAAACATCCAGGAACTCTCGACGAAGGTGAAGGGACTCGACATCACGCGCTATGTCACCGACGCGGTGGGCGCACCGACGCTCCGCGATATCATCCGCGAGCTCGAGAAACCCGGCCGCGACCCGCGCGAAACCTTCCGGTATGCGGAGTTCGCCGAGGGCGTCACGGAAATCCGGGATCTGAAGCCGGGCATGGTGCTCGAAGGTGTCGTCACCAACGTGGCGAACTTCGGCGCCTTCGTCGACATCGGCGTGCATCAGGACGGCCTCGTGCACGTCTCCCAGCTCGCCGATCGCTTCATCCGCGATCCGAAGGAAGTGGTCAAAGTCGGTCAGATCGTGCGGGTGACCGTGATCGAGGTGAACGAGAAGCTCGGCCGCATCGCGCTCAGCATGAAGAAACAGCCGGACGCCGGCGGCGGGAAGAGTGCCGCGAAAAAGGAAAAAAGGTCCGAAGAGCCGAAATTCACGCTGGACGATCTGAAGAAGAAATTCGGAAAATAACGTGTCCGGACATGACGAAGCCGGGACACGCGCGTCCTCCGGCAGGCGCGCGTATCCCGGCTTCGTATACCCGGATCGGGGAGCGAGTCCTTATCCGACGAACGCGCGTGTTACCGGACCAACGCGATCTTTTTCGAGACCGTGGTTCCGTTCGCGCGAAGGACGGCGAGGTACGTGCCCGCGGGCAGTTGGCCGGCGGCGAAGCGCGCGCGATGCGTGCCCGCCTCGCGATACCCGTCGGCTAAGATGGCGACACGGCGTCCGGCGGTGGTGTACACCGTCAGCTCCATATCGCCTGCGGTCGCAAGCGTGTAGCGCAGCGTCGTGGCGTCGGCGATTCCCGGACCGAAAGGATTCGGCCACGCGGCGTCGAGCGCGAGATCGGCCGGTGCCGGGGGCGTGGTTCCACTGCTCGTGATCGCGTCGACCGACCACACGCCGCGTCCGTAGGTGCCGACAATCAACCGGTTTTCCGGCGTCAGTTTCATGTCGTAGCAGACGACATTCGGGAGACCGTTTCCGTATTGCTTCCAGTTTTCACCGCCGTTGGTCGTGTACCATACGCCGAGATCGGTCGCGAGAAAGACCGCGTTCGAGTCGGTGCGGGAGGGAATGATCGCGTTGGCGGGAATGTCGGGCAGGTCGCCGCTGATGTCGACCCAGGTCTTGCCCCCGTTGGTCGTTTTCCACGCATGGCTCGTTCCGTAGCCGGACAGCGCGGCGTAGATCGTCCGCAGCGTGCCCCACCCGATGTGAATATCGCTGATCCAGCGATTGGGCAGGCCGGTGCTTTCGTCATACCATTCGGTGTCGAGGGAGATGAGGTTTTCGCAGACGAAGACTTTTCCATCGCTCGAGGACGAATACATCCAGCGGGGATTCGGCTCGGGCATCTCGAGATCGGTGACGATGCCCGTCCCGCGCACGACCTTGGTATTGCTGATGGTCAACCAGGTCGTCGCGTCCTTGGCCGGACTGAGTCGATGCACGTGATCGGACGCGGTATACAGCCGGTCGCCGTTCGGATCGAGCAGCATGGGACGGACCCAATTGCCCCGGTACCCGCTGAGTCCTCCCGTCATCGGCTGGAAGTTCACGCCGTCGAAGGTGCGATACGGTGTGCTGTTGATGTTCAGGTACATCAGATCGGGATTCTTCGGATCGACGGCGATGCGTCCCCCGTCCCCGCCGCCGACATACATCCAGTCGGTGCGTCCCGGTGATGGCTGGCGCATGTTGCTGTTGTCCTGCGTCCCGCCATACAGCAATCCCGGATTCGACGGCGCGTAGGTGATGCCGTAGAACTGCGTGGTGACGAGTCCCGCGCTGCGATCCATCCAGTTCGCGCCCCCGTCGGTGCTGACGAAAATGCCGCCATCGCACGCTGCGGCCACCGTATTCGGATCGTCGGGTTTGAAGGCGAGATGATGCTGGTCGGCGTGCACGTAGGCGGGATTTTTCGGATCGAGCACGCGCAGTTCCCAGCGGGAGACTTTCGCGAACCCTTCCGCGCTGTTGATGCTCCGGTGCAGGTCGATGCCGCCGAGGAAGACCACGTCGGGATCGTCGGGGCGGGCCATGATCGTCAGATCGTAGAACGCCTGTCCGCGGGTGAAATCGTTGGCGATGGCGTTTTGATGCCGCTGCCAGCTCGCGCCGCCGTCGTCGGAGACGAACACGCCCTTGAAGTCCACATCCCCGTTGGTCATTTTCCGGCGATTGAGTCCCATGGCCGCGTAGATGCGGTTCGGATTCGCGGCGGGAATGCTCATCACGACACGCGCGGTGGAATCACCCGGCGGGAGGTTGTTGTCGAGCTTGCTCCAGGAAAAGCGTTCGCCGCCGGCGTGGGAGACATAGATGCCATTCGCGCTGCCACCGTATTCCGCGCCGATGGCCGCGTACACCGTCGCCGGATTGTCGGGTTTGTAGATCACCTCGGTGATGTATCCATCGAGCGCGCTGCTCCACGTCTGTCCCGCGTCGGTGCTTTTGTAGAGCTTGTCCACCGTGGCGACCAGCAGGGTGTCGGAGGAGAGCGGATGCACGGCGATGCGATGCACGGCGCTGTTGGCCTTGGGCCAGGGCAGCAGAGACCATTGTTCGCCACCGTCGGAGCTGCGCATGACGCCGAGTCCGTCATAATACGGCGAGCCGCCGCTGCGCCCGAAGTTCGAGCCCAGGGGTTCGCCGGTGCCGGCATACAGGATATTCGGGTCGTTTTTATCCATCACCAGCGCGCCGACGGGAAGCCGCGGCATCTTGTCGGTGAGTGGACGCCAGCTGAGTCCGAGATCCGTGCTTTTCCACACGCCACCCGACGCCGCGCCCGCGTACAGGGTGCTGGTCTCGGTGGGATGGAACAACACGGCCCGCATGCGGCCCCCGATATTCACCGGTCCCTCCAGCTTCCAGTTCTTGTCCGCCGTGAAGGGTTTGAACAGGGCACTCTGCGGCGAGACCGCGACATCGCGCCACGCATCGAGCAGCTTCTCGCCGATGTTGATGCCGGGGGTGCCGTAGGCGCGCTGCTCGTAGAAATGCTGGATGGCTTCCATCGACTCGCGCCACTGTTTCTTTTCCTCGACGGGAAAGCGTGGCGGATCAAGAAAGGCGGGACGTCCGTGGACGAGTAACAAAACCGTCATCGCGAACGTATACAGGCCCGCCAGAACAAGCGCGGGCGTACGGTAAAAACGGGACATGAATACTCCGAATAACTCCAATCAGTACATGGCATTTCCTGCCATCTTGAAAAATCCTATGTTTTCGGACCGAAAGCAATGAAAATCGGCGCCGCCGCGCGCACAACCTCCGACACAGCATCATTCAACCATAATCCAGGTAGTTTCCATGACTCACGTGCGACACATCGGTTTTATCCTGCTCCTCCTTTTCTGCGCGGGCTCCGTCGCCACCGCGCAGGACGAGACATTCTCCATCGGCCAGGGACAGGCCGCGTTCGATTTCCTTCTCACATTCCCGCAGGGGGAATTCAAGGAGAATTCCGACGATATCGGGTACGGTTTGGGAATCGATCTCAACTATATCATTCCCCGTCTGCCGCTGTCGGTCGGACTCACCGGCGGCTTCAGCGTCTATGGCTCGCGCGAGTTCCGCGTCCCCTTCGGCGGGACGGGCAACCTCGTACATGTGCAGCTTACCACGCACAACAACATCGCGACCGGACATCTCTTTCTCCGCGTGCAGCCGCAGCAGGGCGCGTTTCGTCCCTTCGTCGAGGGATTGGTCGGGCTGCATTATCTCTGGACCGAGTCGGAAGTGAAGGACGAGCGCTACGAGGACAGGGACTTCGCGGGCAGCACGAATCTCAGCGACGCGGCATTCAGTTACGGCGCCGGAGGCGGCATCCAGTATTGCGTCTACCGCGGCGAATCCGACACCCCCGGGAAGGGGCTGGAGGTCCTGATCGATCTCAAGGCGCGCTATCTGTTCGGCGGGAATGCGAAATATTTCGACAAGAATTCCATTGTCATGGTCAACAACGAGCCGCGACTCGACGAAGCGCACGCGAAGGAATCCACCACCGACATGCTGCAGACCATGCTCGGCGTGGCCATCCGCTTCTGACGGGAAAACGGAAAGCAGGAGTTATTACTCCGTTATCCTTCAACGGCGGACCCTTCGGGGTCCGCCGCCGTGTTGGGCCGCGGGTGTCTTCCCGGGGCACTCTCCACGACGTGTTGGTGTTGGGGAATGCGGGCATCGCTGGATGCCCGTGTTGTTCCATAGGCGGAAAGCACCGCGCGTCCATGACTCCATCGCCTGACATTCCCAACGACCATCCCGACAATCCCAGGGGCGGACCCGAACTCCCCAGGGGCGGACCCGTCATCCCCGGTCACCATTCCGACGGCTTCGCCGGTGATCCCGGCAACGCCAGCGGCGCGCCAGGAAACCGCGCCGGTGATGCCGGAATCCACGACGACGCGGATATCGACCCGGGCCGGCGGCGATTCATCCTCCGCGGCGCGGCCGGCCTCACCGCGTTCTCCCTGACCCATGCGCTCGCTGCGGCGAACCCGCTCGCCTCGGCGAATCCGCTTGGAAACGTCAGCGGTGACGAGGATTACGAGATTGTGTACAAGACGGTGCGCATCCCGCGCATGCCCGACGAACTCAAAGGCCTGCGCGCGGTGATGATTTCGGATATTCACGCGGGACCGATGGACAAGGCGACGATGGACCGGTACGTGGCGCGGGTGAACCGGCTCAAGCCGGATATCATCCTGATTCCGGGCGATTTCGTGCACAATCGCAACGAACAGGCCGAGCCGCTGTGCGAGGCGCTGTCGAAACTCGAATCGCGCCATGGCACGTTTGGTTGCACGGGCAATCATGATTACATTGCCGACGCCGATTTCGTCTCGAAGGAACTCGAGCACGCCGGGGTGCGCATGCTGCGCGACGCGCACACCCGCATCGAGGTGAAAGGGAAAGAACTCGCGCTGATCGGTCTCGACGACATCCGCGAGGAGGAGCATTTCGGACCGCGCTTTCGCGCGGCGGTGGACGGACTCGACGCACGGCTGCCGAACATCGTGCTCTGCCACAAGCCGTACTATCTGGAAGAAGCATCGGAGTTTGGCGTCGGGCTCATGGTCAGCGGGCACACGCATGGCGGACAGATCGTCGCCGCGCGCATTTTCGGCTATCCGCTTTCCCTGGCACTGCTGTTTTCGAAATATGTGGAAGGTCTCTATCGCGTTGACCGCACGCAGATGTATGTTACCCGTGGCATCGGCACCACGGGCATCCACGTGCGCGTGAATTGTCCGCCCGAGATCACCGTCCTCACCCTCGTGTAGGCGTCGCCGCACGGGGCACAAAACTGTTGATATCGGGACACAATTCGCCTATTTTGTCCGGATTCTTCTCCATTCCGCATCGCACGGAATTCACGCACATTCACGTATTGACGTATGATTCTCGACATTCGCACGATGGTCGTCATGATCGGCCTCACGCATCTGTTGCAGATGGTGGTGCTGTTCATGCAATACCGCGAGAACCGGGATATTGACGGCCCGGGGTGGTGGCTCGCCTGGATCTTGGTGCAGAGTTTCGGTTTTGTGCTGATCATCGCACGGCAGCTGCCGGCGCTCCTGCTCCTTTCGAAACTGCTGCTCAATCCGATCCTGGTCGCGGGCGCGATCTGCATTTACATCGGACTGCTCCGTTTCTTCAGGCGGCCCGTTCCCTGGAAGGCGCTCGGCGCCAGTTATGCCGCGTTTGTCGCCGTCAACGTGTTTTTCCTGTTGGTCGTGGATTCCATCGAGATCCGCACCTTCCTGTTCGGGCTGGTGCTGACGATCATGGGCGTGGTGACCGGTGTGATGGTGCTTGCGAACCGGACCCGCGACATCGCCATGACGGCCATGTTCAACGCGATACTCTTTTTCCTGCACAGCGCGGTATTCGCGTACCGTGGCATCGCGGTGCTGCTCGGCGAACCGGTGGTGGAACTCCTCACCCCGACCGTATTCAATTATGTGCAGTACTTCGATGCGTTCGTGGTCGGTTTGATGTGGACCTTCGGTTTCATCGTCATGCCCAACCAGCGCCTGCACGCGCAAGTGTCGGAAACGAAGCAGCATTTCGAAATGCTGTTCAACATCAATCCCGATTCCGTCGCGATCACCCGGGTACGCGACGGGAAGCTCGTGGATTTAAACGAGAGCTTCAGTCGCATTTCCGGCTATGCGAGGGAGGAGGCGATCGGGCGTACCACGGTGGAAATTGATTTGTACCGGAATGTGGCGGACCGTGACCGCACTCTCGAGGTCCTGCGCCGGGATGGCCGCTGCGAGAATCTCGAGGTGGATTTCCGGCGGAAGGACGGCGGCATCATCACCTGTCTTGTTTCGGCACGGAGCTTCATGATCGGCGGTGAGCCGCATCTGATCAGCGTCACGCGCGATATCAGCGACCGGAAGCACATCGAACGCGATTTGGTGGACACAAACGAGGAGCTTCGCAAGGTCAACGCGGAAAAGGACAAGTTCGGCTCGATCATCACGCACGACCTGCGCAGTCCGTTCAACGCCATCATCGGCATGAGCGCGCTGCTGCGTGACCGCGTGCGCGAGGGCGACCTGTCCGATGTGGAGGAATCCGCGGATGTCATCTTCGAATCGTCGAAGCGCGCGATGGAGCTGCTGTCAAACCTGACCGATTGGTCCCGCGCGCATACGGGACGCATGCCCTTCGACCCGGAGCACTTCGCACTGGTGGAGTTGACCGGCGAGACGCTCGCCCTGTACGCCGACATCGCGGCACAGAAAGCGATCGCCATCGAAACCGATGTCCCCGCCGAATGCACGGTGCATGCCGATTGGGCCATGGTCGCCACCGTGCTCCGCAACCTGCTCTCGAACGCGATCAAGTTCACCCCGAGAGGCGGACGCATTCGTATCGCGACGCAGGCCGTGCCGGATGGCGTGCGGGTGTCGGTTTCGGATACCGGCGTCGGAATTCCCCCGGAAGCGCTGCCGCATCTTTTCATACTCGACGGGAATCACAGCACAACCGGCACCGACAACGAGCAGGGAAGCGGTTTGGGATTGATCCTCTGCGACGAGTTCATCCAGCGTCACGGCAGCCGGTTGCAGGTCCAGAGCACCGTCGGTGCCGGCAGCACCTTCTCCTTCATCCTTCCCCTCTGAGCGGCTTCGCCATGCGGCAGGGGGCGCTTCCGTAATCCTTCGTGCCTCGCTTCGTGCCGTGGGGTCTTGGTGGTTTCTTCTTCAACGCACGACGAGGATTTTCCGAGTGTCCGCGTGCGAGGAAGTTTGAATGCGAAGCAGGTACATGCCTGATTCCGCCGGGCGCGCGTCATCCCAGTAGCCATCCCAGATCAACAGGTGACGACCGGCATCAACCGGTTCGTCGCGGAGGATACGGACGCGCTGTCCCGCGGTGTTGTAGACCGCGGCACGGAGCCGCGTGGCGTCGGGAAGGGTGATGCGCACGGATGTCCATCCCGCGAAGGGCGTTGGCGCGGGGGCGGAGACGGAGAATATCGAAGCGGGTTTCTGACTGCGTGCCAGGAGCGTGTGCCGTGGATTGAACACGAAACGGTCGCTCCGCATGGCGGTACGCGGATTTTGCGTCTCGTTGGTGATGGTCCCGCGCACCACGCGAAAGCCGTCGGTTTGCGGTGCGGCACCGGTGAAGCTGTCGAGCCCGAACCCGGTGAACAACGGGTTACCCGTCGCCGAGTCATGCAGCGCGAGGAATCGCATGTTCGATACTCCCTCGATGGTCGCGACATACCATCGGTCCCGCAAGGCCGCCGGATCCACGATGCGAACGCCCGGCCGCTCATCCGACGCACCGTCGACCTGTGTCATCAAGACGTCATACCAGTCGCCGGTAGCGCTGTCGAAAGGGATGGTGTTGACACGGGGCCACCAGGAATTCGCGGAAGGGTCATAGATGTCATAAAAACGGAGTAATGTATCTTCTGAATGGCGTACTTCGTCCTCCAGGAGCGCGCACAGCCCCATCGACGGGGACCACGGATAATCAGCGGACGGCGCGGTTGCTCCGCCCGACAATCCCGGTACGCGGAGCCATTGTGCACGCGGTTGCGTGTGGGACTGCAGCAACACGTCGTAGGCATGGGGCGTCTGGTTGTTCAACCGAGGAAACCACCGCGCTTCCTCGTCCGGTGCAACGCGACCATTATGATCACCTTCGTCGACCATGACAATGCCGTCGAGATCCATGCCGCCATGGGTTGGAATCGACACGCCGGCGGGGATGCGAATGCTGTCGTCGCCCCAGAACGCGATGAAGGCGGCACTGACGCCGTCGCGTCCGGCGCCTGGCAATACGATCCGCTTGGTGTACAGCCACTCTCCATCCGCATGCGTGCCTGTCAGTGGCAGCTCGGTCAGGACGTTCCCCTGCGCGTCGATCACCTCGATACGCAACGCATCGGGTGCGTCGGTGAACCGTGCACGAACATCGAGAGCGCCAGGTGTGGGCGACGAGGTGGCCATGGCCTCGCGGAGGCCGTCGATCGGAAGTTGTCGTTCGAAACGGCGTTGAAGTAGTTCGACCTTGTCCCGCAAGGCGTAAACTGCCGCCTGTGGTGTCGCGCCACGCGCCGCGACGAGGGCGAAGGTGACCTGCTGTGTGTCGCCGGGTGCCATGGAAACGGGACCGGCGGAGATCAGCATGCGTTGATCGCCCGGGCGCGCGGCGAGATGGCGGCCATCGGACAGCGAGATTCCATCGCGAGGGAGCCAACCGGTGCCACGGACCGGATCACCGGAGAACCAGAAAGCGGAGGGGTGTCCCGTCCGCGGATTGTGCACGGAAACCCCGCTCCCCTCGCCACGCAGCAAGACCTCCCATTGATACGGCCAGCCCTCGCCCACGAGTGGTTCACGCACGGCGGTGACCTGGGCCTTCGCCGGTGCGACCGCCGCCGATATCGGGATGTTGCGTGCGTCGGACTTCCACCCATCGTTCCATCGCGCGCGCGAGCCGGGAGATGCCGTTACCGGCGTCTGAAGCATCGCGAGTCCGAGAGCGGCGGGCATGCCATCAACCTCCGCCGAGACGGTCCCGTCGTAGGCATAGACCAGCGCGCGAAGGGAATCCGTCCCGACGAGATCGTTCAGTCCGTCCCGAATATCGACATCAAGGTAATAGCCGATATACGCATCCTGTATGGTGTCCACGCTCTGGTTGATAGACGTGACCTGCAGCGCCAACGCGTCCACGGTCTCGTCATGCCACCGTGGTTCGTAGAGGAGTAGCCGGAGTTCCAGACCGAGCGGGTCGCAACTGTTCCGTGCACGTGCCGTCACGCTGTCAAGATCGTTCATGACCCAGTACATCTGACGGGGACCATACAACAGCGGGGCCATGCCGGCATCCACCGGCGCGCCCAGGTCGGCGGGCCAGGTACGGTAATCCTGGCTCAGCGTGGAGTCCTCGTCGATGGTGTACATGCGGAATCGCGGATCGGTGGGATCGGAAACCGGATGCCCATCGATCACCGGACCGGGGATGAAGGTGTCGAAGAAATGCGCGACCGTCACGCGCCGGGTCCCGCGCACCCGTCCATACAGCACCGGCGACGACGAAGTCGCGAGCACACGCGAGATGCGTGGGGAAAGACCCGCGCCGGGCCAGAGCAGGCCGCCGCCGATGTCGGTGGGGTCGTTGCCGATCTGGCCGCGCGGAGACACGAATACGCGTATGCTCCCACCCTCGAAGGTGCGGGTACCGCCATCGGGGGTCTGTGCATGCGAGACATGGGATGAAAGGAACAGAAGACAAACGAGCATTCGCGAAAATCGCATGGGGCCTTCTCCGTTGACTGTTGCCGGGCGTGGTGGGTTGGCCGCTCAATCCACGCGCGTGCCCATGACAATGATGGCTTTCCAGCCGATCTGACCGACGAGAAAGACGTGTTTTTCGAGCGCCCAGACACTGTGGAAATGCAGCTCGGGTCCGCCGGCAAGCTCCGGATACCGCACCCAGGTATTCCCGTTGAAATGCGCCACGCCGCCGTAGTCACCCGCCGCCCAGATGTTGTTGCGAGCGGTGCCGTGCACGCAACGGAAGAAGCGTTGACGGGGCATGAAATTGGCGAGCGGCCGGGTCATGTTCTCCCAGGTGGTATCATACTGCACGATGTTCTGTCCCACCATCACCACCGTGCCACCCGGACGCATGCCGATGTTGTCGCACCACACCGCGCGCGTGGAATACAGCAGACTCGCCGGATGATCGATCCAGTTTCTCCATATCCCATCGGAATAGTGCAGCACCGTCCCGGGTAGTTTTCGCAGCCCCACCGCCCATGCTTCGTGCCGGTTGCCGGCCACTGATTCGATGTATGCATCCGTTACCGTCGGCTGAAGTACATAATTGCGGCCGGACGCATGCGTGATTTTCCCGTACGAGCCGAAATACCAGCGATTGTCTTCATTCCCCCAAAAATAGGTTGCACCCGCGGAATCTTGCGCGGGATCGGGATGCCGGTAAAAAAAGTACTCCGTGACAAAGGATGTCCCGTCGTAATATATCGGCGCACCATTCGAGAATGTCCAATTGTTGGGAGGTTCGCCCCATACTGAGCTCATCCAGCCTGCGCGTTTGACTACTGAATCGGGCTCGACGTAGAGCAGTCCGCGCATTTGCATAAGAACCGTAAAGTATTGCCACGTCGAGCCATCCCAATGCATTGCGTACTCGGTTTTGAACTCTCCAGCGCCGCGATCATGATCCCATAGCGTAATTGGGCCTACCGCATACGCATTTCTTTCGTCGATTGCTGAGATAGCGCTCAGAGAGCTTGTTGGCATATCACCAAATAACCACGTCTTCCACGTGTATTCATGAGATGTGCTATCGGCCCTCTGGATGATTGTTGCGGCGGCGCTGTCTGTAACCGCGGCGTTCACCGGCTCGCTGGGTGGTTTCTCCTCGCAACCATGAAGCATCAGGCATGAGCACACGCCGGCAATACACATACCCGCACGCATTGATTTCCGTGGGTTCCATGCATGTATCATAATACCGTACTCGCATCGTTGAATGATGAAATCATCGCGGCCCCGCGATAATGTCGGGGCCGCGGTTGCTGGTTGCGGGCAGCTAGGGAAGGTTCCAGGTGAGTTTGGATGTCGATCACACCCGCATCGCGTGGCCTCGATTGAAATCCCCGCGTTTCCCGTTCCCGGTGCGAATACTCCCATATTTTGCACGCACGTGTTCCGAGTCCGATTTCCATGATTCCAGAATCCGAATTGACCGTGCAAGGATGGTAAGAAATGATTTTCCGAATGTCAAGTAAAATCGCATAATGGTATGCGAAAATGCGTGATCTGCCGGTGTTGCACCGCTTCGCACCGCGCGGGATGCCGACCGCACGCAACGCGATGAAAATGAAAACGCCCCCGAATGGGGGCGCTCGAAAATACTTTCGCGTCTCTTTTTTGCGTGGTTAGCGTCTTCGCGGTTTCTTCTTTTTTTCGTCCTCGGTGGTTTCTTCTTCACGGCCGGTTGCGATGAATCAGGCGCGGGAAGGGGATGGACTCCCGCACGTGCTCGAGGCCGCAGATCCAGGAGACGGTGCGTTCGACGCCGAGACCGAAGCCGGAATGCGGGACGCTGCCGTAGCGGCGCAGGTCGAGGAACCACTCGAAGACGTCCGCCGGGAGGTTGTGCTCGGCGATGCGCTCGAGCAGGAAATCGAGGTTGTCCTCGCGCTGCGAACCGCCGATGATTTCTCCGTAGCCCTCGGGCGCGAGCACGTCCATCGCGAGCGCCTTGGTTTCGTCCTCGGGATCGCGTTTCATGTAGAAGGCCTTCACGGCGGCGGGATAGCGGTGCACGATCACGGGCTTGTCGAAATACCAGGTGAGCAATGTTTCATCGCTGCCGCCGAGGTCGTTGCCGTGCGTGAAATTGCGGGCGGATTCCTTCCACTTCGGCAGGTTGCGCAACTGCTCCTCGATGTCCGCGAGCCGGTTGTTGATCTGGATTTCCCGCGCGTCGAATTTCTTGCGCTGCCATTCCTTGACTGTACCGTACTGTTCCGTGTTGGACGCGAGTTCGGCGCGCAGTTCCTCGCGTTCCTTCATGACCGCGGCGATGCGCTCGTCGACCATCCCGGCGGTGCGGTCGCTGCGCAGCATTTCCACCGCTTCGTCGTAGGAGAGACGCGGGAAGGGCGGGACGATGTTCTCGAGCACCGTGGTGTCGCGTTCGAGCTCGGCGAGTTCCGTCCTGCGCTCCGCGAGCACGGTCCGCACGATGTGGGAGATGAACTCCTCGGCCAGTGCCATGTTGTCGTCGAGATCGAACCAGGCCATTTCGGGTTCGACCATCCAGAATTCGGTCAGATGCCGGCGGGTCTTGGATTCCTCGGCGCGGAAGGTCGGACCGAAGACGTAGATCTTTCCCAGCGCCATTGCGCCGGCCTCGCCGTAGAGCTGCCCCGACTGCGTGAGATAGGCCTTGCCGAGCTTGAAGTACTCGGTTTCGAACAGCGTCGAGGTGCCTTCCACCGCGTTGGGCGTGAGAATCGGCGCGTCGAAGAGCACGAAACCGCGGTCGTCGAAGAAGTTGCGGATGGCGCGGATGATGGAGTGACGGATGCGGAGGATGGCGGCCTGACGGCGCGAACGGATCCACAGATGCCGGCGGTCGGCGAGGAATTCGATGCCGTGTTCCTTTGGCGTGATGGGATAGTCCTCCGCGATCGCGACGACCGCGAGCGTGCGCACATCCATTTCGAAACCACCCGGCGCGCGCTCGTCGGCGCGGATCGTACCCGTGACGGTGAAGGAGGATTCCTGCGTGAGGGACTTCGCCGCGAGCCAGTCGTCCTCGCGCACGCTGTCCTGCGTCACGACGCACTGGCAGATGCCCGTGCCGTCACGGAGAATGAGGAAGATGATTTTTCCGCCCGCGCGGCCGTTGTACAGCCATCCCTTGAGCGTGACTTC
>JAVFAS010000001.1:98247-125622 GCA_034002405.1 Bacteroidota bacterium | reverse complement strand
CACGATCGCGCGGGCACGCGATCCGGCGGGCGCATGCGTGCACGGGGAGGAATGGGACGTCGCGCGTGTGCGTTCCGGCCGCGGGTCTATCCCTGTTCGACCTGCAGCACCACGGGGAGTTGGAAGATTTCCTCGAAGAGTTCCTTGCGGCGCTCGGCGCCCCAGAGTTCAATGCCGGGATCGGTGTCGCGTTTGAGCGCGAGACGCAGGACGACCTCGCCGTTCTCGCGCCGCGCGTTGACGGCGGCGAAGATGTCCTGATGCCGCCGGTCGAGGCCGTCGGCGATGCGAAGCAGCGCGGCGAGGGCAAGCACGATCCGCCGGTCGCGCTCGCCGAGACGCGGAAAGCCCTCGTGCTTCATCTTCGGATGGCTCTTGCGGTGATAGCGGGCGACATTGGCGATGATTTCGATTTCCCGGTCCGTGAATCCGAGCAGCTCGCTGTGCCGGATGAGGTAGTAGCTGTGGCGGTGATGCTGCGCGTGCGAGATGTGATAGCCGATGTCGTGCAGCACCGCCGCGGCTTCGAGGTACTCGCGCTCGGCGTTGCCGAGCGTGTGCACCGCGCGCAGTTGGTCGAAGAGCGCGAGTGCCGCGCGGCGCACGGTCGCCGCGTGCCGGGGCTCGTAGTGACAGGACTCGGCGAGATGGTAAATCGAGGCCTTGCGGATGTCGGTCAGATGGTCGACCGACCGCTCCTCGCCGGTGATTTTCTGTACGGTGTCGAGCAGGATGCCCTCGCGCAGCGCGTACACGCTCGTGGTGAGTTCCTTCAGTTTCAGCTGGGCGAAAATCTGTTCGAGGATGAGCACACCGGCAACGATGATGTCCGCCCGCGCGGGATCGATGCCGGGGATCTCGCGGCGCCGCGCGAGCGTGCCCGCGTCGAGGATGGACGCCACCACCGCGTGGAGATCGTCGCGGCGGATGGTCATCGCGTTGGGATCGGCCTCGACCATTTCACCCCGCGCGGCGAGGATCATCGACGCGGTGTTGAGGATGGTGCCGGACGATCCGATCGCGAGGTCGAAGGGATGTTCACGCACGGCGCGCACGATCGGGTTGAGCGCACCGGCCAGGAAGGCGCGGCATTCCGCGACCGCGCGTGGCGTGATCGATGCACCGTGGAAATACCGGCGGGTGAGACGGACCGCCCCGATCTTCAGACTGTTGACGTAGCGCACCGCTCCCTGCCGGCCGACGAGAAATTCGGTCGATCCGCCGCCGATATCCATGAGCAGCACGCATTTCTGATAGACGGGCAGCGCCTGCAACACGCCGAGATAAATCAGCCGGGCTTCCTCGAAGCCACTGACCACTTCGATCTCGAGGCCGAGTTCCTTCCGGGCACGCGTGATCAGCGCATCCTGGTTGAGCGCCTCGCGCACGGCGCTGGTCGCGATGGCGCGGACCGGCGCGTCCATGCTCTGCGCCAGCTGCGTGAAGCGATGCAGGGTGACCATCGCGCGCTCGATCGCGGCGCCGCCGAGATGTTTCATGTCGGTCATGCTTTCGCCGAGACGCACGACGTCCTTGTCCTTCCCCAGCACGGTGAATTTCCCGTTCGCCTTGATGTCGGCGATGACGAGATGGAACGAGTTGGTTCCGATGTCGATGGCGGCGAGGCGGCGAAGGACTGTGGGCATGGGTGCTCTCGCGGTGTGTGGAGAATCGCGTGGTTATCGGGTCTGTTCGATCGTATCGGCGCGGGCATTCCGTCGCTCCGCCGCGCGCAGCATGCCGATCAGCACCTGCCACACCTTCTCGGGCGAGATGGAATTGACGTCCCCCGCGGCGCCGAGGATGAAGCGGTGCGCGGCGCCGGGTGGCGCCCATTGCAACGGGTCGGTCGGACCGAACAGGCTCAGGGTCGGTGTCCCCACGCCGGCGGATACGTGCATCATCCCGGTGTCGTTGGTGACGTAGACGTCGCAGTTGGCGATCACGGCCGCGACCTGGCGGATGGATTCATTGTGCATGACCAGACAGGCGTTGGGCATGTTGAGCGTCATTTCATGCAGGGGATCGTCGTCATTTGGTCCGGCCGTGATGACGATGAATGCCCCGAAGATCTCCGCGCAGCGATTGGCGATCTCCGCGAAGTGCAGGGCATCCCAGCGATTCGGGATCTTCGCCGCGCCCGGGTGGAAACCCACCACCAATCCGTCGTCGCTCCGCTTCCGCGCGATCTGCTCGGCGCCCCGCTGCCGCTCCTCGTCCGAAAGCCCGATCTCAAGGTCGCGCGCGACGGGTTCGAGCACGAGAATGGATGCCACATCGATGTTCCGTTCGGTCTGATGGCGCGTGGGATCCTGCCGCCAGTCCAGTTCGGCCCTGACGTTGTAGAAATAGGAGGTGTGGTTCCTTTTCCCGTTGATCGAGCCGGGACCGATACGCCGCCGCGCGCCGGAGAGGAAGGTGAGCACATCGCTGGTGACGGACATCGACACGGTGGACGGCGTCAGCGCGAGGTCGAAGTTCCGCTGCTTGAGCGCGCGGCCGAAACGCCAGACCTGCAGCGGATTGCGGAGGAATTTCGCCTTGTCGTAGACGATGATCTCGTCGAGATACGGCGCGCCGCGGAGGATCTCGCTGTTGAGCGGCCGCGCCAGCAGGGCGATGTGCGCCGTCGGATAGGTGGCACGCAACGCGCGCAGCAAGGGGACCGCGCAGAGCATGTCGCCGAGCTGGTTGTGCTGGCGCACGACGAGGACGTTGCGCACCGAATCGCGCGTCACCGTCGTCACCGTGCGCGCATGGATGAACAGGCGGAAGAACCCGAACAGCGCGCGCTTGAACCATTTCTCGACGAATTTCATACCAGCGTATCCGTTTTCTTCGTACTGCCCATGGCCGTGCGCGGCGCGGCCGCGCTCAGCGCGAGTCGTTTGTGTTGTCGAGGTCCTCGAATTCCGCGTCCACCGCCTTCCCGTCGTAGCGCCGGGTGGAGGCGTTGCGTCGGCCGCCGAAGGTGCCGCCACGCCGAGCGGCCGCGGCGCCGCCGGTGAGCAGGCGGTAGAGCTTGACCATCGCCCAGCCGACGATGGCGATCAGAAACAGACGAAAGATCATCAGGAATCCCGTGGCAGGCGTGAAAGGGGCGTGTAGTATTCGACCGCGACATGATGCGGCTTGAGGATCTCGCGGATCAGCTCGTCGAGATGGTCCTCGTGCTTGACGAAATCGATTTCCGTGGCGTTGACGATGAGCAGCGGCGCGGATTTGTAGCGGAAGAAAAAGTAATTGTACGCGTCATTCAGATCGGTGATGTACTTGCGCGACATGGCGCGCTCGAAATCACGGCCCCGCAGCTTGATGTTCTGCATCAGCCGGTCGACCGAGGACTGCAGGTACACGACCAGATCCGGTTTCGCCAGGTTCTTTTCCATGTTCGCGGCGAGCTGGTCGTAGAGATGCAACTCGTCGTCCTGCAGATTCAGATGCGCGAAAATGCGGTCCTTCTCGAAGATGTAATCGGTGATGAGAAACTCGGCGAACAGCTCCTGCTGCGTGAGTGCCTGCAGTTGCTTGTAGCGGGTGAGGAGGAAAAACAGCTGCGTCTGGAAGGCATAGCGCTCGGGATTCTGGTAGAAGCGTTCGAGAAAGGGATTCTCCTCGAACTTCTCGAGCACCAGCTGACCGCCGAGCCGCTCGTGCAGCAGCCGCGCGAGGCTGGTCTTGCCCGCGCCAATCACTCCTTCGATCGCGATGTATCGGATGTCGCGTTGCATGCATGGTCTCCGTGAGCCGTCCACGAGGGACGGAAGGAATCGCCCGGTGTTTTCACGAGGCCCCGGCGGGCGACCGGGGCGGGGATGCGTCCGCGCGGGCGGAGACGCGGATGCGTCGCACTCTCCGGATCAGCAGATCCGGATGTCCGTTTTCGCGACGATTCCCGTGTCGGGACAGCGCCGCGCGAGTTCTTCGATCGTCACGCCATGGACCGGATGCGTCACCGTGGCCGCCAGTTCGCGGAGGGGTTGCAGGACGAAGTTCCGCTCCGTCAGCGCGGGGTGCGGGATCGTGCAGCCGGGGCGGTCGATCACTTGCATGCCGTACAGCAGGATGTCGATGTCGATGGAGCGGGGTCCGTTCCGTTCCGCGCGAACACGGCCCAGCGCGCGCTCGATCGTGAGCAGCGCGTCGAGCAGGCGTTCGGCGGTGCGGGTCGTGCGTACCGCCACGACGCAGTTGAGAAACGGGCCCTGGTTGCTGTTTCCCCAGGGTTCGGTTTCATACACGGCCGAGCAGCGGTCCACCGCCACGTCCGGAAGCGCGCGCATTGCCTCGACCGCCTGGCGCAACATCGCCGCGCGGTCGCCGAGATTGGAGCCGAGTCCAAGCCACGCGGGAATGGCCATCAGCTCGGCCGGCTGTGCCCGCTCGGCGTCGGTCCACTCCGCGAGCCGCGAGGCGTGGGCGTCAGGGACGAGGTTAACGATGCTCATGGACCTCCACCTCGACAAAGTCGATCACGCCCTTGAGGGGGACGCCCGGCTTGCGCACGCGCACGATCACGGCTCGCACTTCGGTGAATTGGTCGAGCACCGCCAGGGCGATGCGTCGCGCGAGTGCCTCGATGAGTTTGAAGGACTGGTTCGTGACGATATCCTGCATGAGATTGTACACCGCCTCGTAATTCACCGTGCGATGCAGATCGTCATGCTCCGCCGCCTCGCGGAAATCCGTCTCCATTTCCACGTCGATGTGAAAGCGGCCGCCGAGGAAACGTTCCTCGTGATGATTGCCGTGATAGCCGTAAAAAACCGCGTTCTTGAGACGTATGAAGTGGGATTGTTCCATCTTTTCAAACTACGGGAAACAGCACTTTCGCACAAGCCACGTCGCGTGACCGGAACATGCCATGGACCGCGCGCCGGGTTCCGGACATCACGCGCTGGGTGCGGGAATCGTGTCGAGCGCGCGACGGAGACGGCGGAGGCAAGTCTCCTTCCCCAGCACGGCCATCATGTCGAAGAGACTGGGCGAGGCGGTGGCGCCGGTGAGCGCGAGGCGGAGGGGATGGATCACCTTGCCCGCGCCGAGTCCGCCGCGCGCCGCCGTGTCGCGGATCAGTGTCTCGAGCGCAGCGGGCGTGAAGTCCGCGTTCGAGAGCAGGGGAAGCAGTTCTTCCAGCAACGCGGGAATACCGGGCTTCCATCGCTTCGCGACCCCATCCGGATCGTACTGCTCAGGGTCCCGCCAGAAATACATGCCATTGGCAAAGAAATCGGGAAGCAGCACCATGCGCTCCTTCATCAGAGGCACGACGGCCCGCAGATCGTCGTCGGACAGCGCCGCGAGCGTGTCGGGGCGATAGGGCTGGACGCGACGCAGCAGTTCCTCGTCGTCGAGGAGACGGATGTGCTGGCCGTTCATCCACTTCAGTTTCTCCTCGTCGAACACGGCGCTTTTCTTCAGCACGCGACGGATGTCGAAGCGGGTGACGAGGTCGTCACGCGTCATGATCTCCTGATCGTCGCCTGGCGACCAGCCGAGCAGGGCGAGGAAATTGAACAGCGCTTCGGGCAGGTATCCGCGCTGTTGGAATTCGCCCACCGATGTGGCGCCATGCCGCTTGGACAGCCGCTTCTTGTCACCGCCGAGAATCAGAGGGAGATGTCCGAATTGCGGCGTCTCGTAGCCGAGGGCGTGATACAGCATCACCTGCTTCGGGGTGTTCGAAAGATGGTCGTCGCCGCGGAGCACCTGCGTGACGCCCATGTCGTGATCGTCGACCACCACCGCCATCATGTACGTCGGCGTGCCGTCGGAGCGGAGGATGACGAAGTCGTCGATCTCCTCGTTGGGGAAGGATGTCTCGTCGTGCACGATGTCGTTGAATACCGTGCGTCCCTCGGGAACGCGGAAACGCAGCACGCGCGGCATGCCCGCGGCATCGTTGGCCGCGCGCTGCTCCGCCGTCAGATGCCGGCAGGTGCCGGGATAGAGAAAGGCCCCACCCGCGGACTCGGCGGCCGCGCGCTGCGCGTCGAGCGCCTCGGCGCTGCAGTAACACCAGTATGCGTGTCCTTCGGACGCGAGCCGCAGGCTTTCCTCGGTGTGCCGTGCGACACGCGAGGATTGGATCATCGGTTCGTCGTCCCAGTCGATGCCGAGCCAGCGCAGGCCGTCGAGGATCTCCCGCGTCATTTCCTCGCTCGAGCGTTGCCGGTCGGTATCCTCGATGCGCAGACGGAATGTCCCGTCGGCGCTGCGGGCGAACAACCAGTTGAAAATCGCGGTGCGGGCACCGCCGACATGCAGGTACCCAGTGGGGGAGGGAGCGAATCGTACGATCATGAGTATTGGCGTGTGTGGATGTTCGGAGTCAGTGAGGGGAGGCGGCATGACGCAGGACGGCGCGCATGACGAGAAGAAAGACCGCGAGCGCCGCGCCGCTCCAGAGCACACCCCAGACGATCGCGGGAATCCCGGTCATATCCGCGAGAATGGCCGCGTCGGTCAGACGTGGCTCGAGCGTGATCAGGTCTTCCTTCACATCGACCAACGCGTAGAGGCAACTCGTGCCGCCGAGGTATTGCAGGATGAACCCGAGCCACGTGGCCGGCATCCAGCGTGCCGCGGCCAGGAGTCCCGCGCCGAAGACCAGACCAAAAATAAACCCGAAGCCGTTGCGTACCAAGAGCACGGTCACGAGCAGCACCAGGACTCCGATGCCCGCGGCGAGCGCGGGAGCCGCGCGGCGGCGGAGTGCGAGCAGCAGGATCGCGCCACCGAGGAGCATGCTGCCCAGATACCCGCTCGAGACGATGACGAAGGACCATCCGTCCTGGGTGATCGCATGTCCGCCGATGCGTTCGTCGATCTGGATCTCCACGACCCGGCCGCCGGTCAGCAACGCCGCCGCGGCATGGCTCGCCTCGTGCAGCAGTACGACAAACAGCTTGACGGGATAGAGGAGCAGGGAGTCCCAAAAGAAAATCGACAGCAGTAATGCCACGGCGAGCAGGATCAGGCGCGGGGTGTCGCCGCCGTCCCGCGGTGCGCGGGAGGAAGCAGGTGACCCGCTGCCGTGCGACCCATCAGCGGCGGGCGATGTACGGCGGGACGGGAACAATGCCGTCATGTCAGTGCGCCTCGAGCCAGTTGTCGCCGACACCCGCGTCGACCTCGATGCGCACGCGCAGGTCCATGGCCGTGCGCATGCGCTCGACCACCATCGTACGCAACGCGTCGACGTCCTCGCGATGGGCCTCGAACACCAGCTCGTCATGCACCTGCATGATCATGCGCGAGCGTGGAAAATCCTCCTGCATTCCTTCATGGATGCGGATCATCGCGAGCTTGATCATGTCCGCCGCCGTGCCCTGAATGGGCGCGTTGATCGCCGTGCGTTCGGCGAAGCTGCGCACGGTATGGTTCTTCGCGTTGATGTCGGGAATGTAGCGGCGGCGGCCGAACAGCGTCTCGACGTACCCGTTCTCCTTCGCGAAGCCGATCGTGCGCGCAATATACTCGTTGATCCGCGGATACTTCTCGAAGTAGCGATCGATCAGGTCTTTCGCATCGGCATTGTCGATGCCGAGCCGCTGTGCCAGGCCGAAGGCGCTGATGCCGTAGAGAATGCCGAAATTCGTGGTCTTCGCGCGGCGGCGCTGTTCGGCGGTGACGTGTTCCGCCGCGAGGTCGAACAGACGCATGGCTGTCGAGGTGTGGATGTCCTCGCCTCCGTCGAAGGCCGCGAGCAGTCCCTCGTCCCCGGAAATCTCGGCCGCGAGCCGCAGCTCGATCTGGGAGTAATCGGCGGAAAGGATGACGGAGTCCGAATTCTCCGCCACGAAGGCGCGACGGATTTCCCGTCCCGCCTCGGTGCGGATGGGAATGTTCTGCAGGTTCGGGTCGGTGCTGCTCAGGCGGCCGGTCGCCGCCACCGCTTGATTGTAGGACGTGTGCACGCGGCCGGTGCGGGGATTGATCAGCCGGGGCAGGGCGTCGACATAGGTGCTCTTGAGCTTGGTCAGTTGCCGGTAGCGAAGGATTTCGTCGATGATGGGGTGTTGCCCCTGCAGCGATTCAAGCACCGAGACATCGGTGGAATACCCGGTCTTGGTTTTTTTTCGTGCGGGCAGCTTCAGGCGGTCGAACAGCACCTCGCCCAGCTGCCGCGTCGAGTTGATGTTGAAGGTGTCTCCGGCCATGCCGTGGATTTC
This sequence comes from Bacteroidota bacterium, assembly GCA_034002405.1. Lineage (GTDB taxonomy): Bacteria > Bacteroidota > Ignavibacteria > SZUA-365 > SZUA-365 > SZUA-365. Next base: position 117,448 of record JAVFAS010000001.1, on the reverse strand, counting down.
CTCCGTGGCGCGCGCGACCTGCTGTTCCATTTCCTTCGAAATCTCGCCCAGCGTGTCCGTATCGATTTTCACGCCGTGGAATTCCATTGCCGTGAGCACATGCACGAGGGGACATTCCATCTCGGCGAGCAGCCGCTCCTGCCCGGTGTTCGCGACCGCGCCGCGAAGCACCCGCGCGAGTTGGAGCGTGATGTCGGCATCCTCGGCCGCGTACTCGGCGACATCCTCGATCGGGACATCGGACATGGATGTCTGGTTTTTCCCCTTCCCGATCAGGGAGGTGATGGAGATGGGGGCATAGCCGAGATGCGTGATCGCGAGGGCATCCATGCCGTGTTCGCCGTCGGGACGCAGGATATAGGCGGCGAGCATGGTGTCGTACACGGGCTGGGTGGTGACGATGCCGCGGGCCCGGAGCACCAGCAGATCGAATTTCAGATTCTGTCCGATCACCGTTGCGCGGCTGTCGAACAGCGGACGGATCGCGGCGAGGATCTCTCCTTCGGGGAGGTCCGCGTTGGCCGGGACGTACCACGCATGCGCGGGACGCAGGGCGAAGGACAGTCCGACCAATTCGGAATCGAGCGGATCGAGTCCGCCGGTCTCCGTGTCGAAACAGAACTCCGGCGCGGCCGCCAACGCCGCCACCATATCCTCGAGCTGCGCCCGGGTGCGCACGAGTACATAGTCATGCGGCACGGTGGCCGCGCGCCGCGGCAGGTCCGCCGCGCCATCGGCCCCGCGGGTGGCGTTGCCGTCGGACGCCGCGCTCCGCGGATCCTCGTCGAGTTCCTTGAGAAAGCGCGCGAGTTCGAGTTCGGTGAAGATCTCCCGCAGAAGCGGGATATTCTTCTCCGAATATCGTAAATCATGCGGATCCACTTCCACCGGCGCGTGCACGTCGATGGTGACGAGTTCGCGCGAAAGTTCCGCCTCGGCGCGCTGAGCCGCGAGTTTCTCGCGCACGGCTTTTTTCGCAAGGGTGTCGAGATTCTCGTAGATGCCCGCGATCGACCCGTATTCCTGCACGAGTGGAATGGCTGTTTTCTCTCCGATGCCGCGGACGCCGGGAATGTTGTCGGACTGGTCGCCCATGAGTCCCAACACCTCGATGACCTGGTCGGGTCGCACGCCGAATTTATCCTTCACGCCCTCGATGCCGACGATCTCCCAGCTGTCGGCGGCCTTGCCCGGCTTGTAGAGGAACACGCGCTCGGAGACGAGCTGCATGTAGTCCTTGTCCGGCGTGACCATGTAACACGCGAGATCCTCCTGCTCGGCGCGACGCACCAGGGTGCCGATGATGTCGTCGGCCTCCCAGCCGGGGATTTCCAGCACGGGGATGTTGTAGGCCTGCACGATGCGCTTGAGCCAGGGCAGTTGCTCGACCATGTCGTCGGGCATCTTCTCGCGCGTCGCCTTGTACTCCGCGAAGCGCCGATGCCGGAACGTGGGATGCGGGGTGTCGAAGGCCACGGCGATGTGCTCGGGCTTCTCCTCCTTGAGGATTTTCTGCAGCGTGCTCGTGAAGCCGTACACGGCACTGGTGTTCACGCCATTCGTATTGATCAGCGGCCGGCTGATGAACGCGAAGTAGGCCCGGTAGGCGATGGCCATCCCGTCGATGATGAAGAAGCGTTCCATCACGAATAATAGCCACAAACCCCCAAACCCACAACGTACGGACGCATCGTACCGCGCCGGGTTTTTGTTCACGGACCGAATACGTACCTTGGCGCATGAATCGAACGAGCCACACGGTCATCGTGCTGCTGCTTTTGCTGCTTCCTTCCGCGCTGCGCGCGCAGGAGACACCGGAGGGGATGCATTTTCCCGCACCGGGTCCGGTGTGGTCATCGCAATCAGCGATCGGTCTGCGCTTACTGACCGTCCCACGCGATATCGCGGAGGAGGAATTGAACAAGGCGCCGTCGATCGAGGCACAATCGGTCTTGTCGCTTCCCTGGCATTTTTCCGTGCGCGGTGGCGCGGTGCTGCAGGTACTGACCAACGAACTCCGGTTGGGAACGCACTGGTCGTGGCGACTGGGGGATGTCAGCATGTCCGTCGGCGACGATTGGGCCTTCTGGTTCGGATTCATGAACCTCGATGGGTTCGACAATCGCGCCAACGGCTGGATCAATTATCCCGGTGTCGCGGTGGGTATCGATCTCGGCGCGGCGAGACTGAGCGCGCGGGGCGAGGGGATTTTCCTTCTCTCCCAGCACACGCTCGCCGGCGAGAGCGAGGTGTCGTCCACCAAGCGCATGCTCGTCGGAACGGCACTGACCCTGGCGATGGAGCAGCCGATTTCGCGCGGGACGGAGATGTACCTCGGGGTGCGGCTGTCACGGACGAAGTTTCATTATCAGACCTGGTTCGCGTTCTCCACCTTCGACCGCCATCTCTTGTTTTCCGAACTCCTGATCGGGGTGCTGCTATGATGTCACCGGGCGCGCCGCGTGTGCCATCGACACGTTGGGGGATCGGAGGCGTCCGATGGCATCCCGGCCGACTGCTGCTGCTTGTGCTGCTGCTGCAACTTTCGTGCAACGAGGAAGTGGTGCTGCCCGTGCCCGCGATCGACGTCGCGGCGGAACTGGCCGGCACCCGCGCCCTCCCACCGGCGGTGCTGACGGCGATGGAAGGCGTCTACGAGGTGATCGACGGCCAGGCGCTGCTGGGACGCGAGGCGGTGGTCAAGCACACCGGATCAGGTCTGTCGATCTTTACCGACCGCGACGCCGGCGTGGTCATGCTCGAGTGTGGCATCGCGGATTCCGCCATCATCGTCGTCGGCACCTGGCGCAAGCTCACGGGCACGGAGACCGGAGTGTTTCGCGCCAGCATTTCGGAGCTGCATGGAGCGGCTCGCCTGTTGGCAGGCGGCACGGCGGAGGCGGGCGCGGTGACCGTGCTTGGTGATTTCGGCAATGCGACGGGAAAGGGAATGCGACCGCTGCAGCTTGTTTATCGTCGGCCCCTGTACCACGGCCCCCGTCCCTTCCTCGTGATCGCCCATCGTGCCGGGGGACGGAATTCCGATCACCTTCCCGCATCGGAAAACACCGCGGAGCTGGTGCGCATGGCCGAGCGATTCGGGGCCAACGGCGTGGAGATTGACGTGCAGGTGACCCGCGACGGAGTGCCGGTGGTGTATCACGACGAAACGCTCAACTTGCGGTTGACGCAGAAGAGCGGACTGGTCGGATCGATCAGCGATTACACCCTGGCGCAGATCGAATCCTTCGTCCGTCTGAAAAACGGTGAACGCATCCCGACGCTGCGTCGCATGCTCGGAACCATCCTTCGCCAGACCACCTTGCGTTTCGTCTGGCTCGACAGCAAATACACGGTCCCGGTCGCGCTGCTCCGCGATCTTCAGCGCGCGTATGTCGATAGCGCCCGGCATTTCAACCGGGACCTCACCATCGTCATCGGCCTGCCGGATGCGGAAAAAGTGGATCAACTGCTCCGGATTCCAGATTATGAGGATGCGACCGTACTCTGCGAACTCGATGTGGAAACGGTACGGCGGACGCACGCCGAGATCTGGGCGCCGCGATGGACCATGGGCACGCAGAATGCGCTGGTCGCGGCGATGCATGCCGAGGGGCGGCTTGTCCTGTCGTGGACACTCGACAATGCGGAGTATATCCAGCAATTTCTCCGTGATGGCGACGTTGACGGCATCCTTTCCAATTATCCATCGCTTGTCGCGTATTATCATTTCGTACAGTGATGCGAGTATCGATTTCTCTCCTCGTCGCGTTGATTCTTGCTGCTGCCGCCGTGCATGGACAGGAGCACGCGACCGAACCGCGGCCGGCATCCGCGCCGCCGCGGGATACCACGGCCGCGCTGGTGCTCTCGCTCGGGGGCGGTGCGTCGCGATACGTGATGCCGCATGACGCGCGCCTGGATATCGATCGGGAGGGTGCCGCCTACATGTTTCGTCTGTGCCTGCACACGAGCCGCCGTCTGCGTGCCGGGGTGGAATCGGGGTGGACACTGTTCTATTCCTACGAACTGAACGACGTCGAGACCTCCTTCGGTCACACCGACGCGGGGCTGACGCTGTCCGCGATTCCGGTGCTGGCGGTCTTCTCCATGCCCGTATTCGGATCGCTGACCGTGCATGCCGGCACGGGCGGCTATTTCGTCCGCTCGCATGCGACGTCCTTCGGTGAGACCGTCGATGTCGTGCGCTTCGCGCAGGGGTGGATGGCGGCCCTGAGCTGGGATGTGGGCGTGTTTCGTCAGACACGGGTCGGAGCCGAATTGAAATGGTACGGCGCGACGGAATTCGATGACGGGGTGGTGTTGCTGCAGCTACGGATGTCCTTCCCCTTGCTGACCTGGTAGCGGGTCGATCCGATGCGTCATCGGGGCGCATCGCGATGCGTCCCTGCACAATTGTACGGTTCTTCCCCGCGGGGCTCCCTCCCTCTTGACATCATCACGGATTTTCACTATATCTGTGATGTCTCATATTTCAGATAGAATGATCCTCAACTCGCGGGCTGCACGGCGGGAGATCGTGCATGTCCGTCCGGTTGCCTTCGAGCTAGTCCGCCGATCGGTTTCACCGTTCATCGTGTTGGTTTCCCGGGCCACGACAACCGCTTTCCTACCTGATCCCAGGATCCTTGACCTGGCCTCATGGCGCGTTGGGCGCATGTTCCCACCCTTCGCACCGCGGACCGCGCCACCGAATCCCTCCGCAGCACGCACAACGAACGAACAGGATTCCACAATGAAACAGAGTTATTTCCTCAGGGAGTGTGTTCTGTTGCCGATACTCCTGCTGCTTCTCGGCAGCGCGGTCAGTGCGCAGCAACAGCTCCCGGAACCCCGCTATGTTCCGCCGGACATCATCGCCGACGGCTTCGATGCCCATTTCCAGCACATGGCGATTCTCGAGACGGATTGCCGTGACAACGATGACGCGACACAATTGGTGCATGAACTCACACGCCAGGGTGCCGTGATCGCCGTCGTATCCTCGCCACAGCGCATGATCGGCTGGGTGCCGCCGGAGGCGCGGGATGCGGTGCGCGGCGTCCGTGTCCCGTCGCCCGGCGGAATGGTCGGGGTGCGGGGGCTCGCCTTCACCACGGACGAACTGCGGTCGCTCGTCACCGAGACCGGCTTCGCCAAGCAGGTGTACAACGAAGCCGACGAGGCGCTGGCCGCGTATCTGGAATGGATACGAACACCGTGGACCCCCGAACGTGAGCTCGCGCGCGAGCAGGCGGAGCTGCGGTATCAGTCGCTCCGCGATGCGTTGCCAAACGACGCCCCGACCGATCTCGTCTCACCCACGGTCGATGGCAAGGGCGATCAGATCATGATCAGCACCTTCGCATCGGCCGCATACGGGACCGTCGACCACACGAGCTTCTTCCTCGAAAGCAAGTCCGGGACGGGGTCGTGGGACTGGCCGCTCTCGGTCTATGAGGATTACAAGACCTTGTACACCAGTGCCCTCGTATTCTGGGCCGCCGAGGCGGTCAGATACGGCCGGACCATGACGACCTTCTGGCATCTGGTCGGGCGCACGGCCGTCGCCACGCAGCTCACGGGCGAAGCGGTGAACATCGGAGAAGCCACGTTCATCCCGATCGTGCTCAATCGCGTGACGACGGGTTCGCCCGAATACATCAACGGTCTCCAGACACATCATCACTGGGCGATCAAATACAATCGCGACATGCGTTCCGCCACCGGGCACAGCCAGTCCATCATGGGCTTCATCGCCTACAAGGGGACGCCCGACGAAGGTATCTGGCCGCATGCCTCGATGGTGCGCTGGAATGACGGAAAAATCGAAGGCATGTACTTCGCCCTCGACAACCAGTACTGGCAGGCCGTGCCCGATCCGCTGGCAAATCCCTACCGCAATGTCATCGCGCATGAGATCGGACATCTCTGGGGCGCACCGGACGAGTACTACGATTCGCAGTCCTCATGTGACTACACCTACCGCGGCATCGCCAATGACAATTGCCAGCGATGGCAGACGGTCGGCAGCTACCAGATGCGGGGATGGGACGGGATCATGAAGGGGAATTACGTGGGTGGCACGAGCCGTGCGACACCGGTGCACACGGGCGTCCTCCCCGCGGCGAATGCGGTGCCGCGCCGGCTGTTCCGCACCGTACCGGCGGGCTACCGCCTGACACTCACCAACTGCGACGGCGGCAGTATCACGCTCAATCAGAGCACGTACATCCCGATGTCGCATGACTACTGCTTCTCGCTCGCGGCCGAGCCGACGCATGGAAGCGGCACATCGACCCGGTATTTCGAGAAGTGGGAATTCGTCTACAAGAATGGCACGCACAACGAGTACACGATGTACGGACCGAATCTCAGCGGTGCCATTCTCCGCGCGTCGCGCACGAATCCCATCACCGAGATCATCGCGCACTACACGAGTTCGCCGCCCGATTTCATGACGGCCAACACGACGCTGGCGGCATGGAACGCACCCTACGGTCATGCCGTGCAGCCCACGGCGAACGTCGCCCTGCGATGGGTGAGCCGCTACGACATGAACAAGGTCAAGACCATCATCGAGTATGACCGCGCTGGGAGCTGGGTGCCGCTTTCCACGGATAACATCGTCCTGTATCATCCGAATTCGGTTCCCGTGGGATACTGGACCGGCCTGCGTATCCATTCGGTGCCGCTGGCGGGCGGTTCGAATCAGGCGATTCAGCCCAATCGCGAGTACCGTTTCCGCATCGTGGGCGAATACAACACCGTGCGCGGAACCCCGTCGAATGTCGCGACGGTGCGGACACGTCCGTCGACGCCGGCGGATACCGTGTTCTGCCACGACGCGCATGAACCGAACGGACAGACGACGCCGAGGGTCCTGCCCTCGATGGGACCCGGCATCGATGACTACACCGTCCGCGGTGCATTGACCATAGACGCCGCGACCGGCGAGTTCAGTTGGTACCGCCCGAAGACCGATTACTACCGCATCACGGCGATCGGTCTTTCCAGTGGCGCGTTCGGTACCATTCTTAAAGTGCGGCTCATGGTGCGTGAGGGTTCGGATTTCACTCCGAAGCTTTCCGCGCAGCGCGTGGGGACGACCACCTGGCTGCATGCGACCTACGTCGCGGCCATCGATGCCTGGGTCATGGGCTTTTCGAATGACGGTGAGTATCTGATCCGCGTCGAGGCGGATATCACCGATATCGGTGGCATGTGGGATCTCGCGGACCGGTATACCGGGAAATTCGGTTTCGGTGAGTACGGATTCAACGTCCGGCTCGAGCAGCAGAATCCGACGATCAGTCCGATCTGCGCGAGTTGCGTGCGTCTGCTGATTCCACGACCGTATCCCGGCATTATCATCTTCGACCCGCTCCCACCGCCCGACCTCGTCCTCCCGACACGGCCGGGATATGATCCCACCGATCCGCTCAGCTTCCTCGTGCATCACGTCACGCCTCCGGGTACGGTGTTCGAGGAGTTCGAAGGCTTGCCGTTTGGCGGGACGACCAACCCGCTCCGGCTCGACATCACGCCCAACACACCGCCGGGAGAATATCTCCTGCATCCAAAAATCAGAGATATCGATGCGAAACTCTGCGAGCTCGTGATCATCCGGCCGGAAGGGCTGGGCGGACCGCTCGAGCAGCGCATCCAGGGACCGTACGGGACACTGCACAACGCCGTGGCCACCCCTCCCGAGGGCTTCGTGTTCGTGGGATGGGGGGGCGATACCGTCGCGGTCACCAATCCGCTGCCGGTGGTGTTATGGAAGCACAAAATGATCGTGGCGCGCTTCCGCCAGAAACCCTGTCAACCAGAGCCGATGCAGCCGTGGCAGCATCTGCTGACCGTCACCCATGTGAAACAGGGAACGGTGGCGTTGACCTACGGCATGCAGAGTGGCGCGGGTGACGGCCTCGAACCCGGTCAGGTCGATCTCCCGCCGATTCCGCCGCCGGGGACCTTCGACGTTCGCTGGATCAACATTCCCGCGTCGCAGGGCAGCGTGACCGACATCCGGGCCGTGAAACCCGCGCATTTGTACCAGGGCCGGGTGCAGATCGGAACGGGCATGGCGCCCGCCCGCATGCAGTGGTCGCCCCCGACGCTCGGTGCCAATTTCGTCATGCGCCTGAAGGTCGGATCGACCCCCGAGATCGACATGCACGCAACGGCGAATTACACCTTCACCGATGAGGGGGTGTACACCTTCACCATCACGGTGAAGGAGCCCGATTGTCCTTCCCCGACCGAGGAGAGCGACATCACCGTCGACCTCGAGCGCATCGATCCGCGCGAGTTTCCCTGCCTCGATCTCGAACTGCTGCTCAAGCACCGCAGAACACACGATGCGATGCCGTACGCGAGCCCCTTCGTGCTGAGCATCTACGAGCATCTCTCCAACGGACAATCACGTCCGATATCCCTGACGCATCTGACCCAGCTCGACTCGACGCTGGTGTTGCGGATCTGTCCCGACGCCGACGACAAGAAGCCCAACCGGGATATCAGCATCATTCCCGACGAGGACGATCCCGACAAGATCAAGGACACCATGCGTGTGCAGCTGCCGCCGTTCATTCCGGACATCACCGGAGACATGTTCCGCATCGTGCACAACAACAGCGGGGATTGGGAAATGGTCTCGGTGCCCGTGAGCATGGGCGACGCGTTTGCCGCCGGACTGTATCCCGACCCCTCGACGCTGGTGTTCCGATTCGATATCACCACCGGGATGTACACCGGTGTGGACTGGATGAGACTTGGCGATGGGTATTGGCTTCGGACCCCGACGCGCAGTACGCTGTTCGTCGGAAACGAGGTGACCTCCCTGACGATGGAGAATCTGAGCGGGATCGGTGAGCCGTACGGGTATGGATGGAACATGATCGGCAGCATCTCGCATGCGGTCCCGGTTGCATCCATCACACAGACACCGGCCGGTTGCATGAAGGCCATTTTTGGATGGACCCCCGGCACCGGATACACCATTCCCTTGAAAATCGAACCGAGCTTCGGCTACTGGGTCCGTCTCGACCCGGCGGCGAAACTCACGATCGCCGGGACGGGAGGCGCGCCACCACCCGCGCACGTCCCGACCCTGTACGAGCGGACCGCGGCGGAGCTGCCCTCCGCCGGGACACTGGTCGTGCGCACGGGCGACACCGGTGGGCAACGCCTCGCGCTGACCACACGCGCGATACTCGAGGAGGAACGTGACATTCTCGCGTTGCCGCAGCCCCCGCCCGAACAACTGTTCGACGCGCGCAGCGAGAACGGGACGTTGTTCGTCGCACCGGGAAACAGCAACCTGCGTGTGCAGCATGACGAGGATGTCACGCTGCAACTGCAACCACGGCATGGAGCGATCGATGTGCTTCGCGTGCTGGATGAGAGCGGTGCATTGCTGCATGAATTCCGCACCGATGTCGCGAGCCAGATTACCGTGCCGGTCAACGGGACGCGCTTGCTCCGGCTTTCCTATGCGACATCAATCCATCCGCTGCGCTTCTCCCTCGATCAGAGCTACCCGAATCCCTTGCGGTCCGGTGAGACCGTGACGATTCCGTATAGTCTTGATCGTGATGCTCCGGTCCGCCTCGACGTGCATGATCTGCTCGGTCGCCGCGTCGCGGAAGTCGCGAGTGGCATGCGTCTCGCCGGCGCCTATACCGCCACCTGGTCGGGCGTGGATGATCATGGACAACGCCTCGCGCCCGGAATCTACACCTACCGTCTGGAAGCGGACGGCAAGGTTCTCACCCGTCGTTGTACGATACTCAGGTAAGGAGTGACATCATGAAACCCATCCATCTTCTCCTTCTGGCCATGCTTGTCGTGCCGTTCTCCGTGTTCCACGCACAGGAATACCGCGGAGCGGAACTCGACCTGCGTGTCGGCAACGGCAACGATCGACAGGTTTACCTGTTCCTCGGCGTGCGTGAAGGCTGCACCAGCGGACTCGACCTGGCATACGAGGAATACGAGCTTCCGCCAACCCCCCCCAACGAAATCTTCGACGCCCGCGTGATCGGCACGCCCGGGAAGTCGCAGCTCGGAACGGGTTCCTACCGCGATTACCGCGCCATCGCCAGCACGACGGCGCCGTTCACCGAGACCTACACCATCGCCTGGCAATGCGGGGAGGGAAGCAACGGCATTCTCGTCGCGCTGCCCGATCCGATGCCTGCCCGTATCGCCCAGATCCGTATCGACGGGGAGGACATGACCGGCGAAACGAGCTGGACGAGTACCTTCCTCCAGGGACAGGCGACGGTCGAAGTGCGCTTCAATTACGTTGCGCTGTCATACACCGCCAATCCGCCAAGTCTCACCTTCGCGGTGAATAACAAGGATCCCTTGCCCTATCAGGATATCGCCATCGGTTGCGAAGGCATCACCGGTGCGGCCTGGTCGATCCAGTATGATGCACCGTGGCTGTATGTCTCGCCGAGCCACGGCAACGGTGCCGGGAATGTGCGTGTCTCCGTCATTTCGTCATCCCAACCCGCGGGGTCGTACCAGACCGTGCTGCAGGTCCGCTCTCCGGTGTATGACGCACAGCTCGACATTCCCGTCTCCATGTCGATGACCGTGGGCGTCCACGACGCGCCCGCGCCGAACTCCCCCGCGCTGTACCGGAACTATCCCAACCCCTTCCACGGACAGACGCAGCTGCGTTTCCGGCTCGGTGACGCCGCGACCACCCCCGCGACGCTGCGCATCTACGACAATCTCGGCCGCGAGATCGCCGACCTGAGCGCGCTGATTCAGGATATTCCGGTCCCGCAATCCGTTGTATTCGACGCCGCGCCGTTCCCCGCGGGGATGTACACCTGCCGGCTCACCGTCGGCCCGCGCGTGTATACCGTGGGCATGCTGTTGATGAAATGAACCCGACCGCGTCGCGTCCCGCCGCGCGCGGAACACCCGATACCGGCCGCCGCCGGTCTCGGCCGTTCCTCCGTGCGTGTCGGGACGCGCCGCGGATTTTTCAGGACACCCCGGAGCAACACCATGAAGCACCTCGGTCTTTTTTCCGCCATACTCCTGCTGCTTCCCGTCGGGCTCCATGCCCAGTACAGCGACGTCAACCAGCATCTCCAGCTGTCCGGATCGGGATACATTTCGGTGCCGCACAGCCAGGAACTCAACTACCCCGGCCGCCTTGCCATCGATGCCTGGGTCTTCCCCGCCCAGGCTGGAAGCCCCATGGCGGTGATCGGCAATGACCAGGCCACCGGATACTGGTTCGGCCTCTCCCCGCAGGGCAAGGTTCGCTTCAAACCCAATCCTTCCACGGTGCAGGAAAGCACCGGAAACGTGCCGCTCAATACCTGGACCCATATCGCCGTCGCGTATGATCCGGAATCCGGAAGCACCCGCATCTACATTAACGGAAACCTTGACCGGCTGATCAACGCGCAGACCTTTTTGGGTTGGTCCTACAACGATCTGCGCATCGGAGCCGACCGCGCGGGCAACCTGGCGTCGGACTACTGGATCGGCCGCCTCGACGAAGTGCGCATCTGGGATGCGCCCATCAATTTCGCGACGGCCTCCGGCAGCCTGTACCGCATTCCGCATGCCGTCGACGGTGGCCTGTACGGGACGAATCTGCTGGCCGTGTGGCGGCTCAATGGCGATGCCCACGACCCGGTCGGTCCGCACAGCGGGACCCTGACCGGCAACGGTACGTGGATGGTCGATCCCGATCCGCCGCATTACCCGCGCATCGGAGTGTCGTTCAGAAATTCCACGATCGATGCGGCGCCCATGGACTATCTCAGCATTCCGTACTATCAGGGCATCCCGCTCCACGGGTCGTTCACCATCGAATGCTGGGTGAAGCCCTCGGCCTCCGGGGGACACCCCTCCTTCCAGACCATCCTCAGCAAAACGACCTCGACCGTGGCTCTGCTCGTCCATGTCTGGCTCGGGATCAATAAAACCAATGATCGCATCCGATTCTCGCCCAACGGTGACGCGCAGGATGTCATGGAAAGCGATCGCGCCGTGCCCGAAGGACAATGGTCGCATGTCGTCGCGCGCTTCCAACCCAGCGGCAACCGCTATCTTGCGTCGCTGTTCATCGATGGACTCGCGGCGGGACAGAAATTCTATACCACGCCGGGCACGCAGGCGCAGGTACCGATCGTGCTGGGAAACACGTGGACGAGTCCGAATATGCAGACAACCTATGGCTACAGCGGACTTCTGGATGAGCTCCGCCTGTGGGTCTCGCCGCGGAGCGATGCCGAAATCGCGGACAGTTACCGTCGCGAAATCGATGAACCGGTCATGGGGCTCGCCGGCAATTATCACTTCGACGGCGATGTGCTCGATGCCGCCGGAGGCGGACGACATGGTGACAACCATTACCCCCGCGCCGAATGGTATTTCTACCAGACGACGGATCTTCCCGCCGAGCCGACGCTCGACCTCATCGCGCCGGCCGGTGGCGAACGCTGGGCCATCGGGGGAAGCGGGACGCTGCGCTGGTCCGGCATCGGCCTGCATGCCGCGACTCTCGAGCTGTCGCGCGATGACGGCGCGACCTGGGGTGAAACCCTGGTCGCCAATGGCGCCGCGAGCGGGATCGAAACATGGACCGTCACCGGTCCCGCCACCACGAACGCCCGTGTCCGTGTTCGTACCCTCACGCCGACTCCGCTCGAGGATGTCTCCGGCGCGTTCGAAATCGTCGAGCCGCCCCCCGTGCTCTCCGTCGATCCGACATCGATCGTCATGACCATTTCCAGCGGGATGCCGCTGCCGCCACTGCAGCTGGTGCATATCCGCAACATCGGAGGCGGCACGTTGTACTGGACCGCCACCGATGAAGGCTCGTCCTGGCTGGCCATCGATCCTCCCGACCATACCGGGAACGATGACACGTTGCGAATCGGACTCGCGACGACGATCATCCCGCCGGGATCCTATTCCGAAACCGTCACCATCGGCGGAAACGCCGTCAACCACGGACTGCTGATCGCGGTGCGGCTCACCGTGACATCGAAGAAAATCTATGGCGTCGCGGGACGTCTGATGGATGTCACCGGCGCGGGCATCGATGCGATCCCCGTGCATGCCACCGGAGAATTGAGCAGAACGGGCGTGAGCGACACGACCGGTCACTATGAACTTCCTGACCTCCCCTCCGGTGATTATGTCGTGGCACCGCAGAGCTTCTATTACACGAGCGATCCGATGGAGAAAGCATTCACACCGCTCAACAATTTCGAGCCCAGTGTGCATTTCACCCTGACGAAATCCATGGGGGTGCTGCGTTTCCGCTATCGCGAGGGGTGGAATCTCATTTCATTGCCGCTGGTGCCCGACGAGCCGGATGTGGCCACGTATCTCCCGGACGCGCAAATGCCCGTGTTCGCATGGGATTCTGATTCGGGGTATGTCCGGCGATGGCAGCTCGAGCCCTTCACCGCCTATTGGGTGAAATTCGCGCGTACCGACAGCGTGCTGTTGCGGGGGCGTCTCGAACGGGATCTGTTGCTGCACTTCGACGCGACCGAATCCGGATGGAACATGATCGGGATGCCCAGCGGTCCCTGCGCCCTCGACGACGTCGTGACCACACCCGTCGGGATGCTGCGGTCGACCTACGAATACGATCCGGTCTTCGGATACCTGCCACCGGTGGACGGAATGCTCGTGCCGGGGAAGGGGATGTTCGTGAAAATCGACAGCGGCGGCAGCATGCGCATCCGGGGGCGGGAGGAGGAACATGCCTCGCCCGCCAGACAATTCGTACGCTATCCCGCCGCCTTGCGGCAATGAGCACCGCGGGGAAGCGCCATGCGCGCGTTCCCGCGGGGGAAAGAAAAAAGGGAATCCGACAGGATTCCCTTTTTTTTGTGTTCCGTGCGTTCGCTCAGATCTCGAGCACCACCGGCGCGTGGTCCGACCCGGGGACATCCATTTCGATGGACGCATCCTTGCAGCGATCGATGAAGTCGGGTGTGACGATGAAGTAGTCGATGCGCCACCCCGCGTTGCGCTCACGTGCGCGCGTGCGCATGTCCCACCATGAATAGTGGTCCACGGCATCGGGGTGGAAATGCCGGAAGGTATCGATGTAGCCCAGGTCCGTGATACGGTCGAGCCAGGCCCGTTCGATCGGCATGAATCCCGAGGTCTTTTCGTTCTGCTTCGGGTTTTTCAGATCGATCTCGTGATGCGCGGTATTGACATCGCCGCAGATGACCAGTGGCACGCCGTGCGCCCGCTCCGCTTCGAAATGCTCGAGAATGCGGTCGTAGAACTCCAGCTTGAAACGCAGGCGTTCCTCACCGCGGCCGCCGTTGGGGAAGTAGATGTTGTACAGCGCGAAATCCTCGAAGTCCGTCCGGAGAATCCGTCCCTCGGTATCCATCGCGAGGATGTCCGTGCCCTTGCGAACCTGGTGCGGCCGGGTCTTCGAGAAGGTCGCCACGCCGCTGTAGCCCTTGCGCTCGCCCGCGTGCCAGGAGGTGTAGTAGCCGCGCGGCGTGATCAAGGTCTCGTCGAGCTGCTCCTCATGCGCCTTGGTTTCCTGCAGGCAGAGCACGTCCGGCGCGGTCTCCTCGAGATATTCGAAGAAATTCTTCTTGACAATCGCACGAATGCCATTGACATTCCATGAGACAAGCTTCATTTCCAGTCCTTTCCCGGGGCTGCATCCCGTATCATGTTCCGGCGTGCATGCGCCGTTGTCCGCTCTGTCCGAATCATGCGCTGGCGAGCACGCATTATTTGCTGCGTGTGCCGCGACGGCGTGGCGGTCGGCGGCCAGGCTTTTTCTTTGCATCGGACGCGGCGTCGGGATCCGCTGCCGCACTGTTCGCCGCCTCGGGCGCATCGTCGCCCGCGTGCGACGCCGACGGCGTGCGCTCCGTGGGAGCGGATTTCCCGGCATTGGGATCGAATTCCTCGATCGTCAGGTTGCGCGTCGGGGACGTGGACGGCTGCTTTTCCGGCGTGGGGGGGGGCGCTGGTGATTGCGGCGCGGGCTTTGCCGCCGGCGTCGGTGCATCGGACGCACCGGGTTGACGGCCGGACTTTCCGCGGCCGCGACGTCCGCGCGTGGATTTCCGCGCCGGGGGCGCTGCCGTTGCCGGCGGATCGGATTCGGTGGTGCCGCTGTCCGCGGCGGCGAGTTCCTCGTCGCCCATCTCCGTGTCGTCGAACATCGACGGGTCCTCGGAGTCGATCGCCTCGAACGAGCGATCGTTCGCAGCATCGCGCTCATCGGACGTCTCGTCGTCGTTTGCCTCCGAGTCATTCTCGTCCTCATGGCCATGGCGCCCGCTCCGCTTGCGGCGGTCGCGGGTCGTCCGGCCTTTTGACTTGTCGGACGACGACGTCCTCGCGGTCTCGCCGGCGGATTCCGTCTTTTCATCGGATACGTCCTCGGCCTGCTGGGCCTCGTCCGGCGGTGTCGTCCCGGCCGCTGCTTTTTCCCGTGCCGCGCGTTCGGCGGCGATCTTTTCCAGAATCGCTTTTTCCGCGGCGGCTTTCTCCGCGGCACGACGGCGATCCTCGCGTTCCTGATCCTGCCGCCGGCGACGCTCTTCCTCTTGCGCCATGTATTCCTGCCGGCGACGCTCGTATTCCACGAGCAGCTCATCGAGCCAGGTGTGGATCACGGCCGTGTTCTTCCGTGTGGTGACGGGAAGCGGCACACGCCGGTGATACGGGGAATCGGCCGAGGCAAAGAGGAATTCGCCATCTTCATAATGCACCGCGGGACGCAGGAGATCCTCGGACATATTGAGCAGATCGGCGATACGGGCGGGTTCCTCGACAAACGTGATCGGGCCGATGAAATACGACTGGATGCGACGCGCGAGTGAGCGATCGAGCGAGGCGGCGCTTTCGAGCGTCAGACAGAAGCCGAGTCCATGCCGGCGTCCATTGATGAGCAGGGTTTGCAGCACGTCGAAAAAGCGATCGGAGCTGCTCTCGCGCGCCGCCGTGGCGCTTCGGCCGACATACTCGTCGATGTTGTTGAAAATGAAGAGCACCGGTGTCCGAATTTTGAGACGTTTGAGGCGTTCCTCGATCAGGGTTTGCGCGAGCGTCCCGACAAAACGCATGATGTCGGTGGGTTTCTGTCCCTGCACGACAAGCAGGCTCGATTTTTCGTCGTTGTTGAGTTCGCTGATCACCTCCGGCATCGAGCGGCGGACGGCGGTGGGAATGTCCTTGGAGTAGGTCTCGAACACCGACTGGATTTCCGCCTTGAGATCATACAGCGTGCGCCGCGCGGAGTGGCTTTTCGATTCCTGGCTGAATTCCTCGACCATGTCGAGCATGTCGCGGGTGTTTTTTTCGGTGAAACGCTCGCCGCGATACGTTTCGGCCATGCCGTTCATCAGTTCGGAGATATATTCCTCGACATCTTCATCCACGCCATCGAGAATATCCACCCGGATATCGTTGATGAATGCGTCGACGGTTTGTTCGTTGGGACGGAAGATGGCGACGCGGTTTTCCCGCATCCACGTCGACACGGCCGAGCTGAAATCGTGCCGCCGGTTCTCGATCACCGAGGGGAGGATCATCATGTCGAGATAGTCGAGCACCGCGCGTTTGTGCGCCGAGCGGTCGCCGGGATTTTTCATCGCCGAAAAGACGCTGGCGGGGACGAACTTGTCGTTGAGGCAGAGCACCGAGGAATGGGGGAATTGCGAGAGGATCGGCGCGAGACTCATCGTGCCCATGTTGTTCACATCGCAGTAGACGATGTGGACCGGATGCTCGGCATCCTGGAGCAGCGCCTGGATCAACGAGGTGGTCATCGATGTGCGTGCCCGCGGACGCGCGCTGATGACGGCGGCGTTGCCCCGGAGCAATGTCGCGGCGTCCATGCCGACATTCACATTCGGATTGCTGCGGTAATTGCCGATGTCGATGCGCGAGCCATTGACCTCGACCCGGCTGTCGGGCGCGATCTGATGGATGATTTCCCGCGTCGTGTCGTCGTCGAGTACCTCGACCGTGCCCCCGAACGCGGGGAAGGTGTCGGCCGTGACGATCTCGCGTTCCTTGCGCGTGCCCTTGATCCGCAGCTCCTGTCCGATCGGAGTCGCCGTGCAGGCGAGCAGGGTGGTGCCGCGTTTCGATTCGCCCGTGGCTGGGAATACCCCGAGGATCTGCAGCACCGTGTACCGCTTTTCACGCGTGGCGGAGAGAACATTCTCCGTGGCGATGAGACGGCCGGGTTCGATGGACGCGATCTCCTCGAGCGGGAGCGTCAACGTCACCGTGCATTGAAATCGTGTCTGGTTGTTCGGGGTCAGCTCGCTGACGATCCCGGAGAAATTGGGAAGAAACATACAGGGAATCCCGTTATTGTGCGAATTTGGCAGACGGTGAGGCTGGCGATATGCGGTGGCATGTGCTAATCCCCGGGCAGGATCACCGCGCCGAGTTTGTCGATGAGCAGTTGTACGATCGGAGGGGGAGGCAGGGAGGGCGTGGTTGCGACGGGCGTTTCCACCGGGAGGTGGGGTGTCGGCGCGGCGGTCGCCGCGTCGGGCACCGGCCGCGCGCTCGCCGGCGGCACGTAGGCGGCCGTCGAGGAGAGCGAGGCGGAATGCAATGCCTGCCGGAATCGTTCTTCGGCGTCCCGGAGCGGCTCGGTCATGTCGGTCACCGTCGCGCGGGGGCGCAACGCCGACGATTCCGCCGCGGGGCGATCGTGTCGCGGCGCATGCTCCACCGCCGCACGGCGCGGCGGTTCGGACACCGGGGCGGTGTCGCGGCGGGGCTCGGCCGTCCGGGCACTCGCGGGCTGTCCGCTGCCGGCCGGAGCCGCCTGGGAGGGCGAGGTTCCGGTCGATCCCGAGGCCACCGTGGTCGGTGCGATGCCGCTGTTGGGACCCAATGACGAAAGCAGCGTGCTGATTTCGACCGTGGAATCCATCTTGATCATGTCGATCAAGGCCACTTCGAATTTGAGACGTGGCTGCGGACTGAAACGCACCGCCTGCATTGCCTGTGCGGTGATTTTGAGCAAACGCAGAAGATCACCTTCGCTGAACCGCGCCGCGATGTCCGCGTAACGCGCGCGAATGTCCTCCGGGGCCTCGATGAGCCGCGTGTCACCCGTCGCCCGTGCGACGAGCAGATTGCGGTAGTGCTCTTCGAGACCCGCCAGAAAATCCTGAATATCGTATCCGCTCATCACCACATCCTCGGCGAGAGTGAATCCCCCGCTGCTATTTCTGGTGATGATAAGATCGGTGAGTTGAAAAAACGTTTCCTGGTCCACCACGTGCAGCACCTGCCGCACGGCGTCGTAGGTCAGGTCGTTCCCGCTGAAGGCGACAACCTGATCGAAAATACTTTCCGCATCGCGCATCGAACCGTCGCCCTTGCGCGCGATGGTGAAGAGCGCGCGATCCTCCGCCTCGATGCCTTCCCGCGCGCAGATGTGCCGGAGCTGCCCGACGAGATCCTCGATGGCGATGCGCCGGAAATCGTAGCGCTGGCAGCGGGAGATCACCGTGGGCGGGAGCCGGTGTGGCTCGGTGGTCGCGAAGATGAAGATGGCATGCGCGGGAGGTTCCTCCAGGGTCTTGAGCAGTGCGTTGAAGGCGCCCTTGCTCAGCATGTGCACTTCATCGATGATATACATCTTGTAGCGTTCCCGGCTCGGCATGTAGCGGACCGAGTCGCGGATCGTGCGGACCTGTTCGACCCCATTATTCGAGGCGCCATCGATTTCAATGATGTCGATGCAACGCCCCTGCGAGATTTCCATACAGGTATCACAGGTGTTGCACGGCTCGCCGTCGACCGCGTTCGGACAATTGAGGGCCTTGGCGAAGATTCGTGCCGTGGTGGTCTTTCCCACGCCGCGGGGTCCGGAAAAGAGATACGCGTGCGCGATCCGTCCCAGGCGGATCGAGTTGAGCAGGGTGTTGACGACGTGTCCCTGTGCAACGACTTCCTGGAATGTGGAGGGCCGATATTTCCGGGCGGTAACGAGAAATGACATGAATGCCTTTGTATCCAAACACAAGAAGTTAGCGATGCGGCGGCTGAGAAACAAGGTGCGAGCGCGTCGATCGGCCTCGTCGTCGACGGGACCTCGTGCGGTCATGCGTGCGCCGGAGCGTGGGCGACGCGACGACCGGGGGAGAACGATGCGTGCCACTTACATCGTCGGATCGTCTACATC
>JAVFAS010000001.1:93136-98147 GCA_034002405.1 Bacteroidota bacterium | reverse complement strand
TCGGATCGTCTACATCGTCGGATCGTCCGCGGCGGCCGGGAGGAGAATGTCGACGGTGGTTCCCACACCGGGCGTGCTCTGGATGGAGATGGTCCCCCCCGCATCATCGATGATTTTCTTGACGATGGCCAGGCCGAGGCCCATCCCCTCGGTCCGGGTCGAGAAGTTGGGTTCGAAAATGCGGGTCAGCAGGGCCGGCGCGATGCCGCTCCCGGTATCGGATATTCGGATGCGTATCCCGTCCGCGGGAGCCGTCGCGGTCACGGCGATATGCCCGCCCTCGTGCGTGGCCTGCACCGCATTGCGGAGGAGGTTGGTGACCGCCCGTCCAAGTTCCTCGCGATCGGCCAGCACCGGCGGGAGCGGATCATCGATCCGGAGGCTGAAGCGGAGTTCCTCATGCGCACCGAACAGCGCGACCGATTCGCGCAACGTCTCGGCCACGTCAATCCGCGCGGTGCTTCGACGCGGCATACGGCCGAAGCGCGAGAACTCGTCGCTGATGCGTGAGAGACTGTCGATCTGATCGATGAGCGTGCGCGTCACCGTTTCGACGATGGCTCCGATCTGCTGCGCGCCGTCCTTCCAGGCGCGATGCAGATGCTGGACCGCCAGTTTCATGGGCGTGAGCGGATTCCGGATTTCGTGCGCGACCTGTTTGGCCATTTCCTTCCAGGCGAGTTCGCGCTCCGCCGCGGCCAGCTCCTCCTGGCTTCGTCGCAGCCGGGTGGTCATGGTGTTGAATGCGTCCATCAAGTCGACGATCTCCGCGGCGCCCGAGACATGGACACGCCGCTCGAGGTTGCCGGCGGTGATGTCGCGCGTGGCGCGCAGCAGTTCGTGGAGCGGTCGGGAAATCTGACGTGCCAGGGCTTCGCTGATAAAGAAAACCAGGACCGCGATCGCGACAATCCACAGGAAGATCGTGGCGGATGCCGTGACATATCCGCGGTCGATCTGCTCGCGCTGGAACAACGTGGGGGTGGAGATCACCACCGCGAGCGCGCCGTCCGCGTCCCGGATGGCGCGGTACCCGACTTGATAGGAAAAATCCCCGATGCGCTCGGTGTTGAACCAGGCGTCACGGCCACGAAGCACGATGTTTCGCCAGGCCTCCGGATGCAGTCGGTTGTTGAGCAGTCCGACATGGTACAGTTCGGGTTTGCTCGTCGCGATCAGCTCGGTTCGATGATAGACGTTGAGGTCCCGCCCCGATCGGAGACGGATTTCCTGGCATCGTTGGTCGGTGAGTGTCGTCCGCAATGCGTGCAGCGGCAGGCTGTCGGGCACCTGTTCGAGCAGGTTCGATCGCAGCGCGTCGAGATCCTCGGATACTTGCCGCTCGATCTCGGTGAGCGTGGTCTCGAGCGCGAAGTTTCGTCCCGTCATCCAGATCAGCAGCAGAGGAATCGCGGCGATCCCGAGCAACGCGAGCTGCAGTCGCCGGGCGAAGGTCAGGCGTGACCAATGGCGGAAGCGGCCGCTGGCCAGTGCCACACCGACCCAGATCAGGGCGCTGAAAAACGCGAAGAGCACGACGATGCGCAGAGCGCGGTATGCTGTCAGGAGCGGCTCGGATTTCCCACGGGTGATCGCGAGAACGTCGTGGTCCGGCTCCGGCAGCCGCATGAAATAGGTGCGCAACGGCGCCCCGTCCACGGGGAGCGTGTGCCAGACGGATTCCTGGCCTGCGGCGAATGCCGCGGTGACGGCGGAGGGAAGCGGCATCGTGCGTTCCATCCCGCGTTCGGTGGTCTGTACCAGCCGTGATCCGCGGAAGCGGCTGATGATGAAACGATCCTCGGGCGCGGATCCGAGCGTGGCCGGCGCACTGCGCAGCAGATCGACGCCTGATCCTTCCATGTCCATCGGATTCAGCGCCTCGAGAATCACCACCCCGACCAGTCCGCGGTCCCGCGCGGTCAGGATATCCGCATACCCCTGATAATATCGCCGTGCCCGGGTTTCGAGCTGGCGATCCATGCGCTGGACGATCCCCTCGGTACGGGCGACGGCCGTGGAGATGGCGTGCATCGACAGCAGGAAGGGATCGCTGCCCACCGCGAAGCGCGAGAACGGGAGTCCGGCGGAATCGGTCAGCAGGATCGCGCTGTTGTTCTGCAGCCGGCTCAACGGGGATCCCGCCCACACACGGAACGCCGCGGTGTATTCATCGGCGGGGGAAGATGATGCACGCTGATCGGTATCGATGCGGACGCGCGCGACGTATTGCAGCGTCTGCTCCATCAGGACCTGCGACCATCCATCGATGGGACGCGCGACATCCAACGCGATGGCCTCGATCTCGCTCGATCGTTTCGTCTCCATCGAGCGCCCGAAGAGCGGAACGACCAGCACCGCGCCCAGCGCGGTGGCGACGAACAGCGGGGCAACGAGTGATGCCGCACGACCGCGAAGCGATGGCACCCACGGCAAGAGCGGAAGGACAAACACGAGAACGAACAGGACGTATGCCCAAAGCGGAAGCAGGAGATCCGCGGTGGTGAGGCGGATGAGGAGCACGCCGGCGGTCGCCGCGGCCAGCAGCACAAGCGTTCGTGCGATCGGATGGTTGACGCGTGCAAGGGAACGGCGCAACGCCAGGGTCAGGGCGATCAGGAAGAAACCGAGCGAAAGCGACAGGAGATAACTGTTGCCGACCATCAACAACAACATGGGGGAGGAAAGGAGTCCGTCGATGCTGTCGAAATTGAATGCGGAGTCGACGACGAAACTGCGAATGCAGGCCGCGAACGCGCGCAACAAGAACGGCAGCAGGGAAAATACCGCCAGCAGCAACAGGATTGTCCGTACGGTCGGTCTGGCATCAGCCGCCCCACGTGCTCCGACGTCCTCACGTGCTCCGACGGTCACGCTCATCCGATGGACCGCGAACGCGGCCCAGAGCAGTGCGCCTGCGGTCAGCGTCAATTCTCCGGGAGAATCGGTGAGTCCCCAGCCGAAACCGGATGCAAAATGCGCGGGATCCGAGAGAGCGTCAGGAAACACGCGTTCGGCGAAACCGGAAAAGCGCAGCACGAATCGCACGGCGATCACGTGCAGCACCATCAGCGTCGTGGCGATCGCCGGAGGCAGCCCCCCGAGCAGCCGGAAGAGCGGGACCGTGAGGAAGATCATCGCGGCGAGGAGCAGCGGCAGCCATACGCGATCGAATCGACGGGCGAGCTGGTCGAGCCGGGTTTCGAGTCCGATTTCCTCGACGCCGATGAATCCCAGCGTGTCGCCATGCATCGTGAAGGGCAGGACGCGTGTCCCGCTTCGAGGCGCCGGCCGCATGGCGTTATACGAGAGTTCGAGATCCAGTTCTCTTGAAAGTGTGGGAAGGAACCCCTCGTCGCGCAGGAAGCGCTGATTGAGCGGGACAGACGGCGCGAACGGCGCCGCGACCGCGATGGTTCCGCCGCCCGGCGACGTTTCCGCCATCGGTACGGACGCCACCAGGAGATGAAACGGCGTGCGTTGCTCGATCGCATACGGGCTCCGGTGCGCGCGCCCTCCCAGCAGACGAATCGGCTCCCCGTCATAATCGTGCACCGCGCCCGCGGCGTCGATGTACTCGAAGGAGAATCCGGCACGTCGCACCTGCGCGACGGCCTCCCGACGTGTCGCATCGGACGCGGACGGATGCTGTGCGTCGCGCATCGCGATCGCGGCGGCGTGAAGCTCAAGACAGAGGGCTTCCAGACGTCGCGCGAGCAAGCGTGACTGTTCGTCGTTGACGGCACTCTGTCGCGCGTCCCATTCCGCGGACGTCATGTGGAGGGAGTATTCGCGGAAGGTGACGACAAGCGCCAGCACGACAAGAAGGAGTCCCGCGGCCACCAGCCACTTGCGCTCTCGCGCGACCGATGCACGGGGACGTTCCATGCGTGGTCCTCGCCGCCCTCTCATCGCTTCGCGATGGTGATCTGGCTGATCATCCATCTGTTGTGGACGTTCGCGAGGCTGAGGAACATCTCCGCCGTCTCCCGTTTCCCGCGGTGTGTGAGCGTGATCGGTCCGAAACCGTAGGGGTTGCGGATGGAAAAATTCCTGCTGCTGAAGGAAAAGCTGATGGGCCGGTACGCGGAAAAGAAGGATTCAAGGATGAGCGCCGCCTGTCCGGCGCTGTAATATCCGTTGATGCCGGTGAAAAGATTCAGGTAGACCTTCTGCCCGAAATGCGGGCGGAGGAATGTCACATTGCCCGATGACAGCGCGTCTTTCGCTCCGAGAAGAAGGTCGCGCGCCGTCCGTTCCGGGTCCTGCGCGCGTGCATGCGGGGGCAGCCGGCGCTCGACCGATGCGCGCGCCTCGAGCCGTGGCTCCGGGGAACCTTGCCGTTCCCGCGCCACGCTCGCGGCGGCATCGAGCAGCAGAATCCCGATGACGCAAACAAGAAAGACCCGCGGACGGACGCGGATATTCGGACCAATTGATCGCATGGGTACGAACATACTGGTCGCGATCGCGGAAAACAACCATGCGCGCCGGCCGCCGACGGCAGGGTTCTCGAAACAGAGGCCCGCGACCCGTGGCTGGCGAGCGCCGCGACAGTCATCCGCCGGCACGCGACAGCCGGACACTGTTGGTGTCCGGCTGCGTGAGGATTGGGACGTGCCAGTCGTGAGGGGAAGCATCGCGTTCCTCCCGGTCAGCGGTTGCGTGTGCGACCGGTACTTCGTGCGTCCTCACGTGTCGCGCGCTCGCGCGGGGCTGTCCTTCCGCGGTCTGGTGGGGATGGCGAAATGGACCGTGTCGATGACCGCGGACTGCTGGTAGCAGGTGGGGAGGAGGAGACGTCACGCGTCAGATCGCGTGACCGCGCGGGTGCTGTTGTCGTCGCTTCGCTGCGTGACCGCGTCGCGGGTGCTGTTGTCGTCGCTTCGCTGCGCGACCGCGTCGCGGGTGCTGTTGTCGTCGCTTCGCTGCGCGATCGCGTCGCGGGTGCTGTTGTCGTCGCTTCGCTGCGCGACCGCGTCGCGGGTGCTGTTGTCGTCGCTTCGCTGCG
>JAVFAS010000001.1:5888-93036 GCA_034002405.1 Bacteroidota bacterium | reverse complement strand
GACCGCGTCGCGGGTGCTGTTGTCGTCGCTTCGCTGCGCGACCGGGTTGTGGAGCTTTCGCCGCGATCGATCGATCGGGTGTTGCCCGTGCCGCGCACGCGAGTTCCATCGGTGCCGATGTCGCGCGTGCGTTGTTCGCTGTAGGTTCGGCGTTCGTATGTGTTCTGGTAGGTGCGCCGTGTCGTTACGACGGGCGACGAGTAGACGACCGTGTGCGGTGGTCGCGAGATGGTTCGTCTGGGATGGTAGTTGTGATATCCGAGCGCGCAATCGACATAGCGGACATGCCGCGACCGACGAAAGGCGCCCGTGCGGGTTTCGAAGCGCCAGAACGCGCCGCCGAATACGTAATGCACACGGGAAGGATGATAATCGTATGCCCACCAGTAGTCGTAGTCATGTGCGAGGCGCACGACATAGCGGGGACATTCGGCGCGGTAGGGATCGAATCGTGGGCTGCGTCCGTGGCAATCGTAACAGGCATAGCGGGGATACCAGACTCTTCGCCCGATGAAGAAGGAAACCGTTGCCGTGGCGTGGATATGCGTGCCCAAAATGAGCCGGTCATTGATGGCGTTGATCGCGAGAAACGGATCGCCGACCACGGGTGTCATGCCTAGCGTATAGCGGTTCCGCACCGGACGATACCGGAACGCCCGCGGTGTGCGTGTCGCGACGGCATGGAGATAGGTCACACCATCGGGTCCTCCCGCGTGGTAGCGCCAATTCTCGTAATAATCCGGCAGGCGGTAGGTCGCACCACCGAAGACGAAACCGTCGTCCGGGTACCGGGGGAAGAGCAGTTCGACGTCACCGTCGGTGGCGATGGCGTAGATGCTGACATAGCAATCATCGTTGGCCCGAAGGAAAATGGCGACGTCCTCGCCGGACGCGTACACGGCGTCCTGGCTTCTGTCCGTCCACACATCGACATGCAGGCCGACATTGTGACCATGGATGGGACCGAAATCAGAGAGTCCCTTGCCGTGCGCGGTGGACCGAAGCATGGGCAGCAGCGCCAGACCGACGGCGATGATGAGAAGAATGCGTTTCATGGCCTGCCTCCATTCGGAATTCAGATGACGAACATTCGTGACCGGGATGTTGGACGTGGTTGATGGAAGATGGATGGTGGTGACGGATGCGCGGGTTGCGTGGTCAGTGCCTCCTCGTGAGGCCGCGCGTTCGTTTCTGCATCGTCTGCTGATGCTCGCGGAACAGTTCGGGATTACCCCGTGCCGTCTGGTACGCCCAGTCGAAGAGCAGCGCATCCGCGTTCACCGAGACGAGACGGACCTTCGCGAAATGTCCATCGAAGGTTTTAATCACGTAGGTATGACCGCGAACGGCCAGTGCGTCGCCGGTGGGATTCCATCCCTCCGCCGGCGCGGCGGAAATCTCGTCGAGCGTTTTCGTGTATCCCATGTCCTGGATCTCGGAGTCATCCCAGACCACGAGATACGGGATACCGTTATTCGTTATTTCGAAGAAGAAATCCGTCCGGTCGGTGTCGAAATGCATCACGGCATACTCAGAAAAATCGTAGCCTGCGCGGTCCGGCCGGACAAATCGATCCCACAACGACACATCCCGTCCTTCGGGACGAGGCGTGTCATAGGCGACATCCCTGCTCAGCTCGCTTTCGTTGCCGTCGTAATCGTATGCCGTGACCGCGTAGTAGGCGGTCACGCCATTGACCGCGCCGCGATCGATGAAGCCGGCCGTGCGCGACGTTCCGATCTGATCGTAGACGCCGTCATATCGATTGCTGAGGTAGATCCGGTAGCCGGCGACATCGGGCTCCTGATTCTCGACCCACTGTAATTCGACGGCATTGTCGAGGGAAATCGATATGATTCCCACGGGAGGAAGTGGCGGGATGTCATCGACGACAACGAGATCCTGAGGCTTGTCGTCGCAGCCGGTGACGGTGATGAGCAGAAGCGCGAGGAAGAGAAGAATGCGGTCACGCGATTTCATGGTTTCAACTCCTTGTCATGGTCGTATGCTCTCCGATACAAACGCAGTGCCAAAATACTGACCTGACGAAACCGTGTACTATCGCGGGAATCCGGGATGAGCGAATACCCCACTGTCTCCGGAAGAGGACAGTGGTGGAGGTTCAGAAAAACAAACGGCCACCTGTCGGTGGCCGTTTGCACAAAAATCGATGGGATTGCGAGGAGGACGTCGTTCTCTTATTCCTCGGTCAGATTGTACTGCGAGAGAAGACGTTCCGCATCGGGATGAAAGCGGGCGGTTTTGAGGTCGAGCACTTTCTCGAGCAGCTCGCGGGCCTTTTCCTTGTTGCCTGCCTCGGCATAATTGCGGCCGGCCAAGACGTAGCGCTCGGACGCGAGCAGTTCGTTGTCGAAGGCAGCGGCGGATTCTTCGAAGAGCTCCGCGGCTTCCGCGGACTTGCCGCGCGCCTCGAGGACGGCCGCCTGTCCGGCCAATGCCGCGGCGCGAAGCATGACGGCATCGGGTGATGCGTCTTCGAACGCCTCCATGGCCTTGTCGAGTTCGCCCGCGTAGAGATAGGCATTGCCGAGATAGATCATCGCGACGTCACCGGTCGGTGTGCCGCCGTATTTATTGACGATTTCCTCGAGTCCCATGATCTGCCGCGCGGGGTCTCCGGAGATTGCGAGCCGATACTGCTGCTGCTGGTACAGTTCCTGGACCTTGCGCAGCTCACGATTGGCGGCAAGTTCATCGGCGGATTTACCGGACAGGTAGAAGTATCCGAACACGATGATCGCGGCGACGGCGAGTGCGATGCCGCCGACGAGTTTGGTGTTGTTCCTGAACCATTCCTGGATGGTGAAGAAGAAGTCCGCCGAGGAGGACTGCGGCACGGCCTGACGGACTGAGATCTTTTTCTTCGCGGTTAACACAGAGGCACTCCGGTTGACAAAATGGCGTGTGAGAGTAGTTGCTGTGTACGCCTGGGGGGAGTCGAACCCTCAACCTTTGGCTCCGGAGGCCAACGCTCTATCCGATTGAGCTACAGGCGCATGTCCGTTCGCGGACGTGTTCGAAGAAACACGATCGCGAATGATGCAAACATAAATATACGAAAGTTTTCATCTCCGCAAAAAGGGAAAATGCGCGTGCGTCGGACCGTGCGGCGACCCCGGACACTCCGTGCGAATGAAGCGCGGCAGCCCGCGGTGCGTGCCGCGCGACGCCTGGTCAGAGATGGTCGAGATACTCGCGGATGAACGGATTATGTTCTCGTTCGTAGCCGATCGAGGTCGAGGCGCCGTGACCGGGGTAGACGATGGTTTCATCGGGGAGGACGAGCAGCTTCGCGGTGATGCTGTGCAGGAGCGTGTCGTAATCCCCACCGAGATCGTAGCGGCCGATGCTCATGTGGAAGAGGACGTCACCGGAAAACAGGATATTCTCGCGCATTTCGTAGAGGACGACATGTCCGTGCGTATGTCCGGGGGCGTGAATGACGCGCAACCGCAACCGTCCGCATTCAAGGAAATCTCCCGTTTCCAGCGTCTGGTACTCGGTGAGTCCTTCGATGGACAGGCCGAGCTGGGGGAAATCCGACCCGGGATTCTCGAGCAGTGGCGCGTCGAGCGGATGAATATGCACCGGAACCGCGAGTTCGCGGGCCAACATCGCGACGTCGCCGACGTGGTCGAAGTGCCCGTGCGTGAGCACGATCCCGACAGGAGTGAGATCGTCCCGGCGCAGCAGGTCGACCCATCGTGCCGCGGATCCGAGCGGGACGTCGATGATCAGGGCCGAACGCGTGACATCGTCCGCGACGAGATAGCCGACGGTATCGACGGGACCGGACACGATAGAATGGAGAATCATGCGTGGTATCCTCGGAACGGTGATGGCGAGACGCGTCACGGCGAGTGTGCAGGGGACCGGCGGGACCCGGGCGCCGCGGGATGAAATGCAAAACGCGGCGTGCGGCCGCGTTTTTGCTCCCCGGGCAAGACTCGAACTTGCAACCCTGCGGTTAACAGCCGCATGCTCTACCATTGAGCTACCGAGGAATCACAGATTTCAAAAATACGAGCAATGATCACGGATGTCAAGTGTTTTCCCGGTGTCGGGGGCGGATTTTTTTTTGACTCTTTTTTCCCGCTCAGGGGTGTCCGAGAGTGAAAAGTCGTATATTGATCACCACAGGAGCCGTTGGCTTCACGCGTTGGTCGTGTCGAAAATGTCCGAAAAACGGTCAGATGCGTGGAAGCGCTTGCATTGTGGAAAACGGTTGCTTTTTACAAGGTGTGGTCGTAAGTTCTCCGCTACTGACCGACACGAGCGCCGCGACATTCCGCTTCGATTTCAGAGCACGAATGAGCATTTTTTTTGGACCTTCCTTGTCTTCGGGGAATACCTCCCGCCATTTCCGGTGGTCGTGCGGCGGGGCATCACAACCAGTCTCATCGCGAATTTCCCTTTACATCACTCATACCTTAACCTTTTAGGAGGAACTATGCGACAAAAGCTGCTTCAGAAAGCCGGGTTGCTGATCCTCGTCGCCTTCGTCACGGGAAGCTTCCTGACGGGGTGCATCGAGGAGCCGAATCCGCCTGTTCTGGACCGCGTCACTTCGGAGGTGCGCTTCGTGCACGCCGTGCCTGGCGCTCCGGCGGTGGATATTTGGGTGGACGCCGACAAAGTCGTCCCGAATGCGAGCTACAAGGACGCATCCCCGTACCTGAAGATCAACGCGGGGAACCGTTTCCTGCGCGTCGTGCCGGCTGGTGGAGACACCACCGCCGCGATCTTCCGTCGTCTGGTGAACGTCCGTTCGCTGACCAAGATCACCATGGCCTTCTACGGCTCGGACGCCGATCCGCAACTGCTGAGCACGCAGGAGCGCTTCACCTATGCCGACGAGACGAGTATGCTGGTGGACAGCTGCGACGTCAAGCTGATCAATCTCGCTGGCACCGGCGAGCCTCTCTTTCTCGAAAAGAAGATCGATGACCAGACGAGCGAGGCGCTGACGCCGACGGTGAATGCCGGCTCCCTTTCGGCATACCAGCGCGTTCTGGCGTCGGGCGGAGATTTTGCCGCGACGCGGTCGAACAATTCGCGCGCCGTCGAATTCAGCTTCAACCTGCAGAAACCCGGTTACCGCTATTCGTTCATCGTGATCGGGAATTCCGGCGGACTTGAGGTCTTGACCCTCCAGGACGAGCCGAAATAACGGGAATCCAGCGCGCATCGGGGCAGGATTGGTGGAACAGTCTGAAGAGTCGCCCCCCCGCGCGCGGAACATGGATCACTGGAGGACGCATTTTGTAACACACGTATTCTCAAGTTCTGAAGGAGGATATTATGCACAAATGGTTCCTGATTGCAGTCCTCTGTATCCTCTTCCCGGTTGCCGTTTCGGCACAAAACGGCAAGATCGCGGGAAAGGTTACGGATCGCGAGACAGGAGAGCCGCTTATTGGCGCGAACGTCATGATCGATGGTTCCGATCGTGGCGCCGCGACCAATATCAATGGTGAGTTCGTCATCCTGAACGTCGCCATCGGGAAGGTCACTCTTGTTGCGAGCTACATCGGCTATCAGCAGATCACGCTCCGGGACATTCTCATCAAGAGCAATGAAACGACCACGGCGGATTTCCAATTGCCGAGCGAAGCATTCAAGGTGGGTGAGGTGGAGATCATCGCCGAAAAACCACTCGTCGATAAAAACGTCACCAACAGCAAGGCCACCGTCACGCAGGAGGAGATCGAGAATCTCCCCGTTCGCGGTGTCGAGGGTATCGTCGCCCTGCAGGCGGGCATCGTCAGTCAGGGGGGGGATATTTACGTGCGTGGCAGCCGCGGCGACGCCACCGGGTACATCGTTGACGGTGTCAACGCGAATGACCCGATCTATGGCGGACGCGCGCTGAATGTGATCAACAATGCCATCGCCGAGGTCAACTTCCAGGCGGGCGGTTACTCGGCCGAGTTTGGCGGGGCGAACGGTGGCCTGATCATGACCACGACCCGTTCGGGCGGCCGTCAGTTCCAGGTCGGCTTCGAAGCCTACACCGACAGCTGGTCGGAGCCGGGGGAAGAGAACTTCCTCGGTTCCTACAATTATGGCAACAGTCTGTATGCCCTGACCGTCGGCGGTCCGTTGTTCGGACCGGTGCGCTTCTTCGTCGCCGCGCAAAACCAGTTCGTCCGCACACCCGCGTCCTACCGCGGGGCGTACACCCTGGCGGATCAATACGATGCGGCGTTGCGCAACACCGCGGCGCATGCGTTGCTTTCAACCGCGGAGCAGGCGAAGGTGGGTATCTTCGACCCGCGTCTCGGTTCGGCGGCCAAGAAAATCGACTACACCTATCCCGGCGGCTACGTGGTGAACACCGCCGATGAATATTGGACGTTCTCCGGCAACGCCACCATCGATCTCAACCCGATCAACATCCGTGTCGGCGGGAGTTACGGGACCTACAGTGGACGGAACGGCGCGGGCATCCTGGCCGCGTATCAGACCGGCCGCACCGCGGAAGTGGTCAATGGGCAGGTCGTCTACAACAGCGATAATCTCGCGCGCGCGAATCAGCAACGTGCGATCATGGGCGAGAGCGAGGATTATGCCGTCAATCTCAAATTGACGCATCTGCTCAGCCAGAACACGTTCTACGAAGTGTTCCTGAATTATGTGGGGAACTTCGCCCTGGCGATGGATCCCGACCACCAGCATAATATCTTCGATTACGGTGATTCCATCGCGAACGCGCAATTCGGCTACATGCTGCGCGGCGACGGCATCAACCCCGAGCCGATCACCATGTTCGGTGATGTGTACTCGCAGTTCGGCGAGGGCAGCACGGCCTATGCATACCAGAAGCAGCGCCACAGCGCGATTTCCGGAAAGATCAATTTCGTGCATCAGATCGGCCGTACGCATGAGATCAAGGTCGGCGCCGAGGCGCAGAGCTATGACGTCCGTGAGTTCGCGATCACCGCATTCACGCTGAAGAGTTTCTTCCGCAACAATCCGGATGCGACGCCGATTCAGCAGGCGGTGAATTCCCGCACGAATAATTATGGCTATGACCAGTGGGGTGCCGCGATCGAGGACGGTCCCGACGGTCCGAAAAAACCCGTATTCGCCTCGGCCTATCTGCTTGACAAGATCGAACTCGAGGATCTCGTCATCAACATCGGTCTTCGCTACGATTACATCGACACCGATACGTACGAGTTCGTCGAACCCAACAATGTGAAATTCGACGAGTTCGGCTACATCAGCCAGAAGGACGACAACATCAGGGAAACGGAAGCGACCGCCACCTTCAGCCCGCGTCTCGGCTTCTCCTTCCCGGTCACGGACCAGACGGTGTTCTATGCGCAGTACGGCAAGTTCGTGCAGCAGACCCGTCTCCGCGATGTGTTCCTCGGCACGGCGATCACCGCGAGCAACATCAAGGGCGGATACGCGATCACGAATCCGGTCGGCTTCGGTTTGAAGCCCGAGACCACGCTGCAGTATGACTTCGGGTTCCGGCAGCAGATCGGCGATTTCCTCGCGTTCGACATCGGCGCGTTCTACAAGGATATCCGCGACCAGATCCAGCAGCAGCAGATCACCGGCGCGCCGAACGCGCAGCATTCTGCCTACTACGCTTGGGTCAATGGCGATTTCGCGACAACGTCGGGTGTGTCCCTCAAGGTCGATCTGCGCCGCGTGGAGCGCGTGCAGGCCTCCGTGGACTATACCTATAGCGATGCGCGTGGCACGGGTTCCGCCCCGTCGTCGGCATTCCGCACGATCTGGCTTTCCCCGACCGAAACGCCCTACCTGCCCAAATACACGACACTCCTCGACTTCAACCAGACGCACCGTGGTTCGATCAATGTCGATTACCGATTCGGTATGGATGATGGTCCGAAACTCGGCGGCGTCGCCTTCCTCGAGCGGACGGGTTTGAACCTCCTGTTCACGTTCAACAGCGGCCACCCCTACACCCGCGTGGACGAGAACAGCTATGAGAACCGCCGTCAGCCGGTCGAGGTGCTCAACGAGTCCGTGACCCCATGGACCTTCCAGATCGACGCCCGTCTCGACAAGACGGTCGACATCGCCGGTCTCGATGTCAACTTCTACATCTGGGTGATCAACCTGCTTGACACCAAGAACGTGACCGACGTGTTCATGCAGTCCGGCAGCGCGTCCGACAACGGCTATCTCTCGACGATCCAGGGACGCCAGCTGCTGCAGACGTATGCGCAGTACGGTCAAGTGTTCGAAGATCTGTACCGTGATTACTACTACCAGACCAACATCATGAACGCGGATCTCTTCGGTCCTCCGCGTCAGGTGCGCCTTGGTCTGCGTATCGATTTCTGATCCCGGTGCGGTTCGCAGTCATGACAAGAACAAACGTAGAAGCAATACAAGGAGACTGGGCATGAAAATCATTGGAAGGTTGCTCCTGTTGCTCGTCCTGCTCTGTTTCGCGGCCGGTACGCAGGCCGGAGAACGCAAGGGCGGCAAGGACAAGGACACGATGCAGAAAACGGCATCGAACGACGTGTACGATTTCATTTCGATAAATAATATTCTGATGTGGATCTCCAATAATGGTTCCACCTCGCACAATCCGCAAACCGATGGATCCGGCTTGGAGTGGCCCGCCGGCTCGGGTGATTATGCCATCTTCCAGGATGGTCTGATCTGGGGCGGCACCGTCCAGGGCGAGATTCGCATCGGTGGTTCGACCTACCGGCAAGGGTTACAGGCCGGCAATATCAAAGCCGATGGGACCTTCGACCCGAACGATCCGGTGCACACGATTTACAAGGTGCGGAAAGTCAACGCCGATACGTACGAACGACTCTCGGCCGACGAAAAGGCCCGTTTGGAAGCGGATTTCACCAACTGGCCGGTGCAGTACGGCGCGCCGTACACGGATGGTGACGGGAACGGGTCCTACAACCCGAATTTCCAGGCGTGGTTGAGCGGAACACCGAATGTCGATTCCCCGTGGTTCATCGGCGACGAGGTGCTGTGGTTCGTGTCCAACGACCTCGACCCCTCGCGCACGAGCAACCTGTACGGCACCGCGCCGATCGGCGTCGAGGTGCAGACACTGGTGTGGGGCTACAATCAGAGTGGTCCGCTCGGAAACATGGTGTTCACGAAATACACCGTGATCAACAAAGGCACCGACGATCTCGAGAATGCCTATTTCGCGCAGTGGTCCGATCCGGATCTCGGCGATGCCGGTGACGACTATGTCGGCATCGACACGACGCTGTCACTCGGATTCGTGTACAACGGACTCGCGGTCGATGGTACTTATGGTATTCCACCCGCCGCCGGGTATGACTTTTTCCAGGGCCCGATCGTGCCGGGTGAACCGGAAGACGAAGCGCATTATAATTTCGGCAAGCTCGCGGGGTGGCGGAATCTCGGCGTGTCCGGTTTCGCCTACTACATCAACTCGGACAACGTCTATGCGGACCCGGATCTCGGGACCGCGGAAGGCGGCCAGCAGATGTATTTCTACCTGCAGTCGAAGTTGTGGAACGGCACACCGTTCGTCGATCCCACCACGGGTGAGGAAGTGAAAATCGCACTCGCCGGTGATCCGGTAACGAAAAACGGCTGGATCGATGGCATTGTCAATGCGCCGGACGATCGTCGCTTCCTGATGACCACCGGTCCATTCACCCTCAACAAGGAGTATGATCTCGCCAATGGCAAGGTCAACAAACAGGAAGTCGTCGTCGCGCGCATCATCGCGCAGGGTGTCGACCGCATCTCCTCGCTGCAGAAGCTGAAATACTATGACCGCTTCGCGCAGTTCGCGTTCGACAACAACTTCGAAGTGGCGACTCCGCCACCGGCACCGGTGGTGCAGATCTCGACCCAGTCGAATCGCATCCTTCTCAGCTGGGGGTCTCCCTCGAGCGTGGCCTCGACCGAATCGCACAATGTGAACGGCTACAAATTCCAGGGCTACAACGTCTATCAGTTCCCGACCCTGAGCAGCACGATGGGCGATGCACGCCGGGTCGCGACGTACGATGTGGTCGACGGTGTGCTGATGATCTACGATGAGGTGCTCGATGACAAGACCGGCGCGATTTCGGTCATGCCGGTCCATTTCGGCAGTGACAGCGGTATCGAGCGGGCCATTGAATTGACACACGATGCGATCACCGACCGGCCGATGGTCAACCATCAGGAATACTTCTTCGCCGTGACGGCCTACGCCTACAACCCCGATCCGGAAGCCACGCCCCGCCAACTCGAGTCAAGCCCGGAAATCTTCATGGTGAGTCCGAAGCAACTCGATCCGGGTTACACCGCGGGCGCGGAGTATGGCGAGGATTTGCAGGTGTTGCACACGCAGGGTCTTTCGACCGGTGAAGTGCTCGTGGAAGTCATCGACCAGATGAAACTCACCGGCGACAGCTACGCGGTGACCTTCGAGCAGGTGGGTACGGTCGAGGTCGACTATCATGGCGAGATCATGGTGGTTGATGAATTCGCCTGGAACCTCACGAACAGCTCGAAGAATCAACGACTGATCAACCGGGCCACCGAGTACGGTGGTCTCGACTTCGGATACTTCACGCTCGACGGATTCAAGATCGGTGTCGACGGTCTCGGTCATTACACGCCGGGACTGGAAATCAAGAGCATCGAGTGGATCGGTGGTCCGGAAGTCTACGAACCGTATGGTGGCTATGCCTTGACCGGCGCCGACTGGGGCTGGGGCACCACCGTCGAAGGGTATGACATCACCCAGATCGTCGAAGTCCGTTTCGATCGGAATACAAAGTCGAAGGGGTATGTCTACCTTCGCGGCGGCAGTCCCAGCTATGGCTACCAGGGGTATTTCGATTCCCCGATCACGATCTGGGATGTCACCGACAAGAACAATCCCCGACAGCTTTCCTATGTGGTGGTCGAGCAAGCCGGTTCGGCTGCGCAGGACAACCAGTGGAATCCGACCCCGGGTCCCGGCGATCGCGAGTATCTTTTCATTCTCAATGAAACGTACAGCGAGACACCGAATCCGGCATTCACCGGCGACTTTACCCTGTATCCCGCCGGCGCGGCCGAGATGCCCATTCTCTATGTCGCATGGTTGATTCAGAACGCCGATGCGGACGGATCGACCTTCCCATGGCAGGATGGTGATATCTGGCGCTGGACGCCGAATGTCGCCTTCGATGCCACCGATGTATATACATTCACAACGGCCAAGGCCCAGTACAGTGACACCCAGGCGAAGGAGGATATCGTTGATATCCAGGTCTTCCCCAACCCGTACCTGGGTGCCAATTCGCAGGAGCTGAATAAATATCAGCGTTTTGTGACCTTCAATCATCTTCCGCCGCGCGCCAATTTCCACGTCTACACCGTGGATGGTTCGCTGGTGCGTTCCTTCGAGAAGAATGATGGTTCACAACTTGCCACCTGGGATCTCCAGAATGACAACGGTCTTCCCGTTGCCAGCGGGCTGTACATTATTCATATCGAACTGCCCGATCTGGGCGTCGAGAAAGTGCTCAAGCTGGGTGTCGTCAGCGAGGCACAGTATCTCGATCGCATCTGACCGGAACGGCCGCAGTCACTCGACGCATATGAATTACTGAACGTTGTGAATCAGATACATCAAAGGAGATACATCATGCGTACTACGCTTTCATCGTTCCTGGCAGTTGTACTGGCGCTCGTATTGCTGAGCGCCACGGCGACGGCCGGAGGTGGCGACCGTTCCGGCACCGCGGGGGCAGCGCAGCTGCTGATCCCCGTGGGTGCACGCGGCATCGCGCTCGGCAGCTCCTACAGCGCCGGGATCTCCGGACTGAACGCCATCTACTACAATCCCGCGGGTCTGTCGGCAAGCAAGCACTCCGCCGAAGCGACGTTCTCCCACATGCAGAGCTTCGGCGACATGGGGGTGGATTATGTCGCGGTCGGCGCGCAATTCGGCGGCTTCGGCCATCTGGCCTTTTCGGTGAAGTCGCTTTCGTTTGGCGATATCGATCTGACCGACGAGAACAATCCCGATGGAACCGGAGCGACATGGAATCCCACCTTCGTCGCGCTGGGCCTGACCTATTCCCGTGCGTTGACCGACCGCATTCGCGCGGGCGTGACCGCGCATCTGGTCAGCGAGGATCTGTACCGTGTTTCCGCATCGGGCGTGGCCTTCGATGTCGGTGTCCAGTATCAGGGTCTCGCCGGTCTTCGTGGACTGTCGCTTGGCGTCACACTGCGTCATCTCGGTGGCAACATGACCTATACCGGTCCGGGACTCACCCGGCTCGCGGACGAAGCCAGCAGCAAGCGCGATCCGCAGTTGCTGCGCATTGAAGCAGCGGGCTTCAGCATGCCGACATCGCTCGAACTCGCTGCCTCCTACATGCAGAGCTTCGCCGATCTCCATGCCCTTGTCGTCTCCGGGTCGTTCGAAAACAATAACTTTGTTTCCGATCAATATCGTCTCGGCGTCGAGTACGGATTCCGCGATTTCTTCTTCCTGCGCGGTTCCTATAACCTCGCGGGAGAGGGATTCGATGACGCCTTCGGCGAAGCCGCGTACCAGTATGGTGCGGCGTTCGGCGCCGGTGTCAAATTCGATACCGGCGATCTGGCCATCGGCGTCGATTATGCCTACCGCGACATGGTCGTGTTCGACGGAAACCACGTCATCACGATCAATCTCGGATTCTAGGATCCGCATTCCCTGATCTGAAAAGGCCCGCACCGCGGGCCTTTTCCATTCCCGGAACCAGGGAGCCATCCCCGTCCGTGCGGGAAGCGCGCGCAAGGGGTGGGCATGGACGCGGAATCGTGTTGCATTAATGGCGTCGTTTGCTACTTTAGAAGTCTGCACATTCCGATTCGTCGTTCGCAATTCCGCAGGAAACACCCATGATCACACGGATTTGTTTTTTTCTTCTCGCCCTCGTGGTGATTCCGGCGTCCGCGCAATCGCAGGCGTTCCGGATGAATATCGACCTTGCCTCTTTCCGTTACGACGACGATGCGAGCTATGTCGAGATGTACTATTCGTTCTCCCGTACCGGTCTCGCCTACACGAAAGACAATGACGGATTCACCGGCGCGGTGCTCGTGCACGCGATCGTGCGCCGGGATGATGAAGCACAGGAACCCGTGTTGAAAACCTGGCGCGTGCCGGTGCATGTCGCCGACACGACCCAGCTGGGTGATCGTGCGCTGATCGGGCGGGTGAATTTTCTCC
This sequence comes from Bacteroidota bacterium, assembly GCA_034002405.1. Taxonomy (GTDB): domain Bacteria; phylum Bacteroidota; class Ignavibacteria; order SZUA-365; family SZUA-365; genus SZUA-365. The sequence continues at coordinate 79,808 of JAVFAS010000001.1, read as the reverse complement.
TCGAACCCGGAAAATACCGTTTCGCGGTGATCAGTCGCGACGAGGAACGACCCGCCGTGCAGGACAGTGTCGAAATCCCGTTCGAAGTCCGGAATCTCGGCGGTCGCGCCGCGGGCATCAGCGATATCGAACTCGCGTCCTCGATCACGAAGGTCGAGGAGGATCCGGCGAATATTTTCTACAAAAACACACTCGAAATCATCCCCAACCCGACGCTGCTCTACGGAAAACCCGTGCCCAACCTGATGTTTTATGCCGAGCTGTACAATGTGGATGCCGACGCGTTCGCGGTGAAGAGCGAGGTGGTCAGTTCCTATGGCCGGACCATGGCGACGAAGACGCATCAGCGCAGCGGGAAACATGCCTCGCGCGTGGAGGTCGGGTCATTCAACATCGGAGGCATGCCCTCGGGTGTCTACACGCTGATCCTGTCGATCGACGATCCTTCGAAGACCGCGAAGCTGTCGCAGAGCAAATCGTTTTATGTATTCAATCCCGACATCCCGTTCGACAGCGCGGAGGCGGCATCGGTGGCGGATCTGATCGCCGCGGAGTTTACCGCCATGGGTGAGAGCGAGCTGGACGAGAACTTCAGCATGGCGCAATACATCGCCACCGCCGGAGAAAAAAGCATCTGGCAGTCGCTGTCGGGCTCCGAATCGAAACGGAAGTTCCTCACCAAATTCTGGCGTGACCGCGACGATGATCAGGCCACACCGTTCAATGAATACTATGCCGAGTACAAGCAGCGCGTGGCCGTGAGCAACGAGCAGTTTCGTACGGCCTTCCGGGCGGGGTGGCGCACCGATCGCGGCCGTGTCTATATCCTGTACGGCCCGCCCGATTACGTCGACCGCAAATCGAACGAAAGCGACATGAAGCCCCATGAGATCTGGCGCTACGACTATATCGAGGGAGGCGTTGATTTCGTGTTCGTCGATCGGTCCGGCTTCAATAATTTCGAACTGGTGCATTCGACCAAGCGGAACGAGATCATCAATGACAGCTGGCAACGCGACGCGTCAACACGCTGATCGTCTCATGACCCTCGATCGGAGCGTCGCGGCGCCGTGAAATCCCTGCTCGAATACGCGGTGTTCGCCGGCACCGCGCGCATACTGCAGATGCTGCCGCTGACCGTGGTGCGCCATCTTGCCCGCGCCACGGCCTTCGTGTTCTGGCATGTCCTCCCGATCCGCCGCGCGGTGACCGTGATGCAACTGCGGGTCGCGTTCCCGGACATCAGGGAGGAGGAAGTCCGGAATATCGCGCGGGATTCCTACCGGCATCTGGTGACCACGATTTTCGAATTGATGTGGACCCCCCGGCTCGATGACGACACCATCCGGCGCATCATCCGTGTCCGGAATCCGGAACTGATCGAGCACGCCGCCCGGCGTGGCCGGGGCGTGATCCTGATGTCCGGCCACTTCGGAAACTGGGAGTGGCTCTCGATCGGCGTGGCGCGAATCCTGTCGATGCCCTTTACGGTGATTGTCCATTCCATTCACAACGAACGGGTCGATGCGCTCGTGGAGGGCTGGCGCGGCCGCTTCGGAAATCGCACCGTGCCGCTGGGGGTGTCGATCCGCGAGATCATCCACACGCTGCGTAACCGCGGCGCCGTCGCGTTGCTGGCCGACCAGAGCGGGCCCAGCGGGTCGATCTATGTCCGCTATTTCGGACGTCCCGCCGCCACGTATGAAGGCCCTGCCACGTTCGCGCTTCGACTCGGTGCTCCGGTGATCATGGGTTATTGCATTCGCGGCGCGGATGGAAATTTCGAGGTCCGCATCGAGGAGATTCCGACGGGTGATCTCGATGGTGCGAGCGAACACAATGTCCGCGAACTGACGCGCCGGCATGTGCGCGCCCTCGAGCGCATGGTCCGGGAACACCCCGCGCAATGGCTCTGGCAGCACAAACGGTGGAAACACACCCCGGACGCGGATACGGTCATCGTCGAGGATCCCCGCGCGTGAATGGCCCGATCCTCGTGATCCAGACCGCCTTCGCGGGCGATCTCGTGCTGACCACCCCGTTGATCGCGGAGACGGCCGAACGCTTCCCCGGCGCGGCGATCGATGTTCTCTGCATCCCCGCCACGGCGTCGCTGCTTGCAGGGCATCCCGCCATTCGCCGGGTGATCGTCTATGACAAGCACCGCCGCCACCCGTCGCTCATCTCCCTGATGCGCCGGCTCGCTCGCGAGCGCTATGCCCTGTGTCTGTGCCCGCATCGATCGCTGCGCAGCGCACTGCTTGCCCGCGCGACACGTGCCCCGCGGCGCATCGCCTTCCACCGATCGGCGGGACGCTGGCTGTTCACCGAAACCGTCCCGTATCGGGAGGATCTGCACGAGGCGGACCGCAACCGGTCCCTGCTTTCATTTACCGGAATACCGGGGCCGAAACTCCGGATACCTGCACTGTATCCGTCCGAAGACGATCATGCCGCGGCCGCGCGGCTCCTCGAGACATGTGTTTCGTCGGAAGCGGGCGAGCGGACACGGGCATCCTCGGATCCGTTGTTTCTCTGTATCGCGCCGGGTTCGGTCTGGGCGACCAAGCGCTGGACCGAGGAGGGATTCGCCGCGGTGGCCCGGTATTTCGCGGCACGGTATCGCGTGATGTTTCTCGGGGGGGCGGAGGACCATGCACTGTGTGCTCGTATCATCACTCGTGCCGGTGTGGGTCTGCCCGTGCACAATGTGGCGGGGCAGCTCGGTTTTCTCGCGTCCGCCGCGTTGATCGGACGTGCCGCGGTGCTTGTCAGTAACGACAGCGCACCGGTACACCTCGCTTCGGCCATGGGCACGCCCGTGGTCGAGGTCTATGGTGCCACGTCCCCGGCATTCGGATTCTCACCGTATGGTGTGCCCCACCGCATCGTGCAGCATGAGGGATTGTCCTGCCGTCCCTGCGCGATACACGGCGGTGATCACTGTCCCGTCGGAACATTCGCGTGCATGCGTGAACTGCCGGCAACGACGGTGATCGCGGCGGTGGAGGAACTGCTCGAAACGCGGGAATAGGATCATGCCGTCCCGCGCGGATACGTACGTGTATCGGTGCATGCATGCGGGAAACGACAACGGCGGCCGGTGCCGCCGTTGCGATGCATGGTACGGGAATGTGCTCAGTCTTTCGCGGGAGGCGTCGTCGACGCGGCCGTCGTCGACGCAGTGGCGGTACCGTTTCCCGTCGTCGATTTCCTTGACGACGGTGTGTCGGTGGACGATCCTGTCGTCGCGGGCGTGGAATTCGTTTTTTTATAGTCGGTCAGATAGAATCCCGAGCCTTTGAAGACGAGTCCCGCCCCCGCGCCGATGAGTCGCTGCAGCGACTCGGTTCCGCATTGGGGACAGCTGGTCAGCATGGGGTCCTTCATGGACTGGAAAACCTCGAAACGATGGCCGCACTGCTTGCAGGCATAATCATAGGTTGGCATGGCTACGTGTGTTTCCTTGAAGTGAATGCTCGATCATCGCGCAGGTGCTTCCTGTGAGATGCATCTACCGCACCGCGCGTTGCGGCGTCCCGAATCGCTGTTCGAGCGCACGCCGCACGGGATCCGGCACGAAGTCCGAGACATCGGTGCGATGCCGCGCGAGTTCGCGGACGATCGATGAATTGAGATACGTGAACTTTTCATGGGGCATCAGAAACACCGTCGCAATCTCGCCGGCGAGTTTCCGGTTCATCAACGCCATCTGGAATTCATACTCGAAGTCGGAGACCGCGCGCAATCCACGCAGCAATGCGGTGGCATGTCTCGCACGGGCATAATCCACGATCAAGCCGTCGAAGGTATCGACCTCGACCGCCGGCATCGTCGTCACCGCTTCGGCGATGAGCGCGACGCGTTCGTCGGTGGTGAACAGCGGTTGCTTGGACGAATTTCGTGCGACGGTGATGATCACACGGTCGAACATTGCCGCGGCACGTTCGAGCACATCAAGATGGCCGAAGGTGATCGGGTCGAAGGAACCGGGATAGACGGCGATTTTCATGTCTGCGCTCCGGGCGTCGGTTGGAAAAACGTGACGGCGGTCGTGCCGTAATCGCGGCGGTCAACGATGCGCAGGGACGAGGGCGCGGAGACTTCCCGCGCACGTGCATGCTCGAGCACGGCGAGGCCCTCCGGCGCCATGATCCCGGCAATATTCTCGATGAGTGATTCCATATTCTCGAAGCGATACGGCGGATCCGCGAACACCAGGGAGTAACGTGCCGCGCGTTCGCGCAGGAATGACTCGACCGCGCGCTGCACGACCCGCGCCTGCGTCGTGACCGCGAGTTCGGCGAGGTTGCGCGTAAGCACGGCGAGGCTTGCCCGATGCGACTCGACAAAGACCGCCGAGGATGCGCCGCGACTCAGCGCCTCGATGCCAAGACTGCCGCTTCCCGCGAACAGATCGCAGACCGTGGTCGATGACCACTCGACAAGACCATGCAGGATGTTGAAGACGGATTCCTTGACGCGGTCGGTGGTCGGACGGAATGTGGCATCCGCCGGGACACGGAGCGTCCGGCCTTTCAAGGTGCCGGCGATCACGCGCATGACGCTCCCAGCAGCGCGGCGGCCGCGGGGACGTCGAAGTCGCGTTCGCCCTGGCGCTGCATCGCGTCCCGTAGGGAGGAGGGAGCGTCCGCGCCCGCCAGTGGCACACAGCGGATGATGGGTTCGCCGAACACGCCGCCGAGCGCGTCGAGCAGGGCATCATCCGCGGCCGGCCCATACGCAAACAGCCGGAGCGGCGACGTACGGTCGTGATACCCCGGGATGCTTTCGAGAAGATGGACCGCCTGTGCGGCATACTGGTGACGGTGCGTGATGGCGATGTGCCGGAAGCCCAGATAGCGGTCGCCGCTGTGCACACCGGCCGAGCAGTGATCGGGGTACAGGCCAAGCACGCCGAAACCGCCCTCCGTCTCGTGTGGATAGAGCAGACGCAGCACGTTCTCCATCACGAAGTGATCGGTTTCAATCGCGGCAAGATCCAGCGTGAGGTGTTCGCAGGTCGCGCGCAGAAACGCCACACTGGTTTCGGGCAGTGCCACGGCAAGCGTGCGGCCCCCGTCATCCACCGGGTGCGTGAGAATGGACAGCCGGCGTTCCGGTCCGTATCCGGCCAGGGTTTCACATTCCCATTCAAGCAGCGCGCGCTGCGTGCCGGCGGGAATCACCCGGTCGACCGGCAGCATCGAGACCAAGGGAAGAACGGATGGAAGCACGACGGAGACACTGCCCGCATAGACGGAATCATTGAGAAAAATCGCGGCGAGATCCGTGATGAAGTCCCGCGCGATCCGCCCGTCGAAGGGGAGTTCGAACAGGAGCGGCGAAGAGTAATCGTGCGCGGTCGGGTAGACATCAGCACGCAGGATCGTCGCATGACGATCCTGCTGCTGAATTTCCACGACACGAAAAATACGTTCCGCGATTTCAAGTCCGATATGATGTGAGACGCCCATGCGACGCTGCTGTCGGACGATGCCGCCTCACTGTTCCCAGGACGCCTTGTTGTGTTCGTCCGGGTTTGACAGCGAACCAATCGAGCCGAATCCGTCGGGATCGCTGATACTATACCGGGGCACGGCCGAGGTGTCGTCGACAGCGATGGCGTACGGCGCGAGAGATTTCGGTGCGTGTCGCAAGGAGTCGAAAGAGAAACCGGTCATATAGAGTTTCGTGAACAGGCTGTCGATGCGCTGCTGGGGCAGGCTGTCTCGAACAAACAACAGCAATGAATCCACATCCGTCATGTATTTCCCCTTGGCGGAGAAGTACTCGATCTGTGCGGTCCGCAGCGCGGTCATGCGAGCGCGCGATTCCCATTTGAGATCATCCTCGCGTGCGAGTTGGCGTCCCGGGCTCCAGATGACGTACCACAGCCCGGCTGTCAGGCCGACGATCACGAGAATGAGCACGACGTCCACGATTCCAAATGGCTGTTTGTGTGCCATGAATGCCTCCAGATGATGGTGCAGAGCAGCCTGCGAATTCTATTCCACGGTTATGTATTGCCGAATCTTCTCGAATTTTTTTGGTCCGATGCCCTTCACCTTCATCAGATCCTCGGCACGGAGAAACGGGCCGTTCGCGCCTCGATGGTCGAGGATGTTCTCCGCGGTCGACGGCCCGACGCCGGGGAGGGTTTCCAGCATCCGCCGGTTGGCCGTATTGATGTTGACCGGAGCGCCGGCGACCGTTCGCCCGGCCGATGGCGTGGGCGCGGTGGCGGGGAGCATCGCGTGCTCCGGCGGGACTGTCGCGGCGAGCGATTCCGCGGGCGCGGCACTGTGGGCGGCAAACGTCGAGTCCTGTCGTTCGAGCGCGGTGCGGATATCCTCGGGTACCGCGGTATCCGTGCGCTGCAGGGCCTGAATGGTCGCACCGGAGAGCAGCGTCGCGGCGAGGAACAGAATCACGACTGCTTCATTGCGGGTAAAGCCCGCCTGATGCGCACGCATCAGTATCCATTTCCACATGTTGAATCTGGCTCCTCGGCCACATCGAATGCAAAATAGGGAAGAGTCCGTATATATGAAAACAGCCCGGAACGCGCGCGCGCTCAGGTGAAGGAATCAAAGATGCGGCTGAAAAAACTCTTGCGCTCCTCGCGATCACGCGGGGCGAACCCTTCCATCGCGCGAAGCTTCTGCATCATGTCCTTCTCCGCGGCGGAAAGCTTTTTCGGGACGTACACGTGTACGCGCACGAGCTGGTCGCCGCGACCGCCGCTATTGAGATGCGGAATTCCCTTGTCGCGCATGCGCAGGACCTGTCCCGCGGGCGTCCCCGGCTCGACGCGCAGTTTCGCCCTGCCCGTGAGTGTCGGGACCTCCGCTTCCGTTCCGAGCACCGCGTCGGCAAAACTGACGACGAGGTCGTACAGCACATCATCTTCCTGTCGGCGGAATTCCTCATGTTCCTGTTCCCGGATGTACACGATCAGGTCGCCGGGTTCGCCACCCTTGCGACCGGCATTGCCCTGTCCGCGCAAGGGAATGTAATTGCCGTCGCTGACGCCCGCGGGAACCTTCACCTTGATGGTCTTTTCTCCCATCACGCGCCCATCACCCTGGCAGGTGGTGCAGGGCTCCTTCACCACGCGGCCCTCGCCGCTGCAGTTGGTGCAGGGCACGATGTTCACGAACTGACCGAACATCGAGCGTGATACCTGGCGCAATTCCCCGCTGCCATGGCAGACCGAACACTCGGCAAGCGAGGTGCCCGCTTTCGCGCCCGAACCCGAACACTCCTCGCAGGCGACATGCCGCTTCACCTTCAGGGTCTTTTCCACGCCCGTGGCGATTTCCTCGAGCGTGAGCGGCAATTGGATTTTCAGGTCGGATCCCTGAACGCCCCGGCCGCGTCGGCCGCCGCGCCCCCGTCCGCCTCCGAAGACTTCGTCGAAAATTCCTCCACCGAAGCCACCACCAAAAATGTCGGAGAAATGGCTGAAGATGTCGTTGATGTCGGTGAATCCCTGGCCGCCGCCACCACCGCCGCGCAGGCCGTCATGACCGAAGCGATCGTAGCGCTGACGTTTCTCGCTGTTGCTCAGTACCTCGTAGGCTTCGGCTGCTTCCTTGAATTTTTCTTCCGCTTCGGCATTGCCGGGATTGCGATCGGGATGGTACTGCATGGCCAACCGGCGGTAGGCGCTTTTGATGTCGTCCGCACCGGCATCGCGTGCGACACCGAGCACCTCGTAGTAATCCTGCTTCATGCGCTCGCGTCCGTGTTTTGTGCGGGTGTATCGGATGCGACGGTGACCTTCGCGTGCCGAATCACCCGGTCATGAAGCATGTATCCCTTTTCCACGACATCGAGTATCGTGCCGGGCGCGGCCTCGGCGGATGGCATTTGCAGCAGGGCGTCGTGGAAGTCGACATCAAACGGTTTTCCCATGGCATCGATGGGACGAAGCCCGCGGTTCTCGAGCACGCGCAGCAGCTTGCCCTGAATGATCTCGATTCCGCTCTTCAGCGCCTCGAGGTCGTTGTACTCGCGTGCCGCGGCGATCGAGCGGTCGAAATCGTCGAGCACCGGCAACAGATCGCGCAACACGCCTTCCGCGCCGTATTTCATCAGCATGTCCTTTTCCTCGCGAGTGCGGCGCTTGAAGTTTTCGAACTCGGCGACCTTGCGGAGCAGCTGATCCTTCACCTGGGAGAGTTCGGTGGTCAACCGTTCGAGGTCGCCGGGGGTATCGCTCTCGACCGCCACGGTCTCGGACGCCGCGGCTTCGGGAGAGGACGGATCTTGGGTGTCGTGAATGGACGGTGATTCGTGGTCGTGTGCGTTCGTATCAGACATGATTATCCTGTATGAGTGAATCGTGTGCCGTGGTGATCACGTCGACATCAGCCGGGCGAGATAGTCGACGATCGCGATCATCCGCGGGTAGTTCATGCGTTTCGGTCCGATGATGCTCAGGGTGCCGTCGAGCTGGCCGAAGCGGTAGGGTGCGGCGATGAGACTGTAGTCCGACAGGGTGTCGTCATTGATCTCGCGTCCGATGCGGATGGTCACCGACTGTCCCCCGCTGAGCGAATCGAGCAGATGCACGATCACGCGCTGGTTTTCCACGAGTTCGATCAATCCCCGCATGCGGCCGGGGTCATCGAATTCGGGCTGGGCGGTCATCGTCATCATGCCGTCGATGCAGACCGCGTCGGTCTCGAGTCGTTCGGAGAAGAGCCGGTCGGATGAATCGATGAAAAGGCGGATGATTTCCGCTTCGTCGGCCTCGGCTTCGCGCATGCGGTCGACGAAGGTCTCACGGATCTCGGCGAGCGTCAGACCCGCCAGGCGTTCGTTGAGCAGCACCCCGACCTGATCGAGCTTCTGGCGGCTGATTTCCGAGCGGATGTGCAGGACGATCGACTTGACGATGCCCGACCGGATCGAGAGGATGACCATGACTTTGTCCGTCGCCACCTGCACGAGTTCAAGACGCTGGAGCACCCCGCGGCCCAGCGACGGCGCCGCCACGATGGCGAGCTGCTGCGAGATGCGGCTGAGAATGTGCGAACTGGTGCGGAGGAGTTCGTGAATCGCCGCCGGCACCTCCTGTTCGAAACGCGACTGAAGGAAGTGCTGCTCGTTGTCGCTGAGCTGAACCTGCGGCATGATCGAATCGACGTAATAGCGGTAGCCGCGATCGGTGGGGACGCGGCCGGCCGAGGTGTGCGGGTGCCCGATCAGTCCGCGCTCCTCCAGATCCGCCATGACATTGCGGATCGAGGCCGGACTCAGATTCAGATCCGTGAGCTTCGAGAGGGTGCGCGATCCGATCGGCGTGGCCGTGGTCACGAACTGCTCGACAATGTACAAGAGTACCTGCCGCTCCCGTTCGCTCAGCGAACCGGTCTCCTCGATATGTGCATCGTGTTCATTCATCACGGAATTCCATCCCGTAACGGAGAGCCGCCGACGGGAAATGGAAACATACCACCCCGCGATGATTCATGCAAGGTAGCACTCTCCCTAAAGGAGTGCTAATCCATTGCCATGCACTCATTTAGGAGGGACGAAAAAATGCCCGGGCGACGGGATTCCTTGCGTGTCAGACACGAACCGGTCGGGACGATCACTGCGCGCTGAATTCCAGGGTGTGCTCCACCGTTCCGTCGACAAGCACGTCGACCGAATACGCGCCCGCGGGAATCCCTTGCGGGAGGTTGAGCGAGAACCCGATCCACCCCTCCCGGCCTGTCGTCAGTTCATACGAGGAAATCTGGGCGCGTTGGCCGTCGTCGACATGTCGATACCATCGTGCCGCGAACACCGTGCCTTCCGGGTGTCCGGAAACATAGATGGGGGCGAAGACCTCGGCGGTCCCCTTGGCGAAGGTCTTTGTCGGCTGGACGGGGAACTGAATGGCACTGAGGGCCGACGCCGTCACCGCTTCCTTGATCACGCCATCCGGAAATTCGGGGGCGATGGTAAACGGCACGGTTCGCGCCGGTTTGCCATCGATGAACAGATCGACACCGTAGGCGCCGTACGGGAGATGTTCCTGCGAAAGCGTCAGGGTGAAATCGACCCATCCGCTTTGTTCGAGTTCGATATCGGTGCTGTCGAGCGCCTGTCTCGCACCGTCGGCCTCGGCGAACCAGTGCGCGGTCACCTTCGTGCCGCTGGGCGTGTTTGCCATCTTCACGGCGCAGTGCAGCACCGCGTCACTGCCATGGAAATTCGTTGTTTCGTCGAGCGGCTCGTGTGTCTGCTCATCGACCGCACGCGCCAGCACCGCTGTTTCGATGTGCGCCGTGGTGAACGAGCAGGCCTGCAGCGCGGCGAGCAGGACGAGCGCAGGCAGTCCGGTCAGCAAGAAACGTGTCATGGGTCCTCCAGGAAACAGGGAGTGAGCAATGCGGGCATGCGGCCGTCGTGGCAGGGACCGCCCACGAGCGAACAGTGCCGGGGACGCGATCATCCGCCGAGGATGTATTGGCTGAGAATCCGCAATCCCTCGCGATGGCCCGGAAACACCAGCCGCTGCCAGGCTTCCTCGTACGGAAGCCAGACGAAGGTATCGTGTTCCGCGGAAAGCCGGACTTCCATCTCTGAAAACACCTCCGCCGCGAATACCGGGACATGATGAATGGAATCGTCCCCTTCAAGATAAAACGACGCAACGTAGGGCACAACGTCCAGTCTCGGGATCGCGATGCCGGTTTCCTCGCACACCTCCCGTCTGGCCGCTTCGGCCGCGGTTTCGCCATCCTCGATCGTGCCGGTGACCATCTGCCAGAGACCCGGATACAACACCTCATCCGGCGCGCGGCGCAGAACAAGGAATTCCACCCCACCGTCGACAGTCCGCCGGTACAAATGAACCTGGATGAAGCGCACCGCGAAATCGGTCATCGGTTCTCCTGCTTCCGGGAGGCAATGCCCGATGCTGAGGCAGAGGGGACTGACAGCCTGGCAGGCGCAGTGCGCTCGTGATATGACAGGATTTCAGGATTCAGGACAGAACTCACGGATTCTCTCGGTGGCATGGATATTGTAAACTTGCTTTCTCTTTCACGGAATGTCAAATTCCGGGACGGACAGAAATCCTCGAAAAGAATCCCAGCAAGGAAGCCCTTATGTCGACAAACAATCAACCGGACGGAGAACTTTTCGGCGACGCGGCGGAAGCGATGCCGGCGCAACACGAACAGTTGCCCGTGCTTCCCCTGCGCAATATCGTGTTTTTCCCCGGACAGATCATGCCGTTGTTCGTCGGTCGGCCGAGTTCGATCCGTCTGGTCGAGGAGGCACATCAGGCACAGCGCACGGTGTTCGTTCTGACCCAGCGCGATTCATCGGTGGATGTGCCGCATACCGACGACCTCTACGAGATCGGAACGGTCGTGCGGGTCGTGAAAATCTACACCATGCCCGACGGCAGTAAAAGCGTGGTCGTCCAGGGAATGCATCGGGCGCGTTTCAGCCGCATGATCAGCGAGGAGCCCTATCTCGTGGCCGAGGTGGACATGTTGCACGAGCTGCCCGTGCGCGCCGATGACGTGGAATTGTCGGCGTTGGTGGCCAGCGTGCGTCAATTGCTCCGCAAGCTCGAGGGACTCCTGCCCGATTTCAATCCCGAGCAGCTCAACCTGATCATGAACACGCAGGATGTCGGACATTTCGCCTTCCTGATCGCGGCGCTGCTCAATCTGACCGTGCCGGAGAAACAGGAACTGCTCGAACTGCTCGACACGAAAGCGCTGCTCAACCAGCTCACCGTCGCGCTCACGCGGGTGATCCAACGGCAGCAGTTGAGCCAGAAAATCCAGGCCGACGTGCAGGAATCGATCAACAAGGCGCAGCGCGAGTACTTCCTTCGCGAGCAACTCCGTGCCATCAAAAAGGAACTGGGCGAGGAAAAGGACCAGCTCGAAGTCGACGAAATGCGTCGGAAGATCGAGGAGACGAACATGCCCGATGACATCCGCGCGGTGTTGGAAAAGGAGCTCAGCCGGTTGAGCGTGATGAGTCCAGCCGCGGCGGAATACTCGGTGACGCGCAACTATGTGGACTGGCTGCTCGAGATGCCATGGATGGTCGCGACCGAGGACAATCTTGACATCGCGCATGTCCGGGAGCAGCTCGACGCCGATCATTCCGGACTTGAAAGTGTGAAAAAGCGTGTGCTCGAATATCTCGCGGTGCGCAAGTTGAAAAAGGATATGCGTGGTCCGATTCTCTGCTTCGTGGGTCCCCCGGGTGTGGGCAAAACCTCCCTCGGTCGCTCGATCGCCGAGGCACTGGGACGCAAATACGTTCGGCTTTCCCTCGGGGGCGTGCGTGACGAGGCCGAGATCCGCGGCCATCGCCGCACCTATGTCGGCGCGCTGCCCGGACGCATCATCCAGAATATCAAGAAAGCCGGGTCCAACAATCCGGTGCTCGTGCTCGACGAGATCGACAAGGTCGGAATGGATTTCCGAGGTGATCCCACCTCCGCGCTGCTCGAGGTGCTCGATCCCGAGCAAAACGTGAATTTCAGCGATCACTACCTCGAGGTGCCCTTCGATCTGTCGCGTGTGTTGTTCATCGCCACGGCGAATACCCTCGACACCATCCAGCCGGCGCTACGCGACCGCATGGAGATCATCGAGATTCCCAGTTATATCCTCGACGAAAAAGTGCGGATCGCACGGCGGCACCTTCTGCCCAAGCAGCTCCGCGAACACGGGATCGAGGAGACACAACTTGTGATGGACGATGCCGTGATCCACACCATCGTCGAGCGGTACACCCGCGAGGCGGGGGTGCGCAATCTCGAGCGCAAGCTGGCCGACGTCTGCCGCGGAGTCGCCCGGCAGATCGCCGAGGGCGAGCGCACGATGGTGACCGTGGGCACGGAGGAACTCGCGCAGTACATCAGTTCGCGCAAGTATTATCCCGAGGCCGCCGAACGCATCTGTCGGCCGGGCATCGCCACGGGGCTCGCCTGGACCCCCGTCGGCGGCGACATCCTCTTCATCGAGGCGACGAAGATGAAAGGCAAGGGGCGCTTGACCATCACCGGGCAGGTGCGCGATGTGATGAAGGAAAGCGTGCAGGCGGCGATGAGCTATATCGCGGCCAATGCCACCGAAATCGGGGTGGACCCGGACTTCCGCGAGAATCTCGACATTCATGTGCATGTGCCCGCGGGTGGCGTGCCGAAGGACGGTCCCTCGGCTGGTGTCACCATGCTCGCGGCCTTGACCTCGCTACTGACCGACCGGGTGGTCCGTAACGATCTCGCCATGACGGGAGAAATCACCCTTCGCGGACAGGTGCTGCCCATCGGCGGTGTCAAGGAAAAGGTTCTCGCGGCGCATCGCGCGGGCATCACGCAGGTGCTGCTGCCCAAACGCAACGCCGACGATCTCGGCGAGATCCCCGAGACGGTCCGCAAGGAGATAACCTTTCATCTCGTCGAGGAAATGCGCGAGGTTCTGGAAATCGCGTTGCCGAAAAAGGCGGCAAAACGGAAGTCCACAAAGAAATCCATTGAAAAGACTCCGGAAATTTCGTAAATTGAACGGATGCTGGATCATCTATTCAATTTTCTGGTGAAGAATGAAAACAACTGAGAAAGCGGCCCCGAAGCCCGTGAAAGTCAAGCAGACAGGGAAAGTCATCGGCATGGTGATCACCGAATGTCCGATGTGCAAGAACACGATCAGCTTCGACATACAGACCGCGAAGTTCTGTCCCTACTGCAACGCCGAAGTCGCCGTGGATCTCGACAAGGTCGAGGTCGTTGTCCGCGCCAGCCGCGCCGCCAACCAGAAAGGCGCGCAGAAGCGCGTGGCATAAGCCGCTCCGGTCACGTGCAGCCGTCGGGCCGCATCCGTACGCTGACATCCCGCCAACCCGGCGGGATTTTTTTTTGGCGGAGGGGGGGTGGTCCGGCGTCATGGACGATGGCGTCCATGGCGCGATTCCGCCGTTGTTTCTCTGGACCCGCGTGGCTACATTTCTCGTTTCATTCCATCATCACCGCAATACACAGACCCATGGCAAAAGCTCGCAGCGCCGAACGGAAATCCCCGAAAGGCGCATCCGCCCCGAACCTGGATCAGCCCGGCTTCCTCGTCACGCATGCAAACGCGATCTTCATCGGGATGATCGCCCTGCTGCTCGTGATCTTCTTTCACGAGGCGTTTTTTTCCGGGAACGTCTTTTTCGTCCCGGACAATGTTTCCTCCATCGTCTATGAAGACGGCTATTTGAAGCAGGCCGACGAGGCCGGCGTCAACCCGTTTTGGAATCCGTATGTCTTTTCCGGCATGCCGACCTGGGGGTCGTCCTCCCCCGGCCACGGCATGTACCTGCACAGCTTCCTCGATCCGCTGAAGCCGATGGTGATCATGCAGGTGTACGGTTGGGTCCAGTCGGTGGTGAACATCCTGCCGCTGCCGCCGATGTTCTGGGATATTTTCAACTTCTTCCTGCTTGGGGTCTTCACGTATTTCCTCGGGATGCGACACAAATTCGAGCCATGGGTGGCGTTTCTCGTCGCGGTGTCGGTGGTGTTTTCCCTCTACTCGCTCAATTGGATCATGGCGGGACACAACACGAAGATCACGGTGTTTGCCTTCCTGCCCGCCATCCTTCTGCTGGTGGACATGCTCTTCGAGAAACGGACACTGGCGCGTGCGGCGTTGCTGGTGCTCGCATTGCATTTCACCTTCAATTCCGGACACGTGCAGATGGTGTTCTACAGCCTGATGGCGGTGGCGCTGTACGTGCTCTACAAATGGTATGCCGGCGAACGCGTGGGCACCGTGGCGCTGGTCTCGGTGATCGCGGTGGGTGCCGCGGCGTTTGCCTTCCTGATGCTGTCGGGACCGTATTTCGCCGCCTGGGAATACAAGGACTTCTCCATCCGCGGCGCGGGTTCGGGCGGATCGGGGCACGGCACCGCGGCAACCGGACTTGATTACGATTATGCGACCTTGTGGTCCTTTTCCCCCATCGAGGTGATCACCTTCTTCGTGCCATCCTTCGTCGGATTCGGTTCCCCGACCTACTGGGGCACGATGACCTTCACCGAATCGCCGATTTACCTCGGCGTGGTGGTGAGCTTCTTCGCCTTGATCGGGATACTCCTTCGCCCGAAGGACAAGTTCGTGCATCTCTGGATTGCCCTCGGCGTGATCGCGCTGCTGGTGTCCTTCGGCCGGAATTTCAGCCTGCTCTACGATCTGTTCTTCAACTACATCCCCTTCTTCAACAACTTCCGCATCCCGTCGATGATTCTGTTCCTGATGGCGCTGTCGATGGGCATGCTGGCGGGGGTGGGGCTGACCGGGATCGTACGCCTGCTTCGCGAGCGGCGGCGCGGGGAAGACAGCGGCCTCGCGAAAAAGCTGACGCGCATCATCTGGGTGCCTGTCGCGGTGGCGGCCGTCTTGGTCGTCCTGCTTCTGGCCTCGGAGGGCGCATACAAGAATACCGTGTCCGAAATGATGAAGGAGCATCACGCGAACTACCACGAAGCGATGCAGCAAATCGCGCAGTACGAGCAGGCGGGGCGGCTCGCCGAACTTCCGCCCGAGTATCAGAGCCTGACGCTCAACAACATCTACGGGATGGCGATGGACGATGCCCTCGTCGCGCTGCTCTTCATGGCCCTGGCGGCGCTGGTGCTCTGGGCCTTCGCGAGGGGCAAACTCGGCATCACCCCGACGATGGCCGCGTTGCTCGTGCTGCTCGTCGCCGACTGGTGGATCGTGGACTACAAGCCGATGAACATGGTGCCGATGCGGCAGCAGGAGCAGTCGCTGGCGAAAACCGACGTCGTCGATTTCCTGCGGCAGGACACGACGACCTTCCGCATCCTTCCCGCCGGCAATCACGCCGACGACAACTGGTATGTGGCCTTCGGGATTCAAAACGTGGCCGGGTATCATCCGGCGAAATTGAAGCTGTACGACGATGTGCGGAATTCCATGTTCGGGCAGTTCATGTTCCAGAACGGCGAACACCTGCAGTCGACGAACTGGGCCATGCTCAGCATGCTCAACACCAAGTACGTCGTCGTGCCGGGCGACTGGCAGATCACCGCGCCGTTTCTCAAACCGGTGTTCTTCGGAAACCAGGAGACGGTGTATGAGAATCAGTACGTTCTTCCCCGCGCATTCTTCGTCGGATCGTACGACGTCATCGCCGATGACGAGGCCATGTTCAAAAAAGTCGGCACGCTGCCGGGTTACGAGCCGCATCGCACCGCCTACCTGAGCGCCGCGCCGAAGACAACGCCCGCGCAGGTGCCCGACAGCGTCATCGCGGGTGCGAAAGCGACACTGGTCGACTTCGGCATCAACGGCTTCGCCTATGATCTCGAGACGCCGGTCGATGCCATTCTCAAACTCAGTGAAGTGCATTACCCGAGCGGATGGACGGCCACGCTCGATGGCAAGCCGGTCGACATCCTCCGCTCGGATTACGTCCTGCGCGCGGTCGAAATCCCGGCGGGAACGCATCGCCTCGAGATGCACTATCAGCCCGAATCATATGAAGCCGGTCTGATCGTCACCACGGCCACCAATTACGCACTGGCCATCGTGCTCCTGCTGTCGCTGGTCTTCTGGCTGCGCACGCGCAAGGCGGGCGGCACCGCGGACGCGACCGGCACCGCGGACGCGACCGGCACCGCGGACGCGACTGGCCGCAACGAGGAATAGACAGCGGCGTGAACGTCGTCATCTCCGTCGGCGGGAAATTCCACGCGCTGGAACTCGCCGAACAGCTCGACCAGCGCGGCTATCTCGAGCGCATCATCACGACCAAGCGCTGGTATGTGCGTACGCGCTTCCGTCCGAGCCGCTACCGGGTCATTCCCGTGCCCGAATATCTGGGCATGGCGGTGCGCAAGCTGCCGTGGCTGCGGCGCCGGGGCTATTATTCCTGGGTCAAGGACAATCTCTTCGACGCGCTCGCGCGCAAGTACATTCCGCCCTGTGATATCTTCCACGCCTGGGGCAATTACGCACTGGCCTCCATTCCCCACGCACGCCGCCATCACGCGAAGATCGTGATCGAGCGCGGCTCGACGCATCCGCATTTCCAGGACTCGATCCTCCGTGAGGAATTCGAGCGCTTCGGGATGGAGGTCGAGCGGGCGCATCCGCAGATCATCGAAAAAGGCCTGCGGGAAATGGACGCGGCCGACGCGGTGATCATCCCGTCGGCATTCGTCGAACGCACGTTCCTCGATGCCGGATTTCCGGAGGAGAAACTCCACGTTATCCCCTATGGCTTCGATCCCGCGCGGTTCGCGCCCGGCGAAAAACGCGACGACGTGTTTCGCATCCTGTTCGTCGGCAATATCGGTGTGCAGAAAGGCGTGCATTACCTGCTCGAGGCGTGGGCGCGGCTCGGTCTGAAGAACGCCGAACTCGTGTTCATCGGCGCGGTGGAGGAGGGCATCAAACCGCTGCTCGCGAAATACGAGGGCCGGTTCACCCTGCGCGGCCATGTCGCGCACGAAAAACTGCCGGAGGAATATGCGCAGGCGTCGGTGTTTGTCCTTCCCTCGCTGCAGGAGGGGTCGGCGCTCGTCACCTACGAGGCCATGGCTTGCGGCCTGCCGCTGCTGGTCACGACCAATACCGGCAGCGTAGCGCGCGACGGGGAACACGGGTTTGTCATTCCCATCCGCGACAGCGGGGCGATCGAGGAGAAACTGATCTGGATGTCCGAACATCAGGACGAGGCGCGGGAGATGGGCGCGCGCGGCGCGGCGTACATCCGTGATTTCACCTGGGAGCGCTACGCCCTGGGCGTGATCGACGTGTACCGATCCCTGCTCGGCGAGGCGGTGTCGTGAGCATCGCGCGGAAGGCCATCGTTTCGACGCTCTGGACGAGCGGACTGAATTATATCGCGATGGCGGTGGGGTTCGTGTTCGGCATCATGCGCGACCGCATCCTTCTCCCGGACGAAAACGGCATCTACATGTTTGGTCTCGCCGTGGTGGACATCCTGTTCATTCTCGCCGCGGTTTCGTTCAATATCTCGGTCATCCAGGCGGATGAAGAGAAAGAAGACCTGTACGCCACCGCATTCGTGCTGACACTGGTTCTCAGCGTGCTGATGCTCGCGGCGATTGCCGCCACGGCGTGGTTTCTTGATTTGCGAGGGACCTTGCCCATCAAGATCGAGGCATTTCTCGTCCTCGGTCTGTTCAGCACGCTCAACCTCTTCACCATCCTGTTCTCCTCCTATCTTGAGAAGCAGCTTGATTACAAGAAGATCGCGCGCATCAACCTCGCCGCCGTGCTTGCGTTTCCGCTGGTGTCGTATATCCTCGTCTCGCTGGGGTGGGGTGCATGGGGCATGGTACTGGGGTACTGTTCGACCTTCGTTGTTTCCTTCGTCGGGATGACCGTCGTCGCGCGGTATCCCATCGGCATGCGATTCAATCCGGCGACCGCCCGCTGGTTTCTTTCCATGGGATGGAAGCTGATTTTCTCACGCGGAATGGAAGTGGTGTTTGTCCGTTATGGCACGCTCGTCACCGAGTCCATGCTCGGTACGAGTCTGCAGGGCAGTTATGGCCGGGCGCTCAAGTACTGGGAAATGGCCCCGCAGACCGTTGCTCCCGCCGTGGTGACCGTTGCGCTTCCGACGTACGCAAAGGTCCAGCATGACCGGGAGCGTCTGTCTCACGCCTTCACCCTGGTGCTCTTTTTCCTCGTCCGCGCCCTGATGCCCTTCGTGCTTGTGTTCGCGGTCATCCCCGGAAGTTTCATCGCCGTGCTGGGGGATCAGTGGAGCGACGCCATCCCCGTCCTGCGCATCCTCGCGGCCGGTGCGTTGCTTTCTCCCATGTTCGAGAACATGAAACAATTGCTGTATGCCAAGGGGAAACCGGAGGCGATCGTCCGGATTCGTGTGCTGCAGCTTGTGATATTCGTCCCGGCGATGTACGTGCTTGTGCTCTGGTACGGTATCAGCGGCGCGGCCATCGCCATCGTGGCAAACTACTTCCTCGGTGTGGCCGGAGCGCTGTTCGTCGTGCGGCGGGAGGTGTCCGTCGGCTGGATCGGAGCGCTGCTGCTGCCCCTGCTGTTTGGCGCCATTGCCGCGAGCGTGGTGCTGCTGCTGCCACTGCCCGCGCTCGGGATGGGCAGTATCATGCAGTTCGGGTTGGAAGCGCTGTATCTGGTCGGTATCTTTATGGCGCTCGAACTGGTCGTCGAGCGACGGCCGCTGCGGGAACATGCCGCGTACATTCGCGCCGTCATGAAAGGGAACGAGACTCCCGTCGGGTGAGTCGTCCCGCCCGACCGCGGCAGACAGATCACGGACACACAGCACCGATTCTCTCCATATGATCACCATCCACGCATGAAACTCCTCCTTGTCTGCGAATACTGGTATGGTACGGGCGGCTGGTCGTACAAGGGCTATCTCGAACAGCTCGGCTGCGCGGTGCGGGTGTTCGATTTCCGTCAGCCGTATTTCACGACGGGCGGCACGTTGCCCGTGGTGAGCGCGCTGACGCGCCGCATCAACCGGCGGCGGATGAACGCGGCGTTTGTCGCGGCGGTGGAGGAATTCCGGCCGGATGCGATTTTATTTCTCAAGGGCGAGACGATCTACGAAGACGCGATCCGCGAGGTGAAGCAGCGCTTCGGACCGGTGTTGCTGCAGTGGTATCCCGACGGCCCCTTCAACGTGGAGAACCGCAACGCCACGCGTGACAGCATCGCGAGCATCCCGCTGTTCGACATTTACTACATCTACGCGAAGTCGCTGATGCAGCCGCTCCGCGACGCGGGTGCGAAGCGCGTGGAATATCTCGCCTTCTGCTACGACCCGGCCATGCTGCAGCGTCCCGCCGCGATCAGCGATGCCGACCGTGCGAAATACGCCACCGATGTGGTCTTCGCCGGCACGTGGGAACCGATGCGCGAGTGGTGGCTGGAGAAGATCACGGAATTCGACCTCTCGGTCTGGGGCAACATGTGGGAGCGTGTGCCCGAAGGCGCGCCGCTGCGCGCGCGCTGGAAAGGCAACGCGGTGTACGGCGAGGAGATCTCGAAACTGTTCGCCGTCTCGCGCATCCACCTGAATTTTCTGCGCGAGCAGAACAAGGATTCGCACAACGTCCGCACGCTGGAAATCCCCGGCTATGGCGGCTTTCTCCTCACGCAGCGCTCCCGCGAACAGGCCGAGGAGTTGTATGTGGAGGGGAAGGAGATCGCGTGCTTCGAGACGGTGGACGAACTCAAGGAAAAAATCCAGTACTACCTCGACCACGAAGACGAGCGCCTCGCCATCGCGCAGGCCGGCCACGCGCGGGCCGTGCGCGAGCACCAGGCCGTGCACCGGCTCGGGCGCATCGTCGAAGACACCCGCGCGCTGCTCGGCGGCTGACGCGAGAAACGACCCATGAACATTCTTCTCCTGACATCAGATTTCCTCCCGAACATCGGCGGTATGGCGAGCCACGCGCTGGAGCTGGCGCGCGCGCATGTGCAGAACGGCCACCGGCTCGAACTCGTCCATCCCGTGCACGGGGCGGGTGACGACCGCGTCGAGGAGATGGACGGATTCACCGTGCACAAGCTGTTCGTCGACAACCAGACGCCGAAGTGGAAACATGTGCTGTACATCCGCAAGGTGCGGGATTACATACGGAAGCTGCATGCCGCGCGGCCGTTCGACGTGCTGCACTGGCACGACCTGACGCCGAACTGCTGGACGACGTGGACGCTGCGCGACGACCTGCCCCTGGTGTGGACCAACCATACGTCGAACTATCTCGAGATGTACGAGACAGGGACGGGGCGATTCAAGATCCGCCGTTTTCTCGGCCATGCGGATGCGATCATCTCGCCCAGCCGCGAACTGCATGACAAATCGACCGCGACGGGTATCGACGAAACACGGAATTTCTCCATTCCGAACGGCGTCGACGCCACGAAATTCCGTCCCGGCAACAGCTTCGGGGTGATTGACAAGGATTACGGCCTCGATCCCGCGCGTCCGGTGATCGTCTGTCCCCGTCGCCTCGAGCCGAAAAACGGCGTCGAATATTTCATCCGTGCCGTGCCTCTGGTGCGGGCGGAAATACCGGACGTCCAATTCCTGATTGTCGGCGGCGGCTTTCCCGACGAACGCCGGCGCTTCGAGGCGCTGTTGAAGGAGGCCGGGGAGGGACACGATGTGTTTTTCACCGGGAACGTGCCCAACAGCGCGATGCCGAAATTCTACGCCCTCGCGACCATCGCCGCGCTGCCGTCGCTGATGGAGGCGACGAGCATTTCCGGACTCGAGGCCATGGCGAGCGGACTGCCACTCGTCGGCACGAAGGTCGGCGGCATACCCGAGATCATCACGGACGGCGAGAGCGGGCTGCTTGTCGAGCCGCGCAGTCCCGAGCAACTCGCGACGGCCTTTCTGCGGTTGCTGCGAGACGCGGATCTGCGCGCGAGACTTGGTGCGGGCGCACGCCGCCGCGTCGAGACCGAATTCGCATGGCCCGAGATCGCGCGCCGCACGGCCGACGTCTACGACGTCGCGATCACCCACTGGAAATCCCGCCACTGACCCGCGCGCACCATGGCACGACCCCCCAACGTCCTCGTTATCAGCCACACGTATATCACCCGCATTGGCAGGGAGAAATGGCGTGAATTGCGGCGGCGGTATGACGTGAATCTCAAGATCATCGTGCCGACGGTGTGGAAGGACTATCTGTTCACGATCCGCGCCGAGGACCATCTCGACGACGAGCTCGACGTGACGGCGTTGCCGGTGGCCTTCAGCGGCAAGGAAGCCGCGCATTTCTACAAGTCGGCCGCGCTCGGCATGCGCGAATTCACCCCCGACATCCTGCATGTGGAGGAAGGCACCGACGCGTTCTCCTATTTCCAGGCGCTGGTGTACCGGCGCGTGTTCGCTCCGAAGGCGAAAACGCTGTTTTTCACCTGGATGAATTTCGAGAAGACGCTGAATTTCCCCTTCACCTTCTTCGAGCGTTTCAACCTCATCCGCTCCGACGCCGCCATCTGTGGCAACGCGGACGCGCGGGACATACTCCGGAGAAAGGGATACGAAAACCCGATACATGTCATGCCGCTGCTCGGACTCGACGCGGCGCTGTTCCAGCGGCGCGCGCAGCCGGAACTCGCGGCGCGGCTTGGTCTGCACGGCACGGTGATCGGCTTTATCGGCCGTTTCGTACCGGAGAAGGGGGTAATGGACCTGCTGGAGGAATTCGCCCGACTCACGGGCGAGCGTACGCTGCTGCTCATCGGCGGCGGGACGCTGGAAGCCGATCTGCGCCGGCGCGCGGCGGAGCTTGGCGTCGCCGATCGGGTGCGGATTGTCTTGTCGATCCCCCACGCCGAGGTGCCGAAATACATCAACGTGATGGACCTGCTCGTTTTGCCCTCGTACACCGTGCCGCACTGGAAGGAACAGTTCGGCCAGGTGCTCGTGCAGGCCATGGCCTCCGAGGTGCCCGTGCTGGGTTCGACGCACGCCGAAATTCCGCATGTCATCGGTGACGCCGGGTTCACCTTCGAGGAACGGAACCGGGACGATCTCCGGACGAAGATGCAGATGCTGCTTGACGACGCGGAACTGCGGGCGGCGTTCGGTCCGAAGGGTCGGCAGCGCGTGCTCGCGCGGTATACGAACACCCGCATCGCCGAGAGGACCTGGGCGGTGTATGAGGAACTGCTGGCGGGGTAGGGGAGCATCCTGTCCGCTGTTTTTGGTTTCGTCGCCCACGGGCGGTAAGTTTGTATGCTCGTCGGCCCGATACACGAGGTCACGGGCGTCCCGTCTCACCATCGAATCGAGATCATGTCAATCATTTCAACCATCATCGCAAAGTCCATCCCCTTGGTTCCGAAGCCCGTGGTCGGCTATTTCGCCCGGCCCTACATCGCGGGCGAATCCCTCGCCGACGGTGTCCGCGTGGTCAAGGAACTGAATGCCAAGGGGATCATGGCCACCATGGACGTCTTGGGCGAGAGCGTCAATTCCCGCGCGGAAGCGGTCGCGATGCGCGCGCAGTGCGAGGACGTCCTGCATGCCATCCACGAAAACGGGCTCGACGCCAATCTTTCAATCAAACCCACGCAATTGGGCCTGAGTATCGACGAGGCGTTTTTCGAGGAGAATGTCCGACATCTCCTCGACATCGCCCGCGGCTACGACAACTTCATCCGTCTCGACATGGAGGATCATCCCTTCACCGACGCGACGCTGCGCATGTACAAGACGCTGCGCCGCGATTACGACCGCCATGTCGGCGTGGTGATCCAGTCGTACCTGCGGCGCACGGAAGACGACCTTCGCGACCTGATGGCCGATGGTCCGACGAATATCCGTCTCTGCAAGGGGATTTACGTCGAACCCGAAGCCATCGCCTTCCGGCAGCGGAAGGAAGTGCAGGACAGCTACAAACGCATCAACGAACTGGCGCTGGGTGGCGGGGTCTACGTCGGCATCGCCACGCACGATGATGTGTTGCTCGCGCATGGCGAGGAGACCGTCAAACGGCTCGGTCTCGCGCGGGAGCAGTATGAATTCCAGATGTTGCTGGGTGTGCGCCACACCCGTCGTGACCAGCTCGTCGCGCAGGGGCACCGCCTTCGCGTGTATGTGCCCTTCGGCGACCAGTGGTATGCCTACTCCACCCGCAGGCTCAAGGAAAATCCCTCGGTGGCCATGCACATCGTGAAGGCCATTTTCGGGATTGGAACGTGACGCGGTGACACCCCGCATTCCGTCGATTGTCCGGCCGGTGCTCGTCGTCCTGCTGCTCGCGCAGCTGACGGCCTGTCACCGGCCGTCTCATAGCCCCGAGCGCCCGGTCACGCCGACGCTCGTCGACGATCTCGGTCGCACGGTGCGTGTCGACAGCATGGCGCGGCGCATCGTCAGTCTCGCGCCGAGCCTGACGGAGATGCTCTACGCCGTGGGAGCCGGGGCCCGGATCGCCGGGGTGACGACGTATTGCGATTACCCGGCCGATGTTCGCAACAAACCGGTGATCGGCGATCTGCTCGCACCGGATATCGAACGGATCCTTTCGCTGCGGCCGGATCTGGTGGTGATTTCCGTGGAGGGAAATTCACCGCGCACCTTCGAACGCCTCGAATCGCTCGGCCTGCGGATCTTCGTTTCGAATCCGCGGGATATCCGCGGCGTACTTTCATCCATCCGCGACATCGGGATATTGTCCGGCCGGCGTACGCACGCCACCGCGTTGATCGATTCCCTGCGGCGTGTGCAGGTGGAACTCCGGGCGCGACGGCCGCGATCGCAGCGTTCGGTGCTGCTCCTGCTTTCTCTGCAACCATTGATGGCGGCGGGCGCGCGCACGTTCATCGGCGAGGTCATCGCCATCGCCGGCGCCCGCAACGCCGCGGCGGGATTGGCGGGGAACTATCCGATCCTCGACCGGGAATCGCTGCTGCGTCTCGATCCGGACGTCATTCTCTATCCCGACGATATGGGGATCGATGAAACCCGGTTGCGGCGCGGGTATCCGGAGTGGGGGAGGTTGCGCGCGGTGCGCGGCGGCCGGTTGTACCGCATCGACGCCGACCGTTTCCTGCGGCCGGGTCCGCGCGTCTTCGAAGCGGCCGCGCAGCTCCAGGAACTCATTCGGCGGGTCGATCCGGATTAACCGCCAGATCGAGGCGCCCACCCACGGCCTGCGCGCTCACCACGGCCTGCGCGCTCACCACGGCCTGCGTGTGAGCCGTCGTTCCTGCCCTGGCGGCGTGGGCTTGTGACGTGGGGATGGCCCCGAATATGAGGACGCCGGCCTGGAATTTCCGGGCCGGCGTCGAGTCTTCGGGGCGTGACGAGTCGTCGGGGTATTACGACGCGTTCTCGGCCTTTTCCTGTGCAAGTTTCTTCAACGGCATCGCTTCCGCGACCTTGCGCGGTGCATCCTCGGCGAGACCGTTCGTATGGATATTCACGATGAAACGGTCACCGACGAGCACGGTCAGTTCGCCGCGCTTTCCGTTGGTTTGAAACTTCTCGTAGGCGGGATATCCCGCGACCTCGACCGTATGCTCGAAGCCCTCGGTGCTTTCCCGCGAGATGTTCATCTTCAGCCACATGCGCACCGGAGCGTAGAGCATGTTGATATACGCGTAGTCGGAGATCTCGACCCGGGCGGACGTTTCACCGCCCTCGTAATCCGCGCTGGCGTTGGAATATTTCCACTCCGCCATGCTCGATGTCTCGCCCCGCGGATTCGATTGCGGCATCCCGCCGATTTCCGCGGGCAGATAGGTCAGCAGCGTCTTGAACGACACCGGCGGCTGCGGTTCGCGGTCCTGCCCGGCCGTCATTTCCTCCGCGGCTGTCTTCATGTTCTCGGCGGCCTCCGCCAGTTGCTCGAGTCCGCTCTTTTCGCCCGTGGCGTCTCCGCCCTTGCCGCCACACCCCGTGAACAGGAGCAGGAACAGTACCGTCGACAGGAGCGGCAACCCATAATATGTTCTCATGCGGAATTCCTCATAATGGTGTCGTGAGAGTGTTCGGGAATGCCGCAAGTTAGTCCCGTCCGTGGTGTGACGCAAGCGCACCCTCATGCGGAACGGGGCGGAATCCGCCGCGATGCCGGACGCCGTCCGAACGCGGGGAAACGTCAGGGAAGATGGAGGCGGGCGCGTGGTATGACGTCAGTATTCGATCGTGCGTTCCCGCGGTGCGCCGTCTCCGGATGAGGTGTGGACGGTGCAATACCCCGGGAAGTATTTGCGGTTGACGTATTCGGTGACGGTGTGCGGACAGAAGGGGTTGGCGAGGTTCTGCGATTCGATGCAGATTTTTTCCTGGGTCACGCCTTCGGGCGCGATGAAATCCTTGACCGGGAGTCCGATACGCTTGTCGGCGTAGACGAATTTCATGAATCGTCCCCAGATCGGTGCCGCGGCCACGCTGCCCTGGCCATAGGACCCGGTAAAGGTGATGCGCCGGTCGTCGAAGCCGGTCCACACGCCGGCGACGAGATTCGGCGTGAAGCCGATGAACCAGGCATCGGCGTAATCCTGGGTCGTGCCGGTCTTGCCACCGGCGGGTCCGCTGAACCAGCGGCGCGTGCCCGAGCCCGTGCCGCCGGCGACCACCGACCGCAGCATGCTCGCCATGATGAATGCGGTTTCCTTGCTCAGAACCTCGCGGATCTCGCTGGTGTTGCTCTCAATGACGCGGCCGTCGCGGTCCTCGATGCGGGTAATGGCGAAGGGTTTGGCGTAAATGCCTTCATTCGCGAACGCGCCGTAGGACGAGATCAGCTGCAGGGGGACGACCTCCGAGGTTCCGATCGCGAGGGAAGGGTAGGGGCGCAGGTTGCTTTCGATACCCATGCGGCGGGCGTAGCGGACCACCTCCTCGGCCGGGGCGATCTCGAGGATGGTTCGAATGGCGACGAGGTTGACCGAATTCTGCAATCCACGCCGCAGCGTGTATTTCCCGCCCGTTTCGCCACCGAAATTCCGCGGCCGCCAGGTTCCGCCCGATCCATTGGGGATCGCGATCGGATCGTTGGAAATCTGGTAGGCGGGCGAGTAGCCGTTGTCGATGGCGACGGTGTAGATGAATGGTTTGAACGTCGATCCGGGTTGGCGGTTGATCTGCGTGACGTGGTTGAGTCCGTAGCGGAAATTCATTTCCGCATTGCCGACCATGGCCTGGATTTCTCCGGTCTGCGGATTGATCGCCACGAATCCAACCTGGATGCGTTGGAGCGCGTGCTTGACCGAATCGACGAACCGTTTGTTCGTACGGAGTCGAATGCTGATCGCGTCGCGCCCCGCCGCGGATTTCGCGGCCTTGAATTCCGGTGTCGCGCGCACGGCGATGCGGAGCGCGGTGCCGAGAATCGCGCGCCGTGCCGGGGTGTCCCAGCTCCACCGCTGATCGAATTGTTTCTGGAACCCCGTCAGATGTTCCGACACCGCGCGGTTGGCATGTTCCTGCATGCGGCTGTCAATGGTCGTGTAGACGGTCAGTCCGTCACGATACAGGTCAAACCCGTATCGTTCCGCTTTCTCGCGGAGCAGTTGCCGGACGTATTCCACGAAATGCGGCGCGATGCCGGCCGTGCGCTCGCGTGTCTGCGTGACGATCGAATCCTGCCGGTAGACCGCGAACTCCGACGCGTCGAGATAGCCCTCGTCGATCATGTTCATCATCACCGTGTTGCGTCGCAGCACCGCACCCTCGTAGTTCCGGCGCGGGTCGTAGCGCGTCGGATTCGAGAGGGCCCCGACGAGAAAGGCACACTCGCTGACGGTGAGTTCCGCCGGTTTCTTGTTGAAAAACACGGCGGCGGCGGACTGCAAGCCGTAGGCACCGCGGCCGAAGGGCGCGACGTTGAGATACATGATCAGGATTTCTTCCTTCGTATAGCGCCGCTCGATCTGCACGGCCGTCAACATCTCCCGGAGCTTGCGCATGATGGTCACTTCCCGCGTCAGATAGAGCAGGCGCGCGAGCTGCTGCGTGATGGTGCTGGCGCCGCGGCCACGAAGCGAGAGACTGAACACCCGGTCGATCACCACGCGCGCGACACCGCGCACGTCCACACCCCAGTGCTCGTAGAACCGGCGATCCTCGGTCGACAGCAACGCCTCGATGAACGGCGTCGGAACGCTGTCGAGCGAGTTCAGGCGCGACCGGTTTTCCTCGAAGAAGCGGTCAATG
The DNA here is from genome assembly GCA_034002405.1 of Bacteroidota bacterium. GTDB lineage: Bacteria > Bacteroidota > Ignavibacteria > SZUA-365 > SZUA-365 > SZUA-365. The sequence continues at coordinate 52,103 of JAVFAS010000001.1, read as the reverse complement.
ACCAGTCCGTCGGCGGAATACACGCGCGTCGCATACGGAGGACGGGGATTCTCGAGTTCCTCCAGCGACGGCAATCCCTCGGTCAGCGAGGAGAGAAACCACCATCCCCCGACAAGCAGGATGAAGGCGGGGGCGATGATGGACCAGAATTTGCGTGGCGTGATGTCCATTATACGTACGGTTCCTGATATCCGTGTCGGATGGTGTAGAGTCTGATGTCTCCATTGCGGCAGACGGCGTAGGTGTAGTGACCGATCCAGTCACCGAGATTGACATAGAGGCCGGTGCCGACGGGTTCGATGCAGGGGAGGTGCCGGTGCCCCATCACCACGATATCCGCGCCCGCGGAGATCCGGCGGGCGGCGTCGATGCGCATGCCGTCATCCTCTCCGAAATCGCGTCCGCTGGTATAGTCGCGGCTGCCGTGGGAGAAGCGGCGGGCGATGCCGAAGGCGCAATCGGGATGCAGGAGGCGGAAGAGGCGTTGGGACAGGGAGGCGCGGAGGACGCGTTTGAGCAGGCGGTAGCCGCCGTCGCGGACGGCGAGGCCGTCGCCGTGGGCGAGGGAGAAGTGTCGGCCTTGTGCGACGAAGGTGTGATCGTCGCGGATCACGGTGACATCGAGGTCACGGGAGAAAAAATCGCCAATCGCGAAATCGTGATTGCCGGCGAGATAGGTCACCGCGCATCCCGCGCCCCGGAGTTGGTCGATGGCGGCGTACAGCCCGTGATAGCCGCGCGGAACGACGCTTCGGTACTCATACCAGAAGTCGAACAGGTCGCCGACGATGTACAGGTCCGCGCGCTCGTCGCGCACCGCGCCGAGCAGCGTGAGCAGCAAGGACAGTTTGTGGCGTTCGGTCTCCGGATCGCCGACTCCGAGATGAAGGTCGGAGATGAAATAGATCGGTGCTATGGACGCTGCGGGCGGCATCGTTCAAAGATGCCGAACCCCGCGTGGATATGCAAGAACGGCCGGGTTTCGGGTTCTCCGGACCCGTGAATCTTTTTCCCATGTTCTCTTGACATTGAAGTGGGAGTATGGTATTCTTCCGTCGTTTCATTCGATGGCACGGAGACCGCGGGGCGAATTCCATCCTCTTTAGAATGCTCCATATCAACGGTATCGCAACGGTATGACCAGGACGCGTGGCCTGCCGTCGGTTGCTTGACTTTGCACAAGGTAATTGGTAGTTTGTATTTCACTCGAGAAGCCCATTTTTCCAGAATATTTGACATCATCCTATTCATCATTCATAACCCCTATCGGAGGAATCAATGAAAGTTGTTAGGCTATCCGCAGCGTTGGTGGCTCTCGCTTTCCTGTGTTCTCTGACTGCGCAAGCGCAGTTGAACCGGGAATTCGAGTACTTCGTCTCCCCCAACGCGCCGATCGTCGATTTCAGTACGACTTCGAGTTCGATCGACGTTCCCGACAATTTCACCATCAGCACGCTGTCGGTCCTCGTGGACATCGACCATCCCGCCGCGTCGGATCTGACGATCGAGCTGACGGGGCCGACCGGCAGCTATACGTTGTCGACACAGAACGGACTCGCTGGCGCGAACTACGAAAACACGATTTTCGACAGCGATCCCGGCGTCGCCATTCCGGGTGTGGCGATCAACGCGCCGACCAACGTGACCGCCTATTTCCGTGGTGTCTACACGCCGGAAAGCGCGCTCCCGACCTCCGGTAATCCCAAGGGACTCTGGACGATCAGCGTCACCGACAACCTCGTCGCCGACAACGGCACGCTGGTTCGCTGGGGGCTGATTTTCAATCGCTACGACAAGTATCGCGACATCCGCTGGGGAGTCGACCTGAACTTCCTCGGAAACACGACGCTGAACCCGCTCGGTCTTATCGACGATGTGACCCTGATCCCGCCGTACACGGTGCAGGGCTTCCGCCCGATGGCCAATGAAGTGTTTGGCGTGGTCACATACCAGAACAGCCAGACCCCGGGCACGATGAATGTGACGATCGATCACAAGATGCCGGGTGGTTCGTCGATGACCATTCTTGACGGCGACGATATTATCCCGGCCGAGGATGCCTATGTCGCGGGAATGGCCGCCAATCTCGGCAACGCCCGCGGCATGCACGAAGTGACGCTCGACATGATGATGCGCGCGGACCTCTGGATGAGCCGTCCGGACAACAACAAGACCATCGAGTTCAATGTCACGCCGGGCTCCCTGGCGTATGACGATGGCATCATGCGGAACATGCTCTTCCCGATGATCGGCGAGTGCGATGTGAACCGCTACTGGATTGATGTTCCGCAGACCATCACCAGCGTCGATGTCTGGCAGGGCAGCACCGTGGAACTCGAGCCGCTGGGCTCGGCCTCGCGGATGACCATCAATGTGTGGGACGTGCTGAGCAACACCGTCGTTGCGACCACCGGACCGCAGGTCTTCCCGCCGCAGGGCGAGAAGTGGGTCACCTATCCGTTCTCCCCGCCCGTGACCCTTCCCGCGGGTCAGTATCTGGTCGGCGTGTGCCTCGATGCGATCGACGCTGGGTCCTTCGGTCCCGGTATCGGTATGGATCAGACCGGCAGCCCCTTCGAGCCGCTGGGCTTCTTCAGCAAGTACGCGAATATGAATATCCAGTACTTCTCGCTGGATGGCGGCAACAGCTGGTTCGCGGATGAGTACCGTGATTTCAACACGAAGATGATCCGTCCGAACTTCGTCACGCAGTCCGACGTCGGCGTGATCGCGATCAATCAGACGAATGGGGCCGGCGGCCTGCAGGTCGACGTGACCTTCGGCGCCTACGCCCACTACACCTGGCTTCCGAATCAGGTTACCTTCGGGTACGTGACGATCGTCGATAACAGCACGGGCCAGACGGTCGGCTACCAGGAAAAGCGCGTCTATCTGACCGCGGCACCGTATGTCGACAACCAGGTCTTCACCTTCCCGCAGCTCACGAGCGGAAACTACACGATTCGCGTCGAGATCGTCCGTCCGGACGACGAGAACCTGATCAACAATTACTACGAGCGCAACCTGGTGATTCCCTTCGCCCCGATGGCCGTGTATTTCGATGGTTCGATCTCCCCGTCGCTGCGCGATCAGATCACCGCGACCTATGCCCAGCAGGGCATCGCTCTCGAGTTCGTCGACCGTTCGGTCAATGACGTCCGCTTCGAAGGCGAGAAGGTGCTCTGGATCGGCGCGATCGACAAGGCAACCGCGCAGATGGCCCGTCAGTTCGCGGAGAACGGCGGTGACTTCAGCGTGCTCCCGAACGGCAGCATCAATGGCAATCCGCTGACCGACCTGTTCGTGCAGGTGGCCAGTGCGAAGGAAATCGAGCCGATGAACCGGGCGCTGAACATTCCGTCCGACCTCACCTTCGCCGACGCACACGAGAGCGTCCTCGTCCAGAGCCTCGCCGATGCCAATGCCGGACTGAACATGTTCGGCAAGCAGCAGGTCAAGCGTGACCGCATCACCAGCTTCTTCCAGAACGTCATGACTCCGGTGCAGCGCGGAAGCCGCGACCCGCAGAAGTCCCTGGTGTTCACCCGCAGCGGTGATGTCAGCACGGTTGCCGAGCGCATCGGTGATCTGGCGGTGGTGAAACTGCTTGTGAAGGATGCCAAGCCGGCCGAGCGTCGCATCAACGACATCGCCGACGCCAGCAGCTTCGAAATCACGCAGAACTACCCGAACCCCTTCAACCCGACCACGAACATCGTCTTCAACGTGCCGGCCGACGCCAACGTCAGCGTGCGCGTGTATGACATGCTCGGCCGCGAAGTCGCCACGCTCATCGATGGCGTGTACAGCGCGGGCAAGTTCATCACCACCTGGGATGCCACCAACAGCTTCGGCCAGGCCGTCGCCAGCGGCATCTACCTGTACCGCATGGATGCCCAGCCGACCGACGGCTCGGCCGCCTACTCCGCGGTCAAGAAGATGGTGCTGACCCGGTAATTCCCGACGCGCCGGGATCCCCGGCGCGGGCAAGAATCGAAACGCCCCGTTCGCTGCATGGCGAACGGGGCGTTTCATTATGTAGGCGTAAAAAAAGTCCACCCTCTCCTTTTTGTTGGCACGATTCGGAGAGGGTGGGTTCGTTGCACGGAGGTATTATGCAATGAAACGGTCTATGATTATCGAGGCTTCACATATCGAGGTGCGACGTCGTTCGAGGTGCGTGTTTTTTTTCGGTGCGTCGTGATTCGAAAAACGTGGGTATTCCGTGTCTTCCGCCGTTCGCTGTTTGGCGATGATCCGCTCGTTGTCCTTGCGTTCCGGTCGCCACGGGGTTATTTCGTCCGTGCCGGCGCGCCGATGAGGGAGAGCACGGCGGAGAATGATGGCGAGGCGGGCTCGCTTCCACGGTCGCTCTGTTCGTACTGCATCTCGGCGAGAGACGCGACGACCTGCATGCGCACGCCACCTTCGATGACCTCGAGATAGAGGCCCTGACTATCGCGGGCGTCGAGCTCCGCCACTGCGCCGCTGCGTGCGTCGACGAAGCGAAGCACGCCGTCGCGAACGATGGAATCAAAGGAGAGCACGTAATCGGCCAGCGCGATGCTGCGATCACTGATTCGGACAATGCCATCCGCGGTCGGACAAATCATCGTCGTCGAAGCGTTGGGACCCTGGGCGAACGTCATTCCTGCCATGAGTGCAAGCAGCATCAACGTTCTGGCGGCGTGTTTCAGCATGGTGTTCTCTCCTGTTCTCGCTGTGGCCCTTTGGCCGGGTTCTGGTCAAGGCCGCGGGCGCGGTTCCGACAATGATGTTCTTCCATAGGAAAAACGTGCCAAAATCGAAATCGCGTTCTATCGCACGGATTGGGAGAAGATGCGAGTGTCCCTGTGAAAAATTCGAACGGAGCGTGAAGCAGCCGCACAGCACATTCCCCCGCGGCACCCGCGTGCATGAATACTGGCGCGGGTGCGGCGATTCGGCGCGCGGTGGGCGGCCGAAAGGCGGACGCTACTCGAGATCGACGCCGAAACCAGCCTTGCCGAAGGGCACGACGCTGACGATGAACTGATTCGATGCGCTGAGATATTGCGTGGTCGCCCGCTTGACCGACGCGGAGCTGACGTCACGCAGGCTTTCGAACTGGGTGAAATGAAAGGAGGGGGTTCCGCCGTAGAGGTTGCCAAGATTCAGCATGTCCCCGCGGCCGCCGAACCCATGAAAGAGCTCCAACGGCGCGTAAAACTCCATGGCCGCCTGGTTGCGCGCGGCGTTCAGCTCGGCATCGGCGGCACCACGATTGGCGAGATCGGCGATGATGCGCATGACCTGACCGTAGACATCCGAGAGCTTGGCCTCCATGGCACAATTGACGGTGATCCAAAATGTGCCGGTCAGTTCGTTGGACGTTTGATTCACTTCCACGGAGTGGACGAGCGGGTTGCCCCGCAGCAGGTTCATGTTGATCAGGGCGTTTTCCGAACCGGTGAGCAGCCGCGCGATGAGCCGGAGCACCGGTTCGTCGGGGTGTCCGATCCGGACAGTCGGAAACACGAGATGAAGCTGATTGTGGCTGTGCCGGTCCTCACGAATGATTGCCCCCTGGCCGATGGGAGTGAACGCGTCCGGGATGTTTTTCCATCCGACCGCATCGCCGCCGTGGATGCCGGAGAAATGGCGTTCGATGAGTTTTCGCGTCGTGGCGGGATCGAAATTTCCGGCCAGCGTCAGGTAGGCGTTTGCCGGTACATGGTATCGCGCACTGAAGGCACGGACGTCGGAGAAACGGATGCTGTCGAGATGATCGCGCTCGCCGATGGTGATATGCCGGTAGGGATGGCGCTCGGCGTAGAGCTCATGAAAGATCTGCTGCGTCAGCGTACCGAACGCCTGTGTCTCGCGCTTCTTGTGTTCCTCGCGGAGATTCTCGATGATGGCATCGAATCGCTCCCTGGCGAACGATGCAGTGGCGTGTTGCATGCGGTCGGCTTCGATCGTGATTGCCTTCTCGAGCAGATGCATCGGAAAGACAGAGCTGATGCCAAACCAATCGACCGTGGTCATCGCGGAAATGGAGACCTGTTCCTCGGCGCGCAGGCGCATGAGTTCTTCCCGCGGCACATTCTTCGTGCCAAGCAGCAACATCTCGCCGGCGATGTTCGCCACGCCGGTGCGTCCCGTCTGATCGACGGCGGAACCCGCATGATACACCATGTGCACCGAGATCAACGGCAGCGTGGTGTCGCGATGCAGGACCACATGCATCCCGTTGCGCAGTGTGAATTTCTCGAATTTCGGGATGTACGTCTGCGCGGTCAGCGGACGCGTCATTGCCGCGGCGGTGCCGAGGAGGAGCAGGAGAACAATGCGGGTTCGTGTATTCATTCTATCAAAATAATCCGATCGCGCCATTCCGCGCAATGCACGAAACGGGATGCTCCGCGAAACGGGATGCTCCGCGAAACGGGATGCTCCGCGATGCGGGATGCTCCGCGATGCGTGCGGAGGCCGGGAATCGGCTCCGGTCGCGGGAATTTGCTTTGACCATCCGTGTCGTGTAAGTTACCGGCATCTCGGGGTGCTGCCCGAAACGCGGGCAGCTGAGAACACACCCGTCGAACCTGACCCGGATAATGCCGGCGTAGGGAAGGAATGTTCCCTCACCGTTGTTCTGCGTTCGCAAGGGCAGCGGTTTTTCTTTCCTCCTCTCTCTGCCGCGCAAGGGTCGAGTTCCAGAATCACTCATCATTGGAGTTGGAGCATGAGAAATTTCTGGTTGCTCGCCCTGGCTGCGATCTCAATCCTCCAGGGCTTTCACGATCACCCCGCGCATGCACGAGTCCGTGCGACGCGCGAGACCCACGTACGATACGTACCCGGCGTGGCGTCGTACACGCAGGGCGCCATGCTCAGCGGAAGCGTACGCGACGCGAAGACCGGTCTTTCGCTCACCGGGGCGAATGTCACCCTCACCGCATCTGGCACCGACACCCACATCGCCGGGGTGGCCACCGACCGCTCGGGACAGTTTTCCTTCGACGGACTCGCTCCGGGTGCGTATCTGCTGCGTGTCAGTTACATCGGATACCAGACGCACGAGGAAACCGTGCATGTCGGCACGGGCGATCGGCTGCTGCGCATCACGCTGCAGGGTGTGGCGATGCCGGGACCGGAGATCGAGGTCCTGGCCATGAAGGCCCGTGAACGATTCTCGCCCGTGACGTTCGCCGATGTGAAACGAGAGCAGATCGAGAACGAGTACTTCGTTCAGGATATTCCGGTCATGCTCTCCGATTTGCCGTCGGTGACCTTTTATTCCGAAAGCGGGAATGGTATCGGATACAACTATCTGCGCATGCGCGGCTTCGACCAGCGCCGGCTCGCGGTCATGGTCAACGGCGTGCCGCAGAACGATCCGGAGGATCACAACGTGTACTGGATCGACTTCGTCGATCTGCTCGGCAATACCGAGGAAATCCAGATCCAGCGGGGTGCGGGGAGTGCGTTTTACGGTCCGCCCGCCATCGGCGGCTCGATCAATATCGTCACGGGTGATTTCGCCAACCGTCGCGGTGTCACCATCAGCGCGGGCGTCGGAAGTTTCAACACGCAGCGGTATGCTTTTGCCGCGGGTTCCGGCCTGATCGATGACACCTATACGCTGTACGCGCGGATCTCACAACTACGCAGCGACGGCTATCGCGAGCATTCCTATACGCGCGCGAGTTCCTACTACTTCGCCGCGACACGGTACGACGAGGCCTTCACCACGCGGCTGAACGTGTACGGCGGTCCGCTCGAGGACGGTCTCGCCTACTACGGTCTGCCGAAATTCGCGGTGAAGGACCGCACGCTCCGCCGCGCGAATTACAACTACTGGGAGGCGGAGAACGGGGCATACACCTGGACGTCGCCGCGCCGTCCGCAGGAGCACGAGCAGTTCAGCCAGCCACATTTCGAACTGCTCAACGAGTGGAAGGCCAGCGACCAACTCACCGTCAACAGTGCCGTGTTCTCCGTCATCGGACAAGGATATTTCGACTATGACGGGACGGGCTGGACCGACGCGGCCTACTATCGCCTGACACCGGAGTTCGGCTTCGAGGATGCGATCGATCCGGTCAATCCCATCATCCGTGCCTACGTCGACAACTACCAGGTCGGCTGGTTGCCGCGCCTGACGTGGACGCACGACGCCGGCACGCTCACGACGGGACTGGAACTGCGCCGGCATCGCAGCGAACACTGGGGCCGCATCGAATGGGCCGAGCAACTGCCCGCCGGCATCGATCCGGGCCGGCATTATTACGAGTACCGTGGCGGGAAGGATATCGTCTCCGCCTACGCGCAGGAGCACTACCGGCTCTCGGCTCGCATCAACATCATGGGCAACGTGCAATACACGTTCAATCGCTACTACATCTTCGATGAGAAATTCGTGGGTACGGATTTTCATGTCGACTATCATTTCGTCAATCCCCGCCTCGGCCTCAACTACAACATCAGCGATGTTTCGAATATCTACGCCAATCTCTCCTACACCCAGCGCGAGCCGCGGCTGAAGAATCTCTATGACGCGGCCGAGTCGAGCGGTGGCGCGACGCCGCAGTTCGTCCAAACCGCGAACGGGAAGTATGATTTCACGCAACCCCTGGTGCGCCCGGAAAAACTCGTCAATCTCGAACTCGGGTACGGCCTCACCGGGGAGCGCGGCTCGCTGCTCGCGAATCTCTATGTGATGGACTTCACCGACGAAATCATCAAGAGCGGCGGCCTCGATCGCTTCGGTCAGCCGATCACGGGGAATGCCGATAAAACAAGACACTATGGTCTGGAATTGTCGGCGCGCTGGCAACTCCTGCGTCACCTGCGTGTCGACGCCAATGCGATGCTCAGCCATAGCCGGCTTGTGCGCTACGTCCTCTACGACACGGATGGTGACGGCAATCCGCTCGCCATCGATCTCGGCGGAAACCGCATCGCCGGTTTTCCCGAGCAGCTGGCGAATATCAAACTGGCCTGGGAACAGCGCGGGGTGACCGCCGTGCTGACCTGGAAATGGACGGGCGCGCAGTACACCGACAACACGCAGCGCGAGGAATTCATGGTCGACCCGTACTCCGTGGTCAACGTCGCGTTGGGGTATCGTATTCCACCGGTGCTCGGACTGCGCGCGCTCGATCTCCGCTTCGGGGTCAACAACGTGTTCGACGCGCTGTACGCGCAAAGCGGCGAGGGCGATCAGTTCTTCGTCGGCGCCGTCCGCAACTATTTTGTTGACCTCGCCATCGGATTGTAATATGAAGACCCAGGAGGTCGTCGTGGAGGAAGAATGTCGACAATGATGGAAGAATCCCGGGATGCGGGACCGGAATTCACCCCGCGGTGGACGCCTGACCGGTCGGTTGCGCTGTTGATCTGCAACGGCGAGATGGCCGCGCGTCCCGTGATCGATGCCCTTGCCGCGCAGGCGGGCATCATCGTCTGCGCCGATGGCGGTGCGAACGCGGCGCGTCGCGTCGATCTCGTGCCGCAGGTGATCATTGGCGATTTCGACTCGATCGATGCGGCGACGCGTGCGCACTACGAGCGAGCGGGCGTTTCGATGATGCATCTCGAACGGCAGGATGATACGGATTTCGAGAAAGCGCTGGGACTCCTGCGTCTGCAGCGCGTGAAAACCGTCGCGGTGCTTGGGGTGACCGGGAAACTGCTCGATCACACCCTCGGAAATTTTTCCATTATCCTCCGCCATGTCGATACCTTCCGTATCGTCCTCTTCGATCCGCATTACCGCGTGGACGTCATCGATCGGCCGACGCGTTTCACGGCCCGACCCGGCGACCGTATCAGCATCGTGCCGCTCGCGCCCGCGCATGGCGTGCGATACGACGGCTTGCGCTACCCGTTCGAGGGGGAGACGCTCGCGTTCGGCCTTGCCGAAGGCACCTGCAATGAAGCGGTGGGTGAAGAATTCACCATCACGATACAATCGGGTGTTCTTCTCGTCTTCCGCGAATTACATGAAGGCATGTATTCGATCTGACGCATCTCTGTTGAATTCACGTGCATGACAAAACGGCAGAACGGCGGACACATTGTCTGCCGTTCTGCTCTTGACTTTATCTCGTCGTTTTTTTATGTTAGCACTCTATCGAATTGAGTGCTAACATTTTTGTTTGAAACGGACTATTCACATCACCACCATGAATTTTGGAGGAACACAGTTATGGCAATGAATCTGAAACCTCTCGCGGATCGGGTCATTGTTCGCGCCCTCGAGGCCGAGGAAAAGACCGCCGGCGGTCTGTACATTCCCGACACGGCGAAGGAAAAGCCGCAGCAGGGCGAGATTGTCGCCGTTGGTCCGGGAAAGATTGCCGATGACGGCAAGAAAATCAGCATGGAGCTGAAGGTCGGCGACAAGGTGCTGTACGGAAAGTACTCCGGCACCGAGGTCACCGTCGGGGGAGACGACTATCTCATCATGCGTGAGAACGACATCTTCGCGATCATCGGGTAACACGAAGGCGATGTCCGGCGGGTTGCGCAGGCATCCATGTGCCGCGCGCCGAACCGAAGCCGAACACGCCTGAACCCGATCGATGCATCCTGAATAACGATTACATCACGTTTCATATCAACGAGTCATCAAGGAGTAAATACGCATGGCAGCGAAAATCATCGAGTATGATGTCGACGCGAGAAACGCCCTCAAGCGCGGCGTGGATCAGCTCGCCAACGCGGTGAAGGTCACGCTTGGTCCGAAAGGGCGCAATGTGGTCATCGACAAGAAATTCGGTTCGCCGACCGTCACCAAGGACGGCGTGACCGTGGCCAAGGAAATCGAGCTCGAGGATCCGATCGAGAACATGGGCGCGCAGATGGTGCGCGAAGTGGCCTCGAAGACCAGCGACGTGGCCGGCGACGGCACGACCACCGCAACGGTGCTTGCCCAGGCCATCGTGCGTGAAGGCCTCAAGAATGTGGTCGCCGGTGCGAATCCGATGGATATCAAGCGCGGCATCGATCTCGCCGTGCTGCGTGTCGTCGAGGGACTGCGCGAAATGAGCCGCGAAGTCGGTGACAATAAAGCCTCCATCGCCAACGTCGGCGCCATTTCCGCCAACAACGACATGACCATCGGCCGGCTGATCAGCGATGCGATGGAGAAAGTCGGCAAGGACGGCGTGATCACCGTCGAGGAAGCCAAGGGCATGGAAACCGTGCTCGAGGTCGTCGAGGGGATGCAGTTCGATCGCGGCTATCTCAGCCCGTACTTCGTCACCAACACCGATTCGATGAAGGTCGAGCTCGAGAATCCGTACATTCTCATCCACGACAAGAAAATCAGCGGCATGAAGGACCTTCTGCCGATTCTCGAAAAAACCGCGCAGCAGGGTCGTCCGATTCTCATCATCTCCGAGGATGTGGAAGGCGAGGCATTGGCGACGCTCGTGGTCAACAAGCTTCGCGGTACGCTGCGCGTGGCCGCCGTCAAGGCCCCGGGCTTCGGCGACCGCCGCAAGGCCATGCTCGAGGATATCGCCGTGCTCACCAACGGCACCGTGATCAGCGAGGAAAAGGGCTACAAGCTCGAGAATGCGTCGCTGAACTATCTCGGGACCGCCAAGCGCGTCGAGATCGACAAGGACAATACGACCATCGTCGAGGGCTCGGGCGAAGCGGACGCGATCAAGCAGCGCATCAATGAGATCAAGGTGCAGATCGACAACACGACTTCCGACTACGACCGCGAGAAATTGCAGGAACGTCTCGCGAAGCTCTCGGGTGGTGTTGCCGTGCTGAAGATCGGTGCCGCGACGGAAGTCGAGATGAAGGAAAAGAAGGCCCGCGTCGAGGACGCCCTTCACGCCACGCGTGCCGCGGTCGAGGAAGGTATCGTGCCGGGCGGCGGCGTCGCGCTGCTGCGCGCGCTCGCGAAACTCGATGGTGTGACCGGCATCAATGAAGATCAGAATGTCGGAATCGAACTCGTGCGCCGCGCGCTCGAGGAGCCGCTCCGCCAGATCGTCACCAATGCCGGTCTCGAAGGGTCGGTGATCGTCAACAAGATCAAGGAAGGCACGGGCGATTACGGCTTCAACGCCTCGACCGAAGTCTACGAGAACCTGGTCGAAGCCGGTGTCATCGATCCGACCAAGGTCACGCGCATCGCGCTCGAGAACGCCGCGTCGGTTGCGTCGCTGCTCATCACCACCGAGTGCACGATCGTCGAGAAGAAGGAGCCCGCACCGCCGATGCCCCCGATGCCGGGCGGCGGCATGGACGGCATGTATTGATCCGAAATCGGTATCACGAAAACGGTCAGCCTGAGGCTGACCGTTTTCATTTCGTGCGGTTTCGATTTTTTGTTTCGTGCGCTTGCGATTCCGTGCCGTTCGCGGCTGGCGCGACCAGGGGAATCACCAGCTTCCGCTGGATCCGCCACCGCCGAAGCTACCGCCGCCACCGCTGAAGCTCGATCCGCCGCTGGACCAACCGCCACCGGACGAGGAGCTGCTCCAGCCGCCTCCCGCGCGACTGGCGCTCGCCATTTTCGTCGCGATGGTCTTGCCGAAGGAGAACTTGGGCATGAAGATCCGAAGCAGTGGCATGCCGATCAGGTATGCCAGCAGCAGTCCGAACCCGACGGAGGAATTCACTTCCTCGCTGAGAATGAATGCCGGACCGGCGTAAAAGGGAATCAGGAAGGCGTACAGTCCCCAGCCCGAACAGCCCGGGGTGAACACGGCGAAGAAGGTGAAGAGTCCGACGACACTGAACCAGATCAGCAGGAACAGCCAGACATCGAAGTCCCCGCCAGAGGATGCCAGATCCGATTCTCCGATCGTGCCATCCGCGGTGGCGATGATGCTGCGGAGGCCTTCGCGGATGCCGCCTTCGAAATCCCCCTGTTTGAAGCGTGGCGTGATCACATTGGCGATGATCAGCGAGGTCATGGCGTCGGTCAGTGATGCCTCCAATCCATACCCGACCTCGATGCGGAGCTTTCGGTCGGCCTTCGCGATCAGCAGCAGCGCGCCGTTGTCGGCGCCCTTCTGCCCGAGTTTCCATGTCTCGGCAACGCGAAGGGCGTATTCCTCGATGGACTCGCCGTCGAGCGTCTCGATGGTGAGCAGGACGATCTGGTTTCCCGTGCTGTCTTCGTATGCGGCGAGCATGGCCTCGAGCTCGGTGACCGCGTCCGTGCCGAGCAGATGCGCGGTGTCATTGATGCGGCCGGCAAGATAGGGCACGTCGATCGCGCGCGCGGTCGCGACGAGCAGGATGACCGTCGCGATAACCGTCGCGGATCGGAGGGGAAGTGTTCGGGCGCGTTGCATGCGGCCTCGCTCAGCGATCACTGAATCGGATGCGATTATCCAGTTCGTCGGTATCATCGGGACGAATCTCCACGCCGTGCCGTTCGAGCAGTTCGCCGCATTTCCAGATGGCCTCGAGCATGCCCTCCGCCGCGGCACCATTGCGGATGGCATCAACAAGCACCGTCACCACGGCATCCCACTCCTCTTGCTTCACCCGGGCGTTGATCCCCGTGTCACCGAGAATACGCACGCGGTGTTCGAACAGGGAAATGAAAATGAGAATGCCCGTGCGGTCGCGCGTGGAGAAGACTTCCTCGTCGATGAACGCCAGGGCGGCACGCTCGTCGACCCGTTGCTGCAAGCTGCTTCCCGGAATGAACAACCGCGTGAAGAACGGAACGGTGGCGGCCAGCAGCGCCCCAAGCCCGAACGCGAGAATCACGATCACCCCGGACTCGGCGTAGCCCAGCGGCAACCACAGGTCCGTGCCCAGATCGAGCAGCGCGAAGGTGAACAGCGCGAGCAACGCGAACAGGGCGCCGGCACGCAACCATGCCTCGGGATACGCGTCACTGCGGCCGACGACAAACGGTACGATTTCGCCCGACGTGCGGTGCTCGGCGTCCCGCACCGCGTCGGCGATGCGTTTCCTGTCCTGCTCCGAAAAGAGATTCTCTGGTGTGCGCATGGAGAAACCGCATTGTGATGAATGGGGAAAAATAGGGAGGTGCGAGGCAAGGAACAAGAACGGGCCACGGCGCCCGCGCATCCCGCGCGTGGCGACTGGTTTTTTCGGTGCGCTTGTGTATCTTTTCTTTTTCAGCTCTGATTGATCTCACACGGAGGTTTTCGCATGAAACATCGCAAGGGATTCGCAGCCTGGCTGCTGTTGATGCTGTACGCGCCGGCGTTGTACGCGCAATTCACGATCGAAGTGCAGTCGGTGGAAACCGCTGCATTTCCCGATCTCACCGCCAACGTCGTGGTACGCCACAGCGGTGTCATCATGCGGGATACCGACAGTTCGCATTTCACGGTGCGGGAGGATGGTTTCGCGCGGATCCCGCTGCATCTGACGCATCCGATCCCGACCAAGAACTTCTCGCTGACGATCGTCATCGGTGTCGGGTCGACGATGTCGGCGGGAGACATCGCCTTCGCGAAAGGGGTGGCCAACCGACTGGTGGAACGTCTCGACGGTGTGCTCGACGAAGCCTCGGTGATCACCTATGATGACATACCGCACGAGCAGCAACAGATGACCGCCATCAAGCCCGTCCTGTTCAATCGCATCGAGGCGATCGCACCGACAGGTCGCGGAAACGCGCTGTGGGCCGGTGGTCACGCCGGACTCTCGTATCTTCTCAACAACAGCATTCATCCCTCGCGCACGGTGTTGATCCTGTCAAACGGTCGGAATGACGGCAGTACCCGCACGGTGCAGGATGTCGTCGATCTCGCGAAAACAACCAACATCCGGGTTCATTGCTTCGGCATCAATGCTGTGAATAATGATTCGGAAATGAAATTCCTTTGTCAGGAGACCGGGGGCACCTATTGGAACAACATCGATGTGATGGTGCAACAGCTCATCGACGACTACAACGGGACTCCCGCCGCTTCGCTGCTCACCTGGACGAGCACCGATCTGTGCCGTGATGGATTCGACCGCAGTGTGTTCACCCAGGTGAAGATTGGCACCGACAGCGCGCATGTGACGACCATCGTCCCCCTCGCCGCCGATGCAAGCGGGAATGTGTCGGTCACCATGACACCCGATACCGCGACCGTGGTGTCGGGCGGGACGAAGGACGTTGCCCTGCGGATCGTGCCGGGCGTGCAGCAACAGCGGCTTCATCCGGGTACCATTACCCTGGCGTTCGATACGAGCGCGCTCCGGCTGCAATCGGTGTCCACCGCGGGAAATCTGGCGGACGGCATGACCGCCACGGTGGCGATGACGGCATCCGGCGCGGACATCATGCTCACCGGCACGGCCGCGCTCAACGGCAGCGGGACGCTCGCCACGCTCACGTTCCTCGGTGGCGAGGTGCAGGCGAATACCGACGCGCAGGTGCAGGTCACGGGCGCGAGTTGGACGCGCGGTTGTCTGACCGTGCTGCCCGGCGCGGCGCGCATCACGGTACGGCCACGCAGCGCCGGTCTGGCGCTGCGCGCGCAACCAACGATCTTCACGTGGGATGACGGCAGCAAACGATATTCCCCCGATCCCGCGACGGTGTCGGTCGAAGTCACCAACAGCGGGGATCTTCCTCTTACCGGTCTGTACGCCGAACTGGACACTTCCAACGATGTGCGCGTGGCGTACGGCGCCAGCCGTACGGTGCCCGTGATCCCGGCCACATTGCAGCCGGGGGAGAAGGGAACCGCGGTCTGGTTCGTGCAGGCCCTGCCCCATGCGACGGAAATCACCGCGCAGATCAACGCCGCGGTTCATTCCACGGAGGGGACTTCCGCGCAGCTGCGACTGTTCATGAACATCAAGCCGGCGAGTTCCGCCGTCACCATGACCTGCGACGTCGATGCGATCACGATCGAGGCGGGCGAATACACACCGGATCCCGCGCGCGTGCGGACCACGATCACATCGACAGGCGCGGCGACGGGTCCCGCCGGTGATGTCACGATCATCCTGCCGCAGGACGTCACGCTCGACGGGGGCCCCCAGACGCAGGCCTTTGCCGCGATGCCGTCGGGAGAATCGATCACGCTGCAATGGCCGTTGCGCTATCCGCGTCCCGCCATGCGCACCGAATACCCGATTCTTCTTGTCCGCTCCGCCACAGGCCATGCGGACGACACCTGCCGCCTCATGCTCGTGGTTCCCGTCCTGACCGCCGCCCGGCTCGAAGGCATCTGCAGTCTGACGCCCGACGAAATCGACACGACGGTCACCGAGGCGACCTACGCCGTGACCGTGCGGAATAATGGAAACGCCGACGCGATCAATGCTTCGGTGGGATTGATCCTTCCCGTCGGATTCACCTTCGCCGCGGGCGAGGTTGCGACGAAAGCCGTGGCGGATCCGCTCGTGCCGGGCGCGGATACGACGGTGAGCTGGAAAATCCTTCCAGTGACGCGGCAGCGCTGCGTCGACGAAACGGTGGACATCGGCATTCTCATCAACCAGACCGGCGGTGCGGCGGCGATGTGTTCGGTCCCGGTGCTGATGAAGGCCACGGGAAATCTCCGCCCCGAACTCCGGGCGGTGTCGCCGACCGCGCTCGACACACTGCGGACGAACACCAATGTCAGTTTCGATGTGGATGTGTACGATCACGAACGTGGAGCCATCACCTACGCGTGGTTCGTCAATGACGTGCAGGTCGGTGATGATGCGCGTCTGCTCGAGTACAGTTTCCCGACCGAAGGCGATCATACCGTTCGCGTCGATGTGTACGATCCCTGCACGGCCGAAGGCGGTGAAGCGGTCTCCCATACGTGGACGGTGTATGTGTACAACACCACGTCGGTCGGGCAGCCCGCGATCGCGGCGGATCTCGCCATCCTTGGCAACTATCCGAACCCGTTCAATCCCGTGACAGTGATTGAATACCGTATTCCTGCGGGACGTCACGAATTGCGACTCGAAGTCCTCGATGCCCTGGGCCAGGTCGTGCGCACGCTTGCGGCAGGCCCGCGCGACGGTGGCACGTACCGCCAGACCTTCGATGCCGCGGGATTGCCCAGCGGAAGCTATCTCGTGCGCCTGCGTACGGATCAGGCCGTCCGGCTGCATTGGATCATGCTCGTGAAATAATCGCATGACGGCACGAAGGAAAGAAGGAAACACCGGCGCGCGGGTCACCCCGCCGCACCGGTGTTTCCTTCTTCCATTTTCCCCTGTTTCCCTGCATTCCCGTTTTTTGCTGACTTTCCTTTTCCTCATCCTCTCCGGTTTCGCACGGACGACCCCGATCCACGCGCAGGACTTCGGACGCAGGGAGCGTCACGTCGATGTGCTGCATTACCGGATCGAGGTCCGCCTCGATGAATCGGCGCGGCGGGTCGATGGCGTGACCGATATCACGCTGACACCGCTGCGCACGATGGTCGACAGCGTCGTGCTCGACGCGGTGGAGTTGCACATCGATCGCGTCCTGCTCATGGGCGTGGACGGGGACACGACGGCACTTCCATTCCGGGTCGACGCCGCGCATCTGGTGATCACCCCACCCGCACCGTTCGCGTACGGCCGGCGCTACACGCTCCGTGTCGTTTCTTCGTGCACGCCGCGGCGCGGTCTGTATTTCATCGGACCCGATGCAAGTTTCCCCGACGATCCGCGGCAGATCTGGACGCAGGGGCAGGGGGAGGACAACCGCCACTGGTTTCCCTGTTACGATTTCCCGAACGACAAGGCAACGAGCGAAGTTGTCATGACCATCGACACCGCCTTGCGCGCGGTGAGCAATGGCGTGCTGCGCGCACGGCACGACAATGGCGATGGCACGGCGACCTGGCATTGGGCGCAGGAACAGCCGCATTGCAGCTATCTGGTGATGCTCGCGGCAGGTCGCTACGGCGTGTTTCGCGACGAACGTCTCGGCGTTCCGATCGAGTCCTGGCACTCCCTCACCGACGACACAGCCGACGTTCGACGTACCTACGGCGATACGGGAGATATGCTTGTCTTTTTCTCCGAATATACGGGGACGCCATATCCCTGGGCCAAATACGTGCAGGTGCCGGTCCGGCATTTTCTCTACGGCGGGATGGAAAACACCTCGGCCACGGTCCTGGCCGACACGCGCGTGGTCGTCGACGCACGCGCCGCGCTGGACGAGGATCCCCAACCCCTGATCGCGCACGAACTCGCGCATCAATGGTTCGGCGACGACGTGACCTACATCGATTGGACACACGAGTGGCTCAACGAAGGGTTCGCGACGTTCTTCCAGCAGCGCTGGACCGCGAAGCGGAATGGTCTGGACGATATGATCATCCAGCGTGCGAACGGCATCCGGAACTATATCGACTGGTCCGGTCGCGCGGGACGCATCCCGATCGTCGGCACGCAGCGAGGGGGTGCGCACAATACCTATGCGAAGGGCGCGGCGGTTCTGCATATGCTGCACGACATGTTGGGCGACGAGGAATTCCGGCGCGTGATCCGCGCCTGGCTTGCGCGACACGCGCGGGGGAGCGTCGATACGCAGGACTTCATCCGCGTGATCGAGGATGTCACCGGCCGCACGATGACCTGGTTCTTCAAGCAGTGGATATACGGAGCCGGATATCCTGAAATACGCGTAACCCGGGAATCCTTCGGCGACAGTCTGCGGCTGACCCTCACGCAGGTGCAGGAGACCGATTCGCTCTGTGCCTATTTCCGCTTGCCGCTGACGCTGCGTTGGCCGTCGGGCCGGACCGCGCGTATCTGGATCGACGGAGCGGAAACCCGCGTGACGCTCCCGATTCCGCGCGAGGAGCCGCGTGACGATGCGGCTGGCGTTCTCGAGTTCGACCCGGAGAACGTGCTCTGCGCGCGCATCGCGGTGGACTACGACACGGAAGAGTCCCTGACGCTGCTGCGGAGCGCGGCGAGTCCCATCCAGCGCATCGACGCGGCGGCGGCCTTGATCGAGACGGTCGGGGACGATCGGGTCCGGCGGGCGCTGTTGGTCGCGGCGGAACACGATCGGCATCGCGCGGTTCGCAAGGCGATCGCGACCAGGCTGGCGGAGCTGCGCGACACCCGGAGCGACCTCGCCGCGGATCTGCGGGCGTTGTTCCTCCGGCTGCTCGAGGATCCTGCCTCGGGCGTTCGCGCGACCGCCGTGAACGGATTGAATAATTTCCGCGATCACGCGCTGCTGCCGCGGTTTCATGCCATGCTTGCTGATTCCAGTTATTATGTCGAAGCAGCGGCGATGAACGCCATGCTCACGGTCGACTCGGTCGGAAGCCGGGACGTGGTTGCCGCGCGCTTGGCGAAGCGGAGTCATGGCGATGTGCTCGCATTGGCCGCGCTGGACTGGGTCCGGCGCTACCGCATGGTCGAATTCCTGCCGGCGGTGCGGCGGTTGGCCGCGCCCGGCAACGAGATCGTGCCGAGAATTCGTGCGATGGAGACCCTGATTGTCGTGGGCGAAGCTCCAGACGTCCTGCACGCAACCTTGCGCGCATGGCTGGACGAGCCGCGGGCGGAGATTCGCGCCTGGGCCGTGTCGGCGCTGGTGATATTCGGTCCCGACGAGGCGCGGCGCATGCTGGGCGATCGCATCGCGACCGAGCGGGACCCGCGGGTGCGGGCGGCGATGCATGCGCTGCGCGGAACCACCGATTCGAATTGACTTTGATAGGCCCCGCTCCCTATATTTGTCTCTCTGAGCCATTTTTGAATTGAATTTTTTGCATAGTTCTATACATATCTGACGTTGGAGGTCTGACTTCCGTGAGAAAATATCTGTTCCGGATCGTCCTGATTGTCGCCGTGTTGGCCCTGGCGGTCTACCTGCTGTGGCCGACGTACATGGATTCGAGGCACCAGAGCGAGCTCCGCAGCCGTACGGGCGCGGACAGCGCAGCGTATTTCGACGACAATGAGGAGTCCATTCGCAACAACCGAGACGGACGTCTGAAACTCGGGCTGGATCTCCAGGGCGGAATGTATGTCACCATGGAAGTCGACATTGTCGAGCTGCTGACGAAACTCGCGAAGAACGAAGACGACAACCTGCGTGAAATTCTCGATCAGTCCCGCGCGGAAGCCGCCAACAGCGAGGAAACCGTGCTCGATATCGTCGGACGGAAATTCGAGGAGCGCAACATGCGCCTCAGTCGCTACTACGGCGACATCCGCGATTCGAACGGCGAGGTGCTGACGAAGCTGCAGGACGAATCCGAAAAGGCGGTCGAGCGCGCGGTGGAGATTATCCGCAACCGTATCGACCAGTACGGGGTATCGGAAGTTACGATCACGCGGAGCGGCAGTCGGCGCATCATCCTCGAACTCCCGGGTGTAAGCGACGAACAGGAAGTGCGCCGCCTGATTCAGGAGACCGCGCAGCTCGAGTTCAAGCTCTTCGCGGAAGAGAATACCGTGCTCAAGGCCTTCGGCAACATCGATAAGGTGCTGCTCGGCAAGCCGGTCGAGGAACCCGCCGACAGTGCGGCCCGTGCGGGAGACACCACCGCGGTGACATCGGAGTCCATCGCCGCCGCCGACAGTGCGGCGCAGACCGCCG
Source organism: Bacteroidota bacterium (assembly GCA_034002405.1). Taxonomy (GTDB): domain Bacteria; phylum Bacteroidota; class Ignavibacteria; order SZUA-365; family SZUA-365; genus SZUA-365. Next base: position 31,600 of record JAVFAS010000001.1, on the reverse strand, counting down.
ACACGACTTCCGAGGCCGCGATGACCGAGGAACAGCGTTTCGCGAAGTGGAAGAAGGAAAATCCGTTCCTCTCGATGTTCACCGCGACCGAGTATGGCATTTACGCCACGCCGGAACAGCGTGAGCGCATCATCAACATCCTCAATCGCGATGATGTCCGGAATGCGATCCCCGAGGATGTGTCCTTCGCATGGAGCGCCAAGCCCGCGTTCACCAATGAAGGAGAGGATTTCTTCGAGTTCTTCATGCTCAAGGCCAAGCCCGAGCTCACCGGCGAAGTGATCACCAACGCGATGGCCCAGACCGACCAGCAGGGCTTCGGCGGCGCGGTGGTCACGATGCAGATGGACGGCGAAGGCGCGCGCGAGTGGGCCCGCATCACCGGCGCCAATGTGAACAAGCGCGTGGCCATCGTGCTCGACAACGCGGTGTTTTCCGCCCCCAACGTGAAGCAGAAGATCATCGGCGGCAACTCCCAGATCGAAGGCATGGAAAACATGGAAGAAGCGCGCCTGCTTGAGATCGTGCTCAAGGCCGGTGCCTTGCCCGCCCCGGTGGAGATCGTCGAGGAACGCACGGTGGGACCGTCGCTCGGCGAGGATTCCATCAGCGCGGGTCTGAATTCCTTCCTGATCGGATTCGGCATCGTCGTGCTTTTCATGGTGCTGTATTATCAGTTCGGTGGCGTGCCCGCCGACATCGCGCTGATCTTCAACGTCGGGTTCATTCTCGCCGTCCTGGCCGGGTTCCACGGCACGTTGACCTTGCCGGGCATCGCGGGGATCCTGCTCACGGTCGGCATGGCGGTGGACGCCAACGTGCTGATCAACGAGCGCATCCGCGAGGAATACGGCATGGGCAAGACCATGCGCGCCGCGATCGACGCGGGGTATGCCCGCGCGTTCCCGGCCATCATCGATTCGAACCTGACCACGCTGCTGACCACAATCATCCTGTATCAGTTCGGCTCCGGTCCCATCCAGGGCTTTGCGTTGACACTGATGATCGGTATCCTCAGCTCGCTGTTCACCGCGATCATCATGACGCGTCTCATTTTTGAAATCACGCTCGACAAGGCGCCGGGCATCGTGAAATTCGGATGATCCGATCGGAATATTAACACGTAGCGATCCAGGAGTACATACAGAGTCATGAGAGTTTTCCAGAACCTGAACGTTGATTTCATGAGCCGGCGGAAAATGTTCTACATCATTTCCGCCGTGATCATCGCCGCCGGCATCATCTCGATTTTCCTCAAGGGCATCCAGTTCGGCCTCGATTTCAAGGGCGGAACGGAGGTTATCGTCCGTCTCCCGCGCGCGGTGCAGATCGGCGAGCTGCGCTCGATCATGCAGCAGGCGAACATGGGCAGCTTCGAGATCAAATCCTTCGGCACCGATACCGACTATATCATTCGCACCGAACAGAAGGGTGTGGGGTCGGCGATCTCCGACCAGATCAAGAGCACGCTCAATCAGAGCTTCAAGCAGGGGATCGAGGTGTTGCAGGAAAACCGCGTGGAAGCGAAGATCGGTTCGGAGATACGACGGGACGCGGTGGTCGCGATTTTCTTCGCGCTGGTCGGCATTCTCGTGTACATCGCCTTCCGCTTCAAATTCGTGTTCGCGCTCGGCACGGTCGCCGCGCTGTTCCACGACGTGGTGCTGACGCTGGGACTGGTTTCCATTTTCACGGACATGATTCCCGGCATCAATCTCGAATTCGATCAGACCATGATCGCGGCCTTCCTCACCCTGGTGGGATATTCGGTCAACGATACGGTCATCGTGTTCGACCGCGTGCGTGAGAATCTGAAGCTCTTCAAGACCAGCGCCTTCGAACCGCTCGTCAACAAGAGCGTCAATGCCACGATGAGCCGGACGATCTTGACGGGGTTGACCACGCTGCTGACCATGCTCGCGCTGATGCTTTTCGGCGGCGAGGCCACGCGTGGGTTCGCCTTCGTGATGAGCATCGGTGTGCTTGTCGGCACATACTCCAGCATCTTCGTGGCCAGTTCGATGACCCTGGATTGGGTGAAAGCGCGCGACGTCAAAATCACTTTCTAGGAGGATCGTCATGCATACTCCCTCGTCAGACAGGAACGGGGTCACCGTCCTGGCGCTTCAAGGCGCGATCCTTGGCGGACCGGAAGCCAATGCGCTGAATGAGGACCTCCATCGTCTTCTCGATGAGGGGAAGAAACGCGTGATCATCGACCTCTCCCAGGTCACGTTGATGAACAGTTCCGGCCTCGGCATGTTGATCGGCGGCTACACGACGATGAAGAACAACGGGGGCGAGCTCAAGCTGGCATGCCTCACCGACAACGTCCGGAAGTTGATCGAGATCACGAAGTTGCATACAATCTTCACGCCGTATCAAAGCGTGGACGAAGCCGCGGGCAGTTTTCAGCCCTGATCCCGGAGCGATCATCCATCAAATCACGACGGCCTCCCGGGGACTCGGGGGGCCTGTTCTTTTCTCAGTTCACAGGAGCATGAGCCATGTCCGTGCGGGTAGTCGTTGGCGCACAGTGGGGAGATGAAGGAAAAGGCAAACTGGTCGACATCATCAGCAAGGATGTCGACATCGTGGCCCGCTATCAGGGTGGGGCCAATGCCGGACACACCATCGAGATCGGTGATCAGAAATTCGTGCTGCATTTGATCCCCTCCGGCATTTTCCATGAGCGGTGCGTGTCGGTCATCGGCAACGGCGTGGTGATCGATCCGGTTGCGCTGCTCGAGGAAATGCGCCTGCTCGAGTCGCAGGGAATCTCGTTGCGTGGCCGTCTCAAGATCAGTCACAACGCGCATGTGATCATGCCGTATCACAAACTGCTCGATTCGCTGGTCGAGAAAGGGCTGGCACCCATCGGCACCACCGGACGCGGTATCGGTCCCGCCTACTACGACAAGGCCGCGCGCGTGGGGATCCGCATTGTAGATCTTCTGGATCATAATATCCTCGAATCGCGCATCCGCCGGAATCTCGAGGAGAAAAACCAGATCATCAGCAAGATCTACGACGCGGAGGAACTCGATGTCGAGAAGATCATCGACGAGTACAAGCGCTTCGACGAGCTGATCGACGGGTATGTGACCGATACGGCCTTCTATCTCAATGACGCGATCCGCGACGGAAAGAGCGTGCTCTGCGAGGGTGCGCAGGGAGCGCTGCTCGATCTCGATCATGGCACGTATCCGTATGTGACATCTTCCAGCCCGATCAGCGGCGGGGCGACCATCGGCCTGGGCATCCCGCCCACGGCCATCGATTCGGTCATTGGCGTGATGAAGGCCTACACTACCCGTGTGGGACTCGGTCCGTATCCCACCGAGCTTGAAGACGAAATCGGCACGCATTTACGCGAGCGCGGACAGGAATACGGGTCGACTACCGGACGCCGGCGGCGTTGTGGATGGTTCGACGCCGTCGCCATGCGGTATTCGGCCATGCTCAACGGCATCACCGCATGCGGGATGACCAAACTCGATGTGCTGAGTGGTCTCGAGACGGTGAAGGTGTGCGTGGCCTATGAATATGAAGGCAAGCGCAGCGATCATTTCCAGACCAATCTCCGCCGGCTCGAAAACATGCGGCCGGTGTATGAGACCTTCCCCGGATGGCAGGAAGATATCACCACGGCGCGATCGTACGACGACCTGCCCGACAACGCGAAGGCGTACATCACCGCGGTCGAGCAGCGCATCGGCGTCCGCATCGCCTGCGTGAGCGTGGGTCCCGAGCGGACACAGATTCTGTTTCCGGGGGATCACGCGGCATGGTGATGCTCTCGCACCACAGCGAACGCATGGTGTTGCTGGCCGAGGGACGGTTGAGTTCGATCGGTCTGCGCATGGTCATCGCCGCGTTGATGTACATCCCCGACCGCATCGTCGCGGTCATCGACAGCACGAAGGAACGCGGGACCACGCAGGAAGTGATCGGCTTCGGGGGCGATACACCGATCGTGCATTCTCTCGACGAAGCGCTGAAATTCAAGCCCGATTCGATGTTGATCGGCATTACGCCCATGGGTGGCGTGCTGCCCGACAACTGGCGGCACATGATCCGTGAGGCACTCGATTCGGGACTGCATATCGTCAGCGGTCTCAAGCAGCCCTTGCGCAAGGACGAGATCTTCGCGCGGGTGGCCGAGGAGAAAGGCCTGCGTATCCATGATCTGCATCAGGTGTCGAAAAGCCATCTGATCCGGGCGCAGGGCAGCTGGCGTCGCCGCGAGATCGGCACTATTCTCACCGTCGGCACCGACTCGAATACCGGGAAAATGACCACCGCGCTGATGCTGCATCGGGAGATGCTGCGCCGCGGAATGAATGTCGCGATGGTGGGAACGGGTCCGACCGGCATCCTCATCAGCGGACGCGGCGTGTCGGTGGAGGACATTCCCGCTGACTTCATCAACGGCGCGATCGAGTTCGAGGTCGACAAGGCCGCCAACGAAGGATACGACTACGTGATCATCGAAGGACAGGGCGCGGTCACCAATTGCGGAAACTCGCCCATCGCGCTGGGACTGCTGCACGGCGCCATGCCCGACGCCATGGTGCTCTGTCATCAACCCTCGCGCGAGACCGATGGGTACGGGCTACCGCTGCCCGGAATCACCGCCACGCGGGAACTGCATGAACATCTGATGGGAGTGTTCAAGCCCTCGGCGGTGGTCGCCGTGGGATTGAATTCCATGGACCTCAACACGCAGGACTACCGTCAGACGGCTCTCGAACTGGAGCAAAAGACCGGATTACCCGTTATCGACCCGTTGCGCGATTCGGCCGCACCCGTGGTGGACGCCCTGATCGACTATTTCGCGCGTTACGACCGCCTCGTGCTTCCGCACGACGTCAGCGAGATTCACGACCGGGTCTGATCGATCATCCCCGTGTGTGACGAAGGGCGGCCCATGGCCGCCCTTCGCGCATCCCCCCTCATGTGCCCCCCCACGCATGTGCATTCCCTCCCGGCCGCTGCTTCGCCTCGTCGCTGCTGGTGGGGGGGGCGTGGGAGACAGGGAATTCCGTTCGCATCGTCGTTCCCCCGATCCCTTCCCCCGTCGCCCAGCATTTTTTTTCCTCCCAACCCCAATAAAATCATCGATTCCGGCGTGTTTTTCGCATCGGAGAAAAATTTTTCCCCCGTGGGAGAAAACCGCTTGACTCTCAGTCGTAAAAGCGCAATTTTGGGTGAAAGTGGGTAGAAGTGGGGGATAATGGTAAAACGTGGCAGCAGAGTGAATGGCAGGTTTCAAAGGAAAATATGAACATTCGGTGGACGACAAGGGGCGAGTCAGCCTTCCGTCGAAGCTGCGCAAGGCGCTCAGTCCCGAGGCGAATGATTCCTTTGTCGTCACGCGCGGCTACGAAAAAAGCCTGGTCTTGTATCCGCTCGATGAGTGGAACCGGTACGAGCAGCAGATGAAAACCGGTCTGAACTCCCATCGCGAGGAAGATCGTCTATTCATGCGCACCATTATGATGTGGGCGCAGGATGTCTCGCTCGACCGGCAAGCGCGCATCATGCTTCCGCAGGAATTGATGGAAATCGCGGGGATCACCACGCAGGTTGTGATCATCGGCGCGCTGGAGAAAATAGAAATCTGGAGTCCGGAACACTTCCGTGCCTACAACGAGCGCTACGCCGACACCACGTACGAGGAAGTGGCCGCGCGTGTCATGGGAGGGGTGTGATGCAGGATGACGATGCCGCGTATCACATACCGGTCCTTCTCGAACGGTCGATCGAGCTTCTGGTCACGGATCCGCAGGGGATCTATGTCGACGGGACGCTCGGGGGCGGCGGACACAGCCGCCTGTTGCTGAGTACGCTCGGAGAGAAGAGTCGCGTTTTTGGCTTCGATCAGGATCCGGACGCGGTGCGCCATGCACGAACACTCTTCGAGGGCGATCCCCGGCTGGAAGTCGTCCATGAGAATGTGGTTCATCTCCGGCGAGTTCTCCATCAGTTCGGAATAGACGCGATCGACGGCCTGCTCCTGGATCTCGGTGTGTCATCACATCAGATCGACGAAGCGGAGCGGGGGTTCAGTTTCCGTTTTGATGGTCCTCTCGACATGCGGATGGACCGTGAACGTAGCGTGACCGCGGCCGATCTCATCACACGAAGCACGGAAGAGGAGCTTGCGCGGATTTTTTTCGCGTACGGCGAGGAGCGCGGCAGCCGCCGCATCGCGCATGCCATCGTGCGTGAACGGGCACGACGGCCCATCGGCGGTACGATGGAACTGGTCGAGGTCATCAGCGGCGTGGTGTCGCCCGCGCATCGGAACAAGACACTGGCGCGCATTTTCCAGGCGCTGCGCATCGCCGTCAACAGCGAGTTGGGCGTGCTCGAGGAAACACTCGCCGAGGCCGCGGATCTGCTCGCGGTGGGTGGACGCCTGGTCGTGATTTCCTATCACTCGCTCGAGGACCGCATTGTCAAGCGCATGCTGCGCAACGAAGCCGCCACATGCGTGTGTCCCCCGCGGGTGCCCGTCTGCGTTTGCGGGAAGGTGGCGAGAATCAAGTTGCTCAATACACGGCATATCGAGGCAGATGAAAACGAAATACGTCGAAATCCAAGAGCCCGCAGCGCCCGCCTTCGCGCAGGCGAGAAGATTCACGCGTAGACGCGTGCAGCCTGCGTTCAGTGCGATCGCCAGCGGTGTGCGCGGCGGCGCCGCGGCATTGGGCGATGTCGCGAACGAAGTGCCGTTCGATTATCAGCAAGCTGTTCCCGCCCGCCGGCGTCGGCTGCGTGGTCTGACCACTTTTAATATCGTGCTGATGCTGATCGTCTTCGCCGTCCTCGTCACCGTCTACATCTCGAACGTCGTGGTCGTGGATGGCCTGATGGTGCGGCAGATCGAATTGGAGCGACAGGAACAGATGCTTCTGCAGGAGCGCGAAACCCTGCGTGCCGAGATCAACATGCTTTCGAGCTACAATCGCATCCAGAAAATCGCTACCGAACATCTCGGGTTGGTGCATGCCAATCAGCAACCGTATTCGCTGACGGTCTACGGTTGGAATCCCGCGCGGCAGGATTGACGCGGTAGATACGGACCGACGCGGTCCACGCGGATTGACGCGGCGCGGCGGACGCCACAGACCAGGAATTACGCAGACAGGTGCCGTTGGACCCTTTCGATTACAGACCGGGCAAGAATGAGGATTTGCGGATTCTGCAGAGACAGCAGAGTTCCGTCCGCATTTATATGCTCATCACCCTTTTCCTTGCGGGCTTTCTCGCGATCGCGGCCAAGCTTGCCGTCGTACAGGTGCGCGACGCCGAGAAACTGCAGGAGATGGCCCGGATCCAGTACGAGAGTCGGGAAATCATTCCCCCGATGCGCGGCCTCATTCTCGACCGCAATCTTTCCATCCTCGCATCGAACGTCACCGAATACACGTTGTCGGTGGATCCGTCGGTGATCGAGGGACGGGATACGGTGGCACGATTCATCGCCGGCGCCCTGGGGGTATCTCCGCGCGAAATCCAGCGCCATCTGCGTGATACCACCGTGCAGTACCGCATTATCCAGAAGCGGATCCCGGAAGTGATCGCCGATCGATTCGAGGGGTGGTCGTGTTACGGGGTGCGGCTGCGTCCCAATCCCCGCCGCCGGTACAACTTCAACGCATTGGCCGGTCCGGTCATCGGCTACACGAACATCGACAACCGCGGTCAGAGCGGGATCGAACTGCAGATGGATCGCGAGCTGTCCGGCAAGGAAGGCTTCATCGTCTACCAGCGCAACGCGCGCGGGCTGCGCCGTCCGGAGGTGGACTATCCGAAGGTCGAACCCGTCAACGGCCGCAGTGTCGTGCTCACGATCAGCCAGGTGTACCAATCCATCGCCGAGGAGGAACTCGCCAAGGGCGTCGAACTGCACGCGGCGGAATCGGGGCGCTGCATCATCCTGCAGCCCAAGACCGGCGAGATTCTCGCCATGGCCAACGTCCCGAGCATCGACCCGAACAAGCTCTCGGAGTATTCGCCCGAAAAGGCGCGCAATCGCTCGGTGACCGATCTCTACGAACCCGGGTCGACATTCAAAATCGTGGCGATGAGCGCCGCGCTCAACGAGGGGCTGCACGGTCCGGAGGATCGCATCAACGCCGAGCGCGGACGGTGGCTGTACAATGCCAAGATCAAGCCGATCGTGGACGACCACCCGTACGAGTGGCTGACCATGCGCGGCGCCTTCGAACACAGCTCCAACATTGTTTCCGCGAAACTCGCGCGCGAACTCGGCGATGAGCGTTTCTACAAATACGCGCGGAATTTCGGCTTCGGGGTGAAGACCGGGATCGAACTACCGGGCGAGCTCGGCGGGGATCTCGACAAGCCCCTGGACTGGGACGGCACGACGCTATCCTATCTTGGTTTCGGCTACGGTCTGCAGGCGACGGCGCTGCAGATCGCCTGTGCGTACGCCGCGATCGCCAACGACGGTGTGCTCATGCGTCCGTTCATCCGAAAGTGGCTGCTCGACGAGGACCGCAACATCGTTGACGAGACCGTGCCGCAGGTCGTTCGACGTGTGGTGTCGTCGGAGACGTCGCGTCTGATGCGCAGCTTCATGCAGGGCGTGGTCGACAGCGGCACCGCGCGACAAGCGCGCATCGAAGGCATCAGTATCGGTGGAAAAACCGGAACGTCACAGCGCTTGGTCAACGGTTCGTACTCAAACAAGTCCCATGTCGCCTCGTTTGTCGGATTTTTCCCCGTTGAAGATCCGGAAGTCCTGATTCTTGTTATTCTCGACGCCCCGAAGCATGGATACTACGGCGGTTCGACGGCCGGTCCCATATTCCGGCATATCGCCATGCGCATCATCAATTCGTCGAGCAGCTTCGCGAAGAAACCCGAGCCGATGTATGCCTCATTCAAGGGCGATGACCGGATTCGCGTCCCCAACGTGCGCGGGATGCGTGCCGACATCGCGGCACAGGTACTCAAGGCGCATGGGTTCAACATCGAGACGGTCGGACGCGGTGAAGTCGTCGCCGAACAGGTGCCTCCCGACAACTCCTTCGCGCCGCGCCGCACGCCGGTAACCGTACATCTCGTCGGCGTCGACCATGCGAAACCGCGCGGGATGGTGCGCGTCCCCGATGTTGTCGGGATGACATTACGGCAGGCGATGAATTTCACCAAAACCATGAATCTCGAACCAAGTCCGATGGGCAGCGGCACCGTCCGCACCCAATATCCCGCGGCGGGCGAATGGGTTGCGCGAGGCACGCGCATCACACTCGACGGCGATGCCCGCATCATCACGGCGAATCTGTACTGAGGCCGCATGACATTCAACCAGGTCGCGAAAAATCTGCAAGCGTTTCCCGCCGGTGTGCGGCTGTCGGAGATCATCAACGATCTGCCGGTGGTCACGCTCATCGGTCCGTGGGATGTGGAGATTGCCGGCATCACGACCGACTCGCGCGCCGTCCGGCCGGGGATGCTGTTTGCCGCGACCCAGGGGGAACACACCGACGGCCATCACTTCACGCAGTCGGCGATCGAGCGCGGTGCGAGCTGCGTGGTCGTGTCGTTGCTGCATTATGAAACCCATCTCGCGCATCTTCTCACGCCCGCGTATTGCCAGCACAATGGCACCACCGCCATCGTCGTGCATGACACGCGCGCGGCGGTGGCGCTGCTCGCCGACCGTTTCCACGGATCGCCGGCGCGCGATCTCACCCTGGTCGGCGTCACCGGCACGAACGGCAAGACGACCGTGTCATATCTGATCCGTTCCGTGCTCGACGCGGCGGGAATCCGTTCCGGACTTGTCGGGACGGTGGCGTATCACATCGGTGACGCCGTGCGTCCCGCTCCATTCACCACGCCGCTCGCCGAGGATTTGCATGGGCTGTTCGCCGACATGCGCGATGATGGCTGCACGGCGGCCGTCATGGAAGTGTCGTCGCATGCCCTCGTGCTCGACCGGGTGAGTGGTATCGGCTTCGATCTTTCGATCTTCACCAATCTGACGCAAGACCATCTCGATTTTCATCGCAGCATGTCCGCCTACCGTGACGCGAAGCAGTTGCTCTTCGCGCTGCATACGCGTGGGCTGAGCCTGATCAACAGCGACGATCCGCATGCCGGCGACATGAAACTGCTGCCGCGCGGACGTTGCAAGACCTACGGCGCACGCGGGCGTCCGACGTTCCGTATGCGGGATGTTCGGCTCTCGCCCAACGGAACGGACCTGGTCATTGAATACCGGCACACGAGGTATGAAATCCATTCATCCCTGCTGGGCGGTTTCAACGCCTCCAATATCACGGCGGCCTTCGCCGCCGGCGTGCTGCTCGGCATCGACCCGGAGATCGTCATTCGTGGCATCGCCCGGCTGCGCAGCGTGCCTGGTCGCTTCGAGCGCATTGTTTCGCGCGACGGGGTGATCGCGATCGTCGACTATTCGCACACGCCGGATGCGCTGACCAAGGCCCTGCAAACCGCGCGGGAGTTCCTCGGTGACGGACGACTGATCACGGTCTTCGGTTGCGGTGGCGACCGCGACCACGTCAAGCGTCCCCTCATGGGCGCCGCCGCCGCGACACTCAGCGACCGCACCGTGGTGACCTCCGACAATCCACGGTCCGAAGATCCGGATATGATTATCCGGGATATTCTCTCCGGGGTGCCGGAAGGCCGGGAGGTGCTCGTGAAGGTCGAACGCCGCACGGCGATCCATCACGCGCTGCGTGTGGCTCGGCCGGGGGACATCGTGCTGATCGCCGGGAAGGGGCACGAAGATTATCAGATCATCGGATCGACGCGCCGGCACTTCGACGACCGCGAGGTCGTGCGCGCCTACTTTGAATCCAAGCGCGGAGGAGTGGCGGCATGACGATGACGCTCGCCGACATCCTCCGCATTCCGCTGCGCGAAGCCCGCAACCTGGCCGCACCCGGCACCGCGGTACGCGCGGTGGTGACCGACTCCCGTCTGGCGGGACCGGGGGATGTGTTCGTGGCCTTCCGCGGCGCGCGGATCGACGCGCACGAATTCGTTGCCGAGGTCTGCGCGCGCGGCGTGCTGTGCTGCGTTGTCGAACAGCGATGGGTACGGCGTAACGCGGCGGTGGCCCAGGGCCTCCCGCTCGTGGTGGTGCGTGACAGCATGCTGGCCTACGGTGCCATCGCGGCGACCTACCGCGCGGGATTCGACATTCCGATCCTGGCGATCACCGGCAGCAACGGCAAGACCAGCACGAAGGAAATGACCGCGGCGGTACTGCGTACGAAATACCGGGTGCTCGCCACCGCGGGCAATCTCAACAACCATCTTGGTCTCCCCGCCACGCTGCTCGGTCTCGACCCGGCCGACCAGGTCGTGGTCGTCGAGATGGGGACGAACCAACCCGGCGACATCGCGCATCTCTGCGCCATCGCGCGTCCCACGCACGGTCTGATCACCAACATCGGCCGCGCGCATATCGAAAAGCTCCGGTCGCGGGAAGGCATCGCGGAGGAAAAAAAGCTGCTCTTCGCATCGTTGCCACGCGGCGGCACCGCGATCATCAATGCCGATGAACCATTGCTGCGCGGCGCGCTTCCGCGCGGGGTGGATCGTGTTAGCTATGGCATGCGCCGGGGGAGTGATGTGCGCATCACTGCCGTGACCCTCGACGCACAGGGACGCGCGCGGGTGCGCATCGAGGCGCCGACATTCGCGAAGCAGCCGATCGTGCTCCGTCTGCGGACGGTCGGACGACATGCGGCATCCAATGCCGCCGCGGCAATGGCCGCGGGATTTGCCTTCGGCTGCGGTGTGCGGGCGATGAAAGCGGCGCTGGAATCGGTGCCGGCGTTCGACCGACGCGTGCAGATCGTGCGGACGTACCGCGGTGTGACCGTCATCGATGACAGCTACAACGCGAATCCGGATTCCGTGCGCGTGGCGCTGGACCTTCTCGTGCAGTTGCGCGTCGACGGCGCACGCTGCCTGGTGCTGGGCGACATGCTCGAGCTGGGTGCGGCGGCGCGTGCCGAGCACATGGCCGTGGGCGAGGCGGTCGCGGCGGCGGGTATCCCGTATGTGTTGACGTACGGACGGCATTCCCGCGCGGTGAGCGCGGCCGCACGCGAGACCGCGCGCGTGGCGATGCATTTCACCGACAAGGCAATGCTCATCGCCGCGGCGGATGCGCTGCTGGCCGACGGTGACGCCGTGCTCGTCAAGGGTTCGCGGAGCATGCGTATGGAGGATGTGGTCGCGCGACTCCAGCGCGAGATCAACAGCGAGGAGGCAGCGGCATAGCCATGTTCTACTACCTGTTCGAATACATCAACGCGACATTCAGTCCTCCGGGCTTCGACATCTTCCGCTTCATTACCTTCCGTGCGGCCGCGGCGGCCATCACCGCCCTGTTGATCAGCTGGGTGGTGGGGCCGCGCATCATCGCACTGCTGCGTCGCCGGCAGATCGGCGAGTCGGCCAAGCTCGAGGCGCCCGAGACCCATCTGGTCAAGGCCGGGACGCCGACGATGGGCGGATTGATCGTGCTCACATCGATTCTCGTTCCGGTTTTGTTGTGGGGACAGCTGTCGAACACCTACGTTTGGCTCATCGTCCTGGCCACCGCACTGCTCGGGTTGGTGGGCTTCGTCGACGATTACCTGAAAGTCGTGCGGAAATTTCCGAAGGGGCTGATCGGGGAATACAAGATCGTCGGTCAGGTCGTGGTCGGACTCATCGTCGGCGCCGTGCTGTATTTCTCCCCGCAGTTCGCCGCCTACAACTCGGTGACGACCGTCCCCTTCCTCAAGAATCTCGTCCTCGATTTCGGTCTGTTCTACATCCCGATGATCATCTTCGTGATCACGGCCACCTCGAATGCAGTCAATCTCACCGACGGACTCGACGGGCTCGCGATCGGAACCATTTCGATCGCCTTCATCGCGATCGCGATCATCAGCTATGCGAGCGGTCGTGTCGATTTCTCGAATTATCTCAACATCATCTATCTGCCGGGCAGTGGCGAGCTGACCGTGTTCTCCATGGCCGTGATCGGCGCGGGACTCGGATTCCTCTGGTACAATGCCTATCCCGCGCAGGTGTTCATGGGCGACACCGGGTCCCTCGCGCTTGGTGGCGCGCTGGGCGTGATGATGGTCATGATCAAAAAGGAGCTTCTGCTCCCGATTCTCGGCGGAATTTTCTTCGCCGAGACCGTGTCGGTGCTCATCCAGAAGGCCTATTTCAAATACACCAAACGAAAGTACGGGCAGGGCAAGCGGGTGTTCCGCATGGCACCGGTCCACCATCATTTCGAGTTGCTGGGCTGGCCCGAGCCGAAGATCGTCACCCGTTTCTATATCGTGGCCATCATTCTCGCCATTCTCAGTCTCGCCACATTCAAGCTCCGGTAAGCACGAAGGATTTTGACCATGCAGCGCGCGTTCGACATCGCCAGTATGAATGTCACCGTCATCGGGGCCGCCCGCAGCGGCCTTGCCGCGGCGCGATTGCTCCATCAGAAGGGGGGACGCGTTTTTCTCACCGAGTTTTCACCGGCGGAGGCGTTTGCCGAGAGCGCGCGCATCCTGCGCGAGGAAGGAATCCCGCACGAATTCGGTGGACACAGTGCCCGCGTGTTCGCGGCGGACATGGTGGTCGTTTCTCCCGGTGTTCCCTCCGACGCGCCCGTCGTCGTCGAGGCCGAGCGCCGCGGCTTGCCGGTGATCAGTGAAATCGAGGTCGGAACGATGTTTCTCGACGGCCCGATCATCGCCGTGACGGGCACCAATGGCAAGACCACTACCACCACGCTCTGCGGCGAGATCTGCGACGCGGCGGGGCGGAACACACTGGTGGCGGGCAATATCGGCCGGGCGTTCACCGATGCGCTGCGCGCGCATGCGGGCGCGATCGACATCGCGGTGCTCGAGGTCTCGAGTTTCCAGCTCGATACCTGTCTGACCTTCCATCCGAGCACCGCGGTGATCACGACCATCACACCCGATCACCTGAACCGTTACCATGGCGATTTCCAGGAATATGTCGCGTCGAAGCAGCGCATCTTCATGAACCAGTGCGCGCAGGATCACCTGATTTACAATCACGATGATCCGGTGGTGTCGGGCGCGATCAAGACCGCTGCCGCGGAACTGTTCCCCGTCAGCGCCATCCTCCGTCTTGGACGGGGTGGATGGCGCGAGAACGGGTCGCTGATGATCGACGCGGGCTTCGGAAAGGAACTGCTCGCCCGTGTCGACGATCTGCAGGTATACGGCCGGCACAATTACATGAACGTGTTGATGGCCGGACTGGCCGCGCGCCTCGAGGGCATCGGCATCGAGGTGATCCGCCAGGCATGCATGGAATTCCGCGGTGTCGAACATCGGCTGGAATTCGTCTGCGAGGTCGACGGCGTACGATGGATCAATGATTCGAAGGCCACGAATGTCGACAGCGTGGTAATCGCGTTGCAAAGCTACCGGCAGCCGGTGGTGCTGATCGCGGGCGGACGCGACAAGGGCGCGTCTTACGAACCTCTGTTCGACCTTATCCGCGAGCGCGTGCGGGCCATGGTGCTCATCGGCGAGGCCGCCGAGAAAATGGAGCGCGAATTCGCCCCCCACACGCGGGTGACGCGTGCGCGCGATATGAGCGAAGCGGTGAACATCGCGCGCATGGCCGCCCAGCCGGGTGATGTCGCCATGCTGTCGCCCGCCTGCGCGAGCTTCGACATGTTCGAGAATTTCGAGCAGCGTGGACAGATCTTCAAGGAATGCGTGCACACCTTCTGCCGGGAGCCGCTCGTCGCATGACCCGGAACAACCTGAATATCGCCAGGACGGACGCGGCATGAAGCAGCGTACAGGACATATCGATCTGTATGTCTTTTTAAGCGTCCTCGCACTGATGCTGTTCAGCGTCGGCGTGGTGTACAGCGCTTCGGTATCGATTTCCGGCGCGCGGCATGACGGCGATTACAACTACCTGTTCCGCAGCCATTCGATCCGTGTCATCCTCGGCGTGGCCGCCTTGTTCGTCGGCATGTTCGTCGATTACCATCTCTACCGCCATGTCAGCAAGATCCTGCTTCTGATCGCCCTGGCCTTGCTCGGCTACACGCTCGTGGGTGGGACGGTGGTGAAGGGTGCCCAGCGATGGGTCAGTCTCGGTCCGCTGAGTTTCCAGCCATCGGAGTTCGCGAAATTCGCCCTCATGATCCACCTCGCGGTGCTGCTCGATGCGAAGCAAAAGTACATCCACGAATTTCGCGATGGCTTCGTGCCATTATTGATCTGGATCGCCGCCGTGGTCGGACTCGTATTCCTGCAGCCGAATTTCAGCACCGGAAGCATCATTCTCGGCATCAGCTTCATGCTGCTGTTCGTCGGCCGTGTCAACCTCAAGCATCTCTTCGGTGTCGCGGTTGCCGGCATACCCATCGTGCTGGTGTACGCCGTGTCGGCCACCTATCGGTGGAACCGCATCATGGCCCATTTCTCCGGAGACGATGGCGGCGCCAGTGCCGGGAATTACCAGGTCGAACAGGCGATCATCGGACTCGGCAGCGGCGGACTGTTCGGTGTCGGCATGGGCATGAGCAAGCAGCGCGAACTGTTTCTTCCGGAGTCGTACACGGATTTCATTTTCGCGATTGTCGGCGAGGAATACGGCTTCGTCGGCGCGATCCTGGTCATGGCGCTGTTTGCCGTTGTCATGATCCGCGGCATGAAAATCGCCAAGCGCGCAACCGATGATCTCGGACGTTTTCTCGCCGTCGGCATCACCTGCACGATCACCGTCTATGCCATCGTCAACGCGATGGTGACCACCGGACTGCTCCCGACGACGGGACTCCCGATGCCGCTGCTCAGTTATGGCGGCACGACCATCATCTTCACGGCCTATGCCCTGGGGATACTGATCAACATTTCGATGTACACCCGCATCCGGCCGCGGGACATCGTCCTGCAACCCGAAGCGCCCGCCGGACCGCGGGTCGGAGAACTCTATCAATGAGACAGGCGGCACACAGCATGGAGCGGCGCGGATGAACGCACGGCAGACACACGATGGTCCGCTGCGCGTGATCTTCGCCGGTGGTGGTACCGGGGGACATCTGTTCCCGGGCATCGCCATTGCCGAAGCCCTGCGTGAACTGCATCCGGGTTGCGAGATCAGTTTCGTAGGGTCGCGCGGCCGCATCGAATCCCGCGTCGTTCCGAAGTACGGCTACCCCTTCGACGCGGTCTGGATCGCCGGTCTCCAGCGGGCGTTTTCCTTACGCACGCTGCTGCTTCCCCTCAAGCTGTTGGTGTCGCTCGGGCAGTCCTGGCGCATCCTGCGCCGTCGCCGGCCGCATGTCGTGGTCGGGACCGGCGGTTATGTCTCGGGACCGCTGCTCTACGTCGCGGCGCGCTCGGGCCGCCGCGCGCTCATTCACGAGCAAAACGAGTATCCCGGCATCACCACGCGGAAACTCGCGCCATTGGTGGACGAGGTCCATATCACCTTCCCGTCCAGCGCCCGACTACTGCCCGCGGCGAAGCGGCTGGTGGAGAGCGGGAATCCGGTGCGACCGAGTTTACGGCGACGAGACACCGGCGATGCCCGTGTCTTTTTCGGCCTGCATCCCGCGCGCACGACGTTGTTTGTCTTCGGCGGCAGTCTCGGTGCCCGCTCGATCAACCGGGCCCTGCGGCCGTTGGTCCCACGTCTGGTGCGCGAGGAATTCCAGCTTATCTGGCAGACCGGCACGGCGGATTTCACCGAACTGCAATCGCTCGGCGCCTTGTATCGCGAACAGGTGGTCGTGCGCCCGTTCATCGACGAGATGGACCTCGCCTATTCCGCGGCCGATCTCGTGCTCTGCCGCGCGGGGGCGACGTCGCTCGCCGAACTGACCGCGCTGGGGATTCCGTCGCTGCTCGTGCCCTATCCGCACGCGGCGGCGGATCATCAATATCGCAACGCGGTTGCCCTGGCGGAACAGGGCGCGGCGCAGGTGTTGCGCGACGAGGAACTTGGGCGGCTCGAACGCGAATTGTTCGGACTCCTCGATTCCCGCGCGGCGCTCGCGCGCATGGCCGAGGCCGCGACCGCCGCCGGTCGTCCCCGCGCCGCCTACGACATCGCCACCGCGGTGCTCCGGCTCGCCGGACACGCATCACGGCAACCGAACGGCATGGAGGTGACGAGATGACCACGCAGGAACACAGTTTCAAACGGCGCAACGACCTCTATTACATCACGCTGCTCACCTATGTGGCATTCGCGGTGCTCTACGTCGTTGTCACCGGCACGATCACCAGCGACAGCGTACAATTCGGATTAAAGGACCCGGTAATCTACATTATTGCGGCCTTCATCCTTCACGCCCTCGTGATGCTGCTCACGAGTCTTGTGCGCGACCGGCGGCTGCGCGTCACCGCCGACGCCCTCGTGTTCTCGTCGCGCTTTCGCGAACGGCGCATTCCTTTCACGGACATCGACCGCATCACATTCACGCGGGATCCGCGCGGTTTTCGTGGTGGCGCGTTCGCGGTGATCAAGATGCATGTGGCCGGACGTCGCCGCCTCCTGCGCCTTCGCGTCGCGAACTACGAGCACGAGCGGGAGCTGCATCAGTTGCTGCGGAAGATGAAGAACGAGTTGAAGGTGTAAGACGTTGGCGGTCGGCATTCGGCAAGAGCAATTCGCAGGACAAAGGATACCACAGGCATGAAATTCGCGAACATCAATCACGTGTACTTCGTCGGCATCGGCGGAATCGGGATGAGCGGGATCGCCGAGATCCTTCTCAATCAGGGATTTCGTGTGTCGGGGTCGGATCTCGCGTTGACCGAGGTCACGCGGCATCTCGCCGACATGGGGGCGACGGTGTATGAAGGACACGATCCCGCGAATCTCAAGGATGTCGACGTCCTCGTCTACTCCTCGGCCGTCGCGCTGGAAAACCCCGAGGTCATTGCCGCGGTCGAGCGCAAGATTCCCGTCATCCGCCGCGCGGAGATGCTCGCCGAGGTCATGCGTCTGCATCATGGCATCGCCGTGGCCGGGACGCATGGCAAGACCACCACGACGTCGATGCTCGGCATGGTTCTGATCGAAGGCGGACAGGATCCGACCGTGATCGTCGGCGGAAAACTGCACGCATTCGGTGGAACCAACGCCCGCCTGGGGAGCGGTGAATTCATGGTTGTCGAGGCCGACGAATTCGATCGCAGCTTCCTCAAGCTCAATCCATCCATCGCCATTCTCACCACGCTCGAAGCGGAACATCTCGACATCTACAGCAGCCTCGACGACCTGAAAAACGCCTTCGTGGAATTCGCGAACAAGGTCCCGTTTTACGGTTTCATCACGTTGTGCCTGGACGAACCCGCGTTGCAGGAAATCCTTCCGCGGATCATGCGCAAGGTCATCACCTACGGCTTCAGCTCGCAGGCCGATATCCAGGCGGTGGATCTGGTGCAGAAGGAGAACCGCTCGTCCTTCACCGTGCTGCGTCACGGCGCGGAACTCGGGATGATCCATCTCGGTGTGCCGGGCGAGCACAATGTGCAGAACGCGCTCGCGACCCTGGCCGTGAGTATCGAGCTGGGCATCCCGTTCGAGAAAATCAAAACCGCGCTCGACGCCTTCACCGGGGCCTTCCGCCGCTTCGAGGTGAAGGCCGATATTGGCGGCGTGCTCGTGATCGACGACTATGCCCATCATCCGACCGAGGTGAAAGTGACGTTGCGCGGCATCAAGGCCGGTTGGCGGCGCCGCGTGATCTGCGTGTTCCAGCCGCACACCTACACCCGCACGCGCGATTTCTGCCGTGACTTCGGCGGCGCGTTCATGAACGCCGACGTGCTCGTGGTCACCGACGTGTATCCCGCGCGCGAGAAGCCCATTCAAGGCGTGACCGGCGAGATCATCGCCGACGCCGCGCGGAGTTTCGGACACAAGAATGTCACCTATCTCGCCGACAAGCGCGAGGTGCCGTCTCATCTGCTCGCGATCGCGCGTCCGGGCGACATCGTCATCACCATGGGTGCCGGCGACATCTACCAATTCGGCGCGTCCTTCATCCACCAACTCGAGGCACGGACCTGAGACATGCTGTCGCTCGAGCACATACGGAGCATCTGCAGTGGTGCGATCCACATCAGCGAACCGCTGGCGCCGCTGACGTCCTTCCGTATCGGCGGACCGGTCGACATCTACATCGAGCCGGCCTCGATCGATGAAATCGCGGCACTGGTGACCCATCTCCGCGGCGGCGAGACGCCATACGTCGTGCTCGGGAACGGGAGCAACGTGCTCATCAGCGACGAGGGCATTCACGGCGTGGCGCTCAGCATCGAGCGTCATTTCTCCACACTGGCGTTCGAGGACGGGATCGTGACCGCGGGGGGCGGTGTGCGTCTGAGCAAGTTCGTGGATTTCTGCGTGCGGCATCAGCTCGCCGGCAGCGAGATGCTGGCAGGGATTCCCGGCACGCTGGGTGGGGCGGTCATCATGAATGCCGGGGCGTATGGCGGCGAGATCTCCGATTACATGATCGATGTCACCGTGCTCCGCGACGGGACACCGCGCACGATCGAGAAAACGGACGCGGGATTCCGCTATCGCGGATCCGATCTGCGCCGTGACATCGTGCTCGCCGCCCGTTTCCGCTTTCCGGAAGGGGATGAAACGGTGCTCAAGGCGCGTCGCAAGGAATTGCTGCTCAAACGCAACGCAGCCCAGCCCGTCAATCATCCCAACGCCGGCAGCATATTCAAGAATCCGCCGGGCGATTTCGCCGCACGGCTGATCGAGGAGAGTGGATTGAAGGGCTTCGCGGTCGGTGGCGCGCGGGTTTCCGAACGGCACGCGAATTTCATCATCAACACCGGCGGCGCCACCGCGGCCGATGTGCTCGACGTCATCCGCCATGTGCGGCGCACCGTGCGTGAACGCCATGGCGTCTCACTCGAACTCGAAATCCGGCTTCTCGGCTTTTCCGCCGAGGCCCTCGCATCACTGGACTGAAGGAACGCTTCGCCATGCGACGCAAACGCACCGTCAAACCCGTCCGCTATCGCTCCGCCGCCGTCGCGCTGTTCTTCGTGCTGAGCGGCATCGCGGCCATCGCCGTCATCGCGGCCGAGTGGCGCGAGAGCGTGGTGGGTGTCGACGTGGATGTGCGGGGACTGGCGATCGTCGAGCCGGAACAGATCCGCCAGGCGGCGGGCATCGCCGACACCTCCGTGCTCGCGACGCTCGACCTGCTGGCGATCAAGGAAAAAATACTGCAAAACCCGTTTATCCGGAATGTGGAGCTGATGCGCGATCCCCCGCGCACGTTGACCGTGCGGGTGACGGAGCGCCGGCCCCTCGCGATGCTGATCAATGTGCAGACGCGCGATTGGCTGCTCGATGAGGACGGCTACGTGCTGCCACCGCAGCGCGGCACGCGTTCCCTGGCCGCGCAGGATCTTCCCGTGATCACCGGCGCCGACCAGAGCGTGGGCCGGCTCGCGCCGGGTGTCCGCGTGCTCGAACGACGGGTGCAGCGCGGCCTGCAGGTGCTGCGCGACATCCGCGCCATCGACACGAAGCTCCTTCACCTCTTTTCCGAGATCCATCTCGCGCAACCGCGCGACCTCGTGCTCTATACAATGGAGGGCGGCGTGCCCGTCATCCTTGGCCAGGGCGACCGCCTGCCCGAGAAGATGAAGGCCTTCCGCACCTTCTGGGAAAATGTCGCCATGAAATACGATCCGGCGTCGCTCGAATACGTCGACCTCCGTTGGCGGGAGCAGGTGGTCACGCGCTGGCGTGATGCCAACAGCGCACCGAGCGAGGCGGAGGTCGATAGCACCACGCTCGCACTGATTTCCGACACCACGGCTCCGCGCATCAATGATTAACGTTCCCACAGTGACCAAGTACCCGATATGAAGAACAGATACCAGAACGCCTCGCTCGCCGAAAACATCGTCGTCGGTCTCGACATCGGCACGACCAAGGTTTGCGCGATGATCGCGGCCAAGGATGCCGACGACCACATCAACATTCTCGGCATCGGCAAAGCCGAAAACGAGGGCATGGCGCGCGGCACGGTCACGCACATCGACAAGACCGTGCGTGCCATCCAGCAGGCGGTGGTCGACGCCGAGCGGCAGTCGGGCATCAAGGTGCGCGCGGTGAACGTCGGCATCGCCGGCGACCATATCCAGAGTTTCCAGAGCCGGGGTGTGATCGCGATCAGCAATCCCGAAAATGAAATCGCGCGCAAGGACGTCGAGCGCTTGCTGCAGGACACCAAGCGCGTGGCCCTGCCGTCTGACCGCCGCATCATCCACGTCATTCCGCAGGAATTCATCGTCGACGGGCAGGATGGCATCTACGATCCGGTGGGCATGGCCGGCGTGCGTATGGAGGCCAATGTGCACATCATCACCGGCGGGATTTCGGCGGTACAGAACATCTACAAATGCGTCGAGCGCGCGGGACTCGAGGTCAACGACCTCGTGCTCGAACCGCTGGCCTCGGCCAATGCCGTCATCAACGACGAGGAGAAGGAAGTCGGCATCGTGCTTGTCGACATCGGCGGGGGCACCACCGACATCGCGATTTTCGAGGAACGCACCATCCGGCATTCCGCCGTGCTGGCCATCGCGGGGAAGAAAGTGACCGAGGACATCCGCAAGGGACTCGGGATTCTCAACGAACAGGCCGAGAAACTCAAGCGCGAGCACGGCTATGCCTATCTCCCGGAAATCGTCGACGACACGCCCATCGTGCTCCCGCGTCTCGGGAGCCGGGATGAAATGCAGATCAGCCGCAGCCTGCTCTGCCAGATCATCCAGCCCCGCATGGAGGAAATCCTCGAAATCGTCGCCCTTGAAATCAAACGGTCGGGCTATTCGAAACATCTCCACTCCGGCGTGATCATCACCGGCGGGGGGTCGCTGATCAAGGGCACGGCCGCGCTCGCGCGCGAGGTACTCGGCATGCCCGTGAAAATCGGCATTCCCGCGGGCTTCGCCGGCGGCTTCGTCAACGAGGTCGAGAACCCGATCTACAGCACCTGCACCGGACTCGTGCTGCACGGCATGAAAAGCATCGGTTCCCCGAGTTTCGATACCAGAGCAACCGAAGGCAAGACGAACATCGTACGGAAAATCATTGAATGGTTCAATGAATTATAACCCCGAATGCGCGCATCGTGATGCGCCCGTGCGCTTGATTATATAGAAATTCCCCCGTCCACGGAAACGGACGGTATAGAATACAGTGAATGCGAAACAGGAAACACAGTGAATCATATGCAACACACACACCCACACACTGAGGAGGGCCGTATGGCTATCGTATACGACAACAGCATGGACAGCCGGGCGAAGATCCGGGTCGTCGGTGTCGGCGGCGGAGGCGGAAACGCGGTGGAGGACATGATCGCGCGTGGAATCGACAATGTCGAATTCATCGCGGTGAACACCGATTCCCAGGCGCTGGACCGCAGCGCGGCAACGTACAAGATCCAGGCCGGGAAGAACCTGACGCGCGGCCTCGGCGCCGGCGCGGATCCGTCCGTCGGATACCGCGCGGTCGAGGAAGACAAGGAAGAACTGGCCGCGGTGCTCGCGGGCAGCGACATGGTGTTCGTGACCGCCGGCATGGGAGGCGGTACGGGCACGGGCGGCGGTCCGGTCGTCGCGAATCTGGCCAAGG
The DNA here is from genome assembly GCA_034002405.1 of Bacteroidota bacterium. Taxonomy (GTDB): domain Bacteria; phylum Bacteroidota; class Ignavibacteria; order SZUA-365; family SZUA-365; genus SZUA-365. The sequence continues at coordinate 8,887 of JAVFAS010000001.1, read as the reverse complement.
GGACGGGGGCGTTGGTGGTGGGTATTGTCACCAAGCCGTTTCATTTCGAGGGCAAGCGTCGCATGGCGCAGGCCGAGGAAGGCATCGAGGAGCTGCGCAAGCATGTGGACACGCTGATCGTGATTCCCAACCAGAAGCTGTTGTCGCTGGTGGACAAGGGAACGCCGTTGTCGGAAGCATTCCAGCTCGCGAATGAAGTACTATATAATGCCACGCGGGGTATTGCCGAGATCATCGCGGTTCCCGGTCTGGTCAATGTCGATTTCGCCGATGTGCGCACGATCATGCGCGACATGGGCGACGCCTTGATGGGCAGCGGCGTGGCGGAAGGGGAGAACCGTGCGGTCGAAGCGGCGCACAATGCGATTTCGAGTCCGTTGCTCGACGGCATCTCGATCGCGGGCGCCCAGGGTGTGTTGGTGAACATCACCGGCGGGTCGGACCTCTCGCTCGTCGAGATCGACGAATCCGTTTCCATCATCACCGAAGCCGCGGGCGAGGATGCCAACGTGATCTTTGGGTCCGTCATCGATCCCGCGCTCGAGGGCAAGCTGATGGTCACCGTCATTGCAACCGGATTCGCGCGTCGCGGTCGCGGTGCCAATCGTCCCCCCGCGCAGCAGCCCCGCGCAGCCGCGCGTGCCGCGCACATTCCCTCGGGCATTCACGAAATCCGCGAACTCGATGAGCCGACCTTCATCCGCAAGGGTCTGTCCCTCGCCTCCTCGCAGGACACCGACGAGGACAGCGCAGGCCAGCGCATCGAAAAATCCAATCCTGATCGTCCGGCGTTTCTTCGGAAAATCATGGACTAGGAGCGCCTCACCGCCTTCGGCGGTTCGGCGCGCTGTAGGCTGTAAGCAGTAAGCGGGGAGCACGATGATTCCGACGAGTCGGGAAACATCGTGCTCCCCGCTTACGTCGTATAGCGTATGGCAGTTGAAACCCCGGGACTCAATGTGGAGCGCAGGATTGCGTCTGCACGACAAGATTCTATTCTTCCTCTCCAGCCAACCGATCACTGTGCCCCGGATCTTGTCGGGGGTGCTGTCATGAGAAACAGAGGTGGATAGCCATCTTGAAAATGAAGTAACCATCGGCTATGTTTGGAGAAACGCGCATTCACGCGAGGACTGCGATGGTTGGTTCATACTGTACACCGAGCCGTATCTCGTCAATGATCGCGATTTCGTTATTCCTGTGCTGCACGAATGAACTCCACACACAGGCCGTTCAGACCGTCAATGTAGGGATCGCCTTCGTCGAGTTCGGCGATGCGGATACCAATCCGGATGCCAGGGGCGGCGTCGGTTACACGGTGGAAATCGATAACGAGCGTCAGCTCGACACGAGCAAGTACGACTGGCACTTCTGGTACGATTTCTTCTTCAAGCACGAGGGGCATGTTTCGCATCCGGATTCGGTGTCGCATACAGGTCCGGAGTACTGGACGGGCGACTATTCGCTGTTCTATCCAATGAGTGTCGCGCGCTGGTGCGATCTGAACAGCTCTGGCCGCCACAAGCTGGCCCCCTTCCACTCGGAAAGCCGTTCCTATGATGGCATACTCAATGAAATCGCTGACGGGAAGATCGCGTGGCTCAGACTGGACAGTGCGAAGCAATATTATTCCGGTGCGAACTTCTCATACAACAACACACTCGCCCGCGATACGAGGGAGCGTCTGAACAGCATACAGGATACAAGCGGGACACCGCTGCAATCGTATTGCGATGTCGTGTTCATCGTCTATGCCGGTACCTCGATGTACAATTTGACGGCGGAGGACTCAACTGGACGATTGTGGGCATGCGTTCTTTCGGAAAAAACGACGCATCCCGCCGACGACACACTCGACTATCGGGACGATTTCATAAACTTCAGTCTCGCGGCATTCACGCATGAGTACATTCACGCGATAAGCGATATCTATCTCGATCCGGCGGAACATCAGGGCGTCAATGCCATCTTGGATTACGGATACGACAAGTCGCGGTTCACTCCATGGATCGGACTCTCCGGGATGTACACCTATGGCGCCTCCAACAAACCGTATCACCTGGATCCGTGGGCCAAGTTGTTGCTCGGGTGGATCGATCACGACATGTTAGGGTACGGCGAGTACTTCGACCGGGAACTCCCGGTCATCGACGACGAGACTGCATCCTCCGCGCCGGAAGTTGCGGTGATACCGATCGATGTGCCGTGGGACCCGGCAGATCCTGTTTGGTATCGGGGACATTATCTGATAATCGAGAACAGGAGAATCCCGGAGAACGGACCGGATTCCAGGATCGTGCCGGGCGACAGCCTTGTGGGAGGATTTCTCGTTTGGGAATACGACGATAGGCTGACGGAGGGTGAGCGCGGCGGCTTGACTGTCGTCGAGGCCGACGGGCGCTATGATCTGAAGTACAGAGTCAAGGCTAAGAACCCCGGTCTCGGACCATCAATAGACGATTTCTGGGGCGATTCGACCTCCCTGTCGACCTGGTCTGATCATCTGCTCGGGCTGCATGACCCGGATTCATTGCGGGCTCCCAGCCATGAATTGAGCTTCCAGCGTACGATACCCCGGCAGATCACGATCCGTTTCGGTCCGTATTCGGCGTCCGGATCGTCGAATATCATCCCCTATATCAGCGGCGGGAAGCCGACATCCAACAATCCGGCCGCGACAAGGAACAACAATCAACGAAAGCTGATCAAGAACAGTGACCGGTTGACGTTCGTCTGCACCGATTACCTTGGAGGGGATACGACCAAACCGATGATATGTCTTCACGAGATGGAGGAAAACGGACAAAGTTGGTCCTCATACGAGATTCTCAGCGATGTGAGCGTATATGACACGCTGGCTACGGAGCCCTGGAATCCCCGGATTGGAAATATTGTCGCCAACCCGGCGATCGCGCGCATCGCGGAAGATTGGGGAGTGGCCTGGCAGGAGAAAGTGGCCGACAGCGAGTACATCGTTCGTTTCAGGAAAAGTGGCGCCG
>JAVFAS010000001.1:0-5788 GCA_034002405.1 Bacteroidota bacterium | reverse complement strand
AGTAGTACTGCCCCGTCCGTCACTCTCACGCACGACATCAACGTTGCTTGGGTAATGGAAGCCGAGGTGCTCGACCCGGATTCTGGTAAATGGGTCAACCGCAAAATGCCAGCGCTTCTTCACACCTCGGTGGGGCACCCGGAGCCCAATGTCCTCACCGCAGTGAAATCAAAATATGGTCACGTCGAGATCGCGGAAGCGCCGGTGATGGCGGCGAACGAGACAGAATTCTGGACCAGGGGTGCGCTCGTCTGGAGCGTGAACGATTCCGCCGGAGGGGGAGTGGGCTCGAGGCTGCGATACAGCTACGTCGCAAATAATCAGGAAACCGGTAAGGTCGAAGCTGCCAGAGAGGCCGTGGAATCGTCTCTGTCGGGATATTCCACTTTCAACCCGGCGGTAGCCGGATCCAACGGTCAGGTGAGCATGCTCGTGACGCAGCAGCGCGACGGATTCTGCCGACTGCCGGTCGGCACGCTCCCGGAACCGGAAGGAAATATATTCGAGGGCGATCGGGAAGTCACCATTGATGTCAAAGATTTGGGCGGCGCTGGATGGCAGAACAGAATCCTGTTTCACCAGCCATTCGTGGCTAGCGGCGGGACGCTTTTTAAAACCGCGGACGTAGCCGGGATTCCGGATACAGGCTATGATGGGACAAGTGACGGTCCGAGGATAGTCGAACTGAGCAAATCGACGGATTTTGTTGTATCCGAGGATGACACGGTTTTCTGGAGGATCGATGTCCGGAGATATGCGACAAACTGTTTCAGCGACACATCCGTCTTTCAGATGCGGATGTACGATGCGCAATCCGATTCCCTGATCGCGCTCGGATCAGCGTACCTCGTTCCGCCCTCGAAAAACGATACGAGTATGGTGATGTGCATGGTACTGCCGGCCGACTTGTACCCGATGCATGAGGTGACCGTGGCTCTGGATGTGGGTGGCGATGCCTACGATTCCGGATCGCGCTATTACTCATCAATCCTCTTTACGTCCCAGGATGGGAGCATGGCGAAACAAGCTGTTGCCGGAAGCAATAAACGCCAAGACGATAAACGTATCGGTACAGTAACGACATCACCACAGCCGGCGTTCAATAATGTGTTTGTCACACTAGAATATTGGCGTCCGGGTATCGTGGATGCTGCTTTATTCTCTATCCTTGGAAAACGGCTTGCCTCGAAACGAATTGATGTTCCGGAAAGTGGATCGGTCGAGACGAGCTTCGACACACGGTCGCTTTCCTCGGGCGTCTACCTGATCCGATTGACAGGTGCTGGGCAGCAGCGGGTAATCCCGATCATTGTCAGGTAACAGCCAGAGTATGGATAGTGAAATAACGGTAATCGCCTTCTGGCGGAAAGTGGACCTCGTTATATGTCGGATCGACACGTAATCTGTCTCAGTATGGTTGCGCTTTTCGTGGCAGCGTGCGTAAGTATCTCATTCGTTGCTGCGGAGCATGCGGTAAAGTTCGCGCGATCTGCTGATCCGGTTTCATACAGGCAGGTGCCAGTTACGGCCAAAACTATTTACGACAGCCTTGGGAAGTCGAAGCTTGAGACCGTTGTTTCGAAAAAATGGAAGATCCTTCCTGAACAGGTCCTGCACAGGGCTCAACTACCACCGACGAATGACTTGAGGACGGGCCAGTCGATTGCACGCCAGGGGAATGGAGGCGGCGGAATTGCATACAGTACATTTATCGGAGGGAGCGATGTGGATCGTATCGTTTCCGTTCTGCCAGGCATGCATCGGAATACCATTATTCTTGGACAGACGGGTTCATCGGATTTTCCTACAACGGAACGTGCTTACGCCAGAACGCTCAGCGATCCAATGCCAGGTGGATATACAACGGATGCATTTATCATGAGCATGGCTCCAGAAACAGGAGAGTTGGAGTATTCTTCGTTGTTTGGTGGCAATAGTTCCGAAATTCCGGAAATGGTGTTATCTAATTCGCGAGGTTGGATCGTCATCGCGGGAACGACGCGATCGACGAATCTGCCGACTTCCGATTCGTCATGGCAGAGGACTCATAGCGGCGTCCTGGACTGCTTCGTTGCCGTCTTCGACAGTACGGCCTCGAATCTGATCGGCTGTACTTACCTCGGGGGATCAGGAATCGAAAACCTCTGGGGCGCAGCGATAGACGAGGAAGACAATATCTACATCATCGGATTGACGGACTCACCAGATTTTCCCGTCACGGCAAATGCGTTCCAAAAAACCTATGGCGGTGGGGACGACGATGTCTTCATCTCAAAATTGAGTCCGACGTGCGCAACTTTGATGGGTAGCTCGTTCATCGGGGGAAGCGGATGGGATGAAGGTTGCAATGTGCATCTTATGCCGAATGGCGATTTGCTGGCTTGCGGATACTCAATGTCCGACAATTTCCCGACCACACCTGACGCGCTGTACCCGAGCAGGATCTCGGGCGACGAGGGCGTGGTCATGATTCTTTCGAATGCGCTGGACAAGCTTGAATACTCAACCTATATCGCATGGGACATGCACGAACAGGTGCAGGATGTCGCAATCGATTCAGAGGGTGTCATCACAGTATTCGGATGCACCTCGTCATCAGACCTGCCCGTGCATGAGACAGCATTCCAGACACACAAGGGCGAGTACCCCGACTATCGCGGGTTGTACTTCGACTATTACCTCATGCGCTTCGATTACAGGAAGTCGGAGATCCTCGCCTGTACCTATCTGGGAGGGAGCGGCGACGAGTACAAGCCCCAACAGATGGTTACGGTCGAAGCTGACAGATTCGCGGTTGCGGGGTATTCTCATCGGTCGGATTTCCCATATACGAGTTATCTGACAGGTCTCGAAGGCGGTCCAATTGTGATGCTGGTTGCCGTATTGAATGCGAGTCTCTCGGAATTGATATATGCCCCACAGATTGGGGGGAGCGGTATAGAGTCGTTGGATGCGGTTGCGAGTAGTGGAAACCGGCTGATTCTCGGTGGCCTGACATATTCCACCGACTATCCCGTCACTCAACGTGCTTTCCAAAGCGAGCTAAGAGGCTCCGATGACGGTGTCTTGACAGTACTTCAAATTCCTGACAGCACAGTATCTTCTGTCGATTCGCAGCAACCTCCTTCCGCCGATCGTCTTTTCCAAAACTATCCCAATCCCGCCCGCGGTCAGGCGATCATTGATTATTCAGTGGGAACTGCCGGTATCGTCGAGCTTTCCATTTTTGATGTTCTCGGTCGATGTGTAAAGCGAGTTATTAACGGACATGTCGACGCCGGACGGTATTCTGTTGCGGTGTCGACGCTGGATATCAGCCCCGGTATCTACATGAGCCGACTTACGACCGAGAGGACGGTGCAATCGAAAATGATAATCGTTGTTCGATAATCGAACTGTGTTTCATTCTGTCCAACAGGTGCTGGCGAGCTGAAATGCGTATCTCCCCTGCGAAGAGCAGGTGAGACGACCCATCCTTTCCGATTCTTTCGCATTTTGTCCTGATTTTTGTTGCATATTTGTTACTCGAGTCCCCATAACTCCTATGATAACAACAAAATGCAAGATCATGGACTGACCCCGCGCCATAGTCCCGCGAAGCGGGACGACGGCGGGAGCTCTCAGTGCACGACGGCCTTGAGTGCCTTTTTAACCTGGTTGTCGAGGTGGCTCTTGCTGGCAGGATCGTTCGGATCAACCAATGCGCCGTTCTCGCGGAAGACCAGGTCGCTCTGGAACTGGAATTCAACGATCGTAACCTTGTCGTCGGCGACGGCGACGGCGGGGTTGAAATCGAAGTTCAGATTTCCAACGACATCGGTGCGGTAGTCGAAGGGAAGCGTGCTTCCATCCTTGTCCACGGTGCCGGTGATGATGATGGTGTGACGGGCATCGGTCGTGAAATCCGCAAGGACGGGGTCATTGCGGTATTGCTCTAACGCGCTGGATTCGAAGCGGTGAATGTCCCACGACACCTTGTCGAATTGTCCCGCCGGCACGTCGGCACGGGCGAAGACGATCGATTGCTCGTTCTCACGGACCGTGAGCACGGCGGGACCGGCATGCAGCAGCCGCTCGTCGCCGTTGAGCTTCATTTTCATGTCCTTGACCAGAATGCGAACAGAGGCGATCCGTACCTGGTCAAGCGCGTCTGCGTCGCTGGTGAAGCTGTGCACCTTGTTCAGTGTCGTGGCGCTGATGCTGCTTTCGAAGAGGATGTTGTCCTGCACCGGATTGTCATCGTCGCTGCATGCGGCCATGCCGAGCAGGCCCGTGATCATGAGGGCGATGGTGAGAATGCGGGTGTTCATGCCTTGCTCCTGGTTGTGTTACGTGTTGTGTCTGTTCACGAGAAAAATGAGCCAAACACTGTTCTACTCATGATGTCCCGTTGTTGTTTCGTGTGCGCCGCGGGAGCGGGTGCCATGGATCACTCCGGGGCGGTCGGTGTCGCGGGGCGCGTGCCCTGGTGGCTTTTTCCCGCCGTGATCATCGCCACGCCCGCGACGATGATCGCCGCCGCGATCGCGATGCGTCCGTTGAGCAGCTCATCCGCCAGCAGCCAGCCGAGGAAGACGGCGATGACGGGGTTGACGTAGGCGTAGGTCGCCACACGCGCCGGGGATGCGGCCTTGAGCAGCCAGATATAGGATGTGAAGGCGATCAATGATCCGAAGACGATCAGGTACACGAGCGCGATGAGGGAGGTGTCCGAGATTTCGGCGGGGTGAAAGGTTGCGAGTTCGCCCGACAGCGGGGAAAGGACAAGCAGCAGCAGTCCGCCGGTGAACATCTGCATGGCGGTGCCGAGAAGGGGTCGCGCGGGGAGTTCCGCCGTGCGCGAGTACATCGAACCCGCGGCCCAGGCAATGGTGCCCCCGACGATCGCGACGGTGCCCATCGGATCGACATGACCGCTGTTCGCGAGGCGCGCCGGATCGATCAGTACCACCATGCCGACGAGGCCGAGCACGAGTCCCAGCACGACTTCACGGGTGGGACGCACCGCATCGCGCCTCCATTCGATGGCGACGAACCACAAGGGCGTGAGCGCGATGATCAGGGCGGTAAGACCCGAGGGCACCGTCTGTTCGGCCCACGACACCGCGCCGTTTCCCGCGCCGATCAGCAGGGCGCCGACGATCGCGGTCTCGCGCCACTGGCGCCGCGTGGGAGGAGGGGCGCCACGCATCCGCAGCCAGGCGTACAGCACCGCGCCCGCGATGGCGAAACGCGCTCCCGCCATCAGGAAGGGCGGAATGGTTTCCACCGCGAAGCGGATGCCGAGATAGGTCGAGCCCCAGATGACATAGACGGCGGCGAAGGCCATGAGGACCTTGGTCGTCTGACCGCGATCGGCGGCGGATGAGGAGGTGTGCATGGGGAATGTTGGTATCGGATATCAGGATGGGAATAGGTGGATTGCTTCCCGCGGGCGATCGCGGCGGAACGATGGAGAGAAATATACACAGAAGCATAGCACAAAGGGCAGGCCGGAATCGGCCTGCCCTTTGAATAGTGCACCGGATGGTGTGGATTTATTTCGTCATCACCATCTGGCGGACGGCGGTGAAGCGTTCGCCAGATTCGAGCGATACGGCGTCGATCGTGCAGGAGTACACGCCGGAAACAAGTCCCGTACCGTCGAAGATGGCCTCGTGCTGACCCGCATCGCGCTGGCTGCCGCGCAGCAGCGTGGCCACTTCGCGACCGAGCATGTCATGGACGCGCAGGGTCACGACCGAGGCCTCGGGCAGGCTGAAACGGAGTACGGTCGAGGGATTGAAGG